>CAYTBN010000032.1:0-73827 GCA_964436045.1 uncultured Rickettsiales bacterium | reverse complement strand
AGCTCTCCTCGCACCCGTACCCGTCCAGGATCTCGTCGATCCGTGCCTGGTCCATCAGCCCTGGACCTCCGCTGCCGGGATCGCCCGCCCGCGCGCGTCCCGGTACTCGGTGGCCGCGTCGTAGCCCATCTGGAAGGCGTGGTGGTTGATCTCGACCACCCTGGGCTTGCGACCGAACTGGTGCTGGATCTGGTCCCGCGCCGCCTCGGGGGTGATGGCGCCGGAGAGGGCGACGTACGCGCCGAACATCACCACGTTGGGCGAGCGGGTGGCGCCGATGCTGTTGGCCAGTTCGTTGGCCGGCAGGTACATCACCTCGATGTCGTCCCGTTCGTACCGCATCTTCACCAGCGAGCTGTTGACGATCAGCAGGCCCCCAGGCACCAGCGCCGGGCCGAACTTCTCCAGGGACGGCTGGTTCATCACCGCCGCCGCGAAGGGGGTGCTCACCACGGGGGAGCCGATGGGCTCGTCCGAGATGGTCACGGCCACGTTGGCCGTCCCACCCCGCATCTCGGGGCCGTAGGAGGGCAGCCAGCAAACCTCCTTGCCCTCCTCCATCGCCGCCAGCGACAGGAGCTTGCCGATCAACAGCATGCCCTGGCCGCCGAATCCTGCCAGCACGACGTCAGTCTTCATCGACACCCCTCCCGGGTCCTGCGCCGTCCTCCGGCCGCTTCTTGATGCCCAGCGGGTAGTACGGAACCATGTTCTTCTCGACCCACCGACAGGACTCCAGCGGTGAGAGACCCCAGTTGGTGGGGCAGGTCGACAGCACCTCGACGAAGGTGAAGCAGGTGGCCTCTTTCTGGTAGGTGAAGGCCGCGCGGATGGCCGCCTTGGCCTTGATCGTAAGGGCCGGCGTGTGCACGGCCACCCGCGCCACGTAGGACGGAGTGCTCAGACCCGCGATGAGCTCGGCCATCCGCATCGGGTAGCCCACCTCGTCGACGTCGCGGCCCGCCGGGCTGGTGGTGGTGCGCTGCCCGGGCATGGTGGTCGGCGCCATCTGACCGCCGGTCATGCCGTAGATGGCGTTGTTGACGAAGATCACGGTGAACTTCTCGCCCCGGTTGGCCGCATGGACGATCTCGGCCATGCCGATGGACGCCAGGTCGCCGTCGCCCTGGTAGGTGAACACGATCAGGTCCGGGCGGGACCGCTTGGCGCCGGTGGCCACCGCTGGCGCGCGCCCGTGGGACGCCTCGAACATGTCGCAATTGAAGTAGTTGTAGGCCAGCACAGAGCAGCCCACCGGAGCCACGCCCACCGTCTTGCCCACCAGGCCGAGCTCCTCGATGGACTCGCCGACCAGGCGGTGAATGGTCCCGTGGGTGCACCCCGGGCAATAGTGGGTCGGGACGTCGACCAGGCCCTCGGGCCGCTGGAAGATGATCTCCATCGACGTCTCCTTTCTAGTCATCGATCAGGTTCAACATCGCGTCGCGGACCTGCTCCGGTGTGGGCACCAGCCCGCCGGCCGTGCCGAAGAAGTGGACCGGCCTGGTCCCCTCCATGGCCAGCTTCACGTCCTCGACCATCTGGCCCATGCTCATCTCGATGGAGATGACCTTCTTCGCCCGGTCGCCCGCGCGCTGGACCGCGTCGTAGGGGAAGGGGTAGAGGGAGATCGGGCGGATCAGCGAGATCCGCTTCCCCTCGGCCCGCAGCTTGGCCATCGTCGTGCGGCAGATGCGGGACATCGTCCCGTAGGACACCACAAGCAGGTCCACGTCCTCGTCGGTGTGGAAGTCCTGCCAGCGCTGCTCCTTTTCGGTCACCTCGGCGTACTTGGCGGCCAGCTTGAGGTTGATGGCGTTGCACTCGTCGGGATCGAGGTAGAGGGAGTTGACGATGTTGCGCTGGCCGCCGGGGCGCGAACCGGTGCCGGTCAGGGCCCAGGGCTTGTCGGGTTCCTCGTGGAAGCCGGGCTGGGGCAGCGGGTGGTCGCCGAAGTCCACCGGCTCCATCATCTGGCCGATCATCCCGTCGCCCAGGATCATCACCGGGTTGCGGTAGTGGTCGGCCAGATCGAAGGCCTCGATCACCAGATCCACCGCCTCCTGAACGGTCGCCGGCGCCAGCACGATCAGCCGGTAATCGCCGTGACCGCCGCCCTTTGTGGCCTGGAAATAGTCGGACTGGGCCGGCAGGATCCCGCCCAGGCCGGGACCGGACCGCATGATGTTGACCAGCACCACCGGCAGCTCGCAGCAGGCGATGTAGGACAGGGCCTCGGCCATCAGCGAGATGCCCGGGCTGGACGAGGTGGTCAGCACGCGAACGCCGACGCCAGCGGCGCCGTAGATCATGTTGCTGGCCGCCACCTCGCTCTCGGCCTGGACGAACGTGCCCCCCACCTCGGGCATCCGCTTGGACAGGTATTCGGGCACCTCGGACTGGGGGGTGATGGGGTAGCCGAAGAAGAACCGGCAGCCCGCCCGCAGCGCGGCCTCGCCGATGGCCTCGTTCCCCTTCATCAGGACCTTCGTCATGATCGACTCCTAGTAGGGGAAAAAGTTGTACTGGGTGCCGTGGACGCCCACCTCGATGGCCACGTCCGGGCAGGTGATGGCGCACAGGCGGCAGCCGATGCAGCGGGGCTGGTCGACGACCCGGGCATAGAAGTAGCCCTTCACGTTGAAGTCCTGGGACATCCCCAGGATCCGCTGTGGGCAGGCCTGGTTGCACAGCTCGCAGCCCTTGCAGCGGTCCTGGTTGACGTTCACCTTGGGCATCGCATCAACCTCGCATCAGCCTCAGACGTTCCCGCTCCCCCGCCCAGCCCAGCGACTGGCTGTCGTCCACCCAGGGGGGCAGCATCTCGCGGTTGATCACCATGACGGGGACATCGAAGGCGGTCAGGTCCAGCTCGTCGGCGATCCAGGCGGGCACCACCACCATCTCCAGCGGCAGGCCGGAACGCTCCGCGACCTCGAGGGCAAAATCGTAGCCCTCGCGGACGGTGTCGGCGGTGGTCTCCATGATCAGGTGCGTGTTCGACACCAGCCCGGTGACGAACAGGCGCGATGAGGTCTCGATCTCCCCTCGCATCCGCAGGCAGCCCTCCACCGTGTCGGTGAAGGGACGGGAGCGATTGATGACCTGCAACATCCGGTACTGACCGGGCCGTGGGAAGTCGCCGGCCAGATGGCTCAACGCCCTGGCGCCGACGTCGTCGCCCCCCACGTCCAGGATCGACACGCCGTCCGGACGCGACAGCAGCCCCTTGATCTGGGGCAGCACGATCGGGAGGTCCCCGTGCCTGTTGGCGCCCCGGGGCACGACCACCTCGATATCCCGCGCCTCCATCTGCTCGGTGGCCTCGCGGCATCGGAAGTAGGGATTGACGATGTCGAGGTCGGCGATGGCCACGCGCTCGCCCCGGGCGGCCATCTGCAGGGCGTAGTTGACCGCGACCTCGGTCTTTCCCGAGCCGTAGTTGCCCACGAAGGCCATCAGACGTGCGACGGGCAGAGAGGTCGTGATCTGGGGCTCCAATCTGTCCCTTCCCGGCCCGGGCAGCAGGCCGGCGAGAGCGCCGTCTTCGTAGCATCCGCGCGCGCGTGATGTCAAGCGCAGCAGCGACCGGCGGATCGACTTAACCGCTTGATTTTCATGTGGTTTTACGCTTCCGAACGATCGTTCGGACAAGCAGCGGAAGGCCCCGCTGATCGCAGCTCGGGGAGGGTTCTGGTAGGGTCTGGACGACGGCGCGCCAGGGCGGCGCCCGGCGGAGAGGCACCATGCGTTGGCTCGCGCTCCCGATGCTGCTGGTCCTGCTCGCGGCTCAGGGCTGCCCCCCGCCGCCCCCACCTGACGACGACGACGACGGCAGCTCTGGCAGCCACGCCTGCGAGTCCGAGGTCCCCGGCTTCCCCGAGTACTGCGTGATGGTCACCGACCGTGGCGAGTGCCCCTCCGGCGACGACACCAAGACCCTGCACGAGGACACCGACTGCTCCGACCTGGGCTACACCTGGGAGTGCCCGTCCGGGGTGTGGGTGGTGCAGGGGGGGAGCTGCCTGTAGCCGAGACCGAGGCCGAGGCCGAGACCGAGCCGGTGTGCCGGACCACCGAGACCGGGGCCGAGACCGAGGCCGAGTGTCAGATCCACAACCTCAACACGAACACGATCTCCGGCTGCTCGCCGCTGTCATAAGCGTCCGCCAGCAGCTCGGAGAGCTGTGACTCCTGGCCGAAGAGTTCCAGTCCGCCGGGGATCGACAGGCTGCGCCAGACGGCGCCCTCGACGGCGGTGCGATCGGGGAGCTCGGCGAAGGCCAGTTCGATGAGCTGGAGCAAGACGGCCACGTCCACGTCGTCCAGGGCGGGCTGGTGATCCCGCAGGGCGGCGAGCAGTCCGGGATCCCAGGGGCCGGTCGGCTCGGGGAGCGGGCCCTCGTATCGTCGCTCGACCCATCTTCCGGCCTGTGGAGGACCGCCGGGATCTCCGGCGGGGGTGCCGGCCGACTGTCCGCCGCCTGGATCGGCCGACTGGAGCTCGGCGATGCGCTCGTCGGCCCCGGCCAGACCGGCGATCCAGCGCCCCGGGGCTCCTGTCGAGCCGCCCGAGCCACCGGCCCCGGTCCCACCTCCGGCGCGCCCGCGCGCCACGACCTCGGCCTGATCCCGATCCAGCGAGATGACGCGATTCTGCCGGTACCCTTGCTCCAGCAGCCGGTTCACGAACCGATTCCCGGGATCGTAGGTGCGGACGTCGTCCTCGAAGCGGGCCAGATCGGAGAGCGCACACTCCAGGCGCGCGTCGGCGCGGCGGGCCTCCCGCAACAAGAAAGCCAGCTCGTCCGGATCGTCGGTGGCGCCGATCCGCCGGCCCAGCGCCCAGACCTCGTCCCGGGCCGCGTCCAGGTCGTCACGCAGCAGGTTCTCACGGGCGTGCCAGCTGCGGGTGATGCGGGTCAATTCGGCCAGGTCCACAGGGTCGACGATGGCGACCCCCACGCCCGCCTGGGGTCGGATCGGGGGACCCCGCAGCGGCGCCGGGTCCGACGGCGAGGTCTCCTGCCACGGGGGCGGCCGGAATCCCAGATCGTGGGGCTCGACGAGCTCGTCGTACATGGCCAGCAACCGGCCCTCGAGTTCCTCTTGCTCGTCCGTGAAACCCTCGAACGCCGGGTAGGTGGCTTCGTGGCGCTCCACGATGTCGTCCGCGGCCTCCATCAGCTCCATCACCGCCACCTCGCGGACCCTCGATCCGTCGCCGGTCAGGGCGGCGTGGCGGCCGGCGATCTGCGCCTCGTACCAGAGGATGGACTCGAGCAGATAGTCGTCGCGCTCCAGCTCCTGCCATTCCTCCGGCAGGCCGTCGTGGCACAGGAACTCCCGCTTCGCCCGGGCTGGCGAGTCGAGCCAGGTCTCCACCAGCCGTCGGCCGTCGCTGGAGCAGCCGATCAGCCGATCAGCCGATCAGCCGATCAGCCGATCAGCCGATCAGCCGAAGATTCCACATTCGCCACACGCGCGGGCTCGAACGATCGCCGAGGGCGTCCATGTGGACCCGGCGTAGCGCCTCGAGGGCAGGCACCAGGTCGGCCTCGTCGTCCCTCAGGCAGGCCTGCACGTCCAGATCCCCCAGCCAGTCCCTCAGGGGCTCGCCGCCGACCTGGAACTCCCTCATGACTCGCTCGAAGCCCTGACCGGGGCGCTCCGGCAGGGGCTGGGCTTGGATCGGCCCCGCCATGGCGAGGGTCCAGATCAGGCAGAGTAGCCGCGCGCGTGGGGAACACGCGGGTGCGGGCTAAAACTCCTCGTGGGTCCCGTCGTCACAATCCAGCACTCCGCTTCCGTCGCTGTCCCACTCGCTGACGCAGTTCACCTCGCCGCCAGCGGGGCCGCCGAGGCGGGTGTACTCGGACCAGCCGGACAGGTCGAGGTTGTGGTAGGTGTGGCCCCAGGCCACCGGATTGCTGGGGGCGTCGGGGGCTTCCATCTCCCAGTCACCCTCGTAGTCGCCGCTGGGGTAGTAGTCCCAGGTGCCGGCCACGACCCGTCCCTCGTCCCGCAGGCTCACGTAGCTGCCGCTGCCCGAGCCGTCACCCAGCAGCGTCCGCTCCACCTCCTGGTCCGGATCGGGCTCGGTGTCCAGCGTGTCGTACTCGATGGTGTCGTCCCGGGAGTAGTCCTCGTTCAGCGTGCTGACGAAGGAGATCTCGGTGGTCTCGCCCAGCTCGCCCTCGATGGCCTCGTCGGCGGTCATCGGGCCGGTGAAGGTGGTCTCGGCGGTCACGCTGACCGCGTCGCCGTGCCGGTCCGCCGACGTGTACGACACGCTCCGGACGCAGCCCACCTGCTGGGAGTCGCGCTCCTGGATCTCCGCGAAACCGTCCAGGTAGGTCAGCGTGACGGTGGTCTGCCCGGTCATGTCGCCGTTGGTGTCGAACGTGACGATACCCTCGACGGTCCGGGACACCAGCTTGTAGCCCTCGTCGTGGGTCACACTCCCAATGAGGGCGCCGGTCCCGACGTCGTAGGTGCCGGTCACGGTGTCGCCGGGGGTGTTCGGGAAGCTCGCGGAGAAGCTGCCGTCGGCGTCGAGGTCGGCGAGCCAGTGGTGCAGCCCGCCCAGGCGCTCGTTCACGAAATCGTGTTCGCAGGACAGGGCCGACACGTCGAAGGGCGGGGAGCCGCCGCCGTCGTCGTCGTCGTCGTCGTCGTCGTCCAGGTGTACCTCGGCCGGGCAGCCGGCCAGGGCCAGGGTCGAGATCAAGATCGCCAGGATCGCAAAGGGGGTAGCGCGCATCGTCCGTTTCTCCACTGAAACAAATGGTGATGAACGGTCAGACCCCAGAGCGATCCCGGGGTTAAGCGGGGGGCCTCAGCGGCCGGGGCAGGTGGGGCAGGGATGGGAGGGCAGCACCGGAGGGCGGCCCGGCGGGGTGCTGTCCCCCGTGTCCGGTGCGAACACCGACAGGTAGCAAGGCTCGCCGTCGCTGCCGTCGAAGTAGGCGGCGGGTCCGTTGCCCTCGGTCACCTCGAGCCGTTCCGAGGCGGAGACGGCACAGCGCCTCGTGCCCGCGCCGCCGGGGGCGAGCATCGCCACGTAGATCGCGTGGTGCTTCTCGTGGTGGATGCGGTAACCCATCACGTCGCCGTCGTCGCCGTTGATCACCTCGACGATCAGGTGGGCGATGGTCTCCTGGGCGGCGACGGGCGCCGCCAGCAGGAGCGTCAGCGCGGCGGCGCCCAGCGCGGCGGCCAGGGTTCTCGGGCGTGGTGCGGCCATGGCGTTTCTCCCGTTCTGAGAGGCTGTGTTTCCTTTCTACCATCGACGTGGGGTGTGTAGGATTCCATTCATGCCCAACCGCCGAACCGTCCGCACCATCCGCTTCCCTTCCCCCTCGGCTCTTGCCGCGCTGCTGCTCGCTGGCTGCCTGCTGCCGGCCTGCGAGAAGAAGGATCCCTGCGACGGGATCGACAATGACGAGGATGGGTACGTGGACGAGGACCTGGAGCCCGGGGAGGAGATCCGACCCTGGTTCCCCGACGCCGACGGCGACGGTTTTGGTGACCTGGACTTCATCCTGGCCCCACCGACCTGGGCCTGTGCTGCCCCCGAAGGCACCGTCAACAACAACTACGACTGCGACGACACCGACGGCGGCGTGAACCCGGACGCCAGCGAGCTGTGCAACGAACTCGACGACGACTGCGACGGCGTCGCCGACGACGGCGTCGGCGACACCTATTACGCGGACGTGGACGGGGATGGCTTCGGCGACGTGACGGCCCCCGAGCTCAGCTGTGAGCCCGTCAGGGATCTGGTCGAGAACGCCGAGGATTGCGACGACGGCGATCCCGCGATCTACCCCGGGGCCGAGGAGATCTGCGACGGGCTGGACAGCGACTGCGACGGCGAAACCCCGGCGGACGAGGAAGACGGGGACGGCGACGGCTTCGTCGGCTGCGAGGACTGTGACGACGGCGATCCGGGGGTCTATCCGGGCGCCTTCGAGATCTGCGACGGGGTGGACGGGAACTGCGACGGGGCGGTGGACGACGCCGACAACGACGGAACCGGTACCGCCGACTGTGACGAGGCGCTGGTGGTGGTGTCGTGGGGCTTCAGCCAGGTCCAGGATCTGTGCCCGGAGACCCTCGACGTGCTTCCGGACATGGAGATCCTGGCGCTGGTCGAGGCCCTGACCGATGTGAATCTGGGCGCGCTGGTGGTCAACGAGGACGAGCTGGAGGGGGTGTTCGCCGCCCAGCTGGAGGAGCACCCGCTGGTGGCGGTGCTCAACGGTGGGCTGCCCTGGGGCGCGGGCTTCTTCAACGACACCCTGCCCGCGCTGGACAAGGCCGTCGGTGAGGGGATCCCGCTGTACGTGATCGGCGACGACTCGGCCGATCAGATCGACGACTCGGCGCTGATGCCCGACCTGTTCGGCCTTGAAAGCCTCACCTCGAGCGGCACTCCCGGACAGGTCGAGGTGGCCGTGCTGGACCACCCGATCCTGGAGGGGGCCTGGGGATCGGTCGGTCCGTTCGCGGTCGGCGTGGACATGGACCAGGCGGCGGCGGCCGCGGACACGACGGTCGTGCTGACCCAGGCCGACGGTGGCTACCCGGCGCTGGCCACCCACCAGACGGCGGGCGCGACCGTGGTGGTCCAGCTGTTCGGCCTTGCGGCCTCCGGGGACACCTGCCCGGTCACCAGCAGCGGCGAGACCGCCACCGTGGCCCGCAACACCATCGACTGGCTGCTGGAGTAGGCCTCAGTCCTCATCCGGCTCGATCAGGTAGCCGGCGAACCGGCCAGCCGAGCGCACGAAGATCGTAGTACTCGCCGCCCACGCCCACGCGCATGTTGGTGGCGATGGCCGACGCGCTCAGGGCGGTGGTCTCAGGCTGCGCCGGAGGCGCCTCCGGCGGCCAGGGAGGCTCCACGCTCCGCAGGGGGAGCGGATTCGCCGAGGTCGACCATCACCGAATCGCCTCCGGAGCGCCGGGAGGAGCGGAGGCAGGAGGCCACCCGCCGCAGCAGCTCCTCACCCTCGTCCCCGGGTCGCGAGATGGTGCCGCCGATGGAAACGGTGGTCATCAGCAGGCCACGGGAGGACGACGTAAAGGAGCTGGCGACCAGGGCCCGCAGCCGTTCGCCCAAATCGGCCAGCTGGGCCACGTCCGTGTGCTCGGCGACCACCAGGAATTCCCGGCGACCCCAGCGGCCCACCGCGTCGCGGGTGCCGACGCAGGCGCAGAGGGTCGCGCCGGTCATGCGCAGGAGCTGCTCCAGCCGGGCCTCGCCGGTCGGGTCGATGCGCTCACAGTCTCCATCCAGGCCGACCAGCAGCACGCCGAACCGCCAGCCGTAGAGGCGGAACGTGTCCGCGCAGCCGGTCAGGGCCTTGAGCAGATAGCGGCGGTTGGGGAGACGGGTCAGCTGATCGACCATCGAGAGTCGCCGCAGCGAGGCAAACAGCTCGAAACGGCTCGTACGATCCCAGGCATCGTCGAACAGCTGGGCGATCCCGAGGACGTGGCCGTCCGTACGGCGCACGGGGACCGTCCGGACGTGCATGGGCAACCGGTGGCCGTCCCGGTGTCGCAGATACGCGGTGGTCCGGTGAATACCCCCGTCGGCGCCGCACATGGCCACCGGGCACGCGCGGTCGCACAGCGCGTTCCCATGGCCATCCACGTGGACCAGCAATCCATCGTGGCACTGGCGTCCCACGATCTCCTCGCTGCGGTACCCGGCCAGCCGCTCGGCGGCGCGGTTCCACAGGACGATGTTGCGGTGGCGATCGACCACGAACAGGCCCTCGTTCATGGCGTCGGCGAGACTTGCCAGCTGGATATCTTCGAACATGGCTCCCAGAAGAACTGTCGGATGCGACGGAGGAACCTTGATCGAAAAAATCAGCCGCCGAGGGACGGGGCGGCGGCGGGTGCCCCGGAGGCACCCGCGCAGCCGGCCGCGGGCGACCGGTTCGCGTAGCAATAGACGCAGCCCCGCGCACAGGTGTCATAGGCGCCGATGTCCACCGAGGCCCGGCAGCCGCAGCCCGCACGGCTGGGGCGCGACCCGAGCTTCACGGCCCGTCCCAGCAGCCGCGCGAGCCGGCGGTCGTCCACGCAGCGCGCCGCCCGGGCGTGGTCGGCCAGCAATTCGGGCTCACAGCAGAGCTCCAGCCGCATCCCGGCCGCGCCCACGATGCCGGCCAGATCCGCAACGAGCCGGTGATCGCGGGCGGGGTCGCCGGGGAGCAACGACA
Organism: uncultured Rickettsiales bacterium; assembly: GCA_964436045.1. Taxonomy (GTDB): domain Bacteria; phylum Myxococcota_A; class UBA796; order UBA9615; family CAYRNR01; genus CAYTBN01. The sequence continues at coordinate 63,586 of CAYTBN010000032.1, read as the reverse complement.
CCCCCTCCGCCGCGAGCGCCGGGGTCAGGTTGCGGGTCGTCTTGCGGTACAGGTCGACCCAGCTGACCACGCAGGTGTCGGTCAGGCCGTGCAGGGCCCGGGAGAGCGTGGTCACGCGATCCCGGTGGTAGTCAGGGGGAGTGGCGTCGGTGAGGATCACCGGATCGTAGCGCCAGACGCAGGCCGCCGGACCGCCGCGGTCGACCAGCTGCCGGGCGGCGTCGATCACCGCGGCGGCCGGGGCCGATCCGGGCTCCAGGAACGCCGGATAGTCGTTCAGGGTCAGCTGGGCGTAGTACCGGTATCCGCGGTCGTCCAGCTCGACCAGATGGGGCAACAGGGGCGAGGGATCCCGGGTCCAGAGCACCAGCGCGAGGACCGACTCGGGGCGTAGATCGACGCGGGAGCGCTGGCCACCGAAGGGATTGCGGACCTCGCACCAGCCCGCGCGCAGCCGCTCCATCAGCCAGGGTGTGTGATACGCGGGCAGATCGGTGCGCCGGCTGGCCGACACCACCCGGCGGCTGGCAGCCGGGATCCGGACATCGACGGGCGGGGTCATGGGTGGACGATAACCACTCGAGGGGAGATTGCACGGCTGCAGCGCAGCGACGTTGGCGGGGGCTCTCGCCATCGGGTATCATCGAATTGGTCCGATCAATTCACCAATTCACGCCGGGAAACTCGATGGAGATCCAGCGAATCCAGCGCAAGGGACTGGCCGATGTGATCGGGGACCAGCTGCGCGAGGGAATCCTCAGCGGTGATCTGAAGCCGGGGGATCGCCTCCCGCCGGAGCGGGAGCTGGCCACGCGCTTCGGCACCAATCGCAACACCTTGCGAGAGGCGATCCGCGCCCTGGAGGCCCAGGGCCTGGTGCGGGCACGGCAAGGCGACGGCGTGAGGGTGCTGGATTTCCGCACCAAGGGCGACTTCGGTCTGCTGCCCCAGCTCGTGCGCCAGGCCGCGCCCGAGGACCGGCAGTTCCTGTTCGGGGACCTGCTGCGCATCCGCCGCATCGTCTGTGTCGAGGCGGCGGTGCTGGCCGCCGAACGTGCCACGACCGAACAGGTGGATCACCTGCGCGATCTGCTGCGGCGGCAGCGAGCGGCTGACGGCGACCTGCTGACCCTGGTGACCACCGACGTGGAGATCTACCGTTCGCTGGTGGACGCCTCCGGTTCCATGGTCAGCACGCTGTTGTTCAACACCCTGGAACGGGTCGTGATGGAGTTCGTCGAGATCTTCCCGCAGATCATCTGGTTCGCGCCGAACTACCTGGATCGGATGACCGAGGTCATCGGCGCCATCGGGGACAAGGACCCGGAGCGGGCCCGCGCCCTGTTCGACGACCACCTGCGCAACAGTGACAAGGAATTGCTGAGACGCATCGGGTCGGGCTGACCCGATCTGCTGCCAGCCGAGGCGCCATGGAACCCGTACTCCTGCAGAAGGGCGAACTCCTCTTCCGCGACGGCGACTCGGGGGAGTTGCTCTACGTGGTCTCCCGCGGCGAGCTTTCGGTGATCAAGGAGGTCGATGGCGAGTCCCGGGAGCTGGCGCGCCTGCCCGCCGGGACCTTCGTCGGCGAGCTCAGCATGCTCAACGGCGAGCCGCGCAGCGCCACCGTGGTCGCCCGCACCGAATGCCTGCTGCGGGTCTACGATCGCACCAGCTTCGAGGCACTGCTGAATTCCAACCCATCGGTTGCGATCCGGCTGGTCTACGAGCTGGCGTCCCGGCTCCAGCGATCCAACGACATGCTTGCCCAGCTGCGTAGCCAGCTCGAGCGCGAAGAACCCTGACCCGCCCCGTCGCCGCGCTGCTCCTCGGCCTCGCCGCCCTGATCGGGGGCTGCGGCGTCCAGCGCCTGGAGCCGATGGAGGCGGCGGCCCTCGACACGCTGCAGGCGGCCCACCGCGGCGACCTGGACGATCTCAAGACCCGGATGCACTCCCACGCCCCCGGCGAGCTGCCGCCGATCTACCTCAAGGTCGCGTTCCCGGTGCACAGGCGGGGCGTGGCCACCGAGTGGATGTGGGTCCAGGTGGTCCACTGGGGCAGCGAGACCATCGAAGGCGTGCTGGTCAACGAGCCGATCCTGCGCACCGATGTCCGCGCGGGGCAGTACGTGGCGTTCACCCGGGACCGGGTCGCCGATTTCCAGGAGAGCAGCGGCATCGAGGCCCGGGGCAACGCCCTGCGCAAGATGGTCCACGGCGGCTTGTACTCGCCATCGCTTGGTGGGAATATCCCGGCCTCCGCCGAGCCCTGATCGCGCGGCCAGGGAGGATCGCCGGCCTTGAAGTTCAAGGAGAGCCCGCTCAAGGACGCCTACCGCCTGGGCCTGTGGTTCGGCGTTCGACCGAGCCTGCGGGCCCTGCCGCCGGGCCACGAGTTCCAGGTCTTCCGCACCATGGGCCGCCAGGCCGCGCGGCTCCCGGGCGCAACCCGTCAGCTGGTGGAGGACAACCTCTCCCGGGTCTACCCCCCCGGAGAGCAGCGCGACGCCCTGGTGGTCAAGGCCTTCGAGGAACACTTCTCGACCCAGTACGTCAGCTTCACCTTCCCCCGGATCGCCGATCACAACCGGGACCACTACATCCGCCTCCACGGGGTCGAACACCTGGAGCGGGCGATGGCCGACGGCCGCGGCGCCGTGCTGGCCCACCCCCACTTCGGCTGCGCCCAGCTGCCCCACTTCGAGCTGGCGGCGCAGGGCTACCGGATGATGCAGATCGGCGGCGGCGGCAAGAACCTGCGCTTCTCGCGGCTGGGGCAGAAGGTCGCCGACACCCGGGTACGCCTCGAGAGCCTGCTGCCCGCCGAGATCGTCGACGGCCAGGGTTTCATGCGCCCGGTGCTGCGCCACCTGCAGCAGGGCGGCGCGCTGTTGACCGCGGTGGACGGCACCGGCTCCGGGGACGAGATCGGCCGACGCGAGGTCCGGTCGGTGCTGGGGCAGCGCTTCCTGATCCCCGTCGGCCCGGTCTACCTGGCCGCCCGCTCCAGGTCCGCGCTGCTGCCCCTGCTGGTGATCCGCCGGACCGACGGCCCGGGCTTCGAGGGATTCATCGAACCGGAGATCCCGATCCCCGCGGGCAAGCTGCGCGATCAGCTGGAGTGGGGCGCCGATCTGATGGCGCTGATGCTCGACAGCTGGCTGAAGCAGCATCCGGGGGAGTGGGACTTCTGGGATGAGTTCCACGACAGGCCCGGGGGGTTGCTGGCTCCCTGAACCCCACACTGAACTCACCTCCCCGCCCCTGGACCTCCGAACCGCCCCACCCCTAAGATGTCCGGGCGAGGATTCTCGATGTACCCGCCCGTCCCCCACCAGGCCCGCTTCGGGCCCTATCTGATCCTGCGCAAGATCGGTGAAGGGGCGATGTCCAAAGTGTATCTGGCGCACCACACCGGGGCGCTGGCCGCCCGCGGCGAGGTGGCGCTCAAGGTGCTGCGCCACGAGTACTCCAATCAGCCCGAGACCCTGGCGCTGCTCAAGCGCGAGGCGTTGATCGGGCAGAAGATGCACCACCCCAACGTGATCTCCACGCTGGAGTTCGGCGAGATCGACGGTCTGCCCTACATGGCGATGGACTACGTCAAGGGGGTCACCGTCGCCGACCTGCTGGACATGGTCGACGAGAAGGGCCGGGGACTGCCGCCGGAGCTGGCGGCGTGCGTGCTGGTCCAGGTCTGCGCTGGACTGAACTACGCCCACAGCCTCACCGATCACACCGGCAAGGTGTACGGCGTCGTGCACCGGGATCTGAAGCCCGGCAACGTGATGGTCTCCCTGTCCGGGGTGGCCAAGGTGATGGACTTCGGGGTGGCCAAGATCAAGGCCTTCAGCGACACGGTGACCACGGTCCGCAAGACCCGCGGCACCCCGGCCTACATGAGCCCCGAGCAGGCCAACGGCGACCCGCTGACCCACCACTCGGACATCTTCGCCGCCGGGTTGATGCTCTACGAGCTGCTGACCGGCTCGCGTCCCTTCGAGGCCGACAACCTCAACGACCTGATCCGCAAGGTGCGCGAGGCCTCGCTGCTCGGCCACGACGACCGGCTGGAGGAATATGGCGCTGGCCTGGGACGGATCTTCCGGCGGGCCACCCACTTCGATGCCGAGCGGCGGTATCCGGACGCGTCGTGGATGAAGGAGGATCTGGAGCAGATCTTCCCCGCCGACACGCCGATCCCCCTGCCCAGCCTGGAGGACAACCGCACCCAGTACTACACGATCGAGGAGGCGGGATCCGACGAACAGAAGTTCGACGGCGCCATGCCCGCGGCGCCGACGCCGCCCGGCGAACCGGGTGAGATCCCCGAGATCCAGCTCGGTGAGCCCCGGATGCCCCGGCAACCGCCGCCGCCGGTCCAGCTCAACCCGTCGACGCCCTACAAGGGGATCCAGCCCGCGGCCGTCGAGGAGGAGACCGAGGATCTGGATCTCGATCCCGAGACCTACCCGGAGATCGACCTGGGCGAGCTGCCGGAGCTGGACCTGGACGACGAGACCATCCCCGAGGTGGATCTGGGGCCACCGGTCTTCCTGGAACTCCACCCCAAGCCGGACCCCAAGGTCCCCCAGGCATCCGACACCCTGACCCACCTGACCCAGTTCCTGATCGAGATCGAAAACTGAGACGCTGTGATCTCGACCCGATCGCGACCTCCGAGGCAGCCCGCCGCGGCCTTCGTGTCCCTGGTACTGCTAGCCGGCTGCGGTCCCGATCCGGACCAGTCGCTGGTCCAGGCCCAGGACGCCCTCGCGGCCGGCGACGCGGAGGCCAGTCAGGCTGCCTTCCGCCGCGGCCTCGAGCGCCATCCGGAGCACCTGCAACTGCTCCTGTTCGCGGCCGGGTTCTACCTCGAGCCGGAGCGGGAGGAGCACCACAAACCCCGGCTGGCCCTGCACTACGCGTCGCGCGCCAGCCGAACCGACGGCGGCGGTGCTGCCGAGGTCGACGCCCTCCACATCCGCGCGCTTCGCGCGATGGACCAGCACGACGACGCGCGCGCCCTGCTGCAAGACGCCCTCTCCCGCCACCCGGACGATCCGAACCTGGCCGCACTCCGGGATCCGTGATCGGGTCCGCAGCGGCCCCTTGCCCGCAGCCCGCCATTGTTCTAGATTCGCCGCCTCGCGCGCGGTCAACACTGCGCGAAACGACCGGGAGGTAGACCATGCGAACCCTGACCAATGCACTGATCGTGGCGGCCATCGGCACCCTGCTGGCGGCCTGCAACTCCGGCACCACCACCGAGATCACCGACGACAGCGCCGTGCTCGCCACCTTCGAAGGCGGCAGCCTGACCCAGGCCGAGGTGGAGGCCTTCCTGTCGTCGATGAACGAGCGGCAGCGCACCCGCTTCAAGACCCCCGAGGGCCGCAAGGACATGATCGAGCGGCTGGCGCTGAACAAGGCGCTGGCGGCCGACGCCCTGGCCCAGGGAATCGGCCAGACGCCCCAGGACCAGATCGCCATGCGCCAGGCGGAGGAGAACTACCTGGTCAACCGGCTGATGAAGGACCTGCGCGAGAATGCCGCTGGCGAAGAGGCCGCCCAGGCCTACTACCAGGAGAACATCGAGGACTACAAGAAGGAGCAGGTCCAGGCCCGCCACATCCTGGTCAAGGACGAGGGCCTGGCCAAGGAGGCCCGCAAGCGCGCCGACGCCGACGAGGACTTCGAGGCTCTGTGCAAGGAGCTGAGCGAGGACCGTGCGTCCAAGATCAAGGGCGGCGACCTGGGCTGGTTCGGCCGCGGCCGGATGACCCCCGAGTTCGAGGAGGCGGTCTTCGCCCTGCAGGTGGGCGATATCACCGGTCCGATCAAGACCCGCTTCGGCTACCACGTGATCAAGAAGGAGGGTGAGCGCACCGAGATCCCCTTCGAGGAGGTCAGCAAGCGCATCAACCGCAAGCTCGAGCGCGAGTCGATCACCACCTACATGGACGGCAAGAAGGAAACCCTCGCCGTGACCATCGACGAGGACGTGGCCTCCACCATCGACATCGACGCGCTCTAGGAGCCCCGTCGTTGCCACCCGGCAACGTTTCGCCTACGATGGCTGCCCACCGACGAAGGAGTTGACGTGGAGCTGCGTTCGACGGCCACCACCCTGGTCCTCGCCATGACCCTGGCGCTGGCCCTGGTTGCGCCGCGGGACGGCGGAGCCACCACCCTGGCGGGCGGCGAACACCTCAACCCAGGCGAGAAGGCCCACGAGTTCTATCTGGGCTTTCCGCAGCTCGGGTACCAGTGGGACTTCCAGTCCACTGGCAAGCGCACCCTCGGCCTCCACGTCGGCGCCATCGTCTGGCCGTTCACGATCCACGTCGGTCTCTCGTCGCGCACGCTGCTGGGCATCCACGGACGGTCGGTGGTGTCGTTCCGCTTCGAGCCGGGACTCTATGTCGGTCTCTACGGCGGCTCCCGCGGGATCTACGTGAACATGCGCTGGGGGCGCTCCAGGAGCCTGCAGCCGACCCTGGGTCCGGTGATCAACCTGGGCGTCAGCGCCTCGGTGGACATGCGGAACTCGTGGTCGCTGATCCTGGGCTTCGAGAGCCCGGTGGTCGCGTGGCTGCGGCTGAGCCCCTTCGGGTGGTGGGTCGAATGGCCGATCCTGTTCGACATCGGCGCCGAGTGGGATGTGAGCGTGCGCTCGACCATGTTCCTCAAGGGCGCGGTCGGACCGGTGCTGGGTTTTGCCGGGGATTCCCAGCTCGCGGGTGTCAGCGTGTTCGTCCAGCTCGGCCTGCAGAGCAACTACTGATCTCGACCGGTTCCACGCCCGGCTGTTCGGCCGCGGGATGGCCGGCCTCCCCCTCGATCCCCAGGTTACGCAGGGTGAGCACCACCTGACGATTGACGTCGCCCGTGCCGTCGTAGAACAGACTGATCACGGGCGCGCCCATCTCGTCCTGGACCTGGCGCAAGACGCCGGACGTCAGCGCCCCCGGCATACAGGTGAACGGCGCAGCGTTGACCACCATCGCCGCGCCGTCCTGCAGGTAACGCACGGCCCGGCCGATGGTCAGGATCGTCTCGCCCTCGAACTCCACGGGGATGAAGCGCTCACCGGCACGGATCACCTCGTCCACGGGCGGCTCGTGGCGGTCGGCCAGCATCGAGCCGAACACGTTGTAGATGCGGTTCTCGTACCACTCCAGCAGCCGGGTGCGCGCCCGGGCCTTGGCCCACTGCAGACGCCGTCGCTCGTCGCTGGTGACCCGCAGCTCCATCGCCTGGGTGTACAGGATCCACTCGGAGATCGGCGACAGCCAGGCCTCGCCGCCACCGGTCTCGATGGCGCCGATCACGTCCTGGTTGCAAAAGGTGTTACAGCGCACGTAGATCTCGCCGACGATGCCCACCAGCGGCCTGCGCTCGCCGCTCAGTGGCACCCGCCGCAGCCGGCGGGCCAGCCGCCGCAGCACGGGCATGTAGTCCCGGTTCTGTTCCAGCATCCGCACCAGATCCGCCTGGCCGTCGTCGATGATGTCCTCGACCAGGCCCGGGGTCAGCTCGTAGGGCCGCAGCCGGCAGAGCAGCTTGGTCAGCACGTCGTTGAGCAACACGCCCTGGTACAGCCGCAGCTGGAGCCGGGTGCCGACGCCCGCGTAGGTGTCGTCGGAGCCGGGCGAGGTGATGAAGACCTCATCCATGCCGATCCGGTCCAGCGCCATCCGGGTCAGCTGGTTGTACTGGCCAAAGCGGCAGGGCCCTGCGGCGGTGGGCATGAAGATGGCGTGTCGCGACAGGTCCTCACCCTGCTGCTCGAGGGTGTGGATCAGGCTGCCGATGGTCGCGGGCGCGGGCAGGCACTCGGTGCCGCGGCACTGCTTCCTGCCCCGCTCGAAGCTCTCCTCGGTCTCCGGCGGCAGGATCTGGGCGTTGTAGCCGGCGCCACGGAACACCGCCGGAAGCATCTGGCCGAACAGGGCCATCGGCGGCATCCACAGGGTGCGATCGCCGACCCGGTCCATGGGCCCCGCCGGCTCGCGGAGCGGCGGCGGCGTCGGCGCAGCCGGACGATCCTGGCCCAGCACGTCGACGAACGCCTCGATGCGGGTCAGGTAGCCACCATCCGATCCGTGCTCGTCCAGCTCCAGCACCAGGTAGGGGTTCTCGCCCATGATCTCGGCCATGTAGGTCAGCACGAAGGAGTCGGGGCCGCAGCTGAAGTTGGTGAAGCACACCGCGTGCAGCCGCGGGTCGTCGCGGGTGAAGCGGGCGGCCTCGAGCATCCGGCGGCCCGACCACCAGAACATGTTGTGCAGCCCCGGTCCGAGGCTGTCGACCGGCAGCGGCAGCGTGTCCATCGGGATGAGGGTCCAGCCCTGCTCCGCGATCTTGCGCGGCAGCGCGACGTTGGCGCCCTCGTCGTACAGGTTGTAACCGCGGCCGAGCAGCACGATCGCCCGGTCGTCGGGACCGAGGGCCGCCAGGGCTCGTTCGCCGATCTCCCGGCACTCGTCGCGGAACTCCGCGAGGGCTCCCCGCGCAGCGTTCCAGGCGCGTGCCACCGCGTCCGCGTCCACACCCAGCACCGGGGCGAGGGCGGTGTGGAGCTGGCGCGCCAGCCGCTCGTCGGACCAGGCCAGGTCGACGGCCGGAGCCACGATCCGGGCGGGGTCGATACCGGCTCCGGTGCACGCGGCGCGAACCGAGGCGGCCTGGGCGATGTTCAGCGGGCACAGGTGGGCGGCCGTGGTCACCTCGGGATCGAACTGCTCGCCGATCACGAAGGGCATGAACACGTGGTCCACGGCCTTGTCACGCAGCAACGCCGCCGCGTGGCCGTGGGCCAGCTTCATCGGGAAGCAATAGTCGGACGCCGACAGCTGGCTGCCGGTGGTCGAGATCGGTCCGTCGGTGGGCGGTCCCAGCTTGACCCGGAATCCCAGGCTCTCCAGGAAGGTCCGCCACAGGGGATAGAGGTCCCACGTGCCCAGGGCGCGGGGGATCGCGATCAGGGGCGCATCGGCCGCCGGGCGCGGACCGCGGGCACGGCGCCAGGCCTTGAGGCGCTCCTGGATCGGGCGGAAGCCGTCGGGCCGCCGCATCCGGGTCTCCTCCGGATCCCTGCCACAGAGGTATCCCCACGAGGGCCGGGCCTCGTCTCCCTCGATGTCGGCGGTGGTGATGGTGCACAGGTTGTTGCACAGCTCGCAGACCTCGCGGTGCAGCTCGATGCGACGGCTGGCCAGGTCCAGGCCGCGGAACGCCGAATCATCGGCATCGTCCCGCTGCCGGGCGTCGATGGCCAGCAACGCCGAGCCGTAGGCACCCATCTGGTGGCACAGGGGCGACACCACGACCTCGACCCCGAGCAGTTTCTCGAATGCCGCCACCAGCCCACGGTTGCGGGCGGTCGCTCCCTGGAAGGTGATCCGCTTGTCGGATCGGTGGCGATTCCCGACCACCCGGTTCAGGTAGTTCTGCACCACCGAGTACAGCACCGCTGCCATGACCTCGTCGCGCTGGAACCCCTGGCGCAGGAGCCGGTGAACGTCCTGCTCCATGAACACCGTGCAGCGGTCCGACGTCACCGGTGGTGCGATCCCCAAGGTGGCCTCGCCAACGGCCTGGATCGGGAAACCGAGCTTGATCGCCTGCTCCTCGATGAAGGAGCCGGTGCCGGCCGCGCACACGTAGTTCATGTTCACGTCCCGCAGGAACCCCCCGCGCACGTCCATGAACTTGGCGTCCTGGCCGCCGATCTCGAAGATGGTCTCCACCTCGGGGTCCACCGCCTGGGCGCCCCGCACGTGGGCCGAGATCTCGTTGACCACCACGTCCGCGCCCACCACCTGTCCCACCAGCTTGCGGCCGCTGCCGGTGGTGGCGCAGGCGAAGACCTGGAAGGTGCTGCCCGCGTCGCGTTCGATGGCCGCCATGCTGGAGAACAGCCGCTGGGTGGCCTCGATGGGATCGCCCGAAGTGCGGCAGTACAGATCGACCATCACCTGGCCGTCGGGGCGGATCAGGATGGCCTTGGTGCTCGTCGAGCCGATGTCGATCCCCAGCGCCACACGCACGGGTGTGGCGGGAAGTTCGACGTGGCGACGTACCTCGACGCGCCACTCGTCCACGTACTCCTCGAGCACGTCCAGGGACGGATAGGTGGATCGCTCCAGCGCCAGGGACTGCCGCCGATGGCTGTCCTTGCCCACGGGCTTGCTGTCCCGGAGCTGGCCCCAGACCGTGGCCTCGACCATGCCCTCGGCCGCGATCCGCGCGGCACCGATGGCGGGTAGCAGGTGAGCGTCGGTCAGGCGGCGGAAGTCCTCGCCGAGCCGATCGTGCAGCCAGCGCTGGACCTCCGGATTGCGGGACACGCCGCCGATCATCAGGGTCGGCCCGCGCAGGTCGCGGCCACCGGCCAGGGTCTGCAGGATGGTGCCCACCAGTCCCCGGCAAAGGCCAGACCACATGGCCTCCGGTCCGTAGCCCTCCTGCTGGCGGTGGATCAGATCCGACTTGGCGAAGACCGCACACCGGGTCGCGACCGTCGGCGGGTCCTGGACGCCCTCGAAGTTCTCGATCTGCTCGATGCCGAGGCCCATGCGGCGGGCCTGCTCGTCGAGGAACGAGCCGGTGCCCGCGGCACACAGCGAGTTGGAGCTGTAGTCCAGCAGCTGACCGGCGTCGTCGATGGTGATGCGGGCCAGGCTGCCGCCGCCCACTTCGAGGATGTTGCGAACCTCGGGACAGGCGTCTCGGACCCCGCGGATGGCGGCCCGGATCGAGTCCACCATCTCGCCCACCCCCTGGTCGCCGATCACCGCCGCCAGCGGTCCGGTGACGCCGATGGGCAACGCTGCCGGAACCTCCGCCGCCGCCAGCATCGCGCGCAGCACCGGGATCGGTCGCCCCTGGTGTTCCCGTGCGTCGGCCACGGGCGTGCCGTCCGGCCGCACCCAGACCATCTTGACGTACAGCGATCCCACGTCGATCCCCAGAGCACCTACCCAGGCGTCCGCGCGCACTCCGGAGACGTTTCCAGCGATTCCATCCATGTTGTCCATCCTCCCGACCGAGAGCACTAGACTGACGCGTCAGTCTAGTTTTGGCACTCTAGACCCAGGGAGATCCAAGTCAACCCAAAAAATTGGTGCGCGCGCCTCGCGCGCGTGAGCGACCGGGCAGCGGTGGGCCCTTGGCGACGGCGCTCACCGCGCACACAATCAGCCTCTGGTGTAGGCTTCGAAGGCTCCGCGCCCCGGCGACGTCGAACGCCCTGGAGTGCGTGGACGGAGGTTCCCATCAACCGGACCATCCCGCTGACGATCCTGCTGCTGGCGGCGCTGGCGCTGGCCGCGCCGGCCGCGGCCCGCGACTGGGGATCGATGTACTTCCGCCTGGCCGAGGAGGGCATGCTCGCCACACCCCACCTGGACGGCCAGGTGGGCACGACCGTCCACTACCGCCGCTATCGGGACGGCGAGCTGCTGACCGACGAGGAGATCTTCACCGTCGCCAGGGACACGCTGGACGACACCCCGGTCCTCCGGATCGACGTGGAGACCTTCGAGGACGGGGCGGCCGCCCTCGTCCACCACACGATCTACATGGACGAGCTGACGCTCCAGCCACTGATGTCGCGCCACCGCAAGCGGGGCGCACCTGCGTGGACGGAGACCGTCTACGAGCGCGAGGAAGCCCTGGTCGAGACCGGCTCCAGCTCGCGCTCCCTGCGCACCGCCGAGGACACAGTGGCCTACCTGGCTCTGCCGCTGCTGTTCCTCAAGTTCCTCGACAACGAGGACAGGATGAAGTTCTCGTTCCTGTCCGACGAGGTGCTCTACCACTTCTCGGCGGCGCTGAAGGACCCGGAGACCATCGTGTTGCCCTCCGGAACCTACGAGACCTTCCACGTGGCCTGCTCGATGCGCGGCACCTGGGCTCACCTGGCGCCCAAGCTCCACTACTGGATCGAGACCGCCCCCCCCCACCGGCTGGTGAAATATCAGGTCAAGCGAGAGGTCGTGGAGTTGGTGGAGTAGATGTCGGCGATCTGGTTGTTGGTGGTAGGGATCGCCATGTTCGTGGCGGCCTACGTGTTCTACGGGGGCTTCCTGGCCCGCAAGCTTGGCCTGGATCGCAACCGTGTGACCCCGGCGCACACCCACGAGGACGGCGTCGACTACGTACCCGCCAAACCCGCGGTGGTGCTCGGCCACCACTTCGCGTCCATCGCAGGTGCCGCCCCGATCATCGGACCGGTGACCGCGCTGGCCTTCGGCTGGTTGCCGGTCTACGTGTGGCTCGTGCTCGGCGGGATCTTCATGGGCGCGGCCCACGACTTCATGGCCATCGTCGCCAGCCTGCGCCACCAGGGTAAGTCCATCGGCGAGGTGGTCGAGGAGCACGTCGGCGTCACCGGCAAGGTCCTGTTCCTGGTGTTCGCCTGGTCGGCCCTGGTGCTGGTGATCGCGGTGTTCGCGATCGTGGTCGCCAAGACCTTCGTCGCCGTTCCAGCGGCCGCCACCGCGTCCCTGTGGTTCATGGTGCTGGCGGTACTGTTCGGCGTCGCCGTCAACCGTTTCAAGGTGCCCTTCGTCCCTGCGACCATCGTCGGCGTGCTGCTGCTGTTCGCGGGGCTCGTCGTGGGTCAGTACGCCCCGCTGACGCTGTCCGAGGATCCGGACCGGGCGATGAAGATCTGGCTCTGGATCCTGTTCGCCTATGTCTTCGTGGCGTCGGTGACCCCGGTCTGGGCGCTGCTGCAACCGCGGGACTACCTCAACTCCTACCTGCTTTACGCGATGCTGATCCTGGGACTGGTCGGCGTGGTGGTCTACAACCCGAAGATCGAGTACGCGGCGACGACCGGCTTCCACGATCCCAAGCTGGGATACCTGTTCCCGGCGCTGTTCGTGACCGTCGCCTGCGGCGCCATCTCCGGGTTCCACTCGCTGGTCGGTTCGGGAACGACCTCCAAGCAGATCAACCGCGAGACCGACGCCAAGCTGGTGGGGTACGGCGGGATGCTCATCGAGTCACTGCTGGCGGTCCTCGCGCTGGTCACGGTGGCAACCATGGCGCGGGCCGACTACGACGGCTTCCTGGGCGCGGGTGGCGGCGGACCGGTGGCCGCGTTCTCGGCGGGTCTGGGCACCTTCATCGCCAGCCTGGGCATTCCCAAGGAGGCCGCGGTCTCCTTCGTCGCCCTGGCGGTCAGCGCCTTCGCCCTGACCTCCCTGGACACCGGCACCCGCCTCTGCCGGTTCTGCTTCCAGGAGTTCTTCGAGCCGCGGACGGAGGGGGCGAAGCCCTCGATCCTGGCCACCAACCGCTACCTGGCGACCGCGGCCGGGGTCGGGCTGGCGATGGCGCTGGCCTTCTCCGGCAAGTGGCAGCAGATCTGGCCGATCTTCGGCTCGGCCAACCAGCTGCTGGCCGCCCTGGCCCTGCTGGCGGTCTCCGTCTGGCTGGCCCACCGCTCCCGCGCCACCTGGTTCGCCATCGTACCGATGGTCTTCATGTTCGCGGTGACCATGACCTCCCTGATCACCCTGGGCGCCAAGAACCTGGGCGACGGGGTCAATCCCATGCTGGGGGTGGTCGCGCTGGCGCTGTTCGCGGTGGCCTACCTGCTGGCGCTGCAGGCCGGGATCACCCTGTGGGCGACCTATCGCCGCGCGGGCACCAAACACCTTCGTTCCCCCGCCTGAGCCGCGGTACAATCGACTCGATGACACCCTCGTCCTGGCGACCCGCTTCCGACAGCGCCCAGCGGATGGCGCGGCAGTATCAAGAAGACGCCGACGAGATCCTGCGCACCACCCTGGTCAAGGACGTGCTGATCGCGGGCACCGTCGGCCTCGTCGTCGGCCTCGCCGTGTTCCTGATGTTCAGCCGCGTGTGCCTCCACATCGCCACCCCCGAGGAGGTCGCTGGCCGCGCGTACGAACGCTGCCTGGAGTACGGCGGCCTCAACTGGGGGCACCTGCAGTGGTACCTGGGCCTGGGTCAGCTGTTCGTCGGCGGCTCGATGTTGTTCTGGCTGCGCCGCCGCCGTAACAAGCGGATAGAAGACGATCGGCCGGCTGTGTCGCTGTTCAGCTGAGGGGGGTGCCTCCGGATGGTGCGGAATTCCCGAGAGGTCACACCTCGGTCGTCAGCAGCAGCACCGAGATTCCGACGGCGTTGTAGGCCACGTGCAGCAGGATGCAGGGCAGCACGCCGCCGGTGTAGCGGCGGACCCAGGTGGTGCCCAGCCCCATCAGGGTGACCGCGGCGAGGGCGGCGGGGACGCCGGCGTACTGCAGGCCGTGGAACAGGCCGAACAGCAGCCCGACCAGCAGCACCGAGAGCCATCCGCCCAGGGTGTTCTCCAGGGCGGTGTACAGGTAGCCGCGGAAGAAGATCTCCTCGACCACCGGGGCCGCGACCAGGGCGAAGACCACCACCGCCCACAGGTCGAGGGGGCTGCGGATGGCGTCCTCGAGCGGGGTCGAGGCGTCGCCGGCCAGGATCGAGAGCACCAGGGACACCCCTGTGACGGCCACGCCGACGGTCACCACGAGGATGGTCTTGTGGCCGCCGGGGCCCCGCCACGGGACCAGCGGCGCGTCGGAGGTCGCCCGCGCCGCCAGCGCCAGCAGCGCCAGTACCGGCAGCCAGGAAGCAGCGGAAAGCAGGCAGATGATCACCGCCGAAGCATCGCGGCCGGGGCCGGCCCAGAGCACCGCGCCGATGGCCACGTCGGCGCCCAGCTTGACCGCCAGCACACCCGCGGCATGGACCAGCCCCCAGCGACGCGGCCGCTCGCGCAGTGGGGTCTCCTCGCCCATCGGTCCACCTCCGGCCAACGGCCGACTATAACGCCCTGAAGTACTCGGGGCGCAGGACCTTGTTGTCGATGGCCCAGTCGAGCTTGGCCAGCATCGCCGCCTTGTCACCGGGCAGGGTGCCGGACAGCGGAAGGTAGGTGCTGGCGTGATTCGTGCGGAAGACCATCGGCCCTGCGGTCTCGATGCCCGCCAGGATCCGCCGCATCTCCCGCAGGGTCTGCAGTGGCTCCAGGGAGGTGTAGCGCCCCTCGTCGAGGGCGGTGGCCAGGGGCGAACCGTCCAGGATCATCAGGGTCAGCAGGGAGAAGTAGTCGGGGCCCATCTCGGAGACCACCCGCGCGGTCTCGTCAGCGTGCTGGTCGGTCAACTCCTGGCCGCCAGCGCCGATCAGCGCGATCACCGAGGTGCGCAGCCCGGCCGCGGCGCAACGCTGCATCGCCTCGGTCATCTCGGCGGCCGCGGCCTCCTTGCATAACCGGCCGAGCACCTCGTCGCTCCCGGACTCCAGGCCCAGATAGACGATCCCGAGTCCGGCAGCCACCAGCTCGCGGAGGGTGCCGTCGCCCTTGCGCAACACGCCCTTGGCGTCGGTGTAGATCCCGACCCGCTCCAGGTTGGGCAGGTGCTCGCGCAGCGCCCCGAGGATCCGCAGCAGCAGCCGGGGCCCGAGCACCAGCGCGTCGCCGTCCGCCAGGAACACCCGCCGGATCCCGGGGATCGAACGCCCGGCCTCCGCGATGTCGTCGAGCACCTCGTCGATGGGTCGCAGCCGGAAGGGGATCCCGGGGTACATGTGGCAGAACGTGCAGCGGTTCCAGCTGCAGCCGTATGCGATCTGCAGGATGTAGCTGTCGGCCTCGGACGGGGGGCGGAAGATGGGTCCGCGGTAACGCATGGGCCGCACGGTAGCACACGGCCGCGCAGACGCCATCGCACGTTCGCCTCGCCGTCGGGCTTTCGATAGAGTGGCCGGAAAATGGGTGCCATGGTCGGCTGGTCTGGCCGTGTCTTCGGGGATGTCGATGCAAGAACGAACTGGATTGATCCTGGCTGCGGCCCTGGCCCTGCTGACCCTGGTCGGCTGCGGCACCGCCCACACCGCGCGGCCGCTGGGCAAGGGCAACACCTCGCTCAACGTGGGGCTGGGCGGACCGATCGCCGAGGTGGCCGGCGCCACGGTGCCCGTTCCGCTGCCCACGCTCACGGTCAAGCACGGGGTCACCGACCGCCACGACCTGCTGTTCGGCTGGCACGTGATGCCGGCGCTGATGGGCGCAGCGGCCTTCGACCTGGGCGGCTCATGGTACTTCGCCGACCAGCACAAGGGGCGGCCCGGGCTGAGCACGGCGACGGTACTGCACACCCTGTTCAACCGCACCGACAGCTGGTTCGCCATCGACACCAACCTGGTGGCCAGCTGGCAGCTGCACCCGCGGCACCTGATCTACCTGGGGTTCCACCTGTTCATCGCGCCGGTGGAACCCGAGGTGGTCGACAGCGGGCCGCTCCACTTCGCGCCCCTGATCGGCGGCGAGGTCAGGCTCGGCAAGCGCAGACGCTTCGGGCTCGGGCTGGAGCTCAAGTGGGCCGATCCCTGGACCGACACCACCACCATGATCGTCGACTACGCGGGCAAGCTGGGGAGCGTGAGCGTGACCGGTGGATTCAACTTCTACCTGGGTGACGGGTCGAAGGCGGGAGGTGAGCGATGACCGGGCTGCGACGGGTACTGGCGGCGGCCGCAATCTGCGGCGCGCTGCCGCTGGCAGGCTGCTTCAACGTGGACTTCATGTTCTTCCCCGGCGAGACGCTGGACGAGTACACCCTGCCCGACAACCACATCCCCGAGGACCAGCTGGAGGAGGTCTCGTTCTCCACGGGCGGCGGGGAGACGATCTACGGGATCTGGGCCTACGGCGACCCGGGGATGCCGACCATCCTGTACTCCCACGGCAACCACAAGCACCTGGACACCTACTGGGACCGGGTGATGCTCAAGTGGGACATGGGCTACACCGTGTTCGTCTACGACTACCCGAGCTACGGCAAGAGCACGGGCGAGCCCACCGAGGACGCCATCTTCCGATCCGCGACCGCGGCCCACGACCACGTCGTCGGGCGGCTGAGCAGCAGCACGGGTGGACCTCTCCTGGCGGCGGAACTGGGCGTGATCTACTACGGTTTCTCCCTCGGCAGCGCGCCGGCGATCTACCAGGCCGCCGAGGTCGACGAGCCCGCCGCGCTGATCACCGAGGCCGCGCTGGCGTCCTCCCAGGGCTTCGTCGAGGACTCGACCCGGGTGGCGCTCCCCGCCAGCCTGCTCGTCACCATGGAGCTGGACAACGTGGGTCGGATCCCGAAGGTCCAGGCCCCCAAGATGTTCATGCACGGCGCGATGGACGACTATATCGGCGCCCACTTCTCCCAGATCCTGTTCGACGCCGCCGACGCCCCCAAGGAGCTGTGGCTGGCTCCGAATGGCGAGCACGGCAACATGGTGTGTGACGGCTACTCGAGCGACTGCATCGACGCGCCCGACGAGTCCTTCGACGAGTGGCGCGCTGCGCTGACCGGCTTCACCGAGGAGTGGGTTCCGGTTCCCTAGCTCGTCGTATCGTCGTCACCGGTCGCGTCGTCGTCTCCGGTCGCGTCGTCGTCCCCGGTCACATCGTCGTCCCCGGCGGTCGTGTCGTCATCCCCGGTCACGTCGTCGTCCCCGGTGGTCGTGTCGTCATCCCCGGTCACGTCGTCGTCCCCGGTGGTCGTGTCGTCGTCGTCATCCCCGGTGGCGTCGTCGTCGTCCGCGGCCCCGGGGCAGCCGGCCAGGCCGGCGCAGTTCGGATCGTCGCAGTCCCATAGCCCGTCGAGATCGTTGTCCTTTCCGTCGTCACACTCGGTCTCGGGATCGGTCTCCTGGATGCAGCCCGTAATCAGCAGGCACCCTGCGACCATCGCCATCCACAGCAGCCAGCGGCTCCTCATCGTTCTCCTCCTTCGTCCTTCAGCGCTGCCAGTCTAGCAGTCTTCGGGAAACGCTCGGGCCTGCAGACGAGACGGCTGGCGCCTGGCGCCAGCCGTTGGCCGAAATTGACGCCCGGATCGGGGCACCGTTACACTCCAAGCGGGGCCCAGAGGCTTTTTTTCGGGAGTACCATGCGGACTGCTCGGCTGTACCGCCGCACTCATCGCTGTCTGCGCTTGCGACAACCCCGACGGCGGCGTGCAGACCCACAACTCGCCCCCCGCGGCGACCATCACGCTCCCGCCCGACGACACCGAGCCCTACACCGTCGGCGACCCGATCACCTTCGAGGGCACGGCCCTCGATCAAGGGGGCGCGCCGGGCGAGCTGCAGGTGACCTGGACCAGCAACCACGACGGCGTGCTCGACGAGGAGTCGCCGGACTCCAACGGCATCGTGACCTTCACCACCAACGAGCTGACCGCCAACACCCACATCATCACCCTGCAGCTCGTGGACATTGGCGGACTGAGTGACGAGGACACGGTCACGGTGGTCGTCGTACCCGAGAGCGACCGGGACGACGACGGCGACGGCTACAGCCCCAACGAGGGCGCCTGCGACGACACCGACGCCGAAGTGTTCCCCGGCCAGGACGAGGAGCCCAACGGCGTCGACGACGACGGCGACGGCGACGTGGACGAGGGCACGGTCCTGTACGACGACGACGGCGACGGCTGGACCGAGCAGGACGGCGACGGCGACGACGGCGAAGAGAACACCTACCCCGACGCCCCCGAGCTGGGTGACGGGCTGGACAACGACTGCGACGGCACCATCGACGAGGGCACGGTGCTGTTCGACGACGACGGCGACGGGTTCACCGAGTCCGGCGGCGATTGTGACGACGCCGATCCCGCCGCCTTCCCCGGCGCCACCGAGGCCCCGGACGGCATCGACAACGACTGCAACGGCACCGTCGACGACGACGGCGCGGAGGGCTGCGTCAACTACTTCTACGACTACGACGGGGACACCTACGGGGTCGACGATCCCCCCGACCGCTGCCTCTGTGGTCCGGTCAGCGAGTACACCGCCCTGCAGTCGGGCGACTGCTACGACTTTAACGTGGACGCCAAGCCGGGCCAGACCAACTGGTTCGGCGTCCAGCGCGGCGACGCCTCGTTCGACTACGACTGCAACGGCGCCGAGGAGAAGGAGGACGAGACCCTGGCCGACTACGCCTGCCCGGGCATCGACGCCAACCTCTGCGACATGGTCCAGGACGGCTGGCTGAGTTCGGTGCCCGACTGCGGCCAGAGCGGCACCTGGGTCAGCAGCTGCACCTTCTTCGTGTATGGCGACTGCGGCTGGTTCTGCTGCACCTTCGGCGAGACCTCGATCCAGCAGACCTGCCGGTAGGGTAAGCCTCTCCCTTCCCCCTTCCTCTGCTATCCTCCCGCCCATGCCCGCTCCCCCACCCCCCGCCGAACGCGCGGCGACACTGCTGACCCGTCTCCTGTCCCTGGTGGGTGAGGAGATCCCGGTGGAGGCCGCCGGGGCCCGCGCTCCGGAGGTGGCCGATATCGCCCGGGAGCTGGGCGGGGCGTTCACGCAGCTGGCCGGCGAGATCACCCGCACCCGCGAGGAGATGACGAGCAACAGCCGTCAGCTGGCCGAGCGGATCGAACGACTCGAGGCGATCCCCCGCACCTACACTGCCGCCGCAGGTGCGCGCACGATCTCCTTCGACGGCGAAGAGGCCTCGGTCCACAGCACGCCCGAACCCGGCGGCCTCGTCGAGACCCTGCACGTGGAGTTGGAAGCCACGCAGCTGCGCTTGAACGAGCTCCAGGGGGAGCTGGCCAGGGCCGAATCCGAGCTGGCCGGCGCCCGCGACCAGACGGCGCTCGCGCGCGCTGATGCGGCCAAAGCGGCCGCCTCGTTGACGGAAGCGGAGGCCGAATCCCGGGAGGCCTTCGAGCACAGCGTCGGAGCCCGCGAACGGGTGGCAGCCCTCGAGCAGCGCATCGAGGATCTGGAGGCCCAGCTCGGCCAGCGCGACATCCAGCTCGACGAGCGGGGGACCGGCACCGACACAGCCCTCCGCGAACGCGACGATGCCCGCCGATCGGTGGACGAAGCCCGCGCTGAGCTGGAACGGACCCGGCGGCAACGCGACGATCTGCAGGCCCGGCTGGACGTCGCCGCCAACGCCCATGGCGAGCAGCGAGTGGGCGCGGCGCAGATTCGCCAGGCTCTGACGGAACGCGACGCGCAGTTGCGGGAGCTCTCCGAGGAGCTGGACGAGGTCCGCGAGCGGCTGACCGCCGGCGAGCTGGCCCTCTCCGGCTCCCGGGACAAGGTCGCCCGGCTGGAGAGCGAGGCGGCTGCTCAGCGCGCGGAGACCGATGGGGTCCACGACCAGCTGGAAATCGTCCAGGACGAGCTGACGTCCAGTCAGCGCCAGCTGACCGACGCCCGCGGGGAGCTGGACAATCGACGCCGCCAGCTCGAGGAGGCGATGGCCCAGTTGAGCGAAGCACTCCACGTGCGGGACGACCTGCGAAAGGAGCTGGCACGGACCGGCCAGCAGCTGCGCGACTCCAGCACCGAAGCCGCCGGTTTACGCAAGCAGCACGGGGGCGCCCAGACCGAGCTCGCCCGGCTGACCCAGCGGCTCGCCACCACCGAGGACGAGCTCCAGCTGCGCAAGCGGCTGCTCGGCGAACAGGAACAAGTCGCCGAGGCCGCACGCAAGCGGGCCGACGCCGAGCGAACCCGGGCCGACGCCCTGGAGGAAGAGCTGGCCCAGACGGTGGTCGCTCCCGAGCAGCAGGCCTCGGACCTGGGCGCGGCGCGGCGAGAACGCGAACGGGCGGAGGTTCGCCAGGCCGAGGTCGACCAGCGCTTCGAGGAGTACCAGGCGGAGCTGCGCCAGGCGGCAGCGGACCTACGGCAGGCGCGGGCCGACGGCAGCCGGCTGAGCGGTGAGGCGTCCACCGTCCGCTCCGAGTTGGCCGTGACCAGCCGCCGGGCCGAGTCCGCCGAGGCCGCCATCGCCGAGATCAACGCCCGGCAAGAGAGGCTGGAGCGGGAGGAGCAGGAGGCACGGGACGAGGCCGGCCGTTCCCGCGGCGAGGTGGACGGGCTGCGCGAGGAGCTGGATCGAACCCAGACCGAACTCGGCCGCCTGGCGACCACCGAGCGCGAGGTACGCAAGGACGCCGAGCGCGCCCGCGCCGAGCTGGCGTGTACCCGCCGCGAGCTCGAGGGCGAGGGCGGGGCCGACGAGATCCAGCGACGCCTCGAGGCGCTGGAGGAGGAACTCACCGAGGTTCGCGCCGAACGGGACACCACCGCAACCGAGCGTTCCACACTGAAACAGGAGCGCGTTCGTCTGGAGACCGAGAAACAGCGGCTCGCCGGGGAGCTTGGCCAGGCCCAGGAGCGCCACACCCAGGAATACGAGAGTCACCGGGACGAGGTCCGCCGCTATCGGGGGGAGGTCGAACGACTGGAGACCGAACGGCAGCGCCTCGTCGGCGATCTCAAGACCGTCGAGGACCGCCACTCCGAGGAGCACGCGTCACTGGACGAGGACCGGATGCGGCTCGGCGAGAAGGTACACCGGCTGGAGCGCACCCGTCAGCGGCTGTCCATCGAGCTCGAGACCGTCGAGGGCAGATTCTCGGTGGAGCAGGAGAGCCTGGACGGCGAACGCACCCGGCTGCGGCTGGAGAACAAGCGGCTGACCGAGGAGCGCGAGGGGCTGAACCGCGAGCTGGCGATCGCCCGGGGGCGGCGCACCGCCGCCATCGACGATCTCGCCTCCCGCGACAACGAGCTCAAGCGCCACCGAGCGGAGCGGGAGGACGTGGGAGAGGCCATGTCCAGCCTCGAGGAGCGGGTCACGGCCATGCGGCGGGAGCTGGAGCGCCTCGGTCCCATCGAGGCCCGGCTCGAGGAGCGCGAACGGGAGCTGGAGGGGCTGCGGCCGCTGGAGGGCCAGAGCGTCGAGCTGGAGAGCGAACTCGCGCGCCTCCGCCGGGAGAACGAGTTCCTGACCGCCAATGCCGCCGAGCACGCCGCGGCACAAGTGGCCGATTCCGGTGAGCACGACGGCGAGTCCCCGGCTGTCGAGCCGACCCCGATGGCCGCCCGTCCGGGCTGGGTGATGTCGGCCCGCAAGGACGAACCGGCGAAGAAGCGCGGTATCAGCCGCCTGTTCGGCCGGGGCAAGGAATAGCGACCAGTGGCTCGTTCGCGCCTCGATGTCCGCGTGCGGGACGCCTCCGGACGGCCCCGCGCATTCCGGTTGATCCGCTGGCGACTGATCGCTGTGCTCCTGTCGCTGGTGGCCGTTCCGCTGGTCATCGGCGTCGGCCTGGCCCTTCGAGCCGGCGGCGCGGGTGACGAGAGCTGGGCGAAACAGCTGGCCACGGCCGAGGATGAGAAGGGGATCCTGCTGGGGACGTTGGCGCTGCTGGAGACCGAGCTCGGGCTGGCGGGCGACGACATCGAGCTCGAGCCGCTCATCCCCCTGCCGACGCTGGAGGGCGAACCGGCCATCGGCGTGGCCCTGGCCCGGGTGAACCGCGCCCTCGCCGTGGACGGGATCGCCCTCGCACTCAACGGCAAGCCCACGGGAGGGCCGGTCGACGTGTGGTGGATGAAGGACGGTCTGGGGCTGGCGGGCGGCCAGGCCCTGCCCGACGATCTGACCTTCACCGCCTCCAGCGGCGTGGTGGTCGGCGGCGTCGGCACCCTCCCCGGCAGCGTGCGGCTCGCCTGGACGCAGGATCAGATCCTGGTGATCAACGACGTACCGATGGAGCGCTACCTGGAGGCTGTGGTCTCGTCCGAGGTTCCGGACTCCTGGTCCCTGGAGGCCAAGAAAGCCCAGTCGGTGGCGGCCCGCTCCTACGCTCTGGCCCGTCTCCATCGCCAGACCGGCCCCTTCGCCGTCGAGTCCTCGACCCTGGACCAGGTCTATAGGCTGGGGATGACCGATCCCGGCGCGGCCCGGGCCGTGGGCGCCACGCGCGGACAGATCCTCTCCGGCGACGGCGTCCTGGTCGAGGCCTACTACCATTCCAACTGCGCCGGCCACACCGAGTCAGCCGCGGCGGTCTGGCCCGAGCGCGGCGCCATCGACGACTGGAGCGTGGCCTGCGACCACTGCGGTGGGGCGCCGTCGCGGGACTGGCAGCACCACCTCACCCTGGGCGAGATGGGCCAGGCCGTAGCCAGGGAGCACCCGGAGCTGGCCACCATCACCTCCCGGGAGCTGCTCGGACGGACGGGATCAGGCCGCGTGCGCGGAGTGCGGCTGGCGGGGCCCGAGGGTGCCCTGTTGCTGACGGGAAACGAGTTCCGCCGGATGTTCGGCTACACCCGGGTCCGCAGCACCTGGTTCGACATCGACGGGGTCGACGGTGGGCTCCAACTCACCGGCCGGGGCTCGGGCCACGGGGTGGGCATGTGCCAGTGGGGGGCCCAGGGCATGGCCCGCGAGGGCATGGACCACGAGGCGATCCTGGCCCATTATTACGGAGGCGCGACCCTCCACACCGCCTACGAATGATCCGCTGAACCCACCTGGACCACCGCCGCGCCCGCGACCCGTGAGTGCTTGACGTCGCGGAGGGCGTCGTTGACCCGGTCGAGGGGATAGGTCGTGACCTCGGTGTCGATCGGGATCCGCGACGCCAACGCCAGCAGCTCCTTCCCATCCTGACGGGTCGACGCGGTGACACTGGTGACGGAACGTTCGAAATAGAAGTGTGCCTCGTAGTCCAGCGGCGGCACCTGGTCCACGTAGATCCCGGCCAGAGCGACCGTGCCCCCGCGCTCCATGATCCGCAGAGCATCAGCCACCAGTGCGCCAGCGGGCGAGAAGTTGATCGCCGCGTCGATCCGACCCGGCGGGTCGGCCTTCGCGCTGCCGACCCAGGCGGCCCCCAGCCGGCGGGCCAGCCGCTGATGCCCCGCGCTGCGGGTGAACACGTAGACCTCGCATCCCCAGTGGAGCGCCACCTGGATCGCCACGTGGGCCGACGCGCCGAAGCCGTAGAGCCCCAGCCGCTGGCCCGGCTGGATCCGGCAGCAACGCAAGGCCCGGTAGCCGATGATGCCCGCGCACAGCAGCGGCGCGGCTTGCAGGTCGGAGAAGCCGCCGGGGATCGGGTAAACGAACGCTGCCGGCGCCAGCACGGCCTCGGCGTAGCCGCCCTGTTCGTGGAACCCGGTGAAACGAGCGTCGCGGCACAGGTTTTCGCTGCCGGCCGCGCAGAACCGGCAGCCGCCACAGGTCTCGTGGAGCCAGGCGACCCCGACCCGGTCGCCGACCGCCGGGGTCCGGACCCCCCCCCCACCCGGTCCACCCGCCCGACCACCTGGTGACCCGGGACCAGCGGCAGCCGCGGCAGCGGCAGCTCGCCCTCGATCTCGTGCAGGTCGGTGTGGCAGACCCCACAGACCGCCACCCGGATCCGGACCTGGCCCGGACCCGGCACTGGCTCGGGCAGTTCCACCGGCTGCAGCCGGTCGGCGTCGTCGATGGACCCGACCCCGGTCAGCTGCATCGCACGCATGGTTCACCCTCCCGAACTGGGGCGGAGGATAGCAGAGCGCTGCGGTCGAATCGGCTGGTCGGCGGCGGCCCGCACCTTTACGATCCCGGTGGAGGAACCGCCCGATGAACGCCGGGATCGTCCAGTGCCGGCTGTGCCCCAAGGAGTGCCGGATCGCGCCCGGCGAGGCGGGCAACTGCAACATCCGCGTCAACCTGGACGGCGAGTTGCTGGCGCTGACCTACTCCCACCCCTCGGCCCTGCACGTGGATCCCATCGAGAAGAAGCCGCTGGCCCACTTCCTGCCCGGCAGCGAGGCGTTCTCGGTGGCAACCTGCGGCTGCAACCTGCACTGCCGCAACTGCCAGAACTGGGAGCTGTCGCAGACCCCGGCCGAGGACGCCGACGTCTACTACCTTCCCCCCGCCCAACTCGTGGCCGCCGCGGTCGCGGAGGGATGCGCGTCCATCGCCTACACCTACTCCGAACCGCTGGTCTACTACGAGTACACCTACGACAGCGCGGTCCTCGCCCGGGAGGCGGGGCTGCGCAACGTGCTGGTCACGGCCGGGTTCGTCAACGAGGAGCCCGCGCGGCGGCTGTTCGCGGTCACCGATGCGGCCAACATCGATCTGAAGAGCATGGATCCGGCGTTCTACCGGGACGTCTGCGATGCGGAACTGAAGCCGGTGCTGGACACGATCGTGCTGGCGCGGGAGCTGGGTTTGTGGGTCGAGATCACCAACCTGGTCATCCCGACCCTCAACGACGAGCCCGCTCAGATCCGGGAGCTGGCCCGCTGGATCGTCCGGTCGGTGGGACCCGAGACGCCGCTTCACCTGAGCCGATTCTCGCCCCGCTACCGGATGCAGAACCTGCCCCCCACCCCCGCCGCAACCCTGGCGGCGGCGCGGGAGGTGGCGCTGGACGAGGGGCTGCAGCAGGTGTTCGTGGGCAACATCCGCGGCACCGAGGGGGAGCACAGCTACTGCCCGGTGGACGGCGCGCCCCTGATCCGGCGCGTCGGCTACCAGATCGTGGAGAATCGCATCGGGACGGAGGGAAGATGTCCCGAGTGCGGCACGGAGATCGCGGGGGTGTGGAAGTGACCGCGGACCGCCGCGGGCATACCCGTCGCACCCTGGTACGCGGGCTGGTGGTGGCGGCTGGCGGGCTGGCGCTGTTGCCACTGGCGGGGATGTTACGCCGCCGCGGGCACGATCCGCGCGAGGTGGCGCGACGGTTCGGGTTGCGCGTGGTGCCGCTGCCGGCGGACGATCCGCGCGGACCCCATGACCTGGCGGGGTGAGTGATGAGTAGAAATCGTGGGACGGCGACACGCTGGACGCCGCGCAACGTGCCGGTGTGGTTCGTGTTCACGTTGTTGGTGGTGGCCGGAGGTGGGCTGGTGTGGAAACGAGCGCTCCATACGGGCGATGGCCGGGGACTACACCCGGCCAACGCCACCGAGACGGCGGGAGACGGGCCGGACGCTGGCGGCGGGGAAGAGTCATCCAGCGCTGCGGCGGCCAGCAAGGTGCGGCCCAGCCCGCTGGCCGGCGGCTGGTACCCGGCCAACCGGGACGAACTCCACGGGCAGCTGCGCGGCTTCCTGGACGGCGCGGAGGATTACCACGGGGCGCGGCCCGTGGCCCTGGTCTGCCCCCACGCCGGCTATCGCTATTCCGGGGCGGTCGCCGGCTGGTGTTACGCCACGCTGGAGCGCGAGCGTTACGATCGGATCTTCATCCTCGGCCCGTCCCACCGCTTCCCCCTCGGCGGGGTCGGCGTCGGGCCCTGGACCCACTACGAGACCCCCCTGGGCCAGGTGCCCATCGACCAGGCCGCGGTCGAGCGGCTGACGGCGGACGAGCTGTTCGCGGTCGTCGACGACGTGGACGCCGACGAACACTCGGTGGAGATGCAGGTCCCCTTCCTGCAGGTGGCGGCCATGGGCTCGGCCATCGTCCCGCTGGTGGTGGGCCGGCTGGACCGGGACCAGATCCGCCACGCGGCCGAGGTGCTGCGCGCCGAGGTGGGTCCCGGCGACCTGGTGATCGCGTCGTCGGACTTCACCCACTTCGGCTCCCGCTTCGGCTACACCCCGGACCTGGGCGACGATCGAGCGGCGGGTATCGAGGAGCTGGACAACGCCGCCTACACCGCCTTCGCCAGCGGCGATCTGGACACCTTCCTGGACCACAAGCGAGAGACCGGGATCACGGTCTGCGGCTACCTGCCGATGGCCATCGTCCAGGCCATGCTGACCGGCGACCGCTCCATGGAGCTGCGCCGCTACGACACATCGGGCAACCTGACCGGGGACTGGAAGAACTCGGTGAGCTACGCCGCCATCGGCATCACCGGCGAGCCGTGGAGTGGCCGGGGCGCCGACCAGAGCACCTGGCGCCTGGACCGGGCCGAGCAGCAGACCCTGCTGACCCTGGCCCGGGACGCCATCGCCGCCCGGCTGGCCGGCGATCCGCCGCCGGCGTTCGAGGACTACGCGATCACCGACCCCATGCTCCAGCAGGCGGGCGGGTTCGTGACCCTGACCCACGGGGGCCGCCTGCGCGGCTGCATCGGCGAGATCCCGTCCACCCGGCCCTTCCACGAGGTGGTGCGGGACCACGCCGTCGACGCGGCGTTCGGTGATCCCCGCTTCAAGGCGCTCACCGCCGCCGAGTTCGCCGACGTGCACGTGGAGATCTCGATGCTCACCCCTCCCGAGGAGGTCGGCGGATACGGGGATATCGTGCTGGGCCGCGACGGCGTCTACCTGATCAAGGGGCTGAGGCGCGCGGTCTATCTGCCCCAGGTGGCGGTGGAGCAGGGCTGGGATCTGGACCAGACCCTGTCGAGCCTGGCCCGTAAAGCGGGCATGTCCCCGGACGCCTGGAAGCAGGGAGCCACCTTCCAGACCTTCCAGGCGCAGGTGTTCCACGAGTGAGGGGACCAGCGTCGGTCGGCGCCGGGCTCACCCCGGATAGAGGGACTCCATCCAGGTGGTGTAGCCAAACCCCGCGCCGAGGTTGGCCTTGAGCTGCCAGACGACCTCGCCGGACCAGGTGACCTCTTCGAGCTGACCGGCGGTGCTCCAGGTCACCAGTACGTTCCCCGAAGGCAACCAGCTCACGTCGCCATACGTGTAGCAGTAGAGCGGAAACGCGGCCTGGTACTCCCACAACATGGTGGCCTCGCCGGCCTCGGTGTCCAGGCGATAGCCCAGCACCTGGGAGCCGGTCTCCACGTCGAAGCCGTTGGCGAACACCAGCATCTCGTCCCCCCGGCGATCGAACTGATGGGCCTTGTGGAACCACTGGGCGTCGTCCCCCGTCAGCGTGTAGTCGGATCCCGCCCCGCCCACATCTTCGAGCACCTCCCCGGTGGCGCGATCGATGGTCAGCTGGGTGTCGAAGTTGCGCACCGAAAGCCGGTAGACGTCGTCCTCCGGCGAGTAGTCGAGGGCGTTGGAGTGGGTCCAGGTGGTGCCCGCGTCCGGGTTGACCGGCTCCTCGTACTCCAGGTGGTCCCAGATGGTCCAGATCTCGACCTCCGAGCCGTCGGGGCCGTACTCCACCAGCCGGTCGCCGACCACGGGCAGCCCGTCCACCTCCCGCTTGTCGTGGGCGATCACGGTGATCGTGCCGTCGGGAAGCTCGACGAAGTCGTGGTGCGACTCGACGATGGCCATCGTGTCCTCGACGGAGCCGTCCAGATCGATCTCGAAGAAGTGGTGCTCGTACTCGCCGCCGTCGTCCTCGCGCAAGCTCATGTAGAGCATCCGCTGCATGTCGCGGCTGGGCACCGCCCGGGCCAGGGACAGCTCCTCCACCTCCATGAACTGCCACCAGACGTAGTCGCCATCCGCGTCCAGGATCACCGCCGCCGCCGCCGGGAACGAGAGCAGGGACAGCGCGAAATAGCCCCCTGTCGACCGCTCCGGATCGAGGACCGACACCGACAGATCCGGCAGCTCTCCGGGCCCCGGCCCGGTGGTCAAGGTCTCGTCCTCGCCGACCACGGTCGCGCCGTCCACCAGGCCCCCGAGCCGGAAGTGATACTCGCGGGCGGGCTTCATCCCCAGCAGGACGGCGGAGAACGAGCCGTCCGCCGTCACGGTCGCGGGCGCCTGCAGGCCGTAGGAGGTATCGAGCCCGAACTCCACCCACCCCTCCTCGACGGTGCCGGCTCCGCCGGCATCTGCGGTCCAATCCACGGTCGCGACCGTCGGGATTCGCTCGCTGAGGGCCACCTCGACCTGGAAGTCGACGTCCGCGTCCGGGACGAGCGCCGGATCCTGGCAGCCGGCCGCACCCACGGCCGTCGCGAGGACCAGCACGGCGGCCAGGTGGGACCGCGGGCGGAGTGCTCGGCTTCTGGAGGGGCTCATGGCGCCACCTCCGGCGGGGTCGATTGCCCGAGATCGTCACCGCCCCAGCAGGCGATCTCGCCGCTGGTCCGCACGGCACACGTGTGGTCCTCGCCCGCACTTACCTGGGTGTACCAGCCGAGGGGGACCTCCGCCTGCCCGCTCGCGCCCGCGCCCCAGCAGCTGACCCGGTCCTGGGCGTTGACCGCGCAGGAATGGCTGCCACCGACGCTGACCTGTGTGTAGGGACCGCCGGGAGGGTCGCACCCGCCCGTGTCGATCTGGGAGCAGCCCCAGCAAACCAGGCCTCCGCTGGGTTCGAGGCCGCAGGAGTGGCGCCGCCCGGCGCTCACGTGATCGAAGTTCCCGGCGGGTGGGGACGCCTGCCCATCGGTGTCGTTCCCCCAGCAGGCCGCCTCGCCGAACGCCGTCACACCGCAACCGTGCCTCGCTCCGGCACTCACCTGGGCGAACCCGATCCCCGGAGCCGTGGTCTGGCCTTCGGCGTCGCGGCCCCAGCAGGTGGCCTCCCCGCTCTGCTTGATCGCGCAGGTGAAGTCGTTCCCCGCCGCCAGCTGGGCGTAGGCGCCGTCCGGCGGACTGCCCTGTCCCTCGCCATCGCGCCCCCAGCAGGTCACGGCTCCGTCCGCCGCGAGGGCACACGCGTGGGAACGGCCCGCCGTCACCGCGACGTAGCTGCCCGCGGGGGGCGAGGCCTTTCCCTGGTCGTCGTCCCCCCAGCACGCCAGGATGCCTTCGGTGGTCAGTCCGCAGCTGAACCCCTCGCCCGCGCTCACCTGGCTCCAGCCGACCCAGCTGTCGTCGTTCTCGGCGACCACGATCCCCTCGGCCGGCATGGACTCGGCGAAGTCGGTCAGCGAGGGATCCAGCAGCTGGGTCGGTACCCCCACCTCGCCGGACAAGCCCGACGCCAGGGTCCACAGCGGTGGGGCCACGCCGGTCAACGATGCGTCGAGGAACGGCTCGAGGACGACCCGCGGACCGTCGGCACCGTACAGCTCCAGCGCGATCTCGGGGATGATCCACAGCCGCAGGGAGGCGTCATCGTCGAAATCCCAGCTGGGATCGTCGACGACCGTGGTCTCCGGCTCCACCGACCAGACGCTGCTCCAGCCGCTGCCGTCGTAGGCCGCCCCGGCCCGGACGTGGGACGAGACCCGCACGTGCTCGGAGAACTCTCCGCCGGACGCGGCGACCAGCTCGAATCCGCCGCGCAGGGTGACGACGATCTCGCCGACCACGGGCAGCTGACCGATGGAGGCGGTCACGGGCTGGCGGAAGCTGGCGAGGGGCACCTCGGTCGTGTAGCTGTACTTCAGATCGAGCGCCACCTCGGCGGCGAGGTCGAGGACCAGTGGACCGGACACCACGAACACGAACTGCCGCAGCTCTCCACTCTCTATCTCGAGATCCAGCTGGACCGTGGGGTCGAACGCCAAGCTGCCCTCGGCGATGGACACCTGCAGATCGGCCTCGCTGGAGTACCCCTCGAACAGGAGCATCCCCCCCAGATCGAGCGCTCCTCCGGCGGCCATGGTGGCCTGCTCGCCGTCCCCCTCGAGTTCCCAGACGCCCACGGGGACCAGGGTCTCGTGGAGGGTGCCCACCGAGGCCGCGTCGGTCAGCGCCACGTCCCGGGTCTGGACGGTGGCGGTCGAGCCCACCAGCGCGACCTGCTCGACCTGGCGCAGGTAGCCCCCCTGGGCCGCGCCAGCCACCAGCAATCCCTCGACCAGGCCGGCGTCGCGGGCGTCGGTGTCGTACACCAACGTCAACCCGTCCGGCTCGACCGTGATCGACTGCAACGAGCGGTCCTCCTCCGGCAGATAGAGGTCGCTCCTCGCCTCTACCGGCTGGCCACCCTCGGCGCACGAAAGGCAGACCAGCGCCAGCAGCAGCGCCCCGATTCCCACACCGTTGTTCTCGGCCATCGCCCGCGACCTCCCTCGGGCGCATCCCCGGCGCCTCGACCCGAGAAACGCAGCGCGGCGCGGAACTATTGCCCCAAGCGGAGATTCAGGGAACGAGCGTCGCCAGCGGGGAGGAGCAGCAACGCGGTCCACGACACCATCGAACGCATGGCTTCCTCCGTGCCCCCCCTCGACACATCGGGGCGCCACATGTTCCACGGCGGCAGGGACTCGGATAGGGTGACCGGCGATGGGCCTTCCCACCTCCGCCGTCCTGTTCGCCCTCGGCGCGTTCACCCTGATCGCGCAGACGGTCTTGCTGCGGGAGCACCTGGTGGCCTGCAACGGTGGAGAGCTGGCCATCGGGCTGTTCTTCGCCACCTGGTTCCTGTGGATCGCGGCCGGGGCGACCCTCCGTCGCTGGCTGCCCGTCGAGCGCTGGGATCCGGTGCGCTGGCTCCTGGTCCTGGTCCTCCTCTACCTGCCGGCGATGGCTCTGCAGGGAACGGCGCTCCGCTCGCTGCGGTGGCTTTCCGGCGTGCCCACCAGCGACGTATTCCCCGTCGGCGCCCTCGCGTGGAGCACGCTGCTGGCCAACGCCCCGCTGGGGGTGCTCACCGGGCTGGCGTTCCCCGCCGCCTGCGCACTGGTCGCGGGAGCGGCTACCTCCTCGTCACCCGCGTCGGCGGTGACCCGGAGTTATGTTCTCGAGGCAGCCGGTGCGTTCGCTGGCGGACTGATCGCCACCGCCATGATCCTGGGCGCGGCGGCTCCTTCGACCCTGATCGCCACGGGGATGCTGCCACTCGCGGCGGGTGCCGCTGCGCTGGCGCTCCAGCGGCGTGCGAAGCTCCTCGGTGCCCTGGCCATCGTCGAACTCGCGGTCGCAGCGGCGGTGCTCGCCACACCCCTGGGGCGGGATCTGGAGGAGACGGCGGAGCGGGTCCGATTCGCCCGCGCGCTGCCCGATCTCGAGTACCTGGAGTCCCTGGACACACCCCATCGCCACCTGTCCATCGGCCGGGGCGACGGCCAGGTGGTCGCCCTCTCCGACGGCTCGCTGCTCGCGGCGTTGCCCGATCGGGATGGGGACGTGCCCACCGCGGCCCTCTTGATCGCCCAGCGGCCGGCGGCCTCCCGGATCCTCGTCGTCGGTCAGGGGGCGGAGGGGCGAATCGCCGAGCTGCTGGCGTACCGACCGGACCGGTTGGTGCACCTCCAGCCGGACCGGGCAGCCGCAGAAGCCCTGGAGCGCCACCTGCCCCCCGCGCTCACCGGGGTGCTGACGGACCCCGCTCTGGACCGCCGTTTTGGCGATCCCCGGCGCGAGCTGACCCGGATCGCGGCCGGAGGCGGACGTTTCGACCTGATCGTCCTGGACCTGGGTGATCCGACCACGGCCGCCGCCAACCGTCTGGCGACGCGGGAGTTCGTGGACCTCTGCGGGGACCTGCTGGCCGACGACGGGGCGCTGGCGACGCGCATCGGCGCCACGGTCAACTACCAGGGGGAGGAGGTGCGACGTTATGCCGCCAGCGCGCTGCTCACCCTGGGCCAGGTCTTCGACGAAGTTGCCGTAATCCCGGGGGAGACGAGCTGGTTGATCGCCGGCGCGGCCGGCATCCCGAGCGCGGATCCAGACGAGCTGGCCCGGCGCTACCGGAGCCTGGCCGGGCCTCTACAGGCCGTCCCGGCGGGCACCTTCGCCAGCCTGGTGGAGCCACGGCGGGTCGCCGCGGCCACCGCGTCCTACGCCAGCGCCGCCGAGGAGTGGGGAGAAGACCTGCTCAACACCGACGCCGCTCCGGTGGCGTACCTGTTACAGCTGCGCGTGCTGGCCCACGCCAGCGGATCGGCCCTCCCGGCCGCCCTGGGCGCAGCGCAGCGCGGCGGAGCGTGGCTGGTGATCGTGCCGCTGCTGGTCGCCTGTGGGGTGTCGCTGCGGCGCAGCCTGCTGTGGCCGGATCCCGAGGCCGAGCGCAGACGAGCGGGCGCCCTGCTGGTTGGACTCGCCGGCGCGGCGGCCATCGCGCTGCAGGTCTGCCTGATCCTGTCATTCCAGGTGCGATTCGGAGATCTGTTCGCCCAGGTGGGCTGGCTCAATGCGCTGTTCATGGCCGGTCTCGCCGCGGGGGGACTGGCGGGGGGGCGCTGGCTCCGGGGCTCTGGCCTCACCCCGCCGATCGTCTTCTGCCTGGCGGGGGTCGGCCTCTGTTTGATGGCTGGCTCGGCGATACCCGCGCTGCAGACGTCCATCGCGGGTAGCGCAGGTCCGCTGTACTACGCGCTGATCGCGACAGGGGGTGCCGTGTTCGGTGCCGGCTTCCCGGTGGCGGGGGGGCTCGTGACCCACCGGGGGTCGAGCGCTGGCGCCGTCGGCGCGACCCTCGAGGCGGCGGACCACTGGGGAGCCGCCCTGGGCGCGGCGCTGGTCGGTGTCGCCCTCGTACCCCTGCTGGGTCCCGCACGCACCTCCACCCTGCTGGCCCTGGCCCTGGCGATCGCCGCCGTCACCATCGCGCTGCCCCCCTTGCTGCGGACCCACTTGCCCCCGGGAACGGCGGCGGCGCGCCTGCTGGAATGGATCGCCGGAGTCGGGCGGCGGCGCCCGCGGGTGGGCCGCGCGGCCAGCGGCTGGTTGGGCGGCCTGGTACTGGCGACCGTCGCGGTGACGGCCATCGTGCGGATCAGCGGCGAGGGTCCTCGGATCCACTTTCCGGCATCGGAGCTGGCAGGGATGACCGCTGACGTCACCCTCACGGAGCGCGAACGGCCTTTCGTGCACTACCGCGGTCAGGACGCAGCCGGCGAGCCCGTGGGGGACGTGCTGTGCAGTTCGCTGGCCGTCACCGACGAGATCCACGGATACGGCGGTCCATTGAACCTGCTCATCTCGCTGACACCGGACGGGACGGTGCAGGACCTGCGGCTGGTGGAGTCCCGGGAGACCCCGGCCTACCTGACGGGGTTCGACGACTGGATCCGGCAGCTCCGCGGCCTGCCCCTGGAGTCGCCCATCGACGCCGCCAACGGGCTGCCCATCGAGGGTTTGACCGGTGCCACGGTGACCGCGACGGCCGCGCTGACCACCGTCGACCGAGTACGCCGGGAGGTGTCGGGGCGGATCCTGTCGCTGCCCCTCCCCGCGGAGGCACCGCAGCGATCGCCGTGGACCCGGATCCAGGTGCTGGTGCTGGCCGGTCTGCTGTTCGCCTCGGTTCCCGTGCTGCTGTCCGGACAGCGCTGGCTCCGGGCCGCGCTGCTCGGGCTGAGCGCGCTGGCGGCGGGACTGTGGCTGAACCAGCAGCTCTCCGTGGAGCACCTGGCGCCATTGGCGCGTCTGGAGCTGCCCTCCCCCGCCAACAGCGAGGGCTGGCTGCTGCTGGGCGGGGCCGCCGCGATGGGGATCGCCTTTGGCCCCGTGTACTGCGGAATGCTGTGCCCGTTCGGCGCCCTGCAGGAGCTCCTGTCGTCCCTGGGACTGACGACCCGCGCCAGCCCGCGGGCGGAACGTGCGGCGCGGGCGTTCAAGTACCCGCTGCTGGCGGCCGTCATCGTGCTGTTCGCGGTCAGCGGAGCCCACGCGTGGCTGGGCTTCGACCCCCTCGCCACGCGGCTCGGCCTGCGGGCGGCCGGTCCCCTGCTGGCCCTGGTGCTCCTGGTCCTCGGTGCCTCACTGCGGTATCGCCGCTTCTGGTGCCGCACCCTGTGCCCGGTGGGAGCTGCGCTGTCGCTGACCAACCGGGTGGCGCTGCTGGGCCGATGGCTGCCGCCCCGGCGCCACGACCGCTGCGACCTGGGTGTCGCCGATCCGGGCGACTGGGATTGTATCCAGTGCAACCGCTGCACCTGGGAACAGGCGCCGCGATCCCGGCCGAGCCCGGAAGGGACAAGACGGCGCCGCGCGGCCGATCGCTGGTTGGCCGTGTTGCTCGCCCTGGCCCTCGCCCTGGTGGCCGGATCGATCCTGTCCGCGCGCCCCCTGCCCGTGCCCTCGGTCAGCGGAACCCGCCCGGTGGACGTCGACCGGATCCGTACACGGATCGAATCCCGGCAGCTATCGGACCACCCAGCCGAGTACTGGGACCACGAGTAGGACCGGCACGCGCCCGGGGGGGAAGGCGCCCCAGGTCAGCTTCTTCACCGTCACCGTCCGCGCCAACGTAGTAGCATGGTTGGCCGACCGATGGACCGCTTCGCCACCGTCGAGATGTCGCTCGTGCTGGGGTTCTCCGCCGGCGTGGCACTCGTGTTGCTGGTGGGCCTGATGGGGGCGACGCTGGTCGGCATGCGCGCGCGGCTGTCCGAGTTGCACGGGCTGTCGGCGGACGGCCTCATCGGTCAGGCCCGCTCCCGCGTGCCCCAGCCCCTGGCCGGCAGCGCGTTCGAGATCCTGGTCCAGGCCCTGGATCGGGGTGACCAGGCCAAGGCGATCGGCGCGTTCCAGCGCCTCCTCCGCGGCGTGGGCGGATTCCACCTGACCGGTTGGCTGCTGCTGGCGCTCGGCACTCCAGCCCTGGCCGCGCTCCCACTGCTCCCGGCCGCGGCCGCCCATGTGGCCTGGCTCACCGCCAGCGGCGGGCCGCCAGCGGCTCCGGGGGTGCTGGCCTCGCTGGCTGTGACGGCCGCGCTGTTCCCGCTGGCAGCCACCGCGGCGACCCTGGCGCTGCACCTGCACCGCTTCGAGGCGGGGCGCCGGACCTCGGCGGCGGCTGGCCTGCTGCAACACGCCGGCAAGGAGCTTCGCTGATGCTCTTGCCGCTGTCCGCCTGGGCATGGCTCCTGGTGGGGCTGGCCGCACTGAACCTGGGCGTGCACGGCCTCAACGCAGCCCTGCTGGTGCGGGCGCAGCTCCGCCGTCACCGGCCGTTGCTACGGCTGGCCCACGCCTTGAAAGAGGGGGACCTGGGCAAGGCCAGCTTCCAGCTGGACGCGATCCCGGACGCACCGGGGGAGGTCCTGCGCGCCTATTGCGGACGCACGGTGGACAGCGGCCCCCTCTCCGTGGCGCGGGACCGGTTCCTGCGGGGACTGCTCGTGGCCTACCCGTCCCCTCCCCTGCTCATCTCGCTGCTGACCGGCGCGATGGGGTCGACCGCCGCGTTGCTGCCCCTGCTGGTCGGGATCGCTGTTCACGCGGACGCAGCCGCCGCCGCTGCCGATCTGGGCACCTCGGTGTCCATCACGGCGGGCCAGCTGGCGGTCCTGGGCGCGGCCGAAGCCGGGGCCGGCGCACTGGTGGCGATCGCGCTGGCCGCGGTGGCCCGGCGGATGGATCCAGGCGCCCCCGGAGTCCGCCGGCGCCTCGTCCGCGTCCTCGGCGGTGTCCGGTGATCAGGGGCCTGATCACGCTGCTGCTGGCGCTGTGGGTCACCCAGCCCGGCGCCGCCCTGGCCACGGAGGCGGACCGGGCCAGCACGGCCGTGTGGACCGAGCTTGCGCCCGTGCCCGCCCTGTCCGCCGATCCCGACGGAGCGACCTGGATATCGACGCCCTCGGCATCCACGTTGGAGCTACAGCTGCAGCCCGGCGCCGAAGCGGAGTTCTGGCGAGTCGAGGTCGACCACTACGGAGGCGTGCACTCCCGCGTGGAGCTGATCCCCGAGGCGCTGGGTGATGGGCGGCACCTGCTGTGGACCGGCCCCGCGCCGCGCGCGTACCTGGCGGTCACCCCGGCGGCTGGCGCCGTCCAGGCGTGGCTGCTCGAGCCCGGGGACGACAGCGCGGCGGTCTCGCGAATCGAGCGACGGCTGTGGCGCTGGGCCGCATCCGCGGACGAGGCCCCGCCCGCCCTGCCCGCCGTCGACGGATCGGCCGCGCTCGTCGAGGATCTCGTCGGCCGAGCGGCCGCCGGGCGGTCGAATCCCGCGTCGCTGCGCCGCGCGCTGCTGGACCAGCGGCTGTTGTTGTTCGACCCGCCGACGGCCCACCTCTCCCGCGGCCGGACGCCCGCCTCGCAGGACGAGCAGCTCATCGACGACGGCGGGACGGTCGGCCTCTCCACCCGCGGGCCGAGCTTGCTGGTGCTGGACGCCATCCCCAGTCTGGCCAGCGGACCGGGTCCGGTGGCCGTCCACCTGGACCTGACCGTCGAGGACGAGGCGGGGAGACCCCTGGCGCGGCTGCCCACCAGCGGCATGGCGTGGCCGGACGATCCCGCCGGGCCGAGGGCTCCCCGCCGCACCCTGGAGCTTCCGACTCCACCTGGAGAAAGGGCGCTGCTGGCCCGGATCGACGGCGCCGCCGTCCTGCTGCGGGCCCGGCTGTACCGCGTCCGGCCCCGGTTCCCCGACCTGCCCGACGCGCTGCGGTGGCAGGCCCTCGGCAGGCGGATCGGCGACAAGACGACGTCCGACCGGGGATCGCGACCGGCCCACGACGCGCTGGCCGAGGGGCGCTTCGCGGATGCCCAGGATCTGGCCCTCGACATCCTCGCCGCCGATCCCGGCGATCTCGACGCCCTGAAGATCCTGGGATGGGCCCAGGCACGGGTCCCCGCGATCGGCGACGTCCCGGCCCTGCCCAGCCTGGAGGCAGCTGTCAGGGAACAAGACCTCGGCGGGCCCTACCCGGCGGACGACGACACCCGCCAGGCGCTCCGGGACACCTGGCTCCACGCCACCGCCTACCTGACCCGCGGGATCCGTTCGCCCGAACTGCGGGGGGAGGTGGTCCAGGCCCTTCCCCCTCGCAACGCGCTGGCTGAGCCGGACGACGAGGGCCGACATCGGCCGAGCGTCTACAGTTTCCTCCCGCCGGGGGAGCGCATCTCGGTCGCCCTCGACGAGGGCTCCGACCCCGCGCTGTGGACGGTCGTCCAGGGGATCGGGCTCAACCTCTCCGGCCGTCCGGCGGCGGCGGCGTTGCAGGTGGACGATCACGCCGCCGAGCGAATCGTCCTCGCCGGACCGGTCACCCGCTTCCGCATCGCCCTCGCGCCCGGTACTCACCGGATGCTGCTGTCGCTGCCGCGGGGTCACGAAGGACGGATCGCAGTCGCCACCGACCTGCCACTCGCGGCGGCGGTGGCGGGGCGCTGGGACGGAGACCACCCCCACCTGCGCACCGCCCTGGCCACCCCGATCGAGCCCGGCGCTGGCGGCGCGACGTTCGGCCTACCGTCCGCGGCGGTCGGCCCCACCCATCTGCGGGTCGAGGCCTGGTGGGAAGGCGACGAGCCGCAGGATCTGGTGCTCGAGTCCGCAGAGGGACCACGGCGGATCCGGATCCACCCGACCGACGCGCCGCCCGCGGTGTTGATGTCCGACGGCGATGCGGTACCAGGAACGCCGCTGGCCACCAGCGAGGCGACGGTCGACCTGGGAATCGATGCGGAGTGGGTGCGGCTCCGCCGGGACGGCGGGGGCTCTCCGCTGTGGGCCCGGGTCGCGATCCGGGGCCCGAGACACCACCTGATCGCCCCGGAGGCCCAGGGGACGCCGCCGATAATGGAGCCCGCGCCGGCCGACCTGGAACGGCTCTCTGCAGCGTTGGCCATCGCAACCGATCCCGTCGAGAGAGCCAGGCTCCACGCAGCCCGCGCGGAGCTCCTGCTCGGGATGAACCTGCCGGGGTACGCCCGGCGCGACATCGACCAGGCCCGCCGGGCGGGGGACACAAACGCGGGGCTGGAGCGGCTGGAGGCGGCTGCGCGTTCGGTGGGGGGCCCCCACCGCACGCGGGTTCACGCGCCGCCGCGGGGCCCCGTGCTCCCGCTGGACGTACCCGCTGCAGCCGGGCCGGGTGAGGCCGCCTGGCTCGGGGATCTGCCCGCGGACGACCCCGCCCGCCTCATCGCCGGGGGGGAGCTCGACAAGGCGCTGGCGGTCTCACCCCACGACGCGGCGATCCACGCGGCGCTCGCGGCGGACTCGTTGGACCGGGCGGCCGAGGACCCGGAGGCGGCGTTGCTGGCGCTGCTCCACGCCAGCGCGGCCCGGGCGGTGGTCGAGGACGCCGAGACGGCCCGCATCGCACAGCGAGCCACCCTGGCCACTCGCCCGGACCACCTGGGCACGGCCGAGGAGAGCCCCGACCGGATCCTGCTCGGGGGGCCGATCCCGCCCCCGGATCCCCAGGCCGACCCCGCCCGCTGGGCGCGCTGGACGATGCTGGGCGCGCCGCTACCCCACGTGGACCAGTTGCTGGCGGCGGGAACCCGCTGGGTCGTCCAGCCCGACAGAGGTGCGCCGTCCGAGCTGGCGTTGGAGGTGGTCTGCGACGACCTCCGCCAGCCACGGGAGGGTGACGGCACGTTCTGCCATCTCACCATCGCGCAGGGCGAGGCGGAGCCGGAGACCTGGGCCGTGCCGACCGGGCGCGTGGAGCGACGGCCCCTCTCGTTTCCCGCGGACTCGTCGCTGGCGATCTCCCTGGCCCACGAGGGGCACGCCCGTTACGCCGCACTGGCACTCGTCGGCCCCGAGGAGGGGTGGCGCATCGCCGATCGACGCGCCTGGTTCCACGTGGCCCAGCCGGACGAACGCGTGTGCTACCAGGTCGCCGGACCGACCCGCCTGCTGATCGAGGCCGCCCCGCGATCCGGAGCCGGGCCGATCCGACTGGAGGTGCTGGACGGGGAGACGCCGTTGCTGAGCCGGGAGTGGCCCTCGGTACCGCGGGCGATGATCACCGATCAGGACGTCGCCTACGGCGCGGTCGACAACGCGTCCATCGACCTGTTCGCCACCGGCCCCCGCGATCTGGTTCTCCGCACCGGAGGGGGCGCTGTGGCCGTGCGGGTGACCCGGCGGGTGGCGTCGGAGGTCGTCCTGCCGCCGCCGCCAGCGAGCGTGGACGCCGGGATCCCGGCCGATCCGCGGATGGAGCGCCCCGTGGACTCGGCCGTCAGCGAGGGAGCGCTCCGGCTGCCACGGCCGGCCGCGGGTGGCACCCTCGATGCGTCCGTCAGTTTCTGGGACCGCTGGTCGGCGGACCTGGAGAAGAGCGACCAGCGCTACCAGTACGTCCAGGTCGACGCCCTGCACCGGGTGGGACTGCGGCGAACCGGCAACACCTGGTTCCACGGCGGCGGCATGGCCCGCATCGGTTTCACGGCCGGTCCCTCGTTCGGCCTGCGGCTTGGGGCGTACCACCGCTGGCCCGCCGCCGGATTGCGGCTGGGCGGCAAGGCGCAGGGGCTGATCCAGACCACCGACCAGGGGACCTTCGGCGCGCTGGCGCTGCGGGCCCGGCTGGATCGTCCGACCCGGCTGGCGCCCGACCTGACGCTGGTGCCCCACCTGCAGCTCCGGGGTTACGTGCAGCCGCGCATCGAGCTGCAGTGGTTCGCCCGCCGGCTGGACATGGAGCTGGCCTCGAGCTACCGGCGCGCCCATCCCATCGGCCTCGGCGTCGGCACGGACCTGGTATGGCGGCCCTGGGTGGACGGCGCGTTCGTGCTGACCGTGGGCGCGATGACCAATCCCGAGCTGCCGGTCCTGGACAACGCGGGCGGGCAGCTGGAATTCCGGCTCTATCCGCGGCCGGTGGGGCTGAGCGCGCGCGTGCATCTCAGCCACCGCTTCGCCGACTCCTGGCGCCCGGAGGGCTGGTGGCGCGCCGAGCTGGCCGTGGGTGCCTGGGCCGACCTGGGTCCGCCGGACCTCTGGGTACGGCCGGCCGTCCACCTGAGCTACCTGCTGGATCCCGCGAGGCTGGAGGCCACGATCGGGCTGTCGATCACCCCGGGGCGCCGCGCCGCGACCCACTTCGCCCCCACGGATCTGCGCCTGTCCGACCTCCGGTCGCCCGTGGCCATCGACGGCCACTGGACCCGCTTCTGACGCGCTGAACCGCCGAGTCAAAGGGTCGCGGCCCAGCGGCGGACGGCATCGGCGAAGGGACCCGAGGCCTCCTCGTGGACGTTGTGCCCCGCCCCGCCGATCCGTTCCAACCGGGTCCGACCGCCCAGGTCCCCACACAGCAACTTCCCGGCCGCGGGCGGGTGGACCCGGTCGAGGTCACCCCACACGACCAGCGCTGGACAGGAGACCTGGCCCAGGAGCTCGGCGTCCGGCGAGTGCTCCCGCAGCTGCAGACCCATCGCGGTCGCCGCGGCCCAGCCGCCCGGGGCGTCCAGGTGGGCCAGCAACCGGGCGGTGCGCTCACGAACCTCCACGTCCCGGCCCGCAAATCCGGCACGGCGGATCAGCGGCGGGATGGCCGCGCGCCCCGCCGGACTGGCGAAGAACACCCGCATCAAACCGGGCCAATGGCGGGCCAGCCGCAGACCGGGGGGAGGAGGAGGCGAATAGGCTGGCGGAGAGACCAGCACCAGTCCCGCCAGCCGGCCAGGCGCGCGGACCGACGCATGGATCGCGACGGCTGCGCCCAGGGAGTGGCCGCCGAGCACGACCCGGTCGAGGGACAGGGTGTCGAGGGCAGCCAGGACCGTGTCCGCCAGCCAGGGAAGGTCGTAGGGAGCGTCGGACGGGCGATCGGAGTAGCCACAGCCGGGCAGGTCCAGGGCCAGGGTCCGCTGGTGCTCGGAGAGGCGGAGCCGGGCGTCGTCCCAGATCGCCGTGGAACTCAGGTACCCGTGGAGCAGGAGCACCGCCGGATCGCCCGCGCCACTCTCGACGGTGTGGAGCCGTAGGCCCGCGGCGGAGACGAAGCGTCCGGGTGCAGGGGGGCGTCGTTCCCGACGGGCCATGATCTCAGCGTTTGTCGCGCGCGGCCCGCAGTTCGAGGATCCGGTCGTAGGACACCGGCCATGGCGTGCCCTCGGGCACCAGATCCAAGGTGTCCCGCCGGAAACACTCGTCCTGCATCCGGCACTCGCTGTGGCGACTCCCCCACTCCTCGCTGGCGCGCATGCGCCGCCAGATGGCCCCCAGCGCCTCGTCGCGGACATTGCCGAAGGTGATGGGCGTGAAGTCGCAGGGGGAGGCCTCGCCGCTGGCGCTGACGTACAGCTGGTAGAAGCCGGCGAAGCAGCCGAATCCCTCCG
This sequence comes from uncultured Rickettsiales bacterium, assembly GCA_964436045.1. Lineage (GTDB taxonomy): Bacteria > Myxococcota_A > UBA796 > UBA9615 > CAYRNR01 > CAYTBN01. Next base: position 21,977 of record CAYTBN010000032.1, on the reverse strand, counting down.
ACGAGTTGACCCACGACTGGCCCATCACGGCGGGGCCGGTGGGCAGGGCGTTCTGCGCCTTGACCAGCTCGCGGACCTCGGCCCGGTCCTCGGGGGTGAGCACCATCTCCCGCGCGTGGAGGAAGGCGCCGGTGGGGACCGCGTCGAACATGAACACCTGGTGCACGCCCAGCTGGGTGCCCAGATCGATGATGCGGCTCACGTAACCATTGTGGTGAGCCGTCCGCGTCACGTAGGTCGAGATGCCCACCAGCGAGCCGGAGGCCAGCATCGCCTCGACCGCGTCGGTGGCGATCCGGAAGGCGCCCTCCCGCCCGCGGTACTCGTCGTGGGCGGCCGGATCGTCCGAGTCCAGGCTGACCAGGGTGCCGAACAGTCCGGCGCTCCGCAGCTCGTCGGCCATCTCCACCACCCTCGATCCGTTGGTGAACATGGCCACGCTGGCCTGGTCCTTGGGCACGTGGTCGACGATGTCCAGCAGCCGCGGGTGCAGCGTGGGCTCGCCACCGGACAGCACCACCGACGCACCGCCGAGGGCCAGGAACTGGTCGAGCAGATCGATGATCTCCTCGAACTCCATGACCGGACGACCGTCGCGCATGTAGTCGCGGGCCGAGCAGTGCCGGCAGGACATGTCGCAGCGGCCGTTGACCATCAGCACCAGGCTGATCGGACGGGCCGGCTTGCGGCGCACCACGTAGTCGAAGCCGACCCGCAGGACCCGCGCGCCGGGCTGGGAGCCCATCGGCGGCTGGGTCAGGTCGTAGGCCGGCATCCCGTTGACCATCGCGATGGGCTTCATCGGCGCCAGCCGCTTGTTGAACAACCTGAGGTAGCCGCCCAGTAGCCGATCGAGGAGCCGCCGAGCGCCGGGGACGAAAGGGTAGTCGACCTGGGGCAGATCGTCCCGTTTCAGCTGAGCGTGAAAATCCATCTCCTTTAAATCGTCCTCAGAATCCGAGCCAAGTCAAGTCGAGCGTGCGCCCGAAGCGGAGGACGTCACCGTTGCGAGCCCGGTCGTGGAAGGACACCTGGCTTTCGGCTACCCTGGGGAGCACTCCAGCGGAAAGGCGAGGTTGGCGATGCGAATCCTGCGGATCCTGACGGGCTGCCTGTTGCTCGTGGTGCTGGGTGGCTCCTGCGACGAGGAATGCCCGGAGTGCGAGGAGTGCGAGGAGTGCGAGGAGTGCGAGGTCTGTGACGAGTGCCCCGTCGACGAGGACGGGGACGGCTTCAGCGAGGAGCAGGGCGACTGCGACGACGGCGACGCCGATATCCACCCGCTGGCCGACGAGGTGTGCGGGGATGCGGTGGACCAGGACTGCAGCGGTGATCCGGACGACGGGGTGCTCGATGTGGACGGGGACGGCTACCTGGCCGTTGCCTGCACGGACGGCGACGACTGCGACGACGACGACGCGGAGCGGCACCCCGAAGCCGACGACGGCTGCGACGGCATCGACAACGACTGCGACGGCAGCACCGACGAGGACGTGATCGTGGTCGACCCCTCCGGTGGCGGCGACGCGACCTCGATCCAGGATGCGGTGGACGACGGAATGTACGGCGACGTGATCTGCGTCCACCCTGGGACCTACGGCGAGGATGTGACCTTCGAGGGCAAGAACGTGACCGTGATGGCGCTCTCGGGCCCCGAGGACACGGTGATCGAGGGCACCGGAGGGGGATCGGCGGTCAGCCACACCTTCGGCGACAGCTCCACCCTGATCGGGCTGACCATCCGCGGCGGCGCCGGCACCCCCTTCGATCCGGACTACGACGGCATCGAGGACCTGTGCGGGGGCGGCCTGTTCATCGACGCCTCGGACGTCACGCTGACCGGCTTGGTCATCACCGGCAACACCTCCGCGGACGGTGCGGGCATCTACGTCAACAACGCGAAACTCCAGATGCAGGACTCGGTGATCACGGCCAACATCGGGACCCGCTACGGCGGCGGGATCCGCTTGCGGGAGAGTTACGACGTGGTCATCGACGGCAGCGAGATCACCGACAACAGCGCGCGGGCGGGCGGCGGATTGGCGACCTACGCCGCGGGGGCGACCTTCCTGGACTCGGTCATCGAGGGCAACGAGGCCGAGACCAAGGGCGGCGGTATGTACAGCGGGACCGACTCCCAGCTCACCTTCAGCTCCTGCTCCATCGCCGACAACACCGCGCTCGAGATGGGCGGCGGTGTCCGGCTGTACAACGCCCAGGCCTACTTCGGCGGCAGCGACATCACCGGCAACAGCGCCGGGGAGGACGGCGGCGGGATCGCGTGCAAGAGCTCGAGCATGAGCCTGTCCGGCGGCGCCGTATCCGACAACGACCCGGACGACATCAGCTGCGACGAATGTGACGGCTGCACCGACTCTCCCTGAGCGACCTCACGGCGACGAACGCCCGGCCAGACTGCGACCCTGACCCATCCCCGATGCCTCCCGATCCGCCGTTCCGGGTGCCTCTCGCGCATGCTATCGTGGTCACTTGCAGGAGGTTTCCATGGAAGCCAGAACCCTCGCCGCGCCGGCCGCCGCGATCTTGCTCGCCGCGGCGGTACCGACGGCCGCGGGGGCGGACGGGGGCCGCTACCTGATCATCACCCCGGACTCCTACGAGGACGAGATCGCCCCGCTCGCCGAGTGGAAGACCCGCAAGGGGATGCTGGCCCGGGTGGCGACCCTGGCGGAGACGGGCTATTCGAGCGTCGAGATCCGCAACTTCGTGACCGACGCCGTCGAGAACTGGGATCCGCCCCCGGAGTACGTCCTGCTGGTCGGCGACATGGGCGACGTGCCGATGCCGTGGCTCGAGGACGGCTACTCGGACACCGCGTACGGCAACGTCGACAATGACATGTTCGTCGAGATCCATCCCGGGCGGCTGCCCGCCGCCAACGCCTCGCAGGTCGAGGTGATGGTGGCCAAGACCCTGGCCTACGAACGGACGCCCGACGTCAGCGACCCGGACTGGTACGGTCGCGCCAACCTGATGATCTACGAGGACAGCGACGACGACGACTGGCTCCACTACTTCGGCGACTCCCAGTGGGAGAAGGCGTTGATGACCCAGTGGGACATGAACGACGTCGAGATCAACACCTACCAGACCACGCCCAACGTGCGGGCCCACCTCGAGGACCGCATCGAGGAAGGGCTGGCCTACGCCGCCCATCATGGGGTCATCGGCGGCTACACCTACTGCGACTGGCCCGGGTACACCGTCTACCCGGACACCCTGCAGCCACCCACCTCGATGATGCCGGTGGTGGTCTCGTACACCTGTCAGACCCTGGCCTACTCGGCGGACTACGAGTGCGGCGGCGAGATGTGGATGCGGGCCGGCGACGTGGCCAACCTGCGGGGCGCCGTCGCCTACGTGGGCCAGTCGGTGAGCTGCTCGTACTGCGCCCACTGGCGCTCCGCCTTCCGGCGGGGATTCTGGGGCCACATCTTCGAGGACACGGGTGTGGACGAGATCGTCCGCATGGGCGACGCTGCCGAGGTGGGCCGCCTGCACTTCTACGACGAGTTCCACCTGTCCAGCCAGTATTACGCGTCGGTGGTCTATGGCGATCCGGAGTTGAACCTCTGGACCGGTGTTCCCAACGAGATGGAGATCAGCCACCCGCCCCACGTGCCGAAAGGACAGACCGACGTCACCGTCACCGTCTGCCTCGAGGGTGAGCCGCGGGCAGGGGTGGAGGTCTGCGCCATGTCCGAGGGCGGCACCTACGAATACGGCACCACCGACGAGTCGGGCAACGTCACCCTGGCGCTGGACACCGGCGACGACGAGGTGCTGTACCTGACCGCCACCGGCCGCAACCTGATCCCGTACGAGGGCCAGATGGAGGTCTGCAGCGCCACTGCCTCCGGCGACGACGACGACGACGACGCGGGCGACGACGACGACGACGACGCGGTGGGCGACGACGACACCGGGGGAGACGACGACACCGGGGGAGACGACGACACCGCCGCAGACGACGACGACCTCGTCAACACACCGGTGGACTCGGTGGGACTGGCGGACAACGCCTGTGAGTGTAGCCACGATTCCCGGGGCGCCGTTCCGGGCGCCGTGATGCTGCTAGGACTCGGCGCGCTGATGACGCTGCGCCGTCGTACGGTCTGAAGGGGGAGAGACGATGGCCCATCGCTGGATGACGCTGCTGACGCTGACCGCCGCATTCACCCTGTCGCTGGGGGGCGGTTGTCCCACGGACGACGATGACGACGCCACCGGAGACGACGACGACACCGACGACGATGACGCCACCGACGACGACGACGACGACGCCACCGACGACGACGACGACGACACCACCGGGAGCACCGAGGACCTGGACGGCGACGGCTACTCGCCCGCCGCCGGGGACTGCGACGACGAGGACGCGGACGTCCATCCGGGCGCCGACGAGGTGCCCTACGACGGGGTGGACAACGACTGCGCCGACGGCGATCTGATGGACGTGGACGGGGATGGCTACGAGCCCACCTGGTTCGGCGGCGAGGACTGCGACGACGAGGACGCGGCCATCTCGCCGGACGCCACCGAGATCTGCGGCGACGGCATCGATCACGACTGCTCGGGTGACCCGAACGACGGCACCACCGACGCCGACGGCGACGGCTATGTGGACTGGGCGTGTACCGGAGGCGACGACTGCGACGACGGCACCGCGACGGTGATGCCCGACCAGGTCGTGTACGTCCCGGACGACTACGCGACGGTGGTCGAGGCGGTGGACAGCGTCTGCACCGGGTCCAGCGTCCACGTGGCGGCCGGTACCTACGCCGGCGACATCGACGCCTCGGGCAAGTCCCTGTCGATCATCGGCGACGACGGCCAGCACGCCACCACGCTGCAGGGCTCGGGCGCCGACTCCGTGGTCCAGCTCGGCGGCGGCGGCGAGCTGTCCACCTTCTCCGGCTTCACGGTCGAGGGCGGAGAGGCACTCTACGGAGGCGGGGTCGTCTGTGTCGGCACCTGTATCGTCAGCAACACGATCCTGTCGGCCAACAACGCCTATTTCGGCGGGGGCGTGGCCCTGCTGGACGGCGACGCCACCGTGAGCGGCAGCGAGTTCGTCGACAACACCTCCCAGTGGGGCGGCGGGATCTACCTGGAGAACTCCACCGGCAGCGTCTCCGACGCCACGTTCACCGACAACACCGCCAACGACGGCGGCGGCGCCCTGGCCGCCTGGTTCGCCGACATGGAGATCAGCGCGCTGGTCATCTCCGGCGGCTACTCGGACCACGCGTCGGGGCTCTACCTGTACACCTTCACCGGCTCGCTCAGCGACTCCTCGGTCACCGGCGGCGACGCCGAGACCGCCGGCGCCCTGTTCACCCGCGACTCGACCCTCGATCTCGTGAACAACACGTTCTCGAACAACTACGCCACCTGGGGCGGTGGCGGGTACTACTGCTGGGACTCCACGGTCACCTCGCTGGAGACCAACACCATCACGGGCAACGACTCGTACGACTGCGACGATTACGTTCCCTACCCCTGCGACGACATCGCCTGCCGCGGATGCACTGGCTGCTGATACCCTCTTCGCGCGATCCCGACCCCCAACCACCGAGGCGCCGATGACGCACTTGCGCGCTGCATTGACCTGCCTGTTCACCACCGCCGCTGTCGCGTTCGCTGCGCCCGCCGCGGCAGCTGACAGCGATCCCCTCCCCGACCTCCTCCACCTGACCTTCGAACACCAACCCTCGGGGGTGATCCTCCAGTGGACCATCGAGGGACCGGTGGCGGGGCCGCTGGAGGTGCGGCGGGCGGAGTTGCCGGATGGGGGTGTCTTCGAGGTGGGGACCACGCTGGAGCCGCTGCACAGGACCGACGCGGGCACGATGGTGGTGGTGGAATTCGCGGTCCATGCGGTGATCCAGAAGCGGAAGAAGGAGAAGCGGGAGCTGGTCAGCCAGCCCAAGCTGGCGGCGCTGGCGGGGACCCGGGCGCGGGTGACCCAGGGAAGCGGGGAGACCTCGATCACCTTGACCGCTCGCTACGAACCCTGGGCCGGGGTGGTGTACTCGGAGGGCGAGCTGGCTATCGCCTGCCGGCTCGGCGGCCAGGTCAGGGACGGCTTCGAGTGCCCCGTGGGCCACGTGCGGATCCTGGGGCCCATCCCGGCGGAGCCCGGGCCGATGGGGATGCCCGTCGGCACGGGATCGGTGGTCCAGGACCCGAACTCCCCCGAACCCTGTGACGACCTGCGGTCGGTGGTCTCGTCCGGGGGCACCGTGCGGATGCTGGAGCGCGGCATCGAGGAGTTCCCGCTGGATCACGCCCGCTATCGGGAGCTGATCGGCGAGGCGATCGGCGTTCCCGACGTCAAGCTGACCCAGCTCCTGCGCCTGGATCTGGAGGGCGACGGCGTGAACGATGTGCTGTTCACCGCCGACAGCCACGGCGGCGAGCGGCCGATGAACGACGAGAACGGAGCCCCGAAGTACGACACCTACTCCGTCGTCGGCCTCCGCAAGGTGGTCGGCGAGGGCCAGGTGGCGACCGTCGTGATCTGGGAGCACCGGGGCACCGTCGACTGGGAGAAAGGGTTCCCGGAGCTGGCCGCCGGTCGCATCGGCGGCTTCACCGACCTCGACGGCGACGGCACCCTGGAGATCGTGGTCTCCTCCAGCGGTTACGAGTGGTGGGACTCGGGCATCTACCGGATCGAGGGCACCGAGGCCGTCCGGCAGGCGGGCAACGGCTGCGCGATCTAGTCGGCCAGCGGGAGAACCCGCCGGACCTTCCCGGTGTCGGGATCGGGGCCCAGCCGATCGACCTGCACGAAGTCGATCTCCAGGGGGGTGCGCAGGCGTGCGCGGTCGAGTTCGCGGCCCACCTCGGCGCGGACGGCATCCAACTCCAGGCTCTCGCCTTCGGCGGCCTCGACCCGGACGGTCAGCTGGTGACCGCTGGTCTGCTCGACCTGGTACTCGCGCACGGCGGGCACGCGGAACATGGAGACCACGAACAGATAGGGGTGCAGGAGCTCCCGCTCGCCGGCCGCATCCCGCAGCCAGATCATCTCCTCGGTACGGCCCTGGACCGACTCGAGCATCAACAGCGGTGAGCCGCAGGGGCAGGGCTCGGCCGACACGGTCACCATGTCGCTGACCTCGTAACGGATGAAGGGCTGGGCGCGGTTGAACAGGTTGGTCACCAGCATCGAGCGCCCCTGGGTACCCGCGGGCACAGGATTCAGCCCCTCGTCCACCACTTCGATGTGCACCATGTCCTCGTTGACGTGCATGTTGCCGTGGGTCGAACACCCCCGGGCCAGGGGCAGACACTCGCCCGTGCCGTAGGTGTCGATCACCGGCAGGTCCCAGGTCTCGCGCACCAGCCGCCGGACCTGGGGCAGCAGCGGTTCGGACAGGGTCGCCACCGAGCGACGGGGTGGCCCATCAAGGATCTTCAGCCGGCCGGCCCGCTGCTCGTATGCCAGCGCCGCGATCACCGACGGATACCCGATCAGGAACCAGGGCTGGTACTCGTTCAGCTCGCGGACCAGCTCGTCCAGCGGCGTGAACAGGGAGAACGTGCGCATCTCGAAGAACACCTTGGTGGCCTTCGGCGTGTACATGAAGTTGGTCACCGAGGGGTACAGCCCGCCGTCGATCACCACGATCGCGAACTTCGACTTGTCCGGGTTGACCGCCGCCTTCAGGGCGGTCCAGGGCGAGGCGGGCCGGTCGAACCCCCGCACCAGCCCCACCGCCTTGATCCGCGAGAATGCCTCCCGGTCGTAGACCATCACCGTGGCCTGGCCCGTGGTTCCCGACGTGTGGAACACCACGTACTCGTCGAGGAAATAGCGGCCGAAGTTGGCCGGATCCTTGACCCAGGCCCGCAGATCGTCGAGCCGCAGCCGGTCGTCGACGAGGAAGTCGTGGAAGTTCTCGACCAGGTCGGCCTTGGTCACCACCGGCAGATCCGACGGCACCACCCGGTCCGGATCCACGCCCTGGTAGAGGCGGGCGTAGAACTCGGTGTGATCCATGGCGTGGCGCACCATCTCGCGGAAGGCCTGCAGCTGCAGTGCATCGAGCCCAACGCGATCCAGGCGGCCGTTGCGCCGGTAGTGGGCCAGATTCCGGATGATGTTCAGCGCCTCGCCCATGCGGGGTCCCCCGGGGAGCGCGGGGGGCGAGGCTGCCACCCGCGGTGGTGGGTTAAAGCTACGGCGAGACGGTGAGAATCAGGGCACGAACTGGAACGCGTGGAGCTCCATCACAAAACTCCAGGCGTCTGGCTCCCCGTCGCCGTCCAGGTCCACGTCCATCGGCCGCTCGCCGATGAACTCCATCAACGTGCTGCCGACCCCCGGCACCTCGATGTCTTCGATGTCCGTCTGGATCATCGCCCCGTAGAGCGCCAGATCGACTCCCTGGTAGTCCGCAGCGAACTGGCCACTCATCCCGCCGTCGTACAGGGGGATGACCATCGCGCCGAAGGCGAGGTTCAAGGTCTGCCCCACGTCCAGGCTTTGAATGTTGCGGTCGCCGTCCTGGCTGAAGTCCATCACCGCAGGGGTACCGAGGGGATCCCAGCTCCACAGGTTCCCGGTGGCCTCGCCCACGCCGAAGCTGCCTCCGAAGCTGGAGATTCCGTCCGGATTGGTGTCCGGACCGAACAGGAGGATCACCGAGTCGCTGTCCGGCGGTAGGCCCTCGTCTTCGATCATTCCCGAGAGGAACTGGTTGTAGATGTCGCTCTCGAGGAACTCGACGATCTCGATGGCGTCGACGGCGTAGCCCGGATAAGTCAGGTCCGTGCAACAGGCCTCGGTGGTGTCGTCGTCATCGGCGCTGTCGTCGTCGCCAGTGGTGTCGTCGTCCCCTGTGGTGTCGTCGTCCCCGGTGTCGTCGTCCCCGGTGGTGTCGTCGTCCCCGGTGTCGTCGTCCCCGGTGTCGTCGTCCCCGGTGCCGTCGTCATCGTCATCGTCGTCGGAGACGTCGTTGTCGTCGTCGTCGAGGTTCATTGCTCCGGTACACCCCCACGATGTGAGCGCTACCGCCGCCAGAACGGCCAGCAACAGATGGATGGATCTCGGCATGCGTCAGCCTCCCAGGTTCGGATCGTGCCCCTGGCTCACCTGCTCAGGCAGCTGCCGCCGTCCACGCCATCGGGGTTGGGCGGCGGATAACTGTCGAAGTCGATGAAGTCGTAGATCGGGTCCAGCGCGTTCAGTTCGTCACGGATCGTGTTCCAGCTATCGCCCCGAATGATGCCACGGATGAAGCGATAGACGATCGCGATGTCGTAGTTCACCTCCGCGGTCGAGTAGAAGAACATACCCTGGTCGAAGTTCTCGATGTAGTACCAGCTCGAGCTGCAGCTGCGGAAGAAGATCGCCGCGTACTGCATGTTGTCCGGGACCTCGTCCTGGCCCCGGTTGACGATGGTCTTGGCGGTCCCGGTCTGGGCGTCGTGGTAGTGGACCGGGTAACCGTAGACGTCGTATCCGATCACCGAGAAGGCCTGGCCCGGGGCCACGCCCTCGTTGTTGGGGAAGCGGTGCTCGGAGAGATAGGGGACCATGTAGTTCAGCGGTGCCTCGGGGATGTCCTCGGGGCGCAGGGTCAAGTTGGGGTACTTCTGCATCTCCTTGAGGTACTGGAAGTTCATCCCCGTCATCTCCGAGCCGATCCCGAAGAAGTCGTCCGGCGTCTCGACGTGCTCGATCTCGCTGTGGTCCTCCAACTCGGAGAAGGTGGCGCCGAGGCCGTAGTTGGAGTGGCCGGCGTAGATCACGATCGAGTCGGCGGTCTGGACGCCCTCGATGAAGCAGCTGGTGTCGTCGCACTGGTGGATGCGGTAGTCCAGTCCCAGGTCGCTGTCCGTATACGTCCAGTAGGTCCCGTTCCAGCTCGCGCCGGCGATGGACAGGTAGGCGTCGACCGATGCCGCCACCAGGTGCGCCGGATAGGCGTACATGACGAAGATGTCGGAGTTGGTGGGCGGGTAGACCTCAGCCTCGGTGGTGTCGTCGTCGCCGGTGCTGTCGTCGTCGGCGGAGTCGTCGTCCTCGGTGTCGTCGTCGGTGGTGTCGTCGTCGGCGGTGTCGTCGTCCCCGGTGTCGTCGTCGTCATCGTCGTCGTCGTCGGTCCCCGTGTCGTCGTCCCCGGTGCTGTCGTCGTCGGAGTCCCCACCGTTCATTCCCGCGGGGCAACCGACTAGCCCGAGGGCGGCGGCCAGGGACACGACCCACAACACTCTCATGATCTCTCCTCGCTGCTTTTTGCTCCCTGTGCAGTGTACAGGGGATCGCTGTCGTTGCGAAACGGTCCTCGCGTGCCCGATCGGTGTGGATCGCGAGCGCACCAACAAAATCCCGAATAAACCCAACCCGCGCTCGTCGATCCCCACAGAAGCTCTGGACAACACGGGCACGAGCGGCCCCCGGAAAGAAGACCTGGCCGGCTGCGTAGCCCGCGGGACACCAAAAATTTCGTCGGAGAGCGTGGTCTTTCCCCTCCACGACGCGCGCCCGCGCTCTTCGAGCCCCGGGGGAGTTGTTCCCCCGGGGTTTTTTCTTCCCCCGACCTTGCCCTTAGGGCCCCCTACTCGCTCCACAAGGCCAGCGTCGATGCCAGCACTCCCAGCCCCAGCGCCGCACCCACGGCCTCGCCCCCGGCGACCTGTACACCGACGAGGGGCCGACCACCCATGGCCTCGAGCAGCCGCCCGTGCAGGGGGTGGGGGCCGAGGTGGCTGAAGAACAGGTGATCCGCCACGTGCGGAGCCAGGGAGCAGGCGAGCAACGCCGACGCAGCCGAGCCGATCCCGTCCACGACCACGGCGACACTGGAGCGCGCCGCGGCGACGATGCCACCGGTCATGGCCGCCAGCTCGAATCCGCCCACGTCGGCCAGCAGCTCCATCGGGTCGTCCCCGGACAGGTCGTGCCCCTCCAGGGCCAGCGCGATCCGCTCGGCCAGCGCGCCGTCGAGGATACCGTCGACACCGAGCAGGTCCTCACGCCCGAGGCCAAGCAGGCCCGCGGCCAGCAGGGTCGCCGCGGCGGGGTCCCCGCCGGTCAGGCTCCCCACGGCGACCACGTCCAGGGCACGCGCGTCATGGATCTCCGCCACCACGTCATGTCCGGCCAGCATCGCCTCGGCGGCCTGGGTCCGCCCCATGGCCGGACCGGCCGACAGCGGCGCCGTGCCCCAGGCGACCTTGCGCTGGATCAGACCGGGCTGCTCGGTGAACTCCCCGGCAACGCCCACGTCCAGCATCTGCAACCGCACGCCGACCTTGCGGGCCAGACGATTCACCGAGGCCTCCCCGCGCAAGCAGCGGGTCACCCCCTCGCCGGCCCAGCCGCCGGCCACCGGATCGTCGCCGGTCCCCGTCCCGTGATCCGCCGCACACAGCAGCAGCAGCTTCCGGTTCATTCGCGGTGGTTCGTAATCGTGGATCGCGCTGATCCGCGCCCCCACGCTCAGGATTTCTTCTCCGGGGACCGAACCGCCAAGCCTCTCGGACAGCCGGGCGGCGACCGCGGCGATGGCCTCGTCCGACACCGGCCGAACCTGGGCCGCCAGGGCGCCCAGCCTCTGTTCCGCCGCGCTACCCTCGCTCATCCGGTCTCCTTCCACCCGCATCTGCGCCGCCTGATCTGGACGATTGTACAGGACCGAGCCCGCTATCCGCAGAGCCGGTTGAACCCGCGGGGCCCCTCGGGTTCAATAGGGAGCCGCTCGATTCCGTCTCAGGATAGAGAAGGGATGACCCATGGGAATCCAACGTCCGTTGCCGATACTGCTCGCCCTCGCACTGCTCGGCCCGACCTGGGCCGGCGTGGCCCACGCCAAGAAGGACAAGGGGGGCGAAGGTGGCGCGGCCTCTGGCTCCTCCGCTTCGAAGGGCGGCGGCAAGTCGACCAAGCTCGGGCCGTCGGAGATGATCCCCCCGCCGACCCCCCTGTCCAAGGTGATGATCGTCGACCAGCAGCGGATCCACATGCTGGAGGCGGGCTGGGACCACGACGAGGTCTTGATCGTACTGCCCGGCTTCCCCGAGCCCGCGGTGGCGGCACAGAAGATGCTCGACCCGCTGGCGGCCCGCTACCACGTGATGTTGCTCGATCCCCAGGGCTTCGGCTACTCGGGAGCGCCCAACTGGGTCAGCTACTCGCCCCAGGGTATGGCCGACTACGTGCTGCGGCTGATGGACTTCCTCGAGCTGGAGCAGGTCCATCTGGCCGGATTCGATCTGGGGGGACCCGCGGCGATCCACTTCGCCTACGACCACCCGGAGCGGCTCCACTCACTGATCGTGGGCGCGGGTCCGGTCTACCCGGAACGCTACTCGGGCCTGCTCGCCGACGCCCAGGTGCCGATCTCGGGCGAGCAGGTGTTCTCGCGCCTGGGCGCCAAGCTCAAGATCTACCTGCGCGAGGGGCTGTACGACGAGGCCCGCTACGACGACCAGCTGGCCGAAGACCTCTACGCCTTCGTTTCCGACCGCGACACCAAGAACTGTCTGCGCCAGTGGATCTACACGACCGGCACGGATCTGTATCAACTCGTCGAGCTGTACGAGCGTATCGAGCTCCCGGTCTTCCTGCTGTGGGGCAAGGAGGATCCCTATTTCCCGCTGGCGCTGGGCGACGAGCTGGTTCGGGCGTTCCCGTCGGCGCGGATGAAGGTCATCGACGACGCGGGTCATTTCCTGTTGATCGAACAGCCGCAGGCGGTGTCCGCCGCGCTGGTGGAACACGTCTACCAGCCGCCGCCGCCAGCACCCCCGTTCTCGGGGCTGAGCTTCACCGCCTACCGCGGACAGCGCAGCCATCGGTTCTTCACGATCAAGAACAACCTGGAGAAACCGGTCAAAGTCACCTGCGCGTACGAGGGCCCCTGGCTGGACGCGGCCGGGACGGAGCTGGTCAGCGCCAACGTATCGCTGACCCCCGCCGAGGAGTTCGTGATCGCGCCCAGCGAGAGCGCCGAGGTGGGTGTGGACGTGGCCACCGCCGATCGGACCCTGGCGATCGAGACCATCTACCGCGGCGAGGTGCTCTGTCGGGCCACCGAGCGCCGTACCGAGATCGAGCTGCAGCCGGTCCCGATTCGGTTGCAGATCCCGAACCTTGGCGAGGAGTTCCCCGAAGGGTTCGGCGAGAAGCCCATCGGCGAGGCGTACGAACTCGACGTGGGTGAACCCCCCATCGACGAGCTGATCACCATCGAGTAGACGCAGACCGAACCCACGGCAACTATACGCGGTCCCAATCGCTCTTCATCCAACAGGCCTGGAGGCACCCATGTCGGACGATGTCCAGCACCACGCCCTGATCATCCTCGGCAGCGGCCCCGCGGGGCTGACCGCCGCGATCTACTCCGCCCGCGCCGATCTGGCCCCCCTGGTCATCGATGGCATGCAGCCGGGCGGTCAGCTGACCATCACCAACGAGGTCGAGAACTACCCGGGATTCCCCGAGGGTATCGATGGACCGGAGCTGATGAACCGCTTCCGGGCCCAGGCCGAACGCTTCGGCACGTCGTTCCTGTTCGGCGAGGTGACCGGGGTCGACCTCTCGGAGCGGCCGTTGCGGCTGACCATCGACGAGACCACCGCGATGACCTGCGACGCGCTGATCATCGCCACCGGGGCCACCGCGCGCTGGCTCGGACTGCCCAACGAGTCCAAGCTCCAGGGGTTCGGCGTCTCGGCCTGCGCCACCTGCGATGGCGCGTTCTTCCGGGGTCGGGAGATCGCCGTGGTCGGCGGCGGGGACTCGGCGGCCGAGGAGGCCACCTTCCTGACCAGGTTCGCGACCAAGGTGCACCTGCTCCACCGCCGCGACGAGCTGCGGGCCTCCAAGATCATGGCCGGTCGGGTGAAGAACCATCCCCAGGTCGAGATCCACTGGAACACGACCATCGACGACCTGACGGGGGAGCGGGAGACCGGTGGACTCGACGGCCTGCTGCTGCGCGACACCGTCAACGGCGAGCAACGGAAGCTGCCCATCGAGGGACTCTTCCTGGCCATCGGCCACATACCCAACACCCAGGTCTTCGCCGATCAGCTGGAGATGGACGGCAAGGGCTACTTGACCACCGATCCCGACTCGACCCGGACCAACGTCCCGGGGGTGTTCGCCGCTGGCGATGTCCAGGACCAGCAATACCGTCAGGCCGTCACGGCGGCGGGGTCGGGTTGCGCCGCAGCGCTGGAAGCCGAGCGATATCTGGCCGAGATCTGAGGCGTCCTGCCGCCCCCTCGACTGGCGCGTACCGGTTGCCCGAACCCCACTTCGGCGCTAGGATTTTGCGTCCCCTCCGACCGCCAATAGGCGGCCAACGCGCGGCGACTGGACCGGCTGAATGAAGCGATCCAAGCGGTCTCACATCATCGCCAAGCTGCCGCCACTGGCGAAGGTGGTGCTCACCGGGGTCGTCTGTCCCGACCTCGATCCCGCGCTGGAGCACGCCGCCGAGGGATTTGTCGCCGACCTGGTACGGCTGGTCCAGCGGCTGGGCGGCATCTGCATCGACTCGGCCGTGTTCAGATCGACCCTGGACGGCGAGGACGACGGCGAGCCGGCCGTGGCCGCCGAACCCCCGGACCCGGACTCCTTCGACGCGCTGCTCGACGAGTACGACTTCGACCATGTCGCGGTCCCGAACCTCAGCTGGGATCCCGAGGACCGCTGGGCCCAGGTCGGTCTCGCGCTCCACTCCCGGGGCGGCGAAGAGACCTGGTCGCAGTCGATGCCGCTGTCCGACGGGACCGTCTGGCAGGGCCGGTTGTCGCTGGCCTCGGAGCTGGTGGCGGCGGCGACCCAATCGCCCATCGACGTGCGACCGCTGCTGGGTGAAGGCCCCAGCGGGCTGGCGGCCTACCGTCTGGGTTGCGAGGCGCGCTGCGACCGCCTGCCGTTGACCGACCGCGTGATCAAGGCGCGGGCCGCGGTGGACGCCGAGCCCGGACACGACGAGGCGTGGCTCCTGCTGCAGGACCTGCTGTTCGCGGCCGGCCACGCGGCCGACGCCGAACGGATGATCGAAGATCTGCCCGATCGTTTCCCACGGAGCGCCCGCGCGTTCCTCAAGCGCAGCCAGCTGCGCCAGAAGCGCGGCCGGGCCCCCGAAGCGCGCAAAGACGCCTACCAGGTGGCGTCCCTCGACGCCGACGGCCTGACGCTGTACGAGGCCGGGGTCTTCATGCGCACCATCGGCGACGAGGAGGGCGGTGGCGAGACCATGCAGCGGGCGGTGGGCCGGCGCTGCTGCGATCCCTTCCTCTACGAGCAGCTGGGCGTCTTCCGGGCGAACCAGGGCGAGGAGGTGGCGGCGGTCCTGCTCTGGGAGCGGGCACTGGCCATCGATCCCAGCCTCTACGGCATCCTGGCCAACCTGGCCCTGGGGCATCACCGCCTCGGTAACGACGACCGGGCGGACGAGCTGTTCGCCGAGGCCGGGGCGCGCGCCCCCGAGCACTTCGCGACCCACTACAACCTGGGGCTCTACTACCAGGACCTGCAGAGCTGGGACATGGCCCTGACCCATCTGGACAAGGGCATCGAGATGCGGCCCCAGCTGGCCCTGCTCCACCTCGGACGGGGCAACTGCCTGTACAAGCTGGGACGGGTCGACGAGGCGACCCGGGCCTTCGAGCAGGCCCTCGAGCTGGACCGGGGCGGCGCGATGGGGCGGCAGGCGGAGCAGGAACTGGCGCGCATCCGTAATCCGGAGGATCCGGACAGCACCTCGCGCGAGTTCTTCCACCGGGGCGCCGACCGCGCCCGCTCGAACCGGCCCCAGCAAGCGGTCCCCTTCCTCCGCGAGGCGGTCAAGCTCCAGCCCGGGTACTGGCAGGCCTGGTTCTACCTCGGGACCTGCTACCGCATGCTCGAGCGCTGGGAGGCTGCGGTCGAGGCCTTCCGCCGGGTGATCTCCCTGCGGGGCGAGCAGGCCGATGCCTTCAACGAGCTGGCCATCGCCCTGGGCCAGCTCGGCCGGCGCGATGAGGCGATGGAGCACGCACGGCGGGCCCACGACCTGCGCCCGGGTGACGCGGGCATCATCTCCAACCTGGGGCTGGCGTTGATGGAGCTCGGACGCTTCGACGAGGCGCGTCACCAGTTCAAACGAGCGCGAAAACTCGATCCCGCGGACCCGATCATCAAGCGCTACCTGAAGGAGCAGGAGAGCCGCATCTCCTGACCCCCGGGGGAGTCCACCATGGATGACTGCCTGTTTTGCAAGATAGTGGCCGGGGAGATCCCCGCGGAGCGTATCGCGAGCAACGATGAGGCGATCGCGTTCCGCGACATCAACCCGACCGCGCCGGTCCACTTCCTGGTCGTTCCGCGCCGGCATATCACCAACCTGGACACCCTGACCGAGGGCGACCGATCGGCGGTCGCGGGCTGTATGGAGCTGGTCCGCGACGCCGCCCGCGAGACGGGGCTGGATGGCGGGGGATACCGTACGCTGACCAACACCGGACCGGACGCCGGCCAGGTCGTGCTCCACCTGCACTTCCACGTGATCGGCGGCCGCGAGCTGGGCTGGCCACCGGGATGAGGCGATGAAACGCTACCAGGCCCTGTTCGAGCCCCGCTCCGTGACCGTGGTCGGTGCAGGACGCTCCCCCCGGTCGATCGGCTATCAGGTCGTCCGCAACATGCAGGAGTTCGACTACACCGGCCCGATCTACCCGGTGAATCCCAAGGCCAAGGCGATCCGCGGGCTGCCCTGCTACCGGTCGGTCGACCACCTTCCCGACGAGGTCGATCTGGCCGTGCTGGCGCTGCCGGCTGCGCGGGTGCTGGAGACAGTCGAGGCCTGCGCCCGCAAGGGGATCCGGGGGGTGGTGACCATCACCTCGGGCTTCCGCGAGAGCGGTGAGCAGGGTGCCGAGCTGGAGCGCGAGCTGCGCGAGCTGCTGCGCAGCGAGGGGATCCAGATGGTGGGGCCCAACTGCATGGGCCTGCTCAACACCGCGCCGGAGATCCGCCTCAACGCGACCTTCGCCTTCACCCAGCCGCTGCCGGGCAACGTCGCCTTCGCCAGCCAGTCGGGGTCCCTGGGCGAGGCGATCCTGGCCCATGCCCGCGGGATCGGTCTGGGCCTCAGCGAGTTCGTGTCGCTGGGCAACGCCACCGACGTGACCAGCGAGGAGCTGGTGGCCTACTGGGCCGACGATCCTCGCACCGAGGTGATCCTCCTGTACCTGGAGAACCTGGGGGACGCGCACCTGCTGATGGAGCGGGCGCTCAAGGCGACCCGCGGCAAGCGAAAGCCGGTGCTGGCGGTCAAGTCCGGCCGTACCCACGCCGGGGCGGTCGCCGCCTCCTCCCACACCGGGGCGATGGCGGGCCGCGATCAGCTGACCAACGCGTTGTTCGAACGCAGCGGAATCGTCCGGGTCGACCAGATCTACGATCTGTTCACCGTGGCCAAGGGATTCTCGTCGCAGCCTCTGCCCGCGGGTAACCGGGTGGCGATCCTGACCAACGCGGGCGGTCCCGCGATCCAGGCCGCGGATGCCACCGACGCCACCGGTGTCGAGGTGGCCACCCTGGCACCGGAGACCGTGGCGAAGCTGGCCGAGCGCCTCCCACCGGGGGCGGCGCTGAACAATCCCGTCGACATGATGGCCACGGCCCAGGGTGAGACCTTCGAGTACTGCGCCCAGACGCTGCTGGAGGATCCGGGCGTCGACGCACTGCTGGTGATCTACGTCACACCGATCATCCTCGACACGGTCGCCGTCGCGAACCGCATCGCCGTTGGCCTGCGACGGGGTCAACAGGACGCGGATCGCCCCAAGACCGTGCTGGCCTGTGTGATGGGCCAGGCCCACAACGATCCCGGCGCCGCGGTGCTCAAGGACGCCGGCTTCCCGGTCTACCCGTTCCCGGAACAGGCGATCCAGGCGCTGGTGGCCATGACCCGCTACTCGCGCTGGCTGGGTGAACCGGAGGGAGAGGTCCCCTACTTCCAGGTGGACACGGAGCGGGTCTGGTCGCTGCTCGACCGCCACCCGGGCGGCTGGCTCGATACGTCGACCTCGCTCCAGGTCCTCAAGGCGTACGGCATCCCGGTGATCCCCTCGCGGCTGGTGTCCACCGCCGAGGACGCGGTGGCCTTCGCCCGCTCCCAGGGCGGCGCGGTGGCGCTCAAGGTCGAGAGTCGGGACATCGTCCACAAGACCGACGTCGGCGGCGTGGTCCTGGACCTGCGCACCGAGGACGAGGTCCGCGCTGCCATCGCGTCGATCCAGTCCGCGCTGGGCTCCGATGCACCGGACCACACCTTCCGCGTGCAGCGCATGGCCCGCGGTGGTTACGAGACCGTGATCGGGGTGACCCTCGACCCGGTGTTCGGCCACGTGGTGATGTTCGGCCTCGGTGGGATCGCCGTCGAGGTGCTCGGTGACGTGCGCTTCGAGATGCTCCCGGTGACCTCGTCGCAGGCCCGCCGGATGGTGGACGGCATCCGCGGCGTCAAGCTGCTGACCGGCTTCCGCGGCAAGCCCGCCGTCGACCGGGTGTTGCTCGAGGACGTGATCGTCCGGATCGGCCGCCTGGTGTCCGACCACCCGCGGATCGTCGAGCTGGACGTCAACCCCTTCGTCGCCCACCACGAACCGGGGGCGTCGGGGGTGATCGACGTGCGGATCCGGCTGGAGGAGCGCACCTCCTCCGATTGAAGCCCCGAGACCCGACCGGTATGCTGGATCCTGGGTCTGTTGCCTGCAGAAACTGTCGAACCACCGCGGAGGTTGACGCCGTGAGACCCCCCCCGTTGCCCAATCGGATCCTGTTGTTGCTCGTCCTCGCCGTCCTGTTCGCCCCCCGGGCAGCGCGTGCCCAGATGATCCCCACCAGCCTCGAATTGGACGCTGGGGCCGGGTTCTTCTGGTTCGCCCAAGAGAGCGAGAACTTCAAGCACAACGTGGACTTCAATGCCAAGCTGAACCTCCACTTCACGTCCATCGTCGGGTTCGAGGCCAGCCTGGGAATCGTGCCGACCCGGCTGCTCGAGGACGAGATCAAGGTCAGCTACATCAACCCGAACTTCGGGCTGATCTTCCACCTGACCAAGTGGAAGGTGGTGCCCTTCGTCTACGTGGGCGCCGGCTTCTCGCGCTACAGCATCCTGGGCAAGTACAAGGGCGTCGAGACCATCCCGCGGGAGGACTGCAACAGCACCTCGGACTTCACCCAGCAAAACGGTCAATACCTGGCGCGGGACATCGACTTCCAGGTGGCCGCGGGGGCGGGCCTCAAGCTGCTGCTGACCGAACGCTTCGGGATCAGGATGGACGGTCGTTACCTTTTCACCCACGACAAGCGCGGCCAGGACCCCGTGGTCACGGTGGAGCAGACCCCCAACGGCGACGGCACCTCGTCGGTGGCCTGCCGGGCGTTCAACAACTTCCACCACGTGGAGTTCACCGGCTCGCTGTTCGTGCTCATCGGCGGCAAGCTGGACACCGACGGCGACGGCATCGCCAACAACGTGGACCAGTGCAAGGAGGTCCCCGAAGACCTGGACGGCTTCGAGGACGCCGACGGCTGCCCCGAACTGGACAACGATCGGGACGGCATCCCCGACGAGCTGGACCAGTGCGAGATGGACCCCGAGGACGCCGACGGCTTCGAGGACAAGGACGGCTGCCCGGACCTGGACAACGACAAGGACGGCGTGCTCGACGCCCAGGATCGGTGCCCGATGGAGCCCGAGGACAGGGACTCCTACGAGGACGACGACGGTTGTCCGGAGCTGGACAACGACGGCGACGGCATCAAGGACAGCCGCGACGACTGTCCGCTGGAGCCCGAGGACAAGGACGGCTGGGAGGACCAGGACGGCTGCCCCGAGCTGGACAACGACCGTGACGGGTTCCTCGACGCCCAGGACGACTGCCCCAACTCCGCGGGGAAGGCGTCGGCCATCCCAGGCAAGAACGGCTGTCCCGAGAACGACACCGACAAGGACGGGATCCTCGACGAGGAGGACCAGTGCCCCACCGATCCCGAGGACCGGGACGGGTTCGAGGACACCGACGGCTGCCCGGACCGGGACAACGACAACGACGGGGTCTACGACGCCATGGATCGCTGCCCGATGGACGGCGAGGACAAGGACGGCTGGGAGGACAACGACGGCTGTCCCGACATCGACAACGACGGCGACAACATCCTCGACAACGTGGATGGGTGTCCCAACGACAAGGAGAACCGCAACGGGTTCGAGGACGAGGACGGCTGCCCGGATGAGCTCCCCGAGGAGGTCAAGAAGTTCACGGGCGTGATCAGCGACATCAAGTTCAAGCTGAACTCGGACGAGCTACTAACCTCGTCGTTCCCGATCCTCAACGAGGCCGCCGACATCCTCACCGAGTACCCCGGCATCCGCATGGAGATCCAGGGCCACGCCAGCGCCGACGGCGACGACATGCACAACATGGTGCTGAGCCAGAAGCGCTCCGAGTCCGTCCGTCGGTACCTGGTCAACCGCAGCGTCGACCCCTCCCGCCTGACCGCCGTCGGCTACGGCGAGACCGTGCCCATCGCCGACAACGGCACCAAGGAAGGCCGGATGATGAACCGCCGGGTCGAGTTCAAGATCGTCCAACCAGCCGAGTAGACCGACGCGGGACGGGCAGGAACTACCGCCGACGGCGGAGCGCTAGCAGCACGAGCGCAAACGCCGCCAGCGCGGCCGGGCCGCGGCGTGAGCCAGCCACATCGCCGATGCAGTTCAGCCCGTCGGGCATGTCGTAGCGCCCCGAGGTGTGGGGCTCCGGCAGGTCGCCCTGGGGGAAGGTGGTGTCGTCGTCGCCCACGTCGTCGTCGCCCACGTCGTCGTCGCCCGTGTCGTCGTCGCCGGTGTCGTCGTCGCCCGTGTCGTCGTCGCCCGTGTCGTCGTCACCGGTGTCGTCGTCATCGTCCGGCTGGGTGCCCGTGTAGCCCTCGACCCACGAGGCGTAGGTGTCCACGCGGGTGTCGGCGCCGTACTGGCTGCAGTTCTCGTCGCCGTACGACGTGACGCCCGCCACCTTCCACTGGCCCGAGTGATCGGTGAAGGCCGGACCGCCGGAGTCGCCGAAGCAGGTCTGCTGGTTGGTGCTGTAGTAGTACAGCGTGGTGCCGTCCCACTCGTCGACGGCGATGTCCACCTCACGCTTGACCCCCGAGTCGTTGGCCCAGTACGCGGTCACGCCGAATCCGACGAAGTGCAGCGGGTTGGAGTTGCCCAGCCAGCTGTTGCTGGGCTCGTCCTTGTTCATGTTGATCGGCGTGGAGGAGCCATCCTGGGTCAGCACGAGGACCGCGATGTCGGCGACCATCGTGTTGGGGTTGTAGTGGGGATGCTGGTGGTAGTCGTTGGAGGTGCGAAGGGACCAGTAACCGTCGTCGATGCAGTCGGTGCACCAGTAGACGTCGATGCTGCCCCAGACTCCGTCCAGGCAGTGCGACGCGGTCAGCACCACGTCGTCGGAGACCAGCGTACCGGTGCACACCCCGCCGCCTGCGTAGAGGAAGACCACCGACTCCCAGCCGGAGTTGACCTCGTTGCCGCCCACGATCGGCGAGCTCCACTGGTCCATCTGCGGGAACGGGTCCTCCGACACGGTCTCCTCGGTGCATCCGGCAACGAACAGGAGGATGACGACGAGGGAGAAGCGGCTGACTCGGAACGCTCGGAGCATGCTGTCGATCCCGTCTTCCAGGGTCACCCCGGCGCGGGCGCACACGAGGGCGGGCTCAATGTAGCAGATCGATCGCGGATCGGCACCGGCGCCAGATCTGCCCGGTTTCGGGGCGGTCAGAGTGCCAGGGGGGATCGCCGATCGCTTCGACCTCGGGCGCCGAGATCAACGGCCTGTCCTCCGGTTCGGGGAGGCGCTCGACCCCCGTAGTCCGTCAATTTCTAGATCGACCGGTCACTCGCCTCTGCTCGAGCGGAGCT
>CAYTBN010000031.1:0-84107 GCA_964436045.1 uncultured Rickettsiales bacterium | reverse complement strand
CGTCGAAGCGCAGGTTGCAGCGCGTGCCGAGGTCGGCGGCCAGGCCGAAGTTGACGCAGATCGCCTTGGCGTGGCCGATGTGCAGGTAGCCGTTGGGCTCGGGCGGGAAGCGGGTGCGCACGGTGTCGTGCTTCCCGGACTTCAGATCCTCGTCGATGATCGACTTGATGAAGTTCGACGGGGACGCGGGCTTGTCGCTGGACATGGGCGTGGCCCTTTCTCGACGGTAGACGGCATCTTGCTTACGCGTGCGGGGGAATTCAACCGGCGAGGGGATCAGGTCGCATCGTCATCGGCCGAATCGTCGTCGTCGGTCGTTTCGTCGTCGTCGTCGTCGTCGTCGTCCGCGACCGTGCTGTCGTCATCACCCCACGTGTCGTCATCACCCCACGTGTCGTCGTCCGCCGAGTCGTCGTCCCGCCAGTTGGACGAATCGTCCGAGCAGTCGATGGTGAAGCAGCCCCCACCCGGGCGCTCGTCGTACTCCACCTGGAACTCGATGCTCAGATCCCACTCCTGGGCGCCCTCCTGGTAGGACACCAGGTGGTAGGTGCCGTCATCGCACAGCACACGGCCAGCATTCAGCTCCAGGCCGACGTGGTCCTCGCCCGGCAAGAAGAAGCCGTCGCGGACGATCATGTAGCCCAGCTCGTCGTGGAAATCCCCGGGCTCGAGGCCGTACCAGAAGTTCAGGTTGGCGTCGAAGACGTCGTCCTTGTCCACGTCGTCGGGCGCCAGGAAGAGGGCGAAGTGCCCCGACGCAACGTCGTAGGTGCCGTGCACGTACACCGGCTCCCACAGCGACGCGGCCACCTCGTCGTCGGCGATCTCACAGGTCCTGGAGTTCTCGTCATAGTTGGCGCAGTAGCAGCCGCCGCCGTTCCAGCTGTCGGTCCAGCGGGCGGTGTGGTCCATGTTGGACACTCCCCGCAGCACCCCGGGAACCGCGAAGGCCATGGTCAGGACCAGCGCGCTCAGCCGCAATCCCCAGCGTCGCCCGGACGTGGTCTCCGCCATCGTCGCACCCTCCTTGGAAGACCCCACGGAAACGCGCAATCGGCGGGCCCATCGACGGGGTCGTTCCGAGCCCGGCTCGGACGAGGGCTCGGTCTCGGACTCGGACTCGGTCCCGGTCTCGGTCTCGGTCTCGGTCCCGGTCCCGGTCCCGGATGCTATCTTCCGGGCCATGACTCCCGCTCCCCACGTGCTGGTCCTGGATCACGCGATCAACCCGGAGGTCTACAAACCCTTCGACCACTGGCGCCGCGCCTTCGGCAGCCAGGTCGAGATGACGGGGGTCACCCGGGAGCAGACGCCCCCCGCCCTCGGGGAGTTCACCCACGTCGTGGTCAGCGGCTCGGAGGCGTCGATCGTCGACGACGAGCCGTGGGTCGCCCCGCGGCTGGCGCTGGTCCGCGAGGCGGCCGACCGTGGGTTAGCGATCCTCGGCTCCTGTCACGGTCACCAGCTGGTGGCGCTGGCCCTCGGCGGCGGGGTAGGTCGCGCCCGGGTGCCCGAGATGGGCTGGATCCGCCTCGAGATCGAGCCGGGCGAGGCGATGTTCCGGGGCGCCGAGCGGCCCCTGTGGGTCTTCGCCTCCCACTTCGACGAGGTCACGCGGGTGCCCGACGGCTTCGTGGTCACCGCCCGCAGCGAGGACTGCCGGATCCACGGTTTCCGCCATCCCACCCGCCCGATCTGGGGCGTCCAGGCCCACCCGGAGATCGACCCCGCGACAGGGACGATGCTGATCGAAGCCTTCTTCTCCCTGGAGCCGACCAAGTGCGCTGCGGTTGCCGTACGGCGTCCGGAACGGGACACCGGTTGGATCCGCGAGCTGGCCCCCGGTTTCCTGCGGGCCGGCGACGGCTGAAGCGGGCGCGGGCCACGTTGGGCGCCGCGGATCTTCGCCCGCCCCCGGGTGCATGGTGTCTTCTTCCCCCCGGCGCGGGAGGTGATACTCTGCGTGGCGCTACGCCTGGGAGGAGGACCGATGAGCTCCGCGATCCGCACAGTCCCGCTGCTGCTGTCTCTTCTGCTGCTCGCTTGCCCGACCGACGAGCCCGGCGAGTTCCCTTTCGGCGGGCTCGTCGGCCCATACGACGCCGACCGAGCGTGGCCCTCCTACATGCTGTACTCCGGCGTGGAGAACGGCGGGGCCTACCTGATCGACATGGACGCCAACGTCGTACACCAGTGGACGGCGGACCACGAGGCGCGGGTGTGGGGCTACGCCGAGTTGCGTGACGATGGCAGAGTCGTCACCGTGACCAGCGGCTCCGGCGTGCTCGGTGCTCACGTGCTCGACGTGGGCTGGGACAGCCAAGTCGTCCAGATCCTCGACCAGCCCGCCCACCACGACGTCCACCGGCTCGACGGCGGCAACACCGTGATCCTCGGCCGGGAGTACGTGAGCAACCACGACCTGTTCGACGACGTCCTCAAGAGCGACTACTTCGCCGAGGTGACGCCCGACGACGAGGTGCTCTGGGTGTGGCACACCGACGAACACGCGCTGAAGCTGCGGGACTTCGTCGATGTGGAGTTCCCGGCCTCCGACGAGGACTGGGCTCACGCCAACACGGTCGAGATCCTGCCGGCGACTCCGGCTGGTGACACGGATCCGCGGTTCCGCGAAGGCAATCTACTGTTCTCGTTTTGCAACCTGAACACCATCGGCGTGATCGACCTGGACACGATGGCGCTGGTTTGGGCCTAGGGCCCCGGCCACCTCGAGGGCCAGCACATGCCCACCATGCTCGACAACGGCCACATCCTGATCTACGACAACGGCTCGACGCGGGAGTGGTCGCGGATCGTGGAGCTGGACCCGGTCACCGAGGAGATCGTCTGGACCTACCAGGCGGACCCGGTCGAGGACTTCTATTCGCGGTTCTACGGCTCCGCCCAGCGCCTGCCCAACGGCAACACCTACATCGCCGACTCGCTGGGAGGGATGGCGTTCGAGGTCACCGAGGACGGCGACGTCGTGTGGAAATGGCACACGTGGGAGACCTTCGAGGGCGAGGTGATGCCCCACTACCGCACCTTCAAATACGACCCGGCGCTGGTCGAGGGGTTGTTGTGAGCGCGCGCCGGGGGATTCGTCGCATGAGACAGCCATCACCGTTACCGATCCCCGCCCTCGCGTACATCACAGTGCTGTTGGGCTGCGAGCCGCAGCTCGCGGACGTCGAGGTGACGGACAACCCCCGCAGTACCCTCTCGTGTTTCGTGCACTGGACCACGAGCGAGCCGACCCACCCCCGGGTCGAGTTCGGTCCCGGCGGGGACCTCCGCTGGTTCGTCGAGGGCGCTCAGGGTACGGACCACGAGGTGCTCGTGATCGGCATGCGGCCGGAGACAAGCTACACGCTACAGGCGGTCTCGGTGGCCGCGGGCGGCGTGGAGAGCCGCTCGGATCAACTGACCTACGAGACCGGCTCCGTGCCTTTTGGTGACCTGGTCACCGAAGTGGCCGAATACGACGAGACCCTTGCCGAGCCGGGCTGGACGCTGACCAACGTGGCAGTGAAGGGAGTCAACTACCCGGTGACGGCGGCGATGTTCGACATGGACGGCGAGCCGGTTTGGTACTGGCGGCAGTCCGACCGCGACGGCCGCAACGATGTGGAGGTCAGTCTGGTAGACGGCGAGGACTCGGCCCACCCGCGGGTGCTGGTCGGAGCCGGCGTGGCCCCGGACGCGCCCGCCGTGGAGGTGAACCTGGCCGGCGAGGTGGTCTGGGAGGGGCCCGTGCAGGTCGGGGACGCCCAGCTGGTCACCATCGGCGCCATGCACCACTCGTTCACCCGGCTGTCGAGCGGCGACTACCTGGCCCTCTACTACGACGGCAAGGACGCCGACCTCTTCGACGTGATCCAGCAGTTCGACGCGGAGCTGAACTCCACCTGGACATGGAGTGCCGAGAACCTACCTGTGAGCATCTACCCCTGGGGAAACGCCGTGCTGGCCGACCTCGAAGAGAACGTGGCCTACTACAACGGTCGCATGAACAGCACCCTGCACAAGATCGACCGCGCGGATGGCGCCGTCTTGTGGCGGCTGGGAGAGGGCGGGGACTTCGATCCCGATCCGGACGCCGAGCACCCCTGGTTCCACGAGGCGCACGCGCCCGAGCTGCAGCCGAACGGCAACATCCTGCTGTACGACAACGGCGGCACAGCGCGGGACTTCTCTCGCGTCCTGGAGCTCGCCATCGACGAGGAGGCGATGACCGCCGAGATCGCCTGGGAGTACCCCGGCGGTCTGGCCGACGATCCGTGGAGTACCCTCGCCATGGGCGACGCCGACCGGCTGGCCAACGGCAACACGCTGGTGACGGCCGGGAGCCTGATCGCCGGGGACAGCCCGAGCCGGGTCTTCGAGGTGACGCCGGACGGGACCATGGCCTGGGAGCTGTGGATGAGCGGCGCTGGCGAGGAACTGGCCGCGCCCTACATGACCGAACGTATCCCAATGCTCGTGGGGGAGCTATGACACACCGTGACCTGATCATCGCGCTTATCGCCGCCATGCTGCTCGTCGGCGGCCCGGCCTGCGACCAGGGAGGGGACGACGACGACGCGGATGACGATGACGCGGTCGACTGGCCGTCGTCGTTCGCCGGCAACGTCAGCGTCCAGTCCACTCTGGCGGGCGAGCCGCTGTGCGACGCCGACCTGGAGTTGCAGGGCGAACGCTACGGCGGCACGTGTCCCGAGTGTGACTTCGCCTTCTCGATCGATGCCTCGGTGGTCTCCGACAGCGGCTCGCCGGATTGCTTCCTCGATCCATTGCTGTCCTACCTCCCGGGCGGCGGCCACGAGAGCCTGGTGCTGGCCCATGCACCATCGTTCGGCGTCATGGAATGGTACGGCATGTACTACTACGGCGACGCATTGCTGACCGGGTATACGGTGTCCGGCGATGGGCCCTACTGGTGGGTGCTGTCGCACGAGAACTCCACCGAGGGGACCTACGCACGCGCCGGCAACGACATCGCCTGGACCTGGACCTACCAGGCCTGGATCGACGTGGATCCCTACTACGAGGACTGCGGCGAGGTGGGATCCTCGGACGCCGAGACCGGCTTCCCCGGCTCGTCCGCGGTCACAGGCCAGCTCGACTGCGAGGGCACGGTCGCCGACGCTTTTCAGTTCAGCGGCGTGGCCGGGCAGACGGTCCAGCTCACGGTCGACACCGTGGCCGCCGAGACCAGCTTCGACCCGGCGTTTTACGTCAACGGACCCGACGGATGCACCGTGATCGAGGCCGACGACAGCTTCGAATGCACCTGGCCGCCGCCAGCGTACAGCTGTCCGGCGGCAGAGATCGAGACCGTCGACGGGGAATACCTGGTGGTCGTCCGCTCGCGAGGCGCTTGTGCCGGAGCCGCGGCCGAGTACGAGCTGCGCTGCGAGGGCGCCGACCTGGCGGAGCTCGCTGACGACGTGCCGGTGTCCGCCGAGCTGGTGGTCGTCGTGGCCGGAGCGGGGGTCATCGGCGAGTAGCGCCCAGGGCTCGTCGACGAGCCCTGGGTGGCTGCGGCAACTGGCCGGTGAATTTTTGACCGCGCGGGCCGTCTGACAAAAAAAGCGTTCCTAAAACCCGGGGCGGAGGTTAGGTTGCACGCTGTGCGAGGATTCACTCCGATATTGCTCTTGTTGCTCGTGGCGGGTCACGCCATCGCCGGTTCCGGCTCGGCTGCGGCCAGCCTTGCGGGCGAGGGCCCCTTCTCCGTCGAGCGGATCGCGGGCATCGCGCTGACCATCCTGCTGGTCCTCGGACTGACGGGCCTCAAGCGCCACCGGCGCTGATCGCCCCAAATTCGCGCAGGACCGGCCTACGGGGCCGGTTTTGTCGTTCTGGGGGATGAACTCGGACTCGGACTCGGTCTCGGTCCCGGACCTATTCGTCCGGCAGCGCGCTCTCGAACTCCCCAGCGGAGATCCACTGGGCGTCCACCTTGAGCACCTCGAGGCCCGTGCCGATCAGGGACTGGCTGGGGATGTAGCCATCGGTCTCGAACTTCGAGGCCTCGACCCAGCCGGGATCGGCGACAACGGGGAAGGTCAGGTTGTGCATGTCCGCCCAGGTCGCAGCGTCCTGCTGCGTGGCCTGCGCTCCGTACCCGGCGCCCTCGCCGAGCAGGTAGACGACGATCAATCCGCGATCCTTGTAGTCCTGGTAATTTTGCTCCGCCGTACCGACGTGCGAATTACAACCAGGTCACCAGATTGCCCCGGACTCCACGTAGATCGCCCGTCCGCAGAAATCCCGCAGGTGCACGGAGTCGCCGAACTGGTCTACCAGGGCGAAGTCCGACGCGGTGTCGCCGCTGCCGTAGGCCGCCATGTTGAAGTCGTTCCAGCAGTCGTCCCGGCCCCAGCCGCCCTGGTAGGGCATGTCCGAGGAGTCATTCGGATCGAAGTTGCCGTCGTACTCCTCCCCGTCTTCCCAGCCATCGCCGTCGGTGTCCGGGTTGTCCGGATCGGTGCCGGCCTCCTCCTCCTCGGCCAGCGTCAGTCCGTCGCCGTCCTCGTCGGAATCCGGGCCAGCCCCGTCGTCATCGTCACCGTTGTCGTCGTCGTCGCTTCCACCGGTCCCGGGGCAGCCCCACAGGCCGAGGCCGACGGCGAGCAACACAACGAGCACCCAGGCCATCGAGCCCGGAAGTCGCCGCAACATCGACTCCTCCAATTGAAAAGGTTGCTATCTCGCGGACGGCCCATGATAGCGTGCGGATCGTCCATTTCGTTAGTTCCCATCCCAAAATGGCCCTTTTCCGCGATCTCGGCGTCGGGCCGCGGGTTTCCTTGTGCGACGTACACGAGTACGTCTCCGCGGAAACCCTTGCCCTCCCGGTGTGCCGGACCATTGACCTCGCGAAAAATGACTCATCTTGGCCTTGGGAACCACGCCAGTCTCCATCCCGCATTTCGGGATGGAGACTCGTTAGTGAAGAAGTTGTCGGAGATTGATTGACCCTTTCTTGACGCGGGGGGGTCCGGAGACCGGGCTATGCTGGAACGCGGCAAGATGGAGGGCTCGATGAGGATCGTTCTGTTCCGCGTCGCCCTGCTCACGGCGCTGATCGGCAACGCCGGCCCGGCCCGCGCCGACTGGCTGCAGCTGGACCCCTGGGTCGATGGTGACACCCCGACGGTCACCTTGGTGGAGGCTGACGCCAGCGGCGTCACCGTCGAGATCCGGTTCCCCGGCGTGGAATTCAGCGACAACGAGGACGGCGAGTTCGCCCACTTCTCCTTGCCGGGCGGCGGCGTCACCACCGAGATCGGTGCGCCCCTGCTACCCGTGCTGCGCGAAGCGGTCCGCCTCCCCCAGGGGGCGTCACCCGCGCTGACGATCCTAGCCACCGAGGTCGACTCGACCAGCCTCCCCGAGCTTGGGCTCGCCGACCAGATCTGGCCAGCGCAGCCGGCCGTGGCCAAGCTTCCCGGCGCCATCGAGGCCGCTGCCTTCGTCCAGGACGCGGACGCTTACGCCGTCGAGTCCCTCGGCCCCCAGGGGTGGGTCGGATTGGGCGAGATCGGTCAGCTACGCGCGGTCCGTCTGGTGCCCCTGGAGGTCTTCCCGGTGCGCCACCGACCGCTGACCGGCGAGGTCGA
Organism: uncultured Rickettsiales bacterium; assembly: GCA_964436045.1. Lineage (GTDB taxonomy): Bacteria > Myxococcota_A > UBA796 > UBA9615 > CAYRNR01 > CAYTBN01. The sequence continues at coordinate 76,476 of CAYTBN010000031.1, read as the reverse complement.
GCTGCTGCGGCGCATCGAACTGCGCGTCGATTTCATCGACGCCGACTGGCTGGCCACCACCGAGATGCTCGACCGCTACGCCACAGCCGACAACGAGGCTTTCGCGGCCCGCCACCTGATCGCCGGCGGTCCGCTGGCGCCGCGGGCCCGCGTCGAGCTGCCGATGGGCTACCTGATCATCGCCCACGACTCGCTGGTGGACTCGGTGCGCGACCTGGCCGGATACCGCCATCGGCAAGGCTTCGACGTCACACTGGTGGCCCTGTCCCAGATCCCCGGCGGCTCCAGCGCCGCCTCGATCCGCGCCTACATCGAGGATGCCTACCACGGCTGGGACGTCCCGCCTTCGTTCGTACTGCTGGTCGGAGACACGGGCCAGATCCCGGCGACCACGGGCCAGCACTGCTACTCGGCCACCGACCTGACCTACTCCACCATGGACGGGGGCGGCGACTGGCTCCCCGACCTCTACCTGGGCCGCTTCCCGGCGGCCTCGGCCACCGACGCCACCCGGATGGCCACCAAGCCCTAGATTACGCGCGATTCACCATGGGCGGTGGCGACGAATGGATCCGCAGCGCCACCTTCATGGCGTCGGTGGACAACCACAACATCTCCGAGAGCACCCACGACTACTGTGTCAGCCACTGGCTCGACCCCGAAGGCTTCGACTGCACCAAGCGGTACTACAACCAGGGGGCGACCACCTGGCAGGTGCTCGACGACATCAACGCCGGCCTCTCCCAGCTGACGTACTCGGGCCACGGCTACACCCAGGGCTGGAGCGACGGTCCCCCGTTGGACGCGTCGGACCTGGGTGGACTGGTCAACGTCGGCAAGCTGCCCGTGGTCCAGTCCTATGCCTGCTACACCGGGGACTTCGCCTCCGCCAGCTTCGGCGAGGCCTGGCTGAAGGCCAGCAATGGCGCGGTGGCGTTCTGGGACTCGTCGCAGACCTCGTACTGGAGCGAGGACGACATCCTCCAGCGGGCGGCATACGACGCCTGGTTCGGCGGCGGTTACCACTGGTACCGCGGCTCGTTGAACGAGGGCCTCTGGGGCATGAACCAGGCCTTCGGTGGCGGTGGATCGACCCGGTCCTACTACGAGCAGTTCAACCTGTTGGGCGATCCGGCGCTGGATGTCTGGACCGACGCCCCGGGACAGCTCGACGTGCAACACGCCGGGACGGTGGCGCCCGCCGACCACGGCTACGCGGTCGACGTCCGCGACCCTGGCGGCGCCGCCATCGCCGATGCCCTGGTCTGTCTCCACCTGGACGGCACCTTGCACACGGCGGCGTACACCGACGGCAGCGGCCACGCCGAACTCCCCCTCGACACACCGCCCCCGGCCGGACAGATCCTCGATCTGACCGTCAGCGCCCATGACTTCGTGCCCTGGTCCGACGGTGTTCCGGTGAGCGACAGCGGAGCCGGGGACGACGACGACGCCAGCGGCGACGACGACGACGACGACCAGGACGACGACGGCGGCGGCGGCCGCGGCGGCCACGGCGAGACGATGATCGGCGCCGGTTGTCAGTGTCGGGGTGACGGGGGGCGCGGGACGGGAGCTGCGTCGTTCCCGTGGCTGCTGGCGATCACGGCGGCGGCCGGGGCGGGCCGGGTCCGGCGTCGCCACGCCGGATGATCTCCCGGTCGGTGGATTTCCCGCGAGCGTGATCTCCGTCGCAGCGGTGCGCGTGGCCAAGGGCGTCACCTGTGCGACAATGAGCCACGTCTGGAGGTGGCTCGTGCGCACCACACCGACCCTGACGCGACTCGCACTGTGTGCCTTCCCAGCCCTGATCCTCCCGGCGACCGCCGCTGGCCTGGGGATGGACACGCCGCTGTCGAGCGCAGACGCCTCCTACCTGGGGGAGGACGCCGGCGACGAGGCGGGCTACCCGGTCGCTGGTGGCGGGGACGTCAACGGCGACGGCTACGACGACTTCCTGATCGGGGCCAACGAGAACAACGAGGGGGGCAGTGGCAGCGGCCAGGCCTACCTGATCCTGGGCCAGCTCGGCGGCTGGGCGCAGGGCTCGCCGCTGGGGGGCGCCGACGCCTCCTTCCACGGCGAGAGCAGCAACGACCACGCCGGGGCCGGCGTCTCGCTGGCGGGGGATCTGGACGGGGACGGCTACGACGATCTGGTGATCGGCGCGCCGGGCAACGACGACGGCAACAACAACGCCGGCAAGACCTACGTACTGTTCGGCAGCGCTGCCGGCTGGTCACCCGATCTGTCGCTGTCGGTCGCCAACGCCTCGTTCGTGGGCGAGGCCAACGGCGACCAGTCGGGCATCCAGATCGACAGCGGCGGCGACGTCGACGGCGACGGCCACGACGACATCCTGATCGGCGCCCCCTACAACAACGACGAGGCCCAGGACGCGGGCAAGACCTACCTGGTGCTGGGCGGCCAGAACATCTGGGCCAACGACCTGGAGCTGGAGTACGCCGACGCGTCGTTCCTGGGCGAGGACTGGTACAACTACGCGGGGTGGAGCGTCGCCATCGCTGGCGACGTCGACGGGGACGGGCTCGACGACATCCTGGTCGGCGCGCACGGCAACGACGAATCGACCTACGACGCGGGCCAGGCTTACCTGATCTTGGGCAGGGCGTCGGGCTGGTACGCCGACCAGGGGCTGGACACTGCGGACGCCTCGTTCCACGGCGAGAGCTGGTACAACTACGCGGGGTGGGACGTGGCCGGAGCCGGCGACGTGGACCGCGATGGCTACGACGACATCCTCATCGGCGCCCCCTACAACGGCGAGGCCCAATGGGAGGCCGGTCAGGCCTACCTGATCCTGGGTGCGGCGGCCGGCTGGGCGATGGACACCTCGCTGGGGGCGTCCGACGCCTCGTTCCTCGGGGAGGGCCTCTACTACGCCTGCGGTGGCGCTGTGGCCGGGGCCGGCGACATGAACGGCGACGGCTACGACGATCTGGCGGTGGGCTGCCCCTATGCCAGCGACGGGCAGCTCCAGGGCGGTGAGACCTTCGTGGTCTACGGCGAAGCGGCGGGCTGGGCGATGGACACGCCCCTGGCCCAGGCGGACGGCTCCCTGGTGGGCGACGGAGCCTGGGACACTTCGGGCGGCAGCCTCGCGACGGCGGGGGACGTGGACGCCGACGGCGCCGACGATCTGCTCATCGGCGCGCCGTACTCCAACCTCGTCGATGGCTCCGAGGGCCAGGCCTACCTGGTGCGGGGCTTCGTCTCCTGCGCCGATCTGGACGGGGACGGGTTCCCAGGGACCGGTCCGATCTGCCCGGTGGCGAACGCGGACTGCGACGACAACGATCCCACCCAGTACCCCGGAGCGGACGAGTACTGCAACGGCGAGGACGACGACTGCGACGGGGTGGTCGACGAGGATGACGCCGTCGACGCCCCCACCTGGTACGCCGACGACGACGGTGACGGGTACGGCGATCCCGACGATTCCGTGGTCGCCTGCTCGCCCCCCGCGGGCTACCTGGGCGACCACTCGGACTGCAACGACGCCGACGCCGCGGTGAACCCGGGCGCGGACGAGCTGTGCGACGGCGTCGACAACGACTGTGACGGCGACACCGACGAGGACGACGCGGTCGACGCCCTCACCTGGTACACCGACGGCGACGGCGACGGCTTCGGCGATCCCGGAAGCGAGGAGATCGCCTGCGACGCGCCCCCCGGCACCGTCGCCGACGCCACCGACTGCGACGACACCCACGCCGGCATCTACCCGGGAGCAGACGAGATCTGCGACGGGCTGGACAACGACTGCAACGGTGTCGTGGACGACGGCACGGTGGACGAGGCCACCTGGTATCCGGACGGCGACGGCGACGGCTTCGGCGACGACGCGGGCGCGGTGACGGCCTGCTCACCGCCCGACGGTCACGTTGGCGTGGGCGGAGACTGCGACGACGACGACGACACGATCCACCCGGGCGCGGTCGAGGTCTGCAACGGGATCGACGACGACTGCGACGCCACCACCGACGAGAACGGCGACGGCGATGGCGACGGTTTTTCACCCTGCGACGGCGACTGCGACGATCTCGACTCCGCCGTCAACCCGGGCGCGGCCGAGGTCTGCAACGGGATCGACGACGACTGCGACCCGGCCACGGACGAGGACGCGGACGACGACGGCGACGGTTTTTCGCTGTGTGACGGTGACTGCGACGACACGGAGGGGACGGTGAACCCCGCTGCCAGCGAGCAGTGCAACGGGGTCGACGACGACTGCGACGGCGCGATCCCCGCGGACGAGATCGACGGGGACGGGGATGGCGTGGCGCCCTGTGCCGACGACTGCGACGACGCCGACCCCCTCACCTTCCCGGGCGCCCCCGAGCAGTGCGACAACGTCGACAACGACTGCGACGGCGACGTGGACGAGGGCGCGGACGAGGACCTGGACGGAGACGGGATCAACGCCTGTCAGGGGGACTGTGACAACGAGGATCCGGCGGTCTACCCCGGCGCGGCGGAGATCTGCGACGGCAAGGATGACGACTGCGACGGGGTGCTGCCCGACGACGAGGCGGACGGCGACGGCGACGACGCCATGCTGTGCTCCGGCGACTGCGACGACGACGATCCGGCGCTGAACCTGGACGACGCCGACGGGGACACCTACGACACCTGCGAGGGGGACTGCGACGACGACGATCCCACGGCGAACCTCGACGACGCCGACGCGGACGGCTTCTCGTCGTGCGACGGCGACTGCGACGACGACGATCCGGCCGCGACGCCGCTGGACGGCGACAGCGATGGCTACAGCTCCTGTGACGGGGACTGTGACGACGGGGAGGCCGATGCCTACCCGGGCAACCTCGAGGTCTGCGACGACGGACTGGACAACGATTGCGATGGGGTGGCCGACGACGAGGACGACGAGTGCGGCGGCGGCGACGACGATGACGACACGACCGGGGACGACGACGACACCAACGGGGATGACGGCTCCACCGATCCCGGACTGATCGCTCCGGACGACTGCACCTGCAGGCTGGACGGCGCGGGGGCGCCGACCCTTCGGCTGCTGGCGATCACGGTGCTGGCGGCGCTGGCGCTGGCGCGACGGCGGCGCTGACCGTCCCCGCGGGCAGCAGCACGGCGATCCGTGTGCCTTCACCCTGGCTGGTGTGGATCCGCACGCCGCCCCGGTGGGGGCGGACGATCCCGTGCACCGCGGCCACGTAGGGCACACCGCCGGCAACCCCGAGTTCGACGGACAGGTCCCAGGCGAGCACCGTGGCGATCAACGCCACCGTTGTGTGGACTTTGGTCAGTGACTGCCCGGCAGACGGGGAGGCGCCGCGCTCCTAACCGCCGCCGCTGATGGTCAGGATGTAGGCGTCGTCGCAGTCGAAACCGGACTCGCTGTAGACCACGACCTCGTAGGTGCCGCTGTCGTCACCCCAGTAGGAGCCGTCGTAGTCCAGGTATTCGGCGTCACCGGGCCCGCCGTCGTCGGCGGATCCCACCAGGCCGACGTAGTTGTGATCCGCGTCGTCGACCAGGTACAGCTCGAGGGCCAGATCGACCCCCTGGGGCACCGCGCTCAGGTCGAGGACGAGATCGAACCAGTCGATCCAGCCGTCGACCAGGTAGAACAGGAAGTGGTCCTCGTCGTCCGGCTCGTGGATGAAGGAGTCGATGGTGTCCGAGGCTCCGGACAGGTCGCCGAGATCGTGCCCGTTCTGATCGTTGGGCTCGAACATGTCGTAGCCCAGGGAGTCCTCGTTCAGGCGGCCGTCACAATCGTTGTCGAAGGCATCGCAGATGTCGTCGGCTCCCGGGTAGATCGCCGGGTTGTGATCGTCGCAGTCCCCCTCCTCGGTGGTGTAGCCGTCGTGATCCTCATCGCCGCCGGAGGTGAAATCGTCGTCGTCACCCGTGTCGTCGTCGCCCGTGTCGTCGTCACCCGTGTCGTCGTCATCTGGAGGCGTCATGTCGTCATCGTCACCCGTGTCGTCGTCCCCGGTGTCGTCGTCACCGCCGCCCCCAGGCCGGGTGTCGTCGTCACCGGTCTGATCTTGGGGCAACAAGCAGCCGCCGCCGATCAGGACCATGGCCAGCAGCGCCAGCGCGCCGCGGCCCAACCAGGTATCGCCCGTCATCGTCGGTCCCGTCACCCTGGCCTCCTCGCTGGCCACATCCTACCACCCCACCGTCATCCCGCATCCGGGCCGTTCCCGTCCCGGCATCGCCCGCGCTACACGCGCGATGTTTGGCCGAGCTAGTTCCCATCCCGCATTCGGGATGGAGACAAGCTATCCGTGGCTGGTACTCTCAAAGGATCATGAGGAGAGTCCCATGCACGCTCCACGCCTGGCATGGTTGTGTCTCGGCGTCGCGCTGACGGCGCCCGGGCTCGCGTCCGCGGAGGGGTCGGCGGACACCGGCGACAGTCAGCACCTGCTCTACGACACCGAGATCTGGATCGATGTCCTCGACGCGCCCAACGAGTCCATCACCTGGACCGGCACCGGCACCCTCGATATCTATGATCCGGGCAACAACCTGGTGGCCTCGCTCGCGTCGGGGGGGACCTACTACCCCGTCGACAGCGACACCCACATGGCGATCGCGGATTCGGACCAGGAGGTGTGGGACATCACCGTCGGGGGAGCGGCCCCCGGCTTCGGCCGGATCTACAGCTACCTGTGGTACTTCGACGCCACCCATTACTACGAGGAGTACTCGCTCAACGGGAGCTTCTTTGCGCTGGTCGAGGGGGGAGGCGCGGGCTTCGACGGGGTCGTGGAGCTGAAGCCCGACGGCTTCGCCGGCTACCTCTACCAGATCCTGGCCAACCGGGTCGGCGTCGAGGGCGAGAACGGCCGCAGCGTGCCCAACGGCACGGTCTACCTGGACTACCCCGTCTATCTGAACCCCCCGGAGATCGCCAACTACCAGACCATGACGCCGACCGTGTCCGGCGAGGGGCTGTGGGGCGGCGCCCTGGGCTGCGGCTACGTGTCGCCCGGGCTGGTGGACATCGTCGTCTACTTCGACAGCGACGTGTCCGGGACCTACCACCTGGTCTGCGACCTGAACGGCGACGGGGTCTTCGACCGCACCTCGGACGATGACCTGACCCTGATCGGCACGGCCTACGCGGCCAGCAACTCGGTGACCTGGAACGGCACCGACAACCTGGGCAACCCGGTCGGCGCGGGCATCTACGAGTGCAAGGTCTACCTGACGGTCGGCGAGTTCCATTACGTGGGCGTCGACATCGAGACCACCTACGAGGGCTTCCGGCTGTTCTCGGTCGACGCGGCCCTGAACAAGGCCGGCCTGGACGTGTACTGGAACGACAGCCAGGTGCAATCCGGCGCGGTGACGATGCCCAATGGACAGATCGGCCTGGAGACCTCGGGGGCGACGGGCATCGCCTCGGGGTCCTACCAGTCGCCGGCGGTGCCCAACGTCAACGCCCGCTCCTGGGGCAACTTCAACATCGACGGGTTGAGCAAGGGCAACAACACGCTGATGGACACGTACACCTGGATCGACCAGGACGTCAGCGGCTCCCTGTGGATCGAGGTGCTGGATCCGCTCCAGGACACGGACAACGACCTGCTGATGGACGCCGAGGAGTGGTGCACCTACGGCACCGACCCCTACGACCCGGACACGGACGCCGACGGGCTCGGTGACGGCGAGGAGGTGCTCTTCGTGGGCACCGATCCGCTGAACCCGGACACCGACGGCGGCGGCGTCCTCGACGGCGACGAGGTCAACCTCTACGGCACCGATCCGTTCTACCCCTGCGACGATCCGGGCTTCGACTGCGACAACGACGGGCTGACCAACGACGAGGAGGCGATCCACGGCACCAACCCCACCGACCCGGACTCGGACAACGACGGGCTGATGGACGGCACCGAGGTCCACGGCGCCAATCCGACGGACCCGCTGGACGGAGACACGGACGACGACGGGCTCGGCGACGGCGTCGAGGACGCGGACCACGACGGCGGCTTGGATCCTGGCGAGACCGATCCCAACGATGCGGACACCGACGGCGGCGGCGTCGAGGACGGCGTCGAGGTCAACGTGCACGGCACCGATCCGCTGGATCCCTGCGACGACCTGGGCGGCGATTGTGACGGCGACGGGCTGAGCAACGAGGTGGAGGTCCAGATCGGCACCGACCCGACGGATCCCGACAGCGACGACGACGGCGTCGATGACGGGGTCGAGGTCTTCAACGGCAGCGACCCACTGGACGACGACAGCGACGACGACGGGCTGCTCGATGGCACCGAGGACGCCGACGGAGACGGAATCGTCGACCCGGGCGAGACCGATCCCAACAACGTGGACAGCGACGGCGACGGGATCCAGGACGGCACCGAGAGCGGCCTGGTCGCCCCCGAAGGCGGCGACACCGATCCTGCGATCTTCGTGCCGGACGCCGACGGCGGCGCCACGGTCACCGATCCCACCGATCCGGACACGGACGGCGGCGGCACCCCCGACGGGGTCGAGGACGGGGACCACGACGGCGCCTACGAGCCGGCCCAGGACGAGTGTGACCCCACCAACCCCGCGGACGACGGCAACTGCGTGGACAGCGACGGCGACGGGCTGAGCGACGCCTACGAGGACGCCAACGGCCTCGACCCCTACGATGACGACACCGATGACGATGGGTTGACGGACGGCTACGAGGTGACCAACGGCCTCGATCCCGCGAGCGCCGACAGCGACAACGACGGCCTCCAGGACGGCACTGAGATGGGGCTGACCCAGCCCCAGGGCAACGACACCGACCCCGGCGTGTTCGTGCCCGACGGCGACAGCGGCGTCACCACCACCGATCCCCTGGACGGGGACACCGACGACGACGGCCTGCGAGACAGCGCCGAGGACGTGGACCGGGACGGGGTGGTCGACCCGGGCGAGACCGACCCGGGGAACGCGGACACCGACGGCGACGGGATCCAGGACGGCACGGAGCTGGGGTTGACCAAGCCCCAGTGCCACGACACCGACCAGGGTGTGTTCGTACCCGACGGCGACGGCGGCGCGACCACCACCGATCCGCTGGATCCCGACACCGACGGCGGCGGCACCAACGACGGGGTCGAGGACGCGGACCACGACGGGGTCTACGAACCGGCCGACGACGAGTGCGACCCCAACGATCCCCAGGACGACGGCTACTGCACCGACACCGACGGCGACGGGCTGAGCGACGCCTACGAGACCAACAACGGCCTCGATCCCCTGGACGACGACACCGACGACGACGGCTTGACCGACGGCTACGAGGTCAACGAGGGCACCGATCCGCTGAACCCGGACAGCGACGGCGACGGGATCCTGGACGGGACCGAGCTCGGGCTCGAGGAGCCCCAGGGCGACGACACCGACATGGCGGTCTTCGTCCCGGACGCCGACGGCGGCGACACCACCACCGACCCCAACGATCCGGACACCGACGGTGGCGGCCTGGGTGACGGCGACGAGGACCTGAACCACAACGGCGCCATCGACGTCGACGAGACCGACCCCAACGATCCGTCCGACGACCAGCAGAGCGACGACGACGACGACGACGACGACACGGGCGACGACGACACCGGAGACGACGACACCGGTGACGACGACGACGACACGGGCGACGACGACGACGACACGGGCGGTGATGACGACGACGACACCGGAACCGGTGATGACGACGACCAGGCGGACGACGATGACTTCGGCGACGGGTTCCTGACCGGGGGCTGCAAGTGCGAGGCCGCCGCGCCCGCCACGGAGCTGCCCGGTGCCCTGGCCGCGCTGGTCCTCGCCGGGCTGGCGCTCCGGCGCCGCCGGAGTCACTGAGCTGCGGACGAACAAGGGTTGACGGGGAGGTCGGGCCGATGCGGACGCTGACGCGGAACGATCGAATCTCAACAACAACCGGCACGGCTCCGAGGCCGGGGATCTCCCGCCCATGGAGTCTCGCTCTGCTGCTGCTGCTCTCGCTGGCCCTGGCCAGACCGGCGGCGGCGGTTCCCCCGCCGATGGACGCGCAGAATTTCCAGCCACACACGGACTACCACGGCTGGTTCTCCACCCACTACGCCCGCACCCTGGAGCTGGGAAAGCCGGCGTTCGCGATGTGGATCACCTACGCCCGCGACCCGGTGCTCTACCGCCACGACGACGGCAGCTTCAGCCGGGTGGTCGGCGACCTGGCCACTATGGATCTGCAGGCCGCCATCGGCCTTGGCCCCGCCGACCTGGCCGTGGACATCCCCGTCCACCTGGCCATCAGCGGGGAGGGTTTCGACGGCTGGAGCGATCCCTTCGTGGGCACCGCCGTGGGTGACATCCGCATCGTTCCCAAGGTCCGGTTCCTCGATGCCGAGAAGAAGGGATTCGGGGTCGGTCTGGTGCTGCCGCTGAGCGTGCCGTCCGGCAACGAGGCGCTGTACGTGGGCCGCTCCTTCCTCTCGTTCTCGCCGATGCTGATGCTCTCGGGCCACATCGGCGTGCTGCGGCTGGGCGCCAACCTGGGCTATCGCATCACCCGGCCCGAGGAGGTCGAGGACCTGATCGCGGGCAACGCCTTCCTGTGGCGCGCGGCGGTCAGCGTCACCCCCGTCGACGTCCTCGCCATCAGCGGCGAGGTGATCGGCGACGTCAGGGGCGTCCCCCGCAACGACCCCACCGAGTGGCTGGCGGGCGCCACCATCTATCCTGTACCCGGCGTCGCGTTCCGGGTGGCTGGCGGCACCTCCATCGGCCAGGGCGTTCCGTCACCCGAGGGCCGGATCGTGGTCGGCATCGGCTATACCGTCATGCCGCCCGCGGATGCCGATGGTGACGGCATCGCCGACAAGGATGACGAGTGCCCCGGCGAGCCCGAGGACATCGACGGCTGGGAGGACGATGACGGCTGTCCGGACCCGGACAACGACGGCGACGGGATCCTGGACGGAGAGGACGACTGCCCGGATCGCCCCGAGACCCTCAACGGGGTCGAGGACAAGGACGGCTGCCCGGACGACAGCGGCGATCGGGATGGCGACGGCTTCCCCGACGACGAGGACGCTTGCCCGACCCAGCCGGAGACCGTCAACGGGGTCGAGGACGACGACGGCTGCCCGGACACCGCGCTCGTGGAGCTGGTGGTCGAGGACGCCGTGGCCGAGATCCGGATCTTCGAGAAGGTCTACTTCGATCTGGCCAAGGCCACCATCAAGCCCACCTCCTACCCGGTGCTGAACGCGGTCGACGAGATCCTGGTCGCCTACCCCAACATCCGCAAGGTGGAGATCCAGGGCCACACCGACAACCGCGGCGACGACGCCTACAACCTGGAACTCTCCCAGGACCGGGCGAACGCCGTCCGCACCTACCTCCTCGACCGCGGCATCGCCCCCGACCGCCTGCTGGCCGCAGGCTACGGCGAACAACAGTTGATCGATCCCGACACCACCGAAGAGGCCCACGCCGCCAACCGCCGGGTCCAGTTCATCGTGCTGGTCATGGACTGAAGTCGAACGATGGACACCGCGCGCCAGCTGGCGAACATCGAACTCCGCGACACGCAGGATGGGCTGGTGCGCCTGGGCGAGTTGTGGGCGGAAGCACCGCGGGTCGTGGTCTTCATCCGCCACTACGGGTGACTGTTCTGCCGCGAGCAGGTCGCGCAGTTGCGCGATGCCTGCCCGACGATTCTGGAGCGGGGCGCCGACGTGGTGGTCGTCGGCCAGCGCCGACGAGGTGGCCAACGAGCTGCGACGGCTGCGGTCGGTGTATCCCCTTCAACAGCCCATGTCGGCGCTTGTCGGGCGCTGGCAGACCGCCGCCCTGGGGGGAGACGGCCCGTCCTACATCTGGTCGCTACCCGTCACCGCCGAGCATCGCCCCGCCGTGCTCTACTACGTCGAAGCCAGCGGCTGCGGAACCGCCACCCACGCATCGGCGGCGGACCCGGTTCGAGTGGTCGTGCGCTGACGATCAGTCCACGGTCTTGCGGAAGCGCGCCACCGAGAAGCTCAGCCAGCCGATCCCCAGCACCGTGAGCGCGAGGACGTCCTTCCACAACACCTCGATGCCCACTCCCCGCAAGAAGATGCCGCGGATGATCTCGAGGAAGTACTTGAGGGGAACCACGTAGCAGACCGGCTGGACCCATTCGGGCATCGACTCGATGGGGAACACGAAGCCGGAGAAATAGATCATCGGCATCATGAAGAAGAACATCGCGGTCATCATCGCCTGCTGCTGGGTGGATGACACGGTCGAGACCATCAGGCCGATGCCCAGGGTGTTGAGCAGGAAGGGCAGCACCATCAGGTAGAGCGCCAGCAGGCTGCCCTCGAAGGGCACCCGGAACCACAGCACCGCGACCGATGTGATGACGGTCACCTGCACGAATCCGATCATCACGAAGGGCAGCAGCTTGCCCAGGATCAGCTGGACCGGGCGGACCGGGGTCACCGCCAGCTGCTCCATGGTGCCCGCCTCCTTCTCGCGGACCAGCGCCATCGAGGTCAGCATCATGGTCATCAGCATCAGGATCAGCCCCAGCAGGGCCGGGACCATGTAGTTGCGGGACTTGAGCTCGGGGTTGTACCAGACCCGGGGTTCGAGCCGCGGCAGTTCGGGCATCTGCATGCCCACCGCCGCGAGCCGGTCGCGCAGCACGTCCTGGGCGTACTGGCCGCTGATCAGCACCGCCGCGCTCAGCCCCTGGGAGGCGGTCACGCTGTCGGCCCCGTCCACGAGCAGCTGCACGTCCGCCGTGCCCCCGGAGAGCACCCGCTCACCGAGTCCCGTCGGGATCACCAGCGCCACGCCCGCGTCCCCGCGGGTCAACAGCAGATCCACCTGGTCGGGTTGCTCCACGTAGAGCAGCGGCGAGAACGTGTCCGCCCCCTCCATCCGCCGCACCAGCTCGCGGCTGGTGGAGCTGCGGTCCTGGTCGCAGATCACCATCGGGATCTCGACCACGTCCAGCGTCGCCGCGTAGCCGAAGATCAGCAGCTGGAGCATGGGCGCCACGAAGATGATCGGCGCCATCCGCCGGTCGCGGCGGATCTGCAGGAACTCCTTGCGGATCAGGTGCTTCAGCATCGGCGGTCCCCCCGCCGGGGCGCAGGGCACCTCACAGGTGGATCCTCGAGGTGCGGACCGAGGCCAGCGCCAGGATCACCACCGAGAACGCGGACAGGGAGAGCAGCGGCTGCCAGATCGCCTGGATGTCTGCCCCCCGCAAGATCACGGCCCGGGCCACGTCCAGGAAGTAGCGGCCGGGCACGGCGTGGCTGATCACCTGGACCGCGACCGGCGTGCTGTCCAGCGGGAACACGAAGCCCGACAGCAGGAAGGTCGGCAGCACGGTGGTCATCACCGCCAGGAAGAAGGCCACTTGCTGGCTGTCGGTCGCCGAGGAGATCAGCAATCCCTGGCCGAGGGCACACAGGCAGAACAGCAGGCACGACAGCCCCAGCAGCCACAGGCTGCCCTTCACCGCCACGTCGAACAGGATCCAGCCCGTCGCCACCAGCAGCACGGTGGCGATCAGCGACACCAGCAGGTAGGGCAGGGTCTTGCCCAGGATCAGCTCGGGGGCGCGGATGGGCGAGACCAGCAGCTGCTCGATGGTGTTGCGCTCCCGCTCCTTGACCACCCCCAGGGCGGTGGAGATGGTCGCCGAGATCATCAACACGAAGCCCATCAGTCCCGGCACCAGGAACATGGAGGAGCGGAGCTCGGGGTTGTACCAGATGCGGGCGATGGCGTTGATCGGCGGATCCGGGATCCGGAAGCCGAGCCGCTCGGCCTCGGTCTGGACGACGGCGACCGCGTGGGTGGTGAAGTGGGCGTTGAGATACCCCAGGGTGGTGGCGGCCTGCTGCGAGTTGGAACCGTCCACCAGCGCCTGGACCACCGCCCGCTCCCCGGACAGCACGTTGCGGCCGAATCCCCGTGGGATCACCAGCACGGCGTCGGCCCGCCCGCCGTCCAGGAAGGCGCTCGCCTGCTCCTCGCTACGCAGCACGCCGACGCCGGCGAAGGACTCGGAGCCCAGCATCGCCCGCACCAGCTCCCGGCTCTGGGGGGTCAGGTCCCGGTCCAGCACCGCCAGCGGCACGTTCCGTACATCGAAGCTCAGCGCGTACCCGAAGATCAGCAGCAGCAACGCCGGCAACGCCACCAGGATGAACAGCGTCCGCCAGTCCCGCAGCAACTGCCGGAACTCCTTGCGCGCGATGGCGAGCAGGCGGACGGGGTGCATCGGAGCTCCTAGATCCCTTCCACGTCGAGACCCGTTGCCTTGCGCAGGCCGGCGACGGCGATCCGGTAGTTCGTCTCGGCGCTGAGGGAGTCCAGGCGAGCCTTGGACAGGACCGTCTGGGCTTCGAGGACGTCCACGTTGCGGGCGACTCCCTCGCCGAAGTTGAGCTTGGCCAGCCGCAGGCTCTCCTCGGCCAGACCGACCACCTCGCCCGCGACGACGCGTTGCTCGTCCGCCTCGCGGTACGCGGCCAGGGCGATGTCGATCTCCAGCTTGATGCCGTCTCGCAGCTGGCGGCGATAGGCCTCGATCTGACGCATGCCGGCCTTGGCCTGGCGGTTGCGGGACAGGGCGGCGCCCCGATCCCACAGCTGCCACTGCATTCCCACGGTGATGTCGGCGGACCAGTAGAAGTTGGGCTCGTTGGCGCGGTCGGGGTTCTTCAGGTGGACGTTGCCCTGCAGCGCCAGCGCTGGTAGCCAGCTGGCCCAGGACGCCCCTGCCGCATGGCGGACCGACGTCATCTGCTCGCCCAGGACCCTCATCTCCGGGCGCGAGTCCCGGGCCAGCTCGGTCAGCGCCCGGGCCTCCACGTCCACGCCCAGGGGTAGATGGCCTCCTTCCACGTCCAGCTCGATGGACTCGCCATCGGGCACGTGCACGACCATCCGGAAGGCGGCTTCGGCCAGATCGACCCCCTGGCGCGCCTGCAGCGCGTTGAGCCGCAACGAGGCCAGCTGGACCCGGGCCGCCATCAGGTCGGCGTCCGACGCCAGCCCCACCTCGACGAAGGCCTCGAGCAGCTCCACGTGGGTACCCGCGGTCTCGATGGCCTCCTCGGTGACCTGCCGGGCCTGGCGAGCCAGGGCCAGCTTCCAGAACAGCTCCTCGGCCTGGTGGACGACCTCGTGCTCGGTCGTCCGCTCCTCTTCCCGCGCCGAGCGCAGCTGGGCCATCGCCATCGCCCGCTGCCGGTGGAGCCCGGTACCGGCGAAGAGGATCTGCTCCGCCTGCAGCTGGAACTGGAACATGTCCTGCCGGCCGAACTCCAGCTGCAGGGTGACGGGCTCCATGTCGGCGAACATGTCGCCGAACAAGGGGTTTTCGGTCAGGTCTGCGGGCAGCCACTCGGCAAAGTCGACTGTCTGCTCCACGTACGGCACCGAATCCAGGTGGGCCCAGCCTCCGGTCAGGCCGACCCGCGGAAAGAACATCAGCAGTGCCTCGTCGGCCTTGGCGCGCTCCATGTCGGTCTTGGCCTCGGCCACGACCACCGCGTCGCTCTGCCGCAGGGCATCACCCACCGCCTCGCTCAGGGTGTAGGTCCGCGCGCTGGCGGACCCGGGCGACAGCAGCAGGATCAGCGGCAGCAGTGCCAGCGGGAAACGACGGGATGTCATCTGGCGACCTCCTTGCCCAGTACGTGGAGGAAGACGTCCTCCAGAGACGGAAGGATCGGGGATATGCGGTCCACCTGGACCCCGGCAGCGGCCAGCGCGCGGCGGACGTGGGTCTCGCCACCCTCGCGGTCGGGCGTGCTGACGTGGACCGAGGTACCGAAGATGGAGATTCCCTGGACGAACGGCTGGGCGCGTAGCACCTCGAGGGCCCGCGCCGCGGGGTGGCAAGCAACCTCCAGGTGGAGCAGATCACCCAGCCCCTGCTTGAGATCGCCAGGGCTGCCCGCGGCCACCACCCGGCCCGCATCCATCAGCGCGATCCGGTGGCAGTGCTCGGCCTCGTCCATGAAGTGGGTGGTGACGAACACGGTCTTGCCGGCCGCCGACAGGGTGTAGATCTGATCCCAGAAGCGGCGGCGCGCCACCGGATCGACCCCCCCCGTGGGTTCGTCCAGGAAGACCACGGGGGGCTCGTGCAGCAGGGAACAGGCCAACGCCAGCCGCTGGCGGAAGCCCCCGGACAGCTCGGCGGCCAGCCGGGTCTCGTTGCCCGCCAGTTCGGCGATCTCCAGGGCCCACTCGACCCGCGCCTTGAGCAGGGCCGGGCGCAGGCCGTAGACCCCGCCGAAGAAGCGCAGGTTCTCGACCACCGACAGGTCCAGGTACAGGGAGAACTTCTGGGACATGTAGCCGATGCGGCGCTTGACCTGCTCCGGCTTGCGGCCCACGTCGAAGCCCGCCACCTCGGCCCGCCCGGCGCTGGGCTTCAGCAGGCCGCAAAGCATCCGGATCGTGGTGGACTTGCCCGCCCCGTTGGAGCCGAGGAAGCCGTAGATCTCACCTGCGCGCACCTCCAGCGACACGTCGTCGACGGCCACGAAGTCGCCGAAGCGGCGGGTCAGGTTCCAGGCAGCCACGGTCACGTCGTTCACGGTGCACCCCCCGGCGCCGGACCGGCCGCGTCCCGCCCCTGCTGCACGAGCTGGATGAAGACGTCCTCCAGCCCCGCGGTCACCGGCCGCGCTGCCCGTACTTCGATCCCCTGGCCACGGAGCCGCCCGGCCAGGATCTCGGCCTGGTCCGCCGCCGGAGAGTCCCCGCCCAGCAACACGTGCAGACGGTCCCCGAAGGAGTGCACGTCCGCCACGCCGGGGGCGCCGGCCAGGCTGTCGGCCGCATCCCGTACGGGGCTGCAGACCACCTCCAGCACCCGCAGCGTCGACCCCCGCCGCAGCTGGTCGGGGGTGCCGGACGCCAACACCCGGCCCCGGTCGACCAGCGCCACCCGGCCGCAGCGCTCGGCCTCGTCCAGGTAGGGCGTGCTCATCACGATGGTCAGCCCCTGCTCCAGCAGGGTCGAGAGGATCGACCAGAAGTCCCGGCGGGTGATGGGATCGACCCCGGTGGTCGGTTCGTCCAGCAGCAGCAGCTCGGGCTCGTGGACCAGGGTGCAGATCAGCGACAGCTTCTGGCGCATCCCGCCGGACAGCCGGTCTGCCAGCCGCTTGCGGAAGGGGGTCAGCCGGGTGAAGGCCAGCAGCGCCTCCTTGCGCTCCTTGGCCACCTTGCCGCGCACGCCGTGGATGTCGGCGAAGAAGTCCAGGTTCTCCTGGATCGTCAGGTCGCCGTACAGCGAGAAGCGCTGGGACACGTAGCCGATGCGGGGTTTGATCCGGTCGATGCCCGCCGGCAGCGCCTCGTCGAACACCCGCAGATCTCCCGCGCTGGGTTTCAGCAGGCCGCACAGCAGTCGCATCAGCGTGGTCTTGCCGGCCCCGTCCGGACCCACCAGCCCGAAGGCCTCGCCGGGCATCACCTGCAGATCGATGCCGTCCAACGCCACCGGCAGGTCCTTCCGGTAGCGGTGGACCAGCCCGCGCAGGTCGACCACGGGGGTGCCACGGTCGGCTTGCCCGGCCGTGCTGCCTCGGACGACACGGCCGGACAAGCCGACCGTGGCACCCGAGGTATGGGGATCCCCGTTCATCCAGCCACCACCGAGCCGATGACCGCATCCGCGGGCAGGCCCGGCTTGAGATAGCCGTCCGGGTTGGCCAGCTCCACCTCGACGCCGAACACCAGCTTGACCCGTTCGTCCTTAGTCTGGACGTTCTTGGGCGTGAACTCCGCCTGGTCGCGGATGCGCGACACCACCCCCGGGAAGGGCTGACCCGGGTGGGAGTCGATGAACACCTGGACCGGGTCACCGAGCCGGACCGAGCCGATGTCGGTCTCCGGCACGAAGACCGTCAGCCGCACCGTGCTCAGATCCTGGATCACGAACAGTGTCGCCCCCGGACCGCTGACCTCGCCCGGCTCCACCAGCCGGTGGATCACGGTCCCCGACAGGGGCGCGGTCACCTCGCAGTCCGCCAGCTTCTTCTCCGCCAGCGCCAGCACCGCCTCGGTCTGGGCGACACCGGCCTCGGCCATCTCCAGCTCCTCGGGGCGGGCGCCCTTCAGCGCCTTGTTGTACTGCTGCTTGGCCGCCCGGGTGCGCGACACCGCCACCTCGTGGCCGGTGCGGGCGTCGTCGGCCTGCTTGCCGGTCACTGCCCCCTCGGCCTCCAGCTCGCCGACCCGCTCCAGATCGGCGCTGGCCATCGACTCGCCGGCCTCGGCCTGCTTGACCAGCTCCCGCGCGGCTGCGATGTCCTCGGGCCGAGCACCCGCGTGGGCCAGGGCCAGCTGCGCCTCGGCCATCCGCACCGCCGCCCGCGCCTGATCCGCCTGCAGCTCGATATCCGCGGTGTCGAAGCGCATCAACGCGTCGCCCTCGGCCACCACCTGTCCCTCGGTGGCCAGCACGTCGGCCACCTGGCCGCCGACGGTCGTCGAGACGCGGACCTCGTCCGCCTCGATGCTGCCGCTCACGTCCAGCGGGCCATCGCCGTCCGCCGGACAACCGCTCGCCGCCAGGGTGATCAGCGTGAACAGCCCCAGACCGATGTCACGTCGTCGCATCACGGGCCCTCCTCGAACCTGCGCTGGGCGTGGTCGGATAGCGCCCCGCGCATCATGATCGTCATGAAGGTCTGCAACACGTCCCCCACCGGAACCTCGAGGTCCAGGATCGTCTTCGGATTCGCGACCTCCTGGACCACGGTCTGGATCACCCGGACCATCACCTTGGGATTGACCTCCTCGCGGAGCAGCCCCTGGGCCTTGGCCTCCTCGAGGTGCCCCAGATACAGGTTCAGCACGGCCATCCGGCGCTCGTTGATCCGGTCCCACAGGTGGGGCCAGTGGCGCTGCAGGTCGGCCATCATCACCGGAGACACCGACTGCAACCGGGCGTGGATGAGGGGGATCACCGTGCTCGTCATCTCGACGATGTCCCCCTCGCCGCTGAACAGCTCGCGGACCGCGCCGAGGGCCTGCCCCGCCAGCCTCTCGATGAAGGCCTCCACCAGCGCGTCCTTGCCCGGGATGTGCTGGTAGAGGGTCTTCTTGCTCATGCCCAGCTGGTGCGCGATGTCGTCCATCGTCACCCGCTTGAATCCGAACTGGTGGAACGGCTCCGCGGCGCGGGCGAGGATCCGCTCCTGCGTTGGCGTCCCCTCCCAGCCGGCGGCAATCGGGATATCTGTCTCGGCCACGGCCCCTCCGGATACCCAGGAAACTCAAGGTGGTTAAATACGTTTCCTAATATACGCCTCGTTTCCCCGGTGGCAAGTCTGTGGATCGCCGATCGTCTGCTATCCTTCCTTTCTACGGTCCGGGGGAGACGACGGGGGACGCGGAGGTTCCGGTCCATGTCATCGCGCAAACTGCTGGTTCTGCTGGGTCTCGCCC
This sequence comes from uncultured Rickettsiales bacterium, assembly GCA_964436045.1. Taxonomy (GTDB): domain Bacteria; phylum Myxococcota_A; class UBA796; order UBA9615; family CAYRNR01; genus CAYTBN01. The sequence continues at coordinate 57,009 of CAYTBN010000031.1, read as the reverse complement.
TCGTGATGGGCGGGTGCCCCACCGACGACGACGACACCGCCGGGGACGACGACGCCACGGGCGACGACGACACCGGGGATGACGACACCGGAGACGACGACACCGGAGACGACGACACCGGAGACGACGACACCGGAGACGACGACACCACCGGAGACGACGACGCCACCGAGGAGGTCGACGAGGACGGGGACGGCTGGAGCCCGGACGACGGGGACTGTGACGACACGGATCCCGCGATCCACCCCGGGGCGTACGAGCAGTGCAACGGTGTCGACGACGACTGCGACGGCAGCCCGGGCGAGGACGAGGCCGACGGCGACGGGGACGGGCTGATGGTCTGCGGCGGGGACTGCGACGACGCGGATCCCGCGATCCCGGCGGCCGAAGAGACGGCCTGCAACGGGGTGGACGACGACTGCGACGCCACCACCCTGGACAACCCGGACGGCGACGGGGACTGGTACGGATCCTGTGTGGACTGCGACGACGCGGACGCGGCCATCCATCCAGGCGCCATCGAAGTGCCCTGCGACGGTGTCGACAACGACTGTGACGCCCTCTCCCCCGACCTGGACGACTCCGACTTCGACGGCCACGACTCGTGCTCGGACTGCAACGACAACGACCCGACGAGCTACCCCGGCGCCGACGAGCAGTGCGACGGCCAGGACAACGACTGCGACGGCAGCATCCCGGCTGACGAGGACGACCTGGACGGCGACGGCCACATGGTGTGCGGGGGCCCCGCTGGGCAGCCCGATTGCGACGATGGCGAGCCCACCACCTACCCGGGTGCCCCCGAGCTGGTCTGTGACGCGGTCGACAACGACTGCGACCCGGCGACCATCGACGAGCCGGACGCCGACGGAGACGGATTCTCCGCCTGCGACGACTGCAACGACGCCGATCCGGCCATCAACCCGGGCGCTGGCGAGACCCACTGTGACGGCGTGGACAACGACTGCGATCCGGCCACCGTGGACATGCCCGACGCCGATGGAGACGGCTTCGACGCCTGTGCCGACTGCGACGACGGCGATCCGGCGGTGTTCCCCGGCGCGGCCGAGGTCATCTGTGACGGCATCGACAACGACTGCACCCCGGTGACCGACGACCAACCCGACGGAGACGGGGACCTGTACCCGGAATGCGTGGATTGCGACGACAGCAACCCGCTGGTCAACCCCGGACTGCCGGAGATCCTCTGCGACGGCGCGAACAACGACTGTGACGGGTCCACCGACGACGATCCCGACGGGGACGGCGACGGCATCGGCGAGTGCAGCGACTGCGACGACGGTGATGACTCCATCTACCCGGGCGCCGACGAGTACTGCGACGGACACGACGACGACTGCGACGGCGACATCGACGAGGACGACGCGGTCGATGCGGGCACCTGGTACGAGGATCTGGACGGGGACCTGTACGGCACACAGAGCGTCTCGGTGGTGACCTGCGACCAGCCCGCCAACTTCGCCGACAACGACCAGGACTGCGACGACTCGAATCCGGACGTCTACCAGGGCGCGCCCGAGATCTGCGACGGGGCGGACAACGACTGCGACGGCTCGCTGCTGGCCGACGAGGTGGACGGGGACGGCGACGGTGCCTACCAGTGCGAGGGTGACTGCGACGACGACGACCCGACCATCTATCCGGGTGCCCCGGGGGTGGGCTCGGTGCCCGGCGAGTACCCCACGCTCCAGGCCGCCATCGACGGCGCCGCGGACGGGGACGTGATCTGCGTGGCGGCGGGGGTGTACGAGGAGAGCCTCGACTTCGGCGGCAAGGAGATCCACCTGTACGGCGTGGGGGGGCCGGACGAGACGATCATCGACGGCGGCGACGTGGGGCGGGTCGTGGTGTTCTCGGGCGGCGAGACGCCCTCGACGATCCTCGAAGGGTTCACGGTCACCGGCGGGTATGACGGCACGATGGGCGGCTGCGTGCTGGTCTCGTCCTCGAGCCCGACCCTGATCGATCTCTGGATCACCGACTGCGCCACGGGGGGGCAGGGCGGCGCCATCGCAGTACAGGGAGGCAGCCCGGCGCTGTTCAACGTGCTGGTGGACGACAACGACGCGGACCTGGAGGGTGGCGGGATCTACCTGTACGGCGGCGTACCGGAGCTGACCAACGTGCTGGTCGCCGACAACATCGCCCTGGCGGGGGGCGGCATCTATTCCTACGGCTCGGGCGCCGAACTGACCAACGTCAGCCTGCTGGGCAACTCGGCCCTGGCCGAGGGGGGTGGGCTGTACATGGAGGGCTTCAGCTACCCGAACCTGCTGAACCTGACCGCCGTCGGCAACGAGGCCGAGACCGGCGGCGGTATCTATCTGTACAACACCTCGCCGATCATCAAGAACCTCAACGCCGCCGGCAACGTGGCCAGCGTCGAGGGCGGCGGCGTCTATCACTGGGCCACCGCCCAGTTCACCTACTGCAACGCCTGGGACAACAGCCCGGACAACTACGGCGGCGGGTCGGATCCCACCGGACTGAATGGCAACATCTCGGTCGACCCGGTCTTCCTCGGCACCGCGGCCGGGGATCCGCTGGACTGGGACCTGCACCTGGACAGCGCGTCCGGCCTGTACGACACCGGGGTCTACAACATGTACGACCCGGACGGCTCACGGTCGGACATCGGCGCGTACGGCGGTCCCGATGCCGGCGATTTCGACATGGACTTCGACGGCTATCCCGAGTGGTGGCAGCCCGGCAACTACGACGCGGTCAACTACCCGGCCGACGGCTGGGACTGCGACGACCGGGATCCGGGTGTGTATCCCGGGAACGGGTGTTAGGTCGGGAGAAGGCGCCAGGCATCAGGCGTCAGGCGCGTTCCCCTACTCCACCGGCACCTCGACCACCGGCGCGGCCAGCTCGGTCTCGGCGGTGGCGGTGGGCTCGGTGTCCACGGAGCCCTCGGCCTTCTTGTAGCGAACGTGTTCGCGGTCGGGCACGAGCACGGAGTAGGAGTTGGAGCGGCCGAGCCCATCCTCGCGGGTGTCGATCACCACGGCATTGTCGTTGGACAGCGTCGACAGGATCGCCTTGCGGCTCTCGTTGTTCATCCCGGCGAACTCCGGGTTCATCCACTCCTTGAAGAACGGCACCAGCCAGATGCCGCGGCCGCGGTACTTGCGGTCCGCCTGGACCACCAGCTGCATGGCCCGCTCCAGGTCCTCGTCGGTGGGCTCGTAGGGCTCCTCGTCGGGCTCGGCCAGCGCCTCCTCGATGGTCCGCGTGGCGGTCATGCTGGCCGTCGCGCTGGGCCCATGGGGGTCCCGGCGCCGCGGGTCGTCCATGAAACGCGACACGTCGACGAAGTTGCGACGTCCCGCGATCTCCACCAGGTCGGCGCTGGTCGATGCGCGGAACGCGGCGATCTTGACCTGCTTGCCGGCCTCGATGATGCGCCGGACGATGGGGATGAAGTCCCGATCGCCAGCCACCAGCACGAAGCGCTCGACGTCGTCGCGGCTGAGCAGGATGTCCATGCAGTCCAGGCTCATCTCCAGGTCGGCGCTGTTCTTGCCCGGCTGACCGAGGACGAACACGGGCAGGTAGCTCATCAGCGAGAGCTGGCCCTGCACCCCTTGCAGCCCGTCCCCCTCCCAGTCCGCGTACGCCCGGCGGATCAGGATCTGTTGCCCCTCCCGCTCGAGGCGCCGCTGCATCTGCAGCAGGATCTCCAGCGCGCTGTCGGTCTTGGGATAGGGGTCGGGGACCCCGAACCTGAGGTTGTCGAAATCGACGAACACAGCTGTGACAACGGATTGATATTGACTCATGATCGCTCCCTAATGACGGCCTCCAGCACCCCTCAACGCCAAAGACAAAACACAGAATAGCACGCGATCATTGCATCCCTGCCCGCACTGGGGAATGCTCCGGGAGGGGGCGGGACGAGGATCCGGATGGCCATCCATGTGCGCTTCGACGGCGAGGATCTGGAGTTGGCCGACGAGGCCACCGTCGGGGATCTGCTGCGCGAACTGGGGCTGAGCGCTCCGCTGCTGTCGGTGATGGTCAACGGTACCGTGATCCGCCGCTCTCGCTACGAAGTGCACTCGCTGGACGAGGGCGATGCCGTCACCGCGGTTGTGCAGGTCGGTGGCGGTTGAAGCCGAAAGACCCTACCCTTCGTGCGCGTGTGGCGGCAATATGCTCCGGGCGTGCCGGGCGCGCGCGCGGCGCGTGCGTGGGCGCCGAGACGGGAGGAAGAGTCGCCGGTGAAGTTCGCAATCACCGCCTTGCAGCTCCTGCTGCCTTTATTCTACCTGGGCGCCGGTGCGGTCTACCTCCGCTACTACCTGACCCGCGCACGGCCGCTGCGGAGGTTATGCCGGCTGGCGCTTCTGACCACCCTCGGGGCCCACTGCATCTTCCTCTTGTTGCAGGGCGCCGACCACGGCTGGATCCCGCTGATCTCGCCAGGACACGCCATGTCCATGACCGCCGCGGCGATCCTGGGGGTCTACCTGGTGATCGAGTGGCGGTCCAACAACCGGGGGATGGGTGTCTTCCTGTTCGCACCAGCGCTGCTGTTCCAGGTGCTGTCGACCTTCCTCACCGGTGACCTCACCGAGGTGCCCGAGATCCTGCTGTCGGTGCGGCTGCCGATCCACGCGCTTCCGGCTGTGCTGGGGTACGCCGGCCTGGCGATCGGGGCGGTGTTCTCGATGTTGATGCTGGTGCTGCGGCGCCAGATCAAACGACGGCGGATCGGCCGGATCTACCGCCGGTTGCCCTCCCTGCGGGTGCTGGACACCATGAGCTTCCACGCGACGCTGGCGGGCTTCGCCCTGCTCTCGCTGTCGGTGGTGACCGGATCGATGTGGGCTGCCCACGAGTGGAACACGCTGCTGCCCGCCGATCCCAAGCTGATGGGGATCCTGGTGGTCTGGGCGATGTACGCCGTCGGCGTCACCCTCCGCTGGCTGCCCATGGTCTCGCGCCGCACCCGCACCCTCTGGCTGCTGGTCTGCTTCGGTGCGTTGACCTTCTCCTTCTCCCTGCTCGACCTGATCGTCGAGTCCCGGCACAGCTGGTGATCCCGTGCGGCTGAGGATGGTCGGGCTGAGCCACCAGACCGCTCCGGTGGAGTTCCGAGAGCAGGTGGCGCTGGATCAGCCGGGGATCGTGCGCACGCTCAACAGCCTGCGCGAGACCCCGACCGTGACCGAGGCGATCGTACTGTCCACCTGCAACCGCACCGAACTCTACGCGATCTACAACGACGACGAGGGCCACCACGACGAGCTGGCCGACCTGCTCTTCAGCGGCACCACCTTGCCCAGGGACCTGTTGGAGAACCACGTCTACCGCCGCTCCGACCGCGAGGTCGTCGAACACCTGTTCATGGTCGCTGGCGGCCTGGACTCGATGGTGATCGGCGAGAACCAGATCCTGGGCCAGGTCCGCGACGCCTACACCCACGCCGTCACGTGTCGGACCAACGGACCGCTGGTCAACAAGCTGCTCCACTGGGCGCTGCGGGTCGGCAAACAGATCCGCACCCAGACCGGGGTCGGCGAGGGCCGCATGTCGGTCGCCGCCGTGGCCTGCGACCTGGCCGAGAAGATCTTCGCCGACCTGGAGAAGCGATCGATGCTGCTGGTCGGCGCTGGCGAGACCGGCGAACTGGTCGCCCGCCACGCCCGTGACCGCGGCATCGGCCGGCTGCTCATCACCAACCGCACCTACGAACGCGCCGAAGCCCTGGCCGAGGAGCTCGGCGGCACAACCGTGGCGTGGGACGATCTGTGGAGCGCCGTGGCCGAGGCCGATGTCCTGGTGACCTCCACCGGGGCCACCGAGCCGGTGATCACCGCCGCCCCGCTGAAGCGCGCCATCGCCCACCGCAGGAACCCGCTGTTCGTCATCGACATCGCGGTGCCGCGGGACGTGGCGCCGGACGTGGACCGGCTGGATGACGTCTTCCTCTACGACATCGACGCCTTGCAAGAGGTGGTCAAGGAGGTCGTCGAGCGTCGGAGCGGCGAGGTCCACCGCGCGCGCGCGATCGTCTCGGCCGAGCTCGACAAGTTCGTCGAGTGGCACGAGCGCCAGGAGGTCACGCCGACCATCGTGCAGATGCGCGAGCAGTTCGAAGGCGTTCGGCAGGCCGAGCTGGACAAATTGCGCGGCAAGCTGTCGGACGACGACTTCAAGCGGGTCGACGGCGTCACCCGCGGGATGGTCAACAAGCTGCTACACCATCCCACCGTGCAGATGAAGCAATCGGCGAGCCGCTCGGAAGGGGGCACCATGGTCCGGGCGCTACGGCTGCTGCTGGGACTGGACGAGGAGAGAGGACGATGAGTCGACCGATTCGGATCGGGACTCGAGGAAGCGCCCTGGCCACTGCCCAGGCCACCTGGACCCGGGAGACCCTCGCGGGGCTGCACCCCGACGTGGACGTGCGGATCCAGGTGATCTCGACCGTGGGCGACCGCGTGCAGGACCGGCCCTTGCACCACGTGGGAGGTGCCGGCCTGTTCACCCGCGAGATCGAGCGCGCGCTGCTGGATGACGAGGTGGACGTCGGCGTCCACAGCCTCAAGGACCTGCCCGCGCTGATGCGCGACGGGCTGGTGCTGGCGGCGGTACCGGAGCGGGAGGATCCGCGGGACGCGCTGATCTGTCCGGCGGGTCACGGGCTCGCCGATCTCCCCGAAGGCGCCACCCTGGCCACTGGCGCCCTGAGGCGTCGAGCCCAGCTGGGAGCCCTGCGCCCCGACCTGAAGCTGACCGGTATTCGTGGCAACCTGGACACTCGCCTGCGGAAGGTGCGGGAGCTTCCCGAGCTGGACGCGACCCTGGTGGCCGCCGCGGGCCTGTCGCGGATGGGCTGGCTGGACCGGGCCGTCGAGCTGCTGGACGTCGAGCGGTTCGTGCCAGCCGGGGGCCAGGCAGCCCTCGGGATCCAGGTGCGGGCGGACGACGAGCTGACCCTCGCCCGGGTCGCGCCCCTGACCCACCCGGCCACCGAGCGGGCCACCGCCGCCGAGCGGGCCTTCCTGGCCCGGCTGGAGGCGGGCTGCCACGTCCCGGTGGCGGTGCATGCGCGCTGGGTGGGCGAGGAGTTGCTGGTGGACGGGATCATCGCGGCGCTGGACGGCGCTCCCCTGCTCCGGGATCAGCAACGAGGTCCGGCCACCGACGCCGAGGCCCTCGGCCTGCGACTGGCCGAGCGGCTGCTGGCCGCAGGAGGCGAAGAGATCCTGGCGTCGCTCGAGCTGGAGACCACCGAGGAGGACTGAGATGGGCTTTCCCACACATCGAATGCGCCGCCTGAGGCGGCATCCGACCCTGCGACGGATGGTGTCCGAAACCCGGCTGGCTGTGGACGACCTGATATTGCCGCTGTTCGTCTGCCCCGGCGAGGGGGTCAAGACCGAGATCTCGTCGATGCCCGGCAACCACCACCTGTCCGTGGATCGGGTGGTGGACGAGGCCCGCGAGGTGGCTGACCTGGGCATCCCGGCCGTCATCCTGTTCGGGCTCCCGGAGACCAAGGATCCCGAGGGCTCCGAGGGCTGGTCGATGGACGCGCCGGTCCAGCGGGCCGTGGCGGCCATCAAGCAGGCGCTGCCGGACCTGATGGTGCTCACCGACGTCTGCATGTGCGAGTACACCAGCCACGGCCACTGCGGCGTGCTCGACGGCCACGAACTGCTCAACGATCCGACCCTGGAGCTGCTGACCCGGGCGGCGGTCTCCCACGCCCGCGCTGGCGCCGACATGGTCGCGCCGTCGGACATGATGGACGGCCGGGTGGCTGCCATCCGCGCCGGGCTCGACGCCGAGGGCTTCGACCAGGTGGCGATCATGGCCTACGCCGCCAAGTACTCGTCGGCCTTCTACGGCCCCTTCCGGGAGGCGGCCGACAGCGCGCCGGCCTTCGGCGACCGCAAGGCCTACCAGATGGATCCGGCCAACGCGGACGAGGCGCTGCGGGAGATCGCCCTGGACATCGACGAGGGCGCGGACATCGTGATGGTCAAGCCCGCCCTGCCCTACCTGGACATCCTGCGGGCGGCCCACGACAGCTTCGACGTTCCGCTGGCGGCCTACAACGTGAGCGGCGAGTTCGCCATGGTCCACGCCGCCGCCCAGCGGGGCTGGATCGACGGCGAAGCGGTGATGATGGAGCTGCTGCTGTCCATCCGCCGGGCCGGCGCCAAGATGATCCTGACCTACTTCGCCCGGGACGCGGCGCGCGTCCTGGCACGCCACTAGGAGCGAACGATGGAGCGCGACAAATCCCAAGCCCTGGCCCGGCGCGCGCGTGAAGTGATGGTCGGCGGGGTCAACTCGCCTGTGCGGGCCTTCAAGGCCGTCGGCGGAGCGCCGCTGTTCTTCACCCGCGCCGAGGGATCGCGGATGTGGGACGCCGACGGCAACACCTACATCGACTACGTGGGTTCCTGGGGCCCGATGCTGCTGGGCCATACCCACCCGCAGGTCCTCGCCCGGGTGACCGAGACAGCCAGTCTGGGCTTCTCGTTCGGCGCCTGCAGCGAGCCCGAGGTCGACCTGGCCGAGATGGTGATCGAGCGGGTGCCGTCCATCGAGCGGATCCGGATGGTCAACTCGGGCACCGAGGCCACCATGAGCGCCCTGCGCGCCGCCCGTGGCTTCACGGGCCGCAGCCGGATCCTCAAGTTCGAGGGCTGCTACCACGGCCACGGCGACGGGTTGCTGGTCAAGGCTGGCTCCGGTGCAACCACCTTCGGCGTGCCCGACTCCGCCGGGGTGCCCGCGGACATCGCCCGCGCGACCCTGACGGCCACCTTCAACGACCTGGACGCGGTGCGGCAAGCGGTCGCGGGTGGCGACGTGGCGGCGGTGATCCTCGAGCCTGTGGCCGGCAACATGGGGGTCATCCCCCCGGCCGCGGGTTTCCTCGAGGGGCTGCGGAAGCTGTGCGACGACGACGGCATCGTGTTGATCTTCGACGAGGTGATGACCGGCTTCCGGGTCCACCGCAACTGCGCCCAGGCCCTGTACGGCGTCACCCCCGATCTGACCTGTCTGGGCAAGGTCATCGGCGGCGGATTCCCGGTGGGGTGCTACGGGGGCCGCGCCGAGATCATGGACTGCGTGTCACCTGCAGGCCCGGTGTACCAGGCCGGCACGCTGTCGGGTAATCCCGTGGCGATGGCCGCCGGGATCGCGACCCTGGAGCTGGCGGACGACAACGCGTACCGGGTGCTCGAGGAGCGTGCGGCGGCTCTGGAGGCGGGGCTGCGGGGCGCCGTCGCCGAGGTGGGAATCGACGCGACGCTGAACCGGGTGGGCGCGATGCTGACCCTGTTCTTCACCGACCAGGTGGTGTCCGACTACTCCGGCGCGATGGCCTGCGACACCGATCGCTTCGGCCGCTACTGGCAGGGAATGCTGGACTGCGGCGTCTTCCTACCGCCGTCCCAGTTCGAGGCCCTGTTCGTCAGCGCCGCCCACTCCGCCGCCGACATCGACCGCACGGTGTCCGCGGCGCGGGACGTGCTCGCCGGACTTTGAGCCCTTCCGGCCTGACGCCTGACGCCTCTCCCTACAGACACACCCAGTCGTTGCCCTGCTGGGTGGGGATCCCACCGGTTCCGCAGGTCACCGCGCAGCCCATCCCGAAATCGCAGTTGTGCACCACGCAGTCGGATGTGGGGCAGGTGACCGCGCAGGAGTCAGTGGTCGAGCAGTCGACCTCGCAGTCATCGGAGTTCCGGCAGTCCACCGCACAGCTGGCCGAGCCGTCACAATCCACCGCGCACACGGATCCGGCGCTGCACTCCACCGCGCAGTCTCCGCCCTCGGTCTCGCAGGTGATATCGCACTCCGTTTCGGACACGCACACGCAGCTCTGCCCCGCGCAGACGCAATCCCCACCGTCGCACTCGTCGCCGTCGTCGTCGTCGCCCGCGGTGTCGTCGTCGTCCGAGGTGGACGGACAGCCGATACCGAGCACGAGCCCAAGGGAGAGCAGGCCGAGGGCGGCGGGAAGCAGGAGCCAGGAGTTCCGGGAATGCTGGATCGCGCGCATGGGAACATCCTCTCTATGAATCGGGGTTGCACGGGGCCGAATACGGCACTGCCACCATCGTGACCCATGTCACCCCGAAATCAGATTACCGGGATGTTACCAGTGTGCGCGCGGGATCGAACGGATGCCAAACTGGCCCGCCAGCTCCTGCTGGTCCTCGGTGTCGACCTTGGCGAATACCGCGTCATAGCGCCAGGTGCGAGGCCGATCGTTTCACCCCGGTGGACGAATCCCTCCCCTTGGCACGGCCAGCGCCGTCCTCTAAGGTCATCGACAGCCGTGGAATCGAGGGAGAGCGCGGGTGGAGAACGACCAATTGATCAAGACCACGATCCAGCCGAAGATGCTGGGCCTGCCGCGCCTGCAGGTGCGGCGCTGCGCGCTGGTGGTGGCCGACGGGCCGGACGCCGAGGCGGTACTCGATCCCCTGGGTGAGAGGACGCTGGTCGGTCGCGACCCCTGGTGCGACCTGGTGTTGAGCGACCCCCGGGTCAGCGGCCAGCACTGCGAGATCATCCTGGGGGACGACGAGATCCGGATCCGCGACCTGGAGAGCACCAACGGCACGTTCTGCGGTGATACCCGGGTGATCGAGGCCTATCTGGATCTGAACATGATCCTGCGGGTGGGGGGCACCGAGCTACGTCTGCAGGGAAGGGATGGCCGGCGGGTCCTCGAACGGTCTCCCTTCGACCCCACCGGGCAGCTGATCGGTACGGCGCCGGCGATGCAGCGCGTGTTCGACATGATGGCCCGGGTGGCCCCGCTCAACCTGGCGGTGGTTTTGCTGGGCGAGACGGGCACTGGCAAGACCGCCATCGCGCGGGCGCTCCATGAGATGAGCCCCCGGGCGGACCGTCCGTTCGTGTCGATCAACTGCGGGGCGCTGCCAACCGACCTGGTGGAGAGCACCCTGTTCGGTCACGTGCGCGGCGCGTTCACCGGCGCCCACCGCAGTGCGACGGGGATCTTCGAACAGGCGGACGGCGGCACGGTCCTGCTCGACGAGATCGGCGAGATGCCCCTGACCTTGCAGCCCAAGCTGCTGCAGGTGCTGGAGTCCAAGCGGGTCCGCCCGGTGGGCGCCCAGCAAGAGGTGGACGTGGACGTGCGCCTGATCGCCGCCACCCACCGCCCCCTGGCCGAGGACGTGGCCAACGGCCGCTTCCGCCAGGATCTCTATTACCGGATCGCGGGACTCGAGCTGCTCCTCCCCCCGCTGCGGGAGCGCATCGAGGACCTGCCGCTGCTGGCACAGTCGTTCCTCACGCGCCACGCCGAGGCCGCGGGCCGCGGCCCCTCGTGCCCACCCTTCCTGCACGGCATCGAAGATGTTGCCCAGCGCCGCCTCCAGGACCATCCCTGGCCGGGCAACGTGCGCGAGCTGGACAACGTGATCTCCCGTGCCGTGGCCCTGGCCAACGGTCCGCTGCTGGGACCGGACGACATCCTGCTGACCAGCTGGGTCGCCGACGGCGCCCCCGCTCCGGCAGCCTCGTCCGCCGCGTCCGCCACGACTGGCGCCACGGTCGAAGCCATCGGCCCGGACGCCCTCGACCGCTCGTTCAAGGAGTTCAAGGCAGCGGTGCTCGCCGAGCACGAGAGCGCCTACTTCGTCCGACTGCTCGAGCGAGCCGAGGGTAATCTGTCGCGGGCCGCGCGCATCGCCGAGATCTCCCGGACCTACCTGATGACCATGCTGCGCAAGTACGACCTGTACCGCACGGCCGGGGGGGACGATGAGTGACGATCGGCCGACGCGGGAGCAGCTGCAGGCCGAGCTGGAGGCTCTCCGGGAACGCCAGACCCACCTGGAGCAAGCCGAGCAGGAGGCGGTGCGCTCCCGGGAAAGGCTGCGCCTCGTCGAGGAGCGCTTCCGCGGGCTCTTCGAGCACTCGGTCAACGGGGTCGCCCTGCACGAGATGGTGCTCGATGACGACGGCACCCCCGTGGACTACATCTTCCTCGCGATCAATCCGTCGTTCACCGGGCTCACCGGGCTGACCCCCGAGATGGTCCTCGGCAAGAGGGTCACCGAGGCCCTGCCGGGCGTCGAACATGACCCCTTCATCGAGATCTACGGCAAGGTGGCGCTGACCGGGGAGCCCGTGCAATTCCAGCAGTACGCCTCTCCCCTGGACCGCCACTACGACATCTCGGCCTACTGCCCACAGAGCGGACAGTTTGCCGTCTCGTTCCGCGACATCACCGACTGGAAACGCGCCGAGGAGGCGCTGGAGGCGGCGCGCGACGCCCTCGAACAACGCGTCGAGGAGCGCACCGCCGCGCTTGTCGTCACCAACGAGGAGCTGGCCCGCTCCAACGACGAACTCGAGCGTTTTGCCTATATCGCATCCCACGACCTGCAAGAGCCCCTGCGCACCGTCTCGTCCTTCATGCAGCTGCTCCAGCGGCGCTACGAGGGCAAGCTGGACGAGCGCGCCGACACCTACATCCGGTTCGCCGTCGACGGCGCCGACCACATGCGCGGGCTCGTCAACGGACTGCTCGAATACTCCCGGGTCAACACCCGCGGCCAGCCGGCCACCGCCGTCTCCCTGGAGGACACGCTGGCGGACGCGCGCAGGAGCCTGGCGTTCCAGATCGAGGAGACCGGCGCCGAGATCACCCACGACCCGTTGCCTGACGTCCTGGCGGACAGCACCCAGGTGTTCCAGCTGCTGCAGAACCTGCTGACCAACTCCCTGCGGTTCCGCAGCGAGGCGCCGCCCCGGATCCACCTGTCGGCGCAGCCCAACGGTGACCGCTGGCGCCTCTCGCTGCGGGACAATGGCATCGGCATCGAACCGCCTTATCTGGACCGGATCTTCGGGGTATTCCAGCGACTCCACACCCGCGAGGAGTACCCGGGCACGGGCATCGGCCTGTCCATCTGCCGCCGTATCGTGGAACGCCACGGCGGTACGATCCGAGCGGAGTCGGGTCACGGCGAGGGCGCGATGTTCGTGTTCAGCCTGCCGGGGGCAAGCGGTCCAGGATCGCCCCCAGGCGCCCGCGGCTGACCTCGGCCATCTAGTCCTCCCCGCCCAGCAAACCGGCCTTGGTCGAGGAGACCTCGACGGCCTCGATCAGCGCGATGGCGAGCCCCCGCGCCTCCAGCTTGGTGATGCCGTCGATGGTGCAGCCGCCCGGGGTCGTGACCTCGTCCTTGAGCGCCGCGGGGTGCCGGCCGGTCTCGAGCACCAGATCGGCGGCACCGCGGAGGACCTGTGCGGCCATGGTCCGGGACGCGTCCCGGGGGAGGCCCATCTTGACTCCGCCCTCGGCCAGGGCCTCGATGATCTTGAAGGCGAACGCCGGGCCGCAGCCCGCCAGCCCGGTGCAGGAGTTCATGTGGCGCTCGTCCAGCTCCACCACCCGACCGACGGTCTCGAAGATCCGCCGCGCGCGGGCCAGATGCTCCCGGTTCGCGTGGGTGCCGGGACAGACCGCTGTCATCGACGAGCCCACCACGGCGGCGATGTTGGGGGTCGCCCGCACCACGGCCAGGGGCCGGTCCAGGGCGGCCTCGATCCGACGGGTCGAGGCGCCGGTGATGATGGAGACCAGCAGGGAGTCGGGCCCCGCCGAGTCGCGGATGTCCGCCGCCACCCGCTCCAGGTCGTTGGGGTGGACCGACAACACGATCACCGAGGCGCCAGCGGCGGCCGCGGCGTTGTCCACGGTGCGTTGCACCGCGCGGTCGCCCAGCTTGCCCAGGGAGCGCTCGTGGCGCGCCGTCGCCGCGATGGACTCCGGCGCCACCTCACCTGCGGCGATCAGCCCGTCGATCAGGGCGATGCCCATCTTGCCCGCCCCGCCGATGACCGCCACGTTGCCGTTGGACATGGTCTCCTCCTTGGATTGACTCCCGCCAAGGTTCGCCATCCCCGTCGCCGGGTGCAAGGGGTGTTGTGCGCCGAACGTGCAATATTGGCGCTCCATGCGAGTATGAAGCGGTGAACTCGGCGGAACAGCCGGGACGAGGAGACCACGATGACCAAGGACGAGATCCACGATCCCAACGACCAGCCCATCGAAGAGCCGGCAGCCGAGGAAGCCGACGGCGACAGCCCCGACGGGGAGGCGGTCGACGAGGTGTTGTCGGAGATCAACCGCCTGGGTCGCCGGCTGGGTACAGCCGTCAGCCGCGCCTGGGAGAGCGACGAGCGCAAGCGGGTGGAGGACGAGCTGGGCGATGGACTACAACGGGCCGGCAAGGAGCTGCACCGGCTGAGCGAGGGGCTGGCCGGATCCCCGGCCGTCGAGGGAGCCAAGAAGGGGGCCGACAGCGCCGCCCGCGAGCTTCGCACCGGCGTGCTGACCGGCCTGCGCTTCCTCAACCGGGAGCTGGGTCGCGCCCTGGAAAAGGAGCGCGGGGAGGCGCCGTCCGAAGACGAGGTGCCGGGCGAGGGCGAAGACGATCCAGCTGACGAGTAGAGCCTCGGCCGGGGGGGGGTCTACAATGGCGTCCATGAGCGGGTGGGTCGTCCAGAAGGGCAGCGAGGTCCTCACGCTGACCGACGAGAAGTTGCGCAAGCAGTTGCGGGGCAACGATCTTTCCGGCACCGAGCTCGCCCGCCGCGAGAACCGGGACGATTGGGCTCCCCTCCACGACTACCCCGTGTTCACCGAGGAAGTGCCCCACGTGGGGGACGCGGCGTCGGCCGCGAGCCGGCGCCAGCTGATGAGCTTCGCCGCCCACGGTGCCATGTTCGTCGTCATCGGCTACATCACGGGCTGGCCCTGGTTGATGGCGTTGTGGGGGCTGGCCCTGGCTGGACATGCATTGCGCAGCGTGCCAGCCGCCCGGCAGGCCTTCGGCCGGCCGCCGCCGCGCGCCCGCGCCAGCACCCGGGGCAAAACGGCCAGCCTCAGCGGCGAGCAGAGTGCCGAGCAGAGCCTGCGCCACGACCCCTTTGTGGACGAACTGGATGTGGCCATCCGCGAGCTCCAGACGGCCCTCGACGAGTCGCCAGGCAGGATGACCGACCCCCCTGACCTGGAGCGCATCCGCACCGCCGCCCGGCGGGCCCACGGCCGCCGCGTCGCACTGCTCGATCTGGTGGACACCCGGCTGCAGGCCAAGCTCGAAGGCGACCTGGGCCAGGTTCGCCGGGACGCTGGCGAGGCGCCGGACCAGCGAACGGCCGAGACCTTCGATGCCGAGGCCCGCGCCATCGCGGAGCGGCTGGCGGCGATGCGCGGCGCGTTTGCGGCCGCCGAGCGCCTCCGCTCCCGGGAGAGCGCCCTGCTCCACCAGCTCCAGGGCGCCCGGCTGGACCTGCTGAGCGCCGGCATCACGGACCTGCCCGTCGCCCCCGCCCTGACCCCCAAGCTCGACCGCCTGCGCGGCGAGCTCGAGGCCGAAGCCGAGGTGGATTCCGAGCTGGCCCGCGCACGGCTGGCGGCGAATCGGGTGACGGTCTAGCCACGGATCACCCGGGCACGTCGCACTGTCCCTCGTCGTTGCTGCCCCAGCAGACGATGCGCTGGTCGGTGGTCAGGCCGCAGGTGTGTTTGCGGCCGGCGGTGACCTGGATGTAGCTACCCTCGGGGACGTCGTCCTGGCCGTCCAGGCTCTCCCCCCAGCACAGGATGCCGGCGTCGGTGGTCACACCGCAGGAGTGGTTCTCGCCGAGCCCCATGGTGACGAAGCCGACACCGGGCGGAGGGATGCTCATGTCCTGCCAGGGGGCTCCCCAGCACTCGCCGAGGGCGTCGCCGTCCCGGTGGACGGCGCAGGTGTGGAGGCCGCCCGCGTCGATCTGGGTGTAGGTGCCCGGGACGGGGGTGGACTGGTCGTTGGCGTTGTGCCCCCAGCAGACCGCCTCGTCGTCGACGGTGACCGCGCAGGTGTGGGCGCCGCCACAGGAGACGTCGTTGTATTCGCCTGGCGCTGGCGTCGCCTGGCCGCTGAAATCGGCACCCCAGCAATCCACCTGGCCGTCGGTCGCCAGCGCGCAGTTGTGCCAGCCACCAGCGTCCAGGCGGAGGTAGCGGCCGCCGGGGGGATCGGTCTGCCCGTCGTCGCCGAAGCCCCAGCACTGGACGTACTGGCCCGAATCGATGGCGCAGGAATGGGCCTCGTTGTTGGAGCCTCCGGCGCCCACCCAGGTGAAGGTGCCGCCCGGCGGCGATGCCTGACCGTAGTCGTCCCGCCCCCAGCAAGCCAGCGTCCCGTCCAGCCGGACGCCGCAGGTGTGGTACTCGCCAGCGGCCACGTGACTCCAGAGAGCAGGATCGGCCGTGTCGTCATCGCCGTCGTCGTCGGCGGCGGTGACATCGTCGTCCAGGGGCTCGGGGCACCCCCCCAGCAAGACGCAGCCGAGCAAGAAGGCGGTCAGCCACAGGGGACAACGAGGGGCCACGGATCACCTCCCCCTCGATCTTGGCCTTTGTGATGGGATCGCTCAAGTGGGCGAGGAAGGGCGCGGTGTTGGATCGCTGGTCTCCCGGCACGAAACACAGTTTCGGGACGGGAACTCGCTAGCGGAGCAGCGCGGAGATCAGCTGAAGGGTCTGACATTCCTCGGGGACGAAGCGGCCATCGGCGAGGACGACGGCCATCAGCGTGTCGAGGAACAGCTCCCGATGGGTCGGGGCCACTTCGGCCGGGTCGAACTCCTCGGGGGCGTGGTCCAGCCAGGAGCGGACCTCGGCCAGTTCCTCCTCGCCCACAGCCAGCACCGCGGCCAGCTCGAGCACGGCCACCCGCTCCTCGGGGACGACCTCGAGATCGGACCAGGCGGCGTGGCAAGCCAGCTTGAGCAGGTTGCGGCGGGTGGCGGCGTCCAGGTAGTCGGCCAGGGTGTCGTTCATCGATCTCTCCTGCAGGCCAGGCAAGGTACCACGAGTGCGGCAGCGCGGGGCGGCCCCAGAACGCGACAGAGCCATCCCGGTCCGCGTGGCTTGGCCCTAACAACCACACCGTCGATCGTCTGGGGTTTTTTGTGGATTTTTCTCTGCAGCTGTTTCCCGCCGGAGTCTCGCGCCGGCAAACTGGCGGGGCTAGAATCCCGGCGTCGTCAGGCTGGCGGCGAGGGGAGAAACGCGATGTTGCCCGAGTATTTCAGCTTTCAGCTGCCCACCAAGGTGGTCTACGGTGCCGGTCTGGCGGGCAAGCTGGCCGACGAGCTCGGCCGCTTCGGGAGGCGCAAGGTCCTGCTGGTGACCGACCGGGTGATCGCCGGGCTGGGCCTGCCCGAGAAGATCGAGGCCGGCCTGAAGGGCTCCAAGGTCAAGGTGGTCGCCACCTTCGACGACGTGCCACCCAACTCCGAGATCACCACGGTCGAGGCCTGCGCCGACCTGGGTCTGGCGGCCAAGGCCAACATGATCATCGCCGTGGGCGGCGGCAGCGTGATCGACACGGCCAAGGTCGCCAACATCCTGATGAAGAAGGGCGGCCGGGTCGCCGATCACCAGGGAGCCCAGCTCGTGACCAAGCCCCTGTTCCCGCTGGTCGTGGTCCCCACCACCGCCGGCACCGGTTCCGAGGTCACCCGGTTCGCGGTGATCGCGGACAAGGCCAACGACGTCAAACTCCCGTTCACAGAAGACTACCTGCAGCCCGAGCTGGCGGTGCTCGATCCGGAGATCACCGCCACGATGCCGCCGCGGATCACCGGCGCCACCGGCATGGACGCCCTGACCCACGCCATCGAGGCCTACCTGGACACCGAGTGGTCGCCGGCCTCGGACGCGATGGCGCTCCAGGCGATCCAGATGATCGGGCGCAACATCCTGGTGGCTGCCGCCCACCCGGACGACCTCGAAGCGCGTGGCCAGATGCTGGCCGCCAGCTGCCTGGCGGGGATCGCCTTCTCCCACTCGATGGTGGGCATCGTCCACGGCATCGCCCACTCCCTGGGCGGGGTGTATGGCCTGGCCCATGGCGAGGCCAACGGGCTGATCCTGCCCTACGGCATGGAGCACAACCTGGAGTCGAGCACTGACCGGCTGGCCGACGTGGCGATGGCCCTCGGCGGGCCCCAGATGCCGACGCCAGCGCTGACCGCCAGGATGGGCATCCTCAAGGTGCGGATGCTCAGCCGCAAGCTCAGCTACCTCAAGGCGCTGCCCCCCAACCTGAAGCAGGCGGGCATCGGCGACGGGCTGGCCCGGCTGGACCAGGTCGTCGAGACCGCGATGGTCGATGGATCGATGCTCTACAACCCCTGCCCGGTCAGACCGGAAGCGGTCGAGCGGATCGTCCGGCGAGCCTACAAGCAGCCGGCCTTCCCGTTGCCAGTCAGCCGCGCGCGCCTCAAACGGGCCGCCCAGCGGGCGAGGGCCAGGGAGGTCCGCAACGCCTACAAGGACACCGACGACCTGTACGACGTGCTCGGCGGCTTCCTGCTGACGCTCAAGGACCACCCGGAGATCGGACCCAAGTTCGCCGGCTCGAACCTGCTGATCCGGTTCAACTACCGCAACCCGGACGCCTCGATCACCATCGACGCCACCGGCGCCGTGGTGGAATACGACATGGGCGAGAGCCCCCGCACCGCCGAGGTCGAGATGACCATGGACGCCGACTTCGCCCACGCCTTCTGGCACGGCAAGGCCAACGTCGTCAGCGCCCTCACCCGCAGGCAAGTCACCTCCCGCGGCGCGGTGCAGAAGGCCGTCAAGCTACTGCCGATCCTCAAGCCGGCGTTCCAGCTGTACCCCGAGTACCTCCGCGGCAAGGGGCTGGAGCATCTGGTGGTGGGTTAGCCGGGTCCGGGACCGAGGCCAAACCATCAGGTAGCATGGGCGACGAAGGAGGTCTGGATCTTGGGAATCGCACGGCTCGACCACGCCTGGCTGATCGCGGCACTGACGACATTGGCTCTGGGCCTGTCCATGCCCGCCTGCAAGGCCACCATCAACGATGACGACGCCTCCGACGACGACGACGCCTCCGGCGACGACGACGCGACCACGGACGACGACGCGACCGGCGACGACGACAGCACAGGGGACGACGACACGACCTCGTCGGTGGTCGACGCCGACGGGGACGGCTACGGCGAGGACGTCGACTGCAACGACGCCAACGACGCGATCCACCCCGACGCGGAGCAAGCCTGCGACGGGATCATGGACAACGACTGCGACGGCTCCATCGACGACAACGAGACGGACGTGGACGGCGACGGCTTCACCGAGTGCGACGGCGACTGCGACGACGTGGACGACAGCACCCACCCCTACGCCCTCGACATCTATGGCGACGGCATCGACAACGACTGCGACGGCACCATCGACGAATACGGCTACGTGCAGATCGACGCCGGCCGGGATCACAACTGTGCCCTGGGCTCGGATGGCTACCTGACCTGCTGGGGCAGCGACCAGATGGGCCAATCGTCGCCGCCCTACGAACCCTTCGCCGAGGTCAGCGCGGGCAAACACCACACCTGCGGTCGCCGCAGCGACGGCACGGTCGTCTGCTGGGGGGGGAACAACCACGGGCAGTCCAACGCGCCCCCCGATCTGTTCGTCCAGATCAGCGCGGGCTACCACTTCACTTGCGGCCTGACGACGACCGCCGAGATCCTGTGCTGGGGTACCGGGATCTATGCCCCGATCACCCCACCGGTGGGCACCTTCACCCAGGTCAGTCTCGGCCACTACCACGCCTGCGCCGTCTCCACGACCGGCGAGACCGTCTGCTGGGGCACCAACGACTGGGGCGAGCTGGACGTTCCCCCGGGCGAGGACTTCGTCCAGGTCATCGCCGGCGGGTTCCACGTCTGCGGGCTCAAGGCCGACGGCACGTTGATCTGCTGGGGCAACAACAACTTCGGCCAGTGCAACGTGCCTCCCTACAGCTACCAGTGGGTGGACTGCACCATCCGCCACACCTGCGCCTTGACGGTGGACGACGAGCTGATCTGCTTCGGCCTCAACGGCGACGGGCAGTGTAATCCACCGCCGGCCACCTACACCCAGCACACCGGGGGGCACGACCACTCCTGTGGGCTGACCGACGAGGATACGGTGCTGTGCTGGGGCAACAACGCCTACGGGCAGTGCAACGTGCCGTTCTGAGTCCTGGAGGGGAGCGATGCGAACACCAAAACCGTGGCTGACGCTGGTTCTTGCGGCGCTATGGCTGCTGGCGGGCCCCGGCTGCCCGACCGCGGAGGACGACGACGCGGGGGATGACGACGACAGCGGTGCCGACGACGACACGGGGGACGACGACGACACCGGGGGCGACGACGACACCGGAGACGACGACAACGGAGACGACGACGACACCGGAGACGACGATGACAGCGGCGCGCCCCCCTGCGCCGATCAGGGCGGGATCACCCTGACCCTGGACACCAGCCAGACCATCAACAGCTGCGGCGCCCCCTGGAGCGAGCTGGACGTGGCGATGGTGCTCCGGGACAGCACGGTCTGCTCCGGCTGTGCGGGTGAGGCGGCCAGCGGCGAGGTCTGGGTCTATCCGGCCGAGCTGTTCCTGGACTTCTCGGACCTGGACTGCGAGGTCACCCGCGCCATCGTCCAGGTGATCGACTACGTGGGCGGCGGCGCCGCCCAGGTGCGGCTCTACGATGCCAGCGGCGCGCTCATCGATTCGAACACCAACGCCCAGGTGGCCGTGGAAGAGTCGATTCCGGTGGGCTACCTGGGGGGTCCTCCGGCGGCTGGCGCTGGCGTCGATGGCTGCGAGACGATGGTGACGTTGATACAGCTGCTGTGAGACGCTACCCCCCCCGCCTCCACCTCGTTCCGCTGCTGATCCTGGCGGTCACCGCCGGAACGTCCGTGGGCTGCCGGAGCGCTCCGGCCGGCGGCTCCACCGTCGCATTCGTGGGCATCGACAGCGGGGACTGGGACCTGATCGATCCCTATCTCGACGCGGGGCTGCTCCCGAACCTGACGCGAATGCGGCGGGAGGGCGCCTCGGCCCGCCTCGACGTGGACAGCGCGTTCTCGCCGGTCAGCTGGACGACCCTGGCCACCGGCCACCACCCGGACGTCCACGGCGTGTCCCTCCCCGACCGCCGCGAGGACGTGCTGCAGATGGGTGGCGACCAGATTCGGGTCAAGCGGCTGTGGGACATCGCCAGCGGCGCGGGCAAGCGCTCGCTGGTCGTCGACTACTGGCTGACCCACCCGGCTTACACCATCGAGGGCGTGATGATCGGCAAGGCGGCCTTCGCCCCGGCGGCCGAGATCCCGGGTGGCCCCTCGGCCCACCCCGCCGACGCCCACCAGCGCGTCGGTAAGGCGATCGAGCCCACGGCGTTGCGCGAACAGCTGGGCGCCCTCGATCTGCTGACCGAGACCTCCACCGCCTGGATGGACGGCTGGATGGACGGCGAGCGCTTCGACCTGCTGGTGCTGCCGATCTACCCGGTCGACGTGGCGCTGCACATGCTGTGGTCGGAACACGCGGCGGTGGCAGCGGGCGCGGACCTCTCCCGGGTGCCGGCAGCCGAGGCGGAGCGCACCCAGCGCGGGCACGACATCGTGTTCCAGACCCTGCAGATGGCGGACGTGCTGGTGGGACGCGCGCTGGAGTACGTGGGCGACGAGGGGTACGTGATCGCCGTCTCCGACCACGGGCACACGGGCACCGACTCCTCCCATCGGCGGATCGCCATCTCCCGCGCCCTGCTCGACGGCGGCGACGGCACGGTCGAACACGGCACCTTCGATAGCGAGGGGGCGTCCATCCGGATGGAGGCCACCCATCGCTGGGTCGACGCGTCGATTCCGGAGCTGACCTACCGCCTGAGCGTGCCCGAGCTGACCGTCACCGGCGACGGCGCCGCCGCGGTCACCGAGCGACTGCTCGCCGCCCGCACCGAAACCGGCGAGCCCGTACTCCGGGAGCGCCGCCACAAGCTGATCCCCTCCGACGCCGTCCTGGGCACCGCGTCCGCGGCCCTCGGCCGCCACGTGGAGCCGGCGTTCTCGGTGTTCGTCAACAGCGGCTACCACCGGGTCGAGGACCAGGGCATCTTCGCGGTCCTGGGGCCGGGCGTGGAGGCCGGGCCCCTCGAGGCGCCGGTGGCCTCGGTCGACGTCACCCCCACCGCCCTCTGGCTCATGGGGCTACCGGTCGGCGATGACATGGCCGGCCACCCCGTCACCGCTGCCCTCACCAGCCGCGCCGCCCGCCGCCGCCCCATCCAGACCGTCCCGACCCACGAAGACGGCACCCGCCCCTGGGCCACCGGCTCCGCCCCGGCCGTCACCCCCGAGGCCCTGGAGCGGATGAAGGCGTTGGGGTACGTGGATGGGCCTCGCGGTGGGCCTTGATCCGCTCCTCGAGCGCCTCGCAGATGCGACGCGTAGATGTCGATCTCGTGCGCTTGGCCAAGCCCTGTCCGTCCCGAAAATCCCATCTGCGGCTCGAGGCGCCCGCGAGGGCGGCGGTCGCCGCGAGGATCACGGCCACTTCGCGCGTTCTGAAGGCCCGGGGGGGGGCAAGGCACGCGGATCGGTATTGGATGACCCAGGAGCGAACGCAGGCGGCGGACGGCTTCAGCCGAGCGCTTCGATTCGGCGGCTCCTGTTTCGTCCAACGCCGCTCGCGCTGCATCGAGGTGATCTCGGCACTGGCCCGACTCTCGATGTCAGGCGGCCCGTCGCTCGTAGCGGTGATGAAGACCGCCGACCTGCGGGATCGCGACGACGGCTTGGCCCAGTTCTGGCTGCTGAACGGGGCGGGGATCGGGGCAGTCCATGTCGAGAGACTGGTGCGTCCGAGACCGGTGATAGTAGGAGAAGTAGCCCGAGAGGAGCCGGCGCAGGTGGGCCGTGTCGAACACGACGACGTGGTCCAGGCACTCGCGGCGGATGCTGCCGATCAGTCGCTCCACGAACGGGTTCTGCCAGGGGCTCCGTGGCGCGATGAGCACCTGCTGGATCCCCATGTTGCGGACCCGCCGCTTGAACTCTCCGCCGTAGATGCAGTCGCGATCGCGCAGGAGGAATCGGGGTGCTTCATCCCAGGGGAATGCCTCGACCACCTGCTGGGCAGTCCAGCCGGCCGTGGGATGTTCGGTCACGCCCCAGTGGATGACGCGACGTCGGTCATGTGCGAGCACGAGGAACACGTAGAGCACGGTGAACCGGATGGTCGGGACGACGAAGAAGTCGGTACTGACCAGCTCCGCGGTGTGGTACTTCAAGAACGCGCGCCACGTGGGGGAGGCGGGCTTCAGTGGCCGGCTCATGTACTTCTCGACCGTGGACTTTGAGAGTTCGATCCCCACTTTCCTCAGCTCCCCGAGGATCCGCGGCGAGCCCCACAACGGGTTCGCACTCGACATCCGCCGGATCAGGTCTCGGACCTCCCTGGCTACCCGAGGTCGGCCCAGCGTGCCTCTTCGGCTCAGCCCGGCCCAGTGCTCCCGGAAACGCCTCCGCTGCCAGGCGACGACGGTCTCGGGTTTGACGAAGACGATTACGTCACGCCAACCGGACCAGACCCTGGCCAGCCAGACCCAGAGGAGTCGGTCGGCAGGCGTCAATCGGGGACGTCGAGTGCCGCGCTGGTACACGGCCAGCTGGTGTCGCAGGGCCAGGATCTCCAGCTGCATCGCTCCGCGTGAGCGAGCCGACGCGGTGACGGCTGCAAGGAGCGCGACGAGGGCGGTCTTCATGGCCGCTGAAGGTATCGACCAGCGCCCAGTGCGGCAAGACGAGCAGAGACCCACGCCAACCGGAG
Organism: uncultured Rickettsiales bacterium; assembly: GCA_964436045.1. Lineage (GTDB taxonomy): Bacteria > Myxococcota_A > UBA796 > UBA9615 > CAYRNR01 > CAYTBN01. The sequence goes on along the minus strand of CAYTBN010000031.1, from coordinate 33,262 downwards.
CAGCGCCGCAGTCAACGCCGATGGGATTTTTGGGAGGGACAATCCCCGGGGCAGCCCTGTCCAGCTTCCTCGCAGCCATGCCTTCCATCCCAGGCCGCAGGGTATCAGGCACTCCGCTGTCATGCCGAAGGGCAAAGTGAACACCGGTGGGATGGGTGGCACCGTTCGGTCCCACACCCTCCTTGCCCCCCCCGGATCACGACTCCGGGATCGCATAGACCGTCACCTCGTCGTCCTGGTGATGGATGCCCTCGATGCAGGGCTCGATGCAGTTGCGGAGCTCCGCGGCCGTGGCCTCGGCGACCAGGTAGCGGTGGAGGACCACGTAGCGGTAGCCCCTCTCCGCCAGCACCGGGATGGCGTCGCAACGGGGAGACTGACACTTGTAGGGCGTCACCGGTTCCCCGGGCGGGGCGAAATGTGTCCGCCCGGTGTTCAGGCTGTTGACGAACGCGAACGCAATCGGAGCGTCCTCAAGCGGGATCAGCTTGCCCTCGATGTCGTAGGGGATGCGCTTGCTGTGGTACAGGTGGCTGATGAGGTAGCGGCCGAGGGTGGCGTCGTGGTGGCCCATCGGCACGTCCAGCACGGCGTATTCGTCCGGGTCGTCCGCGAGGGTGCGGTAGAACTCCGGCACGTGGAAGGGCTGCGTGTCGATGGGGAAGCGGGACGGGGCGATCACCAGCGAGTCGATGGCGATGGCCACGACCAGCGCCGCGGACGCGCCGTACCGCAGGCGGGGGACCCGGATCCGTGCCAGCAACAGCGAGATGGCGGCGCCCAGGGTCAGCGTGATCAGGGGGATGGTGCGGAACGGGTGGGTGATGAACGTGAACGGCGGGACGGTGTCGCACAGGTAGCGCGCCGGTAGCGCGAACTCGCGGCCGCCCAGCGTGGGCACGGCGCCCGCGATGCGCAGCGTGCCGCCGCAAGCGAACACGAGGCCGGCGATCCCCAGCCACAGCCAGCGGCGCGCCGGTCGCGCCCGCACCCCCGCCCACAAGGCAGCCCCCAGGGCCACGACCCCGAGGTAGTGCGCCGGGCGGACCCACTCCTTCAACGGCAGGAAGAACGCCAGCACATCGGCGTTGTCCACGTTGACCAGATCCCAGGAGAACTGCTCGCTGTAGCCCGCGAACATGGCGTCCGGGTGGTCCAGCGAGTACCGGATCGCCAGCGCCAGCGGGAGCATCAGCACGGTGCTGACCACCGTCATCACCGCGGTGTCGATCAGGCGCCGCAGCCAGGGTGTGCCCGGGTGGGTCAGCGTCAGGTAGGCCGATCCCAGCGCCGCGAAGATTCCGTAATACGGATTGCCGGCAAACGCCACGGCGATGGCGACGCCCTTGAGCGCCGAGTGGTGCAGCGGCACGCGGTCGCCCCGTCGCAGCGCCTCGGCGGCCAGCAGGGCAAGCGGCAGCCAACCCAGGGCGGCGCCCTCCGGCGGTCCGGCGTTCCAGTGGCTGGTGAGGAAGGGCGACAGCGCAAACATCGTCGCACCGGGTAGTGCGACCGCGTCGTCGCCACCCAGATGGCGGAAGAGGGCAAACGCCGCGACCAGCGCCAGCACGAAATTGAACACCATCGCGGCGTTGTAGCGGGCCCCGATGTCCAGCAAAGGGTAGAGCGGCAGGGTCACGAAGGTGGTCGCCACACTCAGGGGATACAGCAGCGATCGCCCGGACTTGCCCGCCCCATCGATCACGAGGGGGAAGCGGTGGTCCTCGACCACGCTGCGCTGGGACCAGGTGAAGACCCACGCCCCGGACATGTGCTCCGAACCCGCGCCGCCGACCATGACCGCTTGCGGGTGGAGTACCACGGTGTGAAACACGATCAGCGTCAGCACGGTCGCGAGGCCGCCGACCACCAGCATCGCCCGCAGCGCGACGCGGCGGGCGGGGGGCGGGGGCGCGGCCTCCGGTGTGGCGCCCGGTGTCATCGCGCTTCGTCCGCGGCGGTCCCGTCGGCCAGCCCCAGGTGCCCGAGGATCACGGTGGCGATCCCCTCGGCCAGTAGCTGGTTGCCGCGCCAGGTGCCATGGCCGAAGTCGCCGTAGCAGTCGTCCTCGAACACCGCGTCGAACGAGGACCGCGCCAGCTCCCGCTCGAACGCCTCGGGATCACCGGCGAACAGGACGCCGGTGGGATCGTCGAACATCCGTCGCAACAGCGCCACGTCGCGCCGGGGGTACTGGGCGGCGACCAGGGTGATACCCCGGGCGCGGGTCGTGCTGTGCAGACGCTGGTAGTTGGTCCGGGTCAGCGGACAGTAGTGGAGAGCTCGCTGCTCCCGGGCGTCGGCGAGCAGCCGGTCGGCCGCGGCGCGATCACCCACGCGACGGTAGTGCGACGCGAGCTTGCCCAGCAGCGCGTCGTCGCGGGGGCGCGCCGCCAGCACCTCGGCGAAGAGCGGCTCCACCTCGTCACCCCGACCCAGGCGGTCCATCAGCTCGGTCCAGCGCTCGAGCGCCGGATCGAACCAGTAGACCGGCGCGCTGAGCTCGATCGCCTGGCGGTAGGCCTCGGCGGCATCGGCTTCCCGCCCGACCCGCTCCAGGCAGGTGCCCAGGTCGTGGTAGACGCCCACATCTTCCGGAAACGCAGCAACGGCGCGTTCGAGGATGTCAACGGCGTCGTTGCAGCGACCCAGCTCGACCAGTACATGTCCCAGCCCGGTCTCGCAGGCCAGGCGGCCGGGCTCGGCGCGCAGACCCGCGCGGAAGGCTCGCTCCGCATGGTTCCAGCGACGCGTCAGCGAGTACAGCGCGGCGAGTTCGCTCCAGGCCGAGGCCAAGCCGGGATCCAGTGACGTGGCGGCGACCAGCAGCGTCTCGGCCTCGTCGAACTCGCCCAGCTGGATCAGCACACCCGCCAGGCCCACGTGCACGTGAGAGCTCTCCGGGTGGCGATCCAGTGCCTTGCGCAATCGGCTCTCGGCGTCCTCGGGTTGGCCGTCCTGCGCGATGTTCCAGGCCCGCTCTACATCAACGCAGACGTCGTGTTCGTCTCCTGCGCCAGGGACGTCTGCCAGCGGCTCGCACTGGACCGGGCAGACGATCTCGCCCGTGCCGGGCAGCGTGCCGGCGGCCATCAGCGGCGGGGCCGCGGCGCGGTCCAGGGTGTGCAGCGCCTGGCGCGCCAGGCGGTAGGTCTTCAGCCAGTACGGGAATCCGGTCCGCTCGGACACGGGGACGTCGCCGTCGTAGGGGATCGCGCTGGATCCGCTGCCGGGCTGGTTGTCGTTGGCGCCCATCATCGCCACGACAAGGTCGGGCTGGTAGCGGTCGAGATTGGCCTCGAGCTCGTCGAGGAGCTGCGTGGAATTGGAGCTCGGGATGCCCCCGTTGATCACGGAGAAGTCGACGCCTCCACCCCGGCCGTCGAGCACCTTCTCCAGCTGGACCGGATAGGCGTCGGGGCCTCCCATCGCGGTGATCGACTCGCCGATGCACAGCACGGTGTAGGCGCCTCCGCGTTCGACGGCGCGGCGGTTGCGCCGGTCCTGCATCGCTAGGAACCCGAAGCCGACCAGGCGCAGCGTGATCTCCAGCGCGATCAGTGCGACGACCAGCCCCACCGAGGCGGCCACGAGCCGCTCGCGCAGCGACCGCCGTCGCCGGCCCGCCCCCGCGGGGGGCTGGGTCTCGGCGGTCGAAGTGTCGGGCGGCTCGATAGGCACCCCGACAAGATAGCGAAACTGTTCGCGTGACCGCCAGCGCCGGGCAGATGCTGGTCGACTCGGGACGCTCTGCTTATACTGGGGCGACCCGGGGCCGAGGGCGGTGAAGATGGGTCGGACATGGCGCAGAACGAACCTCTGGCGGCGAACGATGGCTGGGAACCACGATGAGCGACTCCCCGGCGCCAGACGGCGAACTCGACCTGCGAGGCACGCGCTGCCCGCATAACTCCAGCGCCGCGATCATCGAGCTGGAGCTGATGGATGTGGGCGAGCTGCTGCGGGTACTGATCGACGACGGGGAACCCATCGTCAACGTCCCGCTCACCCTGGTACAGGAGGGACACGAGGTGATCTCGCTGTTCCGCGAAGGCGAACACTGGATGCTGCTGGTCAGGAGGGGCGATGACGTCTGAACGTCCCCTGTGCTGGCGTTGCGTGCTGCCCGAGAGCCCGCCGGACATCCGGCTCGACGACGATGGCCTGTGCAACGTCTGCGCGGACCACGACGCGGCCCACGCCGAGTTCGATGGCCGCAGGCCGCTGGAGACCGACTTCACCAAGCTGCTGAGCAAGTACCGCGGCAAGTCCGAGTACGACTGCCTGGTGATGTGCAGCGGCGGCAAGGACAGCACGTCGGCGCTGTACTACATGGTCACCCGCTACGGGCTCAAGCCCCTGGCGTTCACCTTCGACCACGGTTTCGAGACTCGCGAGGCGATGGCCAACGTGCAGCGGGCGGTGGAGAAGCTGAACGTCGACTACCTGGTCTTCCGCTCGACGGAGATCCACCCGGTGGCCGCCGAGATCCTCAACAGCGGCTCGCAGGCCGTCATCTGCCACCTGTGCTCGATCTGGTACATGGACTTCACCTTCCGCGTCGCGGCCCGGTTCAAGGTCCCGCTGATCATCGCAGGGTGGACCAAGGGCCAGTCCAACGACCAGGCGGTGATGTCCAAGTGCGCCTGCGACATCTACGCGCCCGAGTACCGGCAGATGGGCAAGGCGACGCTGGAGTTCCTCGGCGGTCTGGGCAACGACCCCCGGTTCAAGGACTTCCCGCGGTCGATGGAGGACGTTCTCAAGCGCGCCAAGAAACGCTTCAAGAGCCGGGTGCTGTCCCCGCACTGGTTCATCGACGTGGACACCGAGACCTACGTGGAGACGATCCAGCGCGAGCTGGGCTGGCAGTATCCGGAGGTCAGTTACCCGGGCAAGTCCACCAACTGCGAGCTGAACTTCCTCGCCGTGCACAACTCGCTCAAGTACTACGGGTACACCCACTACCACATCGAGATGAGCAAGCAGATCCGGGACGGTCAGCTGACCCGCGACGAGGCCCTCGAGCTGCTGAAGCCCACCTACACGCTCGACGACCTCAACCGCGTCGCCGAGATGCTGGGCTACCGGTTCCCCGACAGCGAGAGCCAGTACTTCGCCTAGGCCCCGTCCCCTCCGAGGGGCTCCTTCTCCAGCAACAGCGATCCCATCACCAGGGTGTCCATCCCGGTCGCCGCGAAGCAGGCGTAGGCGTCCTCGGGGGTGCAGACGATGGGCTCGTTGTTGTCGTTGAACGAGGTGTTGATCACCATCGGCACCCCGCTGGCGTCCGCGAACGCGCGGATCAGGCGGTAGTAGATGCCGTTGTCCTCTTCGGTCACGGTCTGCAGTCGCGAGGTGCCGTTGACGTGCAGGGCCGCCGGGATGTGATCCCGGACCTCTTCGCGAACGTTGGCCACCTGGAGCATGAACGGCGACGGCCGGTCCACGTGGAAGAACCGGTCGGCCTGCTCGGCCAGCACGCTGACTCCATAGGGCCGGAACGGTTCGCGGTGCTTCACCCGCTGGTTGAGGATGTCCTTCATCGGCGGGTGGCAGGGGTTGGCCAGGATGCTGCGCTGGCCCAGGGCCCGGGGACCAAACTCCATCCGTCCCTGGAACCAGCCCACGATCCGGTTGGCGAGCAGCTGGCGGGTGACCTCCCGCAGCAGATCGTCCTCCTCGAGGGTGCGGACCTCTCCGCGGTGGCGCGCGGCCGCCCGGCGCATGCGCGGGGCGCCGTACTCGGGCCCCAGGGCGGCGGACGCCATCGCCGGTCCGCGGTCGGTCTCACCCATGGCGTGGGCCACCAGCAGGGCTGCACCGAGGGCGCCCCCCGCATCGCCGGCCGCCGGCTGGATGAAGACCTGCTCGAACGGGCTGTCCTCCATCACCCGCGAGGTGGCCGAGATGTTGAGGCAGACCCCGCCCGCGAGGCAGAGATTCGGAGAGTCGACCTGGGAGTGCAGGTGGCGGGCCATGCGCACCATGACCTGCTCGAGGTAACGCTGAAGGCTCGCGGCCACGTCCCGGTGGTGGTCCGTCAGCTCCGACCCGGGTTCGCGCGGTTCGCCGAAGGCCTCGAGGAAGGCCGGCCCCACCATCCGGTCGCCTTCCACCACCGACAGGAAACGGGGATCCACGCGGATGCTGCCGTCGTCGGCCACCGGGACGCCCTGGTGGAGCAGGTCCAGGTACGCGGGCTCGCCGAAATCGGCCAGCGCCATGACCTTGCCCTCACCCCGCAGCGCCCGGTAGCCCAGCCATGCCGTGACCGCGCTGTACAGCAACCCCAGCGAGTCCGGATAACGCAGCTCCCCCAGTAGCTCCAGCGTGGTGCCTCGACCGCGGCCGTACGTGGTCGTCGCCCACTCGCCGATCCCGTCGGCGGTCAGCACCGCAGCCTCATCGAAGGGGGACGCCAGGAATGCGCTCGCCGCGTGGGACTGATGGTGGGAGCAGAAGTGGACCGGTCCCTTGAAACCCAGCTCGCGCTCGACGGTCAGTGGAACGATCAGCCGGTCCTGGAGCCACGGCGGGACCGTGTCGAGGAACGTTCGCAGGGACCGGGGCCAGGACCGCAGGTGGCTGATCAGCATCCTCTCGAGCTTGAGGAACGGCTTCTCGTAGAAGGCGACAACGTCCACGTCGTCCATCGTCACGTCCGCCTGCTGCAGGCACGCGTTGATGGCCTCGATGGGGAAGGCGGCGGACGCCTTGCTGCGGTCGAACCGCTCCTCCTGGCATGCCGCGACCACGCGGGCCCCCTCCACCAGGCAAGCCGCTGCGTCGTGGTAGTAGCACGAGAGCCCGAGGACCCGCATCAGATCCCAGCGTACAAGAAGGTGATCACTGCCACCGGTCCCAGGGAGTAGACCAGGAACGCCAGCAGCGCCAGCAGGATCAGGATCGGCGCGAGGAAGTAGAGCTTGTTGCGCGCCAGCAGGCGCACGATCTCTCGCAGGATCAGCCACAGTTTCCGCATCAGCTCAGCTCTGTCGCGTCGACTCCTCGAGGTCGAAGGTCGGAGTGTTGGGGGGCAACCAGCGCGGAGCCCCGTCGCCCCGGCCGAGCAGGTCCCCGTGGAACAGGGTCGCCCACGCGCGGGCGCAACCCAGCGCCGCCAGGTAGATACCGATCAGGGAGAGGTAGATGACCGCGGCCTGCACCCGGCGTCCGAACGCCCGGACCCGGGCGACGACCGCGGCGATCGGGCGTGGCAAGCGCAAGTACAGCTCCTGGTTCGGGCGGCGCGACCTGCACCGCTGCCAGCTAGCTTAGCTGCGCGGGCCGCGAAAACCCAGGCCGGGCGGGCAGTGCGCCCGCTACGACGCCGATTCGACGCGCCCCCGATCAAGGGAGCAGGGGCGGTATGATGGGTCGCGGCACCATCGAAGGGCGAGGGACGGTCCATGCAACTACCCGCGATCCTGACGCTGGTCCTGATCTCCACACCGCCCTTGGAGCTCCCCTGGACCTGCGGCGTGACGTTCCAGGTCACCCAGGATCACAACGGCGGCAGTCACACCGGCGAGGGCGCGTGGGCCTAGGACTTCGGCATGGGCGTGGGGGAGGAGGTCTGGGCGTCGGCACCGGGCGTGGTCGATCGGATCCGGATGGACTCGACCTCCGGTGGCTGCGACGCGGCGTACGCCAACGACGCCAACTACGTGGTCGTCGACCACGGCGACGGCAGCGCCGCCCTGTACCTGCACCTGGACACGAACTCGTCCTCGCTCCAGCAGGGCGATCCCGTCTGCGCCGGCGACGTCGTAGGCCGCGTGGGGCTGACCGGCTGGGTCTGTGGCGCGCACCTCCACTTCCAGATCCAGGACGTCTGCAACTCCTGATGGTGCCAGTCCATCCCCGCCGAGTTCCTGGACGTGGGCGACCCCCTGTACCCGGAGACGGTCACCTCCGACAACTGCGGATCTGGCTGTGGCTGCGAGGCCGAACTGAATGGCGCCGAGACCCTGATCAGCGAGAGTGACGGCCACTGCTTCCGGCGGGTCAGCCAGTGGTGGTGGGACGTGGCCGAGGGTCACGACGGCCACCACTACTACACCTTCGCCACGGACGAGCCCGCCGAGGAGACCACCGGCGAGTGGCTGTTCGCGGTGGCCGTGGACGGCGACTACCGGGTCGACGCGTACATCCCGGACACCGAGGCCGATTCCCAGAACGCCACCTACCAGATCCACCACGCCGACGGAGTCACCCCGGCCACGGTCAACCACGCCGAGGACAAGGGCTGGCAGACCCTGGGCACCTTCCGCTTCGACGGCTCGTCCGAGCAGTACGTGCACCTGGGCGACAACACCGGCGAGGACTACGAGACCCTGGGCCGCAAGATCGCCTACGACGCCCTCCGGCTGACGTACGAGCCCCCCGGGGACGACGACGACGACGCGACCGGGGACGACGACGACGACGCGACCGGGGATGACGACGCGACCGGCGACGACGACGACATCACGGGGGACGACGACGATGCGACCGGGGATGACGACACAGGCGGCGATCCGCCGGGGCCACCCGGGGACGGCGACGGCTGCTCCTGCGGCTCCGAGCCCCACGCCGCCCGGGCCTGGGCGGCCGTGGCTCCGCTGCTTCTGGTGGGGCGGCGGCGGCGGTGGGGAGCTGGCTGAGGCCCGCCCTTAGCGAAACAGAGCCGCCAGCTCCTCGGCGGCTTCGAAGCTGTCCTCGACCAGCTCGACGACCTCGTCCGTCCCGATGCCGAACTGTTCGTTGACCGCCTCGACGAGACGATCGCTGCCGATCCTCTCCTCGGGCTCCCGCAGGTGGGAGACCAGGATCACCGCGGGGGGGCTGATCAGCCCCTCGGTCCCCTCGCCGACCTCGCCGTGGTGACCGCCCACGGAGGAGGCCAGGGCCTCGGGGAGCGCCCACTCGTCGCACATCCAGGTCGCGACCTCGGGGTGGCTCCAGCCGAACTCGGCGTGCTCGAGGACCGCGAGGTCGTCGTTGCTGTTGTGCCAGTGTTCGAGCAGCGAGCCGTACTTGCCGAGCTTCCCGGTGGTCAGCACCGGGACCGCCATGTCCTGCAGCAGCGCGGCGGTGAAGCTCTCGGCGGCCTGGGCCGGGTGCAGACGCGCCGCCAGGGCCTTCGCCGTGGCCGCGCGGCGGGCGGCGGTGCGCCAGAACCGGGTGCTGTCGAAACCCGGGGCCGGCTCCGCGGGCAGGACATCCTTGACCGCCACCGCCAGTACCAGCGACTCCACCGTGGCCAGCCCCAGCAGGCCGATGGCCTGGTCCAGCGAGGTGATCTTCTTGCGCATCGAGTAGGCGGCCGTGTTGACGGTCTTGAGCACCCGCACCGACAGTCCGGGATCCGCTGCCATCACCGCGGCGATGGTCGCGGGCGACGAGCGCGGGTCCCGCATCCGCTGCAAGGTCTGCATCACCACCCCGGAGAACGACGGGAGATCGTGCTCGCCGAGCACGTTGCGGAGCTCCGTTTTGGGGTCCTTCTTGCGCCTGGCCAGGAACTTGAACATACCGCTGTCCCCTACTCCGCCCGACGCGCCATCTTGGCCGCGAAGATACTCAACAATCCCCCCAGGGCCACGTAGCCCAGAACGACCTCGAACACCGCCAGGATCTGCGCCGCGACGGACGCGGGCAACACGTCCCCGTAGCCCAGGGTCGTCAACGTCACCACGCTGAAGTACATGGCCGACAGGAAGGTCTGGTGGTCACCGTAATCCAGATCGACCTGGGTGTAGGCCAGGCCGAACAGCACGGCCACCAGCACGGTCCACAGCGCCCAGCGGGAGAAGCTGCGGCCGCAGTCCGACGTGAGCGACCAGATCCGGAACAGCACCCCCGACAGCCGGTCGCGGCGCCGGAACTCGTATAGATAATTCTCGTCCATGATGTGGCGGCGGACCAGGTAGGCGCCGCAGAAGTCCACGTCGCGAACGTCGGTGCCGATCCAGGCCGCCCGCTCGAACCCGGTGACCCGCTTGAGGTGACCGCCCCGCAGGTCGGTGTCGGTGAAGTCGGCTCCCTCGATGGCGCTGTCCTGCAGGTCCGCCCGCTGGACGTCCGCCTTGGCGAAGTTGGCGCCCGTCAGGTCCGACTTGCGCATCCGCACCCCGGCCATCGACGCCCCGCGGAAGTCCGCGTCCACCAGGGTCGCGTTGCTCAGCGAGGCGGCCTCCAGGTTCGCGCCGACCAGCGCCGTCCGGGTCAGGTTCGCCCCGCCGAAGCCGGTCCGGGATGCCGAGCACTGGTTCAGATCCGCGTCGGTCAGGTCGGCGCTGAGCAGCTCGGCGCGGTCCAGGGTTGCCTCGAACAGGACCGCGTCGACGAGCTTGCAGAACGAGAGGTTGGCGCCGGAGAGGTTCGCCTTGGCCAGGTGGGCACCGCACAGGTCCGTCCGGGACAGGTCGAGCCCCGACAGGTCCTCGCGGGCCAGATCGATACCCCGCAGATCCGTGGGTCTGTCCGCCGCCGGCCCATCCGAGCGCAACGCGGCCAGCGCCGCGTCACGCTGGCTGCCGCCTCCTGCGGCATCCGCCGCTTGCCAGCGCGCCGCCAGCGCGGCCTTGCCGGCCCGATCTCCCGCCTGTTCGCCGTTCCCGCTCTTGTTCATCTGGGCGATCGTGCCTGGCTTCCGGCACCGGAGACAAGGTTAGGCGCTTTTTCCCATCCCGAGATCGGGTCCCTGCGTCCTTGTCCGTGAGGTAGCCGGGTGCGAAACTTCCCTCGCCCCGAAAGGCACGATGCCCAGACCCGTCGCGATCATCGTCGGTGCCGGCCCCGCCGGCCTGACCGCCGCCTACGAGCTGCTGGACCACACCGAGGTGAAGCCCGTGGTGCTGGAGATGAGCGCGTACCTGGGGGGGATCTCGCGGACGGCGGTCTACAAGGGCAACCGCTTCGACATCGGCGGGCACCGGTTCTTTTCGCGGTCGCAGCGGGTGATGCGCTGGTGGCTCAACGTGCTGCCGCCCCAGGGGGCGCCCGCCCTCGACGACCGGCTGCTGGGCCGGCGGGTCGAGGTGGCGGGGACGGTGACTCAGCGGCCGCTGGGGACCGGACAGACGGTGACCCGGCCCGCCCCCGATCCCGACCGCGAGGACACCGTGATGCTGCGGCGAGACCGGGTGTCGCGGATCCTCCACGGTGGCCAGTTCTTCGACTATCCGCTCAGCCTGAACAGCCGAACCCTGACGGACCTCGGGCTGGGCCGTTCGGCGCGGATCGGGCTGAGCTACGCCCGCGCCCGGGTGCGACCCATCCGGCGGGAGCGATCGCTGGAGGACTTCCTGGTCAACCGGTTCGGTCGGGAGCTCTACGCCACCTTCTTCCGGGACTACACCGAAAAAGTCTGGGGCATCTCGTGCCGCGAGATCCCCGCAGCCTGGGGGGCCCAGCGGATCAAGGGGATCTCGATCAACAAGGCGATCGGCCACGCACTGCGCCGCAGATTGCGACCCGACGAGACTCCGGACGCCCGCGACGTCGAGCCCAGCCTGATCGACAGCTTCCTCTACCCCAAGTACGGCCCCGGCCAGATGTGGGAGGAGGTGGCGCGCCAGGTAGGTGAGGCCGGTGGCGAGGTGCTGACCCACCGCGAGGTGGTGGGCGTCCAGGTGGACGGCGGACGGGTGACCGGGGTGACGATCCGCAACGCACGCACGGGCCGGACTTCGAGAAGGCGGGCTGCCCACGTGATCTCCACGATGCCGATCCGGCACCTGATCCGCGCCATGGGCAGCGATCCCCCGGACGAGGTGCGGAAGGTCGCCGAGGGGCTGGTGTACCGGGACTTCGTCACCGTGGGGTTGCTGCTTCGCCGGCTGAAGATCCGCAACGAGACCTCGATCCGGACCATGAACGACCTGCCGCCCGACAACTGGATCTACGTGCAGGAGCGGGGCGTGAAGCTGGGCCGGCTGCAGATCTTCAACAACTGGAGCCCCTACCTGGTCGCGGACCCGGAGCGGACCTGGGTCGGGCTGGAGTACTTCTGCAACGTGGGCGATGAGCTGTGGTCGAAGCCGGAGGACGAGTTCGCCCGTTTCGCCGTCCGCGAGCTGGCCAGCATCGGTATCGTCGATCCCGGGGACGTGCTGGACCAGGTGGTGCTCAAGGTGCCCAAGACCTACCCCGCCTACTTCGGCACCTACGACCGGCTGGACATCGTCCGCCGCTACCTGGACCGCCTGTCCAACCTGACCCTGATCGGCCGCAACGGCCTGCACCGCTACAACAACCAGGATCACTCGATGATGACCGCGATGGTCGCGGTGGAGAACATCGCGGCGGGGGTCACCGACAACGACAACGTCTGGTCCGTGAACACCGACGCCGAGTACCACGAGGAACGGTAGACGCTGGGCAGGTGTGGCGCTATAGCTGGAGCAGTGTGAATCTCGGGACTCCGACCGGCGAGGTGGCGAGCGCGCCCATGCGGATCAGCATCCTCAGCCCCAACCTCAGTGGCGATCCCTCCATCGTCGACATCGGCGTCACCTGTCTGGCGACCTACCTCAACGAGCGCACCGAACACCGGGCCCGGATCGTGGACTTCACCTACCACGCGCGCGACTGGCCGCAGCACCTGCGACGCTCCATCGAGGAGTTCCAGCCGGACGTGATCGGGATCTCGGCGGTGTCGATGTACATGCAGTACATCAAGCCGATGTTGCGCTGGATCAAGCGCCGCTACGACCTGCCCATCATCCTGGGTGGCTACCACACGACCCTGCTGCCCGACGAGACCATCGACCTGGATGAAGTGGACGCGATCTGCATCGGCGACGGCGAGTTCTCGGTGACCGGGTACCTCGATGCCCTGGCCGCCGGTCAACCGCTGGACGGCATCGACGGCATCTGGTTCAAGCGCGACGGCGAGGTGGTCCGCAACGGCCTGCGCGAGCAGATCCAGGACATCGACCGGCTGCCGATCCCGGACTACGACCTGTGGGAGGACTTCGACCGCTTCCTGTTCTACAACGGGGTGGTCTACGTGATCGGCAACCGCGGCTGCCCGTACAGCTGCACCTACTGCTCCGAGTTCCCGATGCGGGAGCGGCTCCCCGGGCGGTACCTGCGAGTCCGCGATCCCGCGGCGTACGCGAGGGAGATCGAACACCACTGGCGAAAGTACGGCGACCGGGGCATGCGGGTCGCCCACTCCTTCGATCCGGTCTTCACCTCCGATCGCGACTGGGTCACCGCGTTCTGCGACGAGTACGTGCGCATTGGCCTGGCCGACGAGCTGCCATTCTCGTGCTTCTCGCGGGCCGATCTGCTGGACGAGGGCAAGGTCCGCGACCTGGCCCGGGCCAACGCGAAGGTCGTCCGGATCGGCATCGAAGCTGGGAACGAGGCCATCCGCCGGGACGTGTACAACAAGCCGATCACCGACGAGACCTATCGCCGGGTCTTCCGGATGCTCCACGACCACGGTATCGCGGTCACCGGTTACAACATCCTCGGCGGCCCCGGGGAGAGCAAGGCCACCCTGTGGGACACCTTCCGCTTCGTCCGGGAGCTGGAGGTGGACCGGCCAATCTTCTTCACCTACCGACCCCTGCCCACCACCGAGGCGGCCCGGCTCGTGGCCGAACTGGGTGGCAGGGTGGACGAGGCCGGCTGGGAAGACATCGACTCCCTGCACAAGCGCTCCAACGTCTACACCAAGGACCTGACTCCCAGGGACATCGAGCGCTTCCGGTACACCTGCCTGGCCTACTTCACGTCGTCGCGGATGTTCTCCCAGGTGCGCGAGCAGAAACACCGCTTCGTGACCAATCTGGCCCGCTACATCGTGCGCGGCACGCGGGACGGGCTCGATTTGCAGTACATCCTCGGCTACTTCCTGGTCAGCGGCGGAGACAATGTGCACTCCTGACCACCGGGGGCGATGAGCGCGCTGCGCCGAAACCTGTTGTTCGCCCGCGCGGCGTTGACCCGGCGGGTGCCGATCTACGTCCAGTTTGCGGTCACCACCCGCTGCAACATGGTCTGCTCCATGTGCCGGGCCAATGAGTCCCGGGAGGGCGAACGCGAGCTGGGGGTCGCCGAGATCGCGATCCTCGCCGACCACCTCGAGCGCCTCGGGGTGGGGATCCTGGTGCTCACCGGTGGGGAGCCGTTGCTGCGCGTCGATCTGCCGGAGATCGTGCGGCTGTTCTCCGAGCGAGGGCTGTCGGTCCGTCTGCAGAGCAACGCCCTGCTGGCCGATCCGGAGACGGTGCGCGCCCTGGTCGAGGCGGGGCTCGAGGACGTGACGGTCTCGCTGCACTCGCTGGACCCCGAGATCAACGACCGGATCACCGGGGTGCCCGGGTCCTGGGAGCGGATTCTCGCTGGGCTGGCGACCTTCGGCCAGGCGCTGCCCGGCCGGGGCGCCCTGGGCGGGGTCAACATCACCGTCAACCGCCACAACCTGGCAGAGCTGCCGGATCTCGTGCGCTTCGTCACCGATATCGGCCTGTACGCCTCGCTGATCCCCGTGCACCTGGACGAAGGCCGTGGCGACGGGGACTACATCGTCCGCGCCCACGCCCCGGAGATGGGCATCGATCCCTCCCACCACGATACCATCGACCGGGTCTACGCGAAGCTGATGGACATGAAACGCTCGGGGTTCCACCTGTACAACACGTACCGCTTCTTGCGGGAGAGCCGCGACTACCTCAAGACCGGTGAGATCCGCTGGCGCTGCCTCAGCCCCGACATGTACTTCTCCATCAGCCCCCAGGGCCATTTCCTGCCCTGCGTCGACCTCCCCGGCGACGAGTCGATGCTGGATCCGGGCTTCGTCGAGCGATACCGGTCGCGGGAGTTCCGCGAGCACTACCGGCGTCAGGCCAGCACCTGCGCAGGCTGCATGTACGCCTGTTATCCGGAGCTGACCTACATCGCGCGCCATCCGCTGACCTTCCTCGAGCGGGTGGCCTTCGCCCGGGCGGTCGAGGGCAGGCGGCGCGCGCGCCTGTCCGCCGAGCAGATGGTGGCCCGGGCCGAAGCCCTGCGGCCGGGGAGGACACCCCGGTGAGGATCGCGCTCGTCCGGCCCCACTACTACACCCACCTGGTGACCCCCCAGCTGGGCCTGGGTTACCTGTCGTCCTACCTGAGAGGGCAGGGCGTGCGGACCCGGATCGTCGACGGCTTGCTCGAGGAGCTGTCACCGGTGGAGCTCGCCAACGAGTGCGAGCCCTTCGAGGTGGTGGGCATCAACTGCTTGAGCGACTACTTCCCCGAGGTGATCGAACTCGCAGGCGAACTGAAACGGCGGGGCAAGACCGTGATCGTCGGGGGACCCCACGCCAGCGGTGCCCCCCGGGCCACGCTGGAGCGCTCGGGGGCGGACTTCGTGGTGGTGGGCGAGGGTGAGGTCACCCTGCACGAACTGCTGGTCGCGCTGGCGGACGGCGGGGATCCCGCGGCCGTGCCTGGTGTGGCCGCCGCCAGCGATGGGGGTTCTTCGCTGCGCGAGCGTCCCTTCGTGGCCGAGCTGGACAGCCTTCCGTTTCCCGACTGGGACGCGATGCACCCCCACCGCTACCGCCACGCGCCCCACGGAGCCTTCGTCAAGCGCTTCCCCGTGGCGCCCATCGTGTCCAGCCGTGGCTGCCCCTACGAGTGCACCTTCTGCGCCAGCCCCAGGCTCTGGCGCCGCTCGATCCGCTTCCGTTCCCCCGGAAACGTCGTGGACGAGATCGACCACCTGGTGCGGCGGTTCGGCGTGCGCGAGATCCACTTCGAGGACGACAACCTCACGGTGAAGCGACGCCACGTGGAGGGCATCTGCGAGCTCCTGCTGAGCCGCGGGATCGACGTGTCGTGGGCGGCGCCCAACGGCGTGCGCGTCGACACGCTGGATCGCGAGCTGCTGGCGCTGATGAAGCGCAGCGGTTGTTACTTCCTGGCGTTCGGCGTCGAGTCAGGCAACCAGGAGATCCTGGACAGGATCAAGAAGGGCACCGATCTGGAGACGATCCGCCGGGCGATCGCGGCGGCCCGTTCGGTGGGCATCCAGACCCAGGCCTTCAACATCTTCGGTCTGCCCGGCGAGACCGCCGAGACCATCGAGCAGACCATCGACTTCAACATCGATTCGGGGCTGGATCGGGCCCAGTTCCTCCTGCTGGACGTACTGGTGGGCAGCGAGCTGTACGACGAGCTGTCCGACGAGCTCACGCCGTCCTTCGACCGGCGCAGCTACCAGGAGATCACCTGGTGCCCGCCCACCGTCGATTCCGAGGTCCTGGCCGCCGCCCCGGCTCGCGCCTTCCGTCGCTTCTTCCTGCGACCCCGGCAGCTGGCCGGGCTGCTGCGCCGCATGCGCCCGCGCCAGGCCCGCTTCGTCCTCCGCCGACTGCGGGACTTCGGGATCTTCCGTCCGTGATAGGGTCGACCGACGATGCCTCCGAAGACCAGGCTGGTGTCGCGGGGAGAGGCCGATGGCACGCACGCAACACCCGTGCTCACCGGGACCGCTGGCGGCGGCGGGACTGGTCGGCGGCCTGGCCATCGTGGCCGCGACCGGTGCGCTCGCGGCCGAGGAGCTCGACGACCGCACCTACTACTTCGGCGAACTGCACGCCCACACGGGCTACAGCGCGGACGGCGGCTCGGCCGATCTGGGCAACTGCCAGGGGCTGATGTGCGGCAACGCCGCGGACTTCTTTGCCACCCTGCGCCAGGCCGCCGGCCTGGATTTCGGGGCCATCACCGACCATGTCAACGGCCCGTCGATGGCCCCCGAGTCCTGGGAGACCGTGATCGGGCTGGTCGACGAGGCCAACGACCCCGAGGGCGGCTTTGTCTCATTGCTCGGCGCCGAGGTGGTGATCCAGAAGCTCTCCGGCACGGATCTGGGCCACAAGAACCTGCTGTTCTTCGGCGACGAGGCTGCGTTGTCGGCGATCCCCTTCGAGGACACGGCGGCCTGCGACAGCCCCGACCTCTGCGACGATCTGTGGGCCTGCATCGCCGGTCTGGACGACGAATACGGTCCCCTGCTGTTCGTGCCCCATCACCCGGCGCAGCTGTTGCCGATGGTCACCAAGTGGGGCTGCCACTCGGAACGCTACTCGCCGGTGGTCGAGGTCTATTCGAGCCATGGCAACGCCCGCGACGATCCGGCGTTCGACCCCTGGGACACCTCGTTCTGGGGCACCGACTTGGCGTACACCGTCAACGAGGCCCTGGCGCAGGACCACTGGGGGTATCGGCTGGGCCTGATCGGCGGCACCGACTTCCACGACAGCTGGCCGGGGATGGTCTGCCACCTGGACCTGCTCCACGAGAATCAGCTCTACGGGGGTAGCATCACCGGAATCGTGCTGGACGCCGACGAGGCCTTCGACCGGATGGCGGTCTACCGGGCGTTGAAGGCGCGTCACACCTACGTCACCAGCGGACCGCAGATCCCGGTGGCGTTCGTCGCGCTGGATGACGCGGGAGCCGATCTGGCCATCGGCGGCGACGTGACCGCGCCGCCCGCCTCGTCCCAGCTGACCCTGCGCGTCTCGGTCCCCGACGCATCCGCGGACTACGTGCTCTCGGTCGACCTGTACACCAGCGATCGGGTCGAGGTGCCCGCGACCGAGGTGTCGGCGGGCCGCTACGAGCTGACCATCGACACCCCGGCGGAGCCCTTCTTCGCCTACGCCGTGGTCGCGCTGGACGGGGCGCTCTGGTGGGCCGACAACGGCGTGATATGCACCGACGGCGGCGACGACTCCGAGGAGAGGGTCTGGACCTCGCCGATCTGGATCGAGCAGCCAGACACCGTGGACGACGACGGCGACGGTTTCAGCGAGGCGGACGGGGACTGCGACGACCTGGATCCGGCGCTCCATCCCGACGCCGAGGAGACCGCCAACGGCCTCGACGACGACTGCGACGGCCTGGTGGACGAGGACCTCGACGACGTCGACGGGGACGGCGACGGCTTCAGTCCAGAAGACGGCGACTGCGACGACGCCGATCCCACCGTCAACCCCGGCGTCGCCGAGACCCCCTGCAACGGCGTCGACGACGACTGTGATCCGGACACGGAAGACGCGCCCGGGGACGACTGCGACGGCGAGGGCGACGACGACACCGGCGACGACGACACCGACGACGACGACACCGACGACGACGACTGCAACTGCCGCACCGCGTCACCGGGGATCCCGGCGTGGCCGCCGCTCGTGTTGCTGTCGCTGATCGCGGTGCTCGTTGGGCGGCGGCGGGACGGGCGGGGAGGCTAGCAGCCGTCTTCGGCGTGCACGGCGGGATCGGTGTCGTCGCAATCCCAGCCATCGCCGGGGTGGGTCCCGGGATCGTAGCCGCCCGGCTGCCACCACTCGGGGTAACCGTCGTGGTCCAGGTCCCAGCCGTCGGCCCCCTCACCCCCGTACGCGCCGATGTCGCTGGGGCCGCCGTCGGGATCGGTCAGGTCCGCGCTGCCGATGTCCACGATCTGCGAGTCGAGGTCCAGGTGCAGGTCCCAGTCCGAGGGATCGTCCGCGCTGGTGTCCAGGTACCCCGGCGGTTGGATCACATTGCCGAAGGTCCCGGTGGGGTCGGCGACCGCGCCATCGTACTGGGACGGCGTGTTGGCCACCGCGTTGCTGCGAACGGCCGTCAACGTGGCCCCATCCTCGGTGAACACGCCCCCGCCGGTCGCCGCCGTGTTCGACGATATCTCGGCGTTGGTGTAGGCGATGGTGGAGGACAGGTTGACGAAGATCCCACCGCCGCTGGCGGCCGCCTCGTTGCCCACGATCACGACGTTGGTCAGGGTCGCTTCCGCGAACCCGATCAGGTGCACGCCGCCGCCGTCGTTGGCCGCCAGGTTGCCCGCGATGATCCCGTTGCTGACCGTCGCCGAGGCACTGGAACGCACCCGCAGGCCGCCGCCATCCTCGCCCGAGCTGTTCCCCGTGATGCGCACGTGGTCCAGGGTGGCGTTGGCCGAATAGATGTAGACGCCCCCGCCCTTCAGCGTGGCGTGGTTGTCGGCGAAGATCGCGTTGTGGACGACCACGTCCGAACCGTCGATCAGCCGGATCCCCCCTCCCTTCTCGGCCTGGTTCCCGGCAACTCGTGCGTGCTCGATGGTGATGAACGACGAGCCCTCGACGTGCAGGCCGCCGCCGTCCTCGATGGCGGTGTTGTCCTCGATGCGGACGTCCACCAGAGACGTCCCGGAGCCGGTCAGGGAGATTCCGCCGCCTACCAGGGCCGCCTCGTTCTCCCGGACGATCAGGCGCTCCAGCGTCGGCGAGGAGTCGATCACGGCGACGACGACGACGCAGGTACCGCCCGCGGCCGCCACCCCCAGACCGGCACCCGTGCGGTTGCGGTGGTCCCCGAAGTCGTCGATCAACAGGTCGTACATCGCGGCGCTGGCCTCCATCTCGGGCCTCAGCTCTTCGGCCTGGCGCCGCTGGTCGACCGCCAGCGCGGTTCCGAGCACAGCCAGCGCCGCGCCACCGCCGAGGAACGCCGCCCCCGCCGCTTGCTGCCCCCTGGCACGGCGCAAACCTGGGTTGTCCAGCAGGTGAACAGCCGACCACTCTCCACTCTTGCTGTCCCACCACCAGCCGCCAGCGCGGGTCGGGTCCGAGACCAGCAGCACGGCGGCATACCCGCTGGCGACGGCCCATTCGACCAGGACAGCGGCCGCGGCCGCCCCCTCACCCAGGGGGCCTGGGCGGAGCCGCTCCGTCAGCCCCGCCGCGCCCAGCAGGGCCACCTCCTCCGCACCATCGGCCTGCAGCCACAGGCCGCGCAAGGCGCCGGACCCGTCGTCGATCTGCACGGTGTGGCGTCCAGCCGAGATCTGGGTCCCCTCGCGTGGCAATGGCACGCCGTCCACGTACACCGCCGTCAAGGGCTCGAGGGCCGGCCACGCCAGCCGGATGCCCTGCGCCCGGACCGCGTCCGCCAGCCCCTGCAGGAACACCTGCTGGGCGTCGGGGGGAAGGCCGTGTCCCACTCGATTCCCGGCTGCAGCTGCGCCGCCAGGCCGAACGCCTCCCGCGCCGCCTCCCGCTCGCCCGCGTAGAAACGAACGACTCCCTGCAGATAGATTTTGCGCGGGGCCAGGGTCGGCGGGAGAGCTTCGGTACACCCGCAGAGGGAGTCGGACAGGGCGCGTAGCCCCGCGTCCGTCGCCTCGTAGTCCAGCTCGAACAGCCCCCCCTCCACGTCCGCCAGCTCCGCATCCAGCTCCGCGGCAGAACGCGGCTCGGCCGGGCATGGAGTCAGCCGCGCGGGTTCGAGCACGGCCCAGGGCACCAGCCCGCCGCCCATCAACTCTGCGAGGTCCACGTCGACGAGCCGGAACGGCCGATCGACCGTACCGGCGAGCAGCGCGCTGAGGGGTTCGTCGGCCGCCGGGTCCAGGTCCACGAGGGCGGCGGACGCCGGCACCTCGACGGCGGAGGCCGGCGACGGGACGAGCGCGAGCGCGAGCAGAGCCGGAGCCGCGAGACAGCGGAATCGGGGGGTCATTGCTCCAGCGTCTTGGGGAAGCGAGTGGCAAGCTGGCTGGACAGCCTCCCCTTCCTCCAGCCGCCACGAAGTATCGCACAGACGCCCCGTGAGCGGATCTCGGCTATCTTGGAGAGACCCATGCGTTCAGCCTCTTCCTTCTTCCCCTCCGTTTCGCTTGCCTTTGCCCTCGCCCTTGCCCCCCAGGCCGCCGCCGCCACCCCCGCAGATTCCCCGGTCGCCGCCGCCCTCCCCGGCAACGGCTTCCCGAGCGGGTGGCAACGGGACCCGGAGACGTGGACCTACCCCGGGGATCGGCTGTTCGAACACATCAACGGCGGCGCCGAGGTCCACCTGGAGCTGGGGTTCGACACGTCGTGGGTCCAGCGCTACCGGGAGGGCGACCGCGAGATCACTATCGAGGTGTTCGAGATGGCCGACGTGGCCGCGGCGACCGGCCTCTTCCAGCGCCGATACGGCCGCGGACCGCGGCTACCGGGCATGCGGTTTCGCCACACCGCCGATCCCTACGGAATCCAGCTCCTGGCGGGGCGCTGCGTGGTCGAAGTCTCGGGCCTGGATGGCAAACCGGAGGGTTACACGTTGCTGGGCGAGATGGCCCGGCACATGGCCAGCGCGCTGCCCGCGGCCGACCACGCTTCCCTGTTCGACGTCCTCGAGCTGGAGGGCCGGATCCGGGGATCCGAGCGGGTGATTCGCGGGCCGCTCTCGCTGCGGGACGCGGCCCCCGTCATGGACGGAATCGACGGCTGGCTGACCGAGGGCACCACCGCCGTCGCCGCCCTGTATCGTGCCGACGGTGGCACACGGACGGTGATCGTCGCGGATTTCGACGACGACGACGACGCGAAGCGCGCCCGGACCGCACTCGACGACCAGGCCCCGGGCCTGGTCACGACCCTCGTCGACGACAACCGACTGACCTTGATCCTCGAGGAGCCCGAAGATGAAGCGCCCTGACAAGAATCTGCCGGTCCAGGCGCCGAAGCCGTCACTCGAGTTGCCCCGGCGCCGCTTCCTGGGGCTGGCCAGCTCGGCTGCCGTCGGGGTCGGCCTGGGGGTTCCGCTGGTCGGCTGCGGCGGCGGTGGGTGCTCGGGATCGTCGGGGGGGGGACCGGCCGTCCACCTGCAGTCCCCGTCCCAGGTCGCCGTCATGCGGGATGCCGCTGCGGTCAACGATGCCAGCCTCGTGGCAGGGCTCGTTCAGCGGGCGGTCGGCGCCGCCACCGGCCAGTCCGACCCCGCCGCCGGATGGCGTCAGCTGTTCACCCCGGACGACGTGGTGGGCCTCAAACTCAACTGCGTGGGCGGCCGCGGGCTGTCGCCGACCTGGCCGCTGGTCGACGCCATCTGCGCGGCCCTGCGCGAGGTCGGCATCCCCGACGAGAACATCATCATCTGGGAACAGAACGAGAAGCGGCTGCGTGCCGCCGGCTTCGAGCCGCGCCAGGACGGGCCGGGCCCGCGGATCATCGCCACCGATCTCGACCCGAAACGCCAGCCCGAGTGGCACGAGGCCGAGTCGGTCACATCGGGCAAGGTCACGACCCATCTGACCCGGATCCTGACGCGCCGTACCACCGCGACGATCAACGTGGGCGTACTCAAGCAGCACGAGATCGCCGGGATGTCCGCGGCGCTCAAGAACATGACGGGCGCCATCTCCAACATGTACGACTACCACGCCGACGCCTGTGATCCATACGTGGCCGACGTCTACGCGATCCCGGCGATCCGCGAGCACACCCGGCTCCACATCATCGACGCGTTGACCGCCCAGGCCAGGATGGGTCCCGAGTACCAGGCCCGCTGGGCGTGGCCCTTCGGCGGGGTGATCGCGGGCACCGATCCCGTCGCCATCGACCGCATCGCCCTGGGCATCATCGAGGAGCGGCGGGCCGAACTCGGGCTCCAGACCCTCAAGCAGCGCAGGATCGAGCCGCGCTGGATCGACACGGCGGGTCGTTACGGACTGGGGACCTCGGAGCGGGAGAAGATCGAGGTCCTGACCTGACCCCGATGGCTTGTCGGCGATAAGCTAGTCTCCATCCCGAAATGCGGGATGGAGACTGGCGTGGTTCCCAAGGCCAAAATGAGTCATTTTTCGCGAGGTCAATGGTCCGGCACACCGGGAGGGCAAGGGTTTCCGCGGAGACGTACTCGTGTACGTCGCACAAGGAAACCCGCGGCCCGACGCCGAGATCGCGGAAAAGGGCCATTTTGGGATGGGAACAAGCTAGGGCGGCGCGGACCGGACGCGCAGGACCTGGGGGGCGCGATGCGGCCGACGATCTTCCTCATCCTGACGGCGGGCGTGCTCGCCCTGGCCGGCGGCTGCACGACGTCCGAGACCCAGCTTCCCCAGGACATCCACCTGGCGGACGAGTGGCTCGTTTTCGGCACGGTCGCGCCCGGCGCCACGGCGCAGATGACCACCCGCATCCACAACGCGGGTGACGCCGAGCTGGCCCTCGACGAGGCTCCCGTGGTGGTCGCCGATTTTGGCGGTACCTACACCGTGGAGGCCGACTGGACGACGATCCCCCCCGGGAGCATCGGGAGCTGACGGTCACCTACACACCGGGAGAGAGCGAGTACGCGTACGCCCACGTCCCCCTGTCCAGCAACGATCCGGACGAGCCGTTCCGATTTGTCGTGCTCACGGGCGGGACCACCGTGGCGGCGCCCGCGGCCACGGTGGGTCCGAGCATCGTCGACTTCGGCTTCGTCTCCTCGGGGGAGTCGTCCGCGTCCAACGTCCAGGTGACCAACCTGGGCAACGTCGCGATCCAGATCGGCGACGTGACGGTCGAGGGTTCGACGAGCCTCTTCGAGCTGAACGAGTGGTCGTCCCACGAGATCCCTCCCGGCGAGAGCAGTCTGATCACCGTGACCTTCACCTCCGACGGGGGCGAGCACGCCCTCGGTTCGCTGGTGGTCACCATCGAGGGAACGCCTCACGACCAGTACACGGTCCAGCTCTCGGGCAACACCCCCGGCAGCCCCGAGAACTCCCCACCCCACGTGGGCCTGCTGTCGCCCGACCAACCCCAGATCTACTACTCGTACCAGCAGCTGGTCGCCGAGGCCGAGGTGTTCGACGTGCAACAGCCGGACACCGGCCTGTACAGCACCCTGGACTCGACGCTGATGGGCGCCGTCGAGCAGGAGACCTCGGACCCGGAACTGCAGCTGCTGACCTTGACGGTCGACGTCTACAACGATGACATCAGCGACCTGCAGCTTGTCGACTACCCCGGCATCCACAGCATGACGCTGTGTTGTCACGACGAGTTCGCCGCCACCAGCTGCGTGGGCTTCGTGGCGTCCATCGACACGCCGTTCTCCGACGACGACAGCGACGGCGATGGCTACGACCTTGCCCAGGGGGACTGCGACGAGGGGGACGCGGACGTCTACCCAGGCGCCCTCGAGGAGGCCAACGGCATCGACGACGACTGCGACGGCGACACCAACGAGGACACCGAGCTGTCCGACGACGACGGCGACGGCGCGTCGGAGGCCGACGGCGACTGTGATGACGGCGATCCGGCCGTCCACCCCGCGGCGGTGGAACAACCCAACTACCGCGACGACGACTGTGACGGTCAGCTGGACGAGGAGACCGTCAATCTGGACGACGACGGCGACGGCATCAGCGAGGCCCTCGGGGACTGCGACGACGCCGATCCGGGTGTGTTCCCCGACGCCCCGGAGCTGTGTGACGGGGTGGACAACGACTGCAACGGCTCCCTGGACGACGACTGCCTCGACTCGGTGCCCGTGATGGCGCTGGTCGGCGAGGTGATGGCCACCCCCTCGAGGGTCGGGCCCGGCGAGGAGTTGCGGGTCACGCTGATCGTGGTGGGGCCCGAGGCGGATCTGGTCTACGCCTGGCAATCGGACGGCGGCCAGTTCCAGTACGACGGGGATCCGGAGCGGGCCGCGGAGGTCACCTGGATCGCGCCCGAGGAGGTCGGTACCTACGGCCTGTTCTGCGAGGTCACCGATCTGAACAGCGACCAGGACGTCACGGGATTCGTCGAGGTGGAGGTCACCCGCGCCGACCCCAGCGCCGCCACCAACACAGGCGGCACCGGCTGTGCCCATGTGTCGGCACCCGCCGGATCATCGGCGGTCGCGCTGCTGGCGGCGGTCTGTCTGTGGGGGCGGCGGCGGCTGCGGCGTTCCTAGGCGGCGTCGACGAACACCGCGCAGAACAACACGTAGGTCTCGTTGTAGTACGCCGCGACGGGCGATGTGCAGGCCCCGAGCTCCAGATTGTCCTCGTCGGACCAGAGCTGCTCCTGGGGACCGAAGTCCCCGTCCTCACCCAGCTCCATGACCGTCGGCGGTGGCATACCCCCACCCCCCTGGACGAACAACCACAGCTCATCGTCCAGGGTCAGGCAGTAGGGGACCTGCCCCTCCACCATCGGGAAGTCCGGATCGGCCTCGTAGTCGAACTCGTTGCCCGCCACGGCGTGCCCGACCGTGGTCAGCTCGGTGGCGAAGATGTGGTAGGTGCCATCGTGCTCGCAAGACGAGGGGTCAGCGAGGCCCTCGGCCACGAAGACCGGATCGGGATCCTCGTAGAACTCCGAGCCCTCGCGGTAGGCCACCTTCAGGTCGTGGTCCCCGGGGATCCAGACCGGATCTCCCTCCCCGTCCATCGGGGTCGAGTAGTAGATCGCGCGGATCGTGCCATCGGGCAGCTGCTCGAGGGCCGCGTCGGTCAGACGCCCGGTCTCGGTGTCGTTCACGGGGAACACGTGGGTCCCGAAATCCTCCAGATTGGCCGTGGACAGGGCGTACATGTGCTCCCAGCGGTACTCGCCCTGGGTGTCACCCACGTCCTCGGTGTTGACCGCGCCCATGATGATCAGCCCGTCGTCGAGGGCCAGCAGATCCAGGCTGGAGAGCCCGTGGGCGACCGTCACCACCTCGGGATCGAGGCCGAACCACTCGTCGGAGAGGTACATGCGCACCTCCCAGTGGGGGAAATCCGGGGCCGTGTCCAGGTCCAGCAGCGGATCGAGCACGCTCGACCCGGTCCAGAACGCGTCGGATCCCCAGCCCTCGCCAGTGTCATCGTCGCCGATGTCGTCGTCGCCGGTGTCGTCGTCCGCGGTGTCGTCGTCCCCGGTGTCGTCGTCGCCGATGTCGTCGTCCGCGACGTCGTCGTCGGCGCAGGTGTCGTCGTCGCAGGGCAGCGGGCAGCCGCCGTTGACCAGCAGCGCGGGCAGGAATCCCGCCAGCACCCACCGTCGCATCCAGGCCGAACCGATCATGGATCCCCTTCTCCGCTGCCCCGCCCTCCATCGACCGTACCACCGGCACCGGGCACCCACCAGCGGCATTTGAGTGCCCGGCGGCACCGGACGGGCAGCGGAACGGGCGGGCGGGGTATGCTGCGCTGCGGAGGTCACCGGTGAGCCTTCCCCGCTGGATCCCGTTCCTCGGCCTGATCGCGCTTTGCGCCTGTGGGGGCGAGCCGGCCGGCGACGGGGACGACGGGGGCATGGTCAGCATCGACGATCCCCTGCTGGGCACCTTCCAGATCGACCGCTTCGAGTTCCCCAACGTGCGCGGCGAGAAACCCCGCGGGAACACCGCCATGGCCGACGCAGCGGCCGCTTGCCAGGCGGTGGGGAAGCGGCTGTGCACGGCCTCCGAGTGGCGCCGCGCCTGTGCGGGTCCCGACGGAACGGCGCGCTACGGCTACGGCGCCGATTTCCGGCTCGGCTGGTGCCACATCGGGGTGCCCCTGGAATCCGGCTTCACCAGCGTCAACGAGTACGAGTCGGCGGTGGCCGCATCCGGCGAGACGGTGCAGTGCCAGACGCCGGAGGGTGTCCACGACCTCATCGGCAACCTCGAGGAGTGGGTCCTGGACGACTGGAACGGACAGACGGGCATGCTGGAGGGGGGGGCGTGGTACTCCCAGCAACAGATCGCGGACTGCTCCGGTCTGTTCGGCAGGCAACCCGACTATCGGCTGCAGTCGGATCAGCAGGTGTTCTCCGCGGGATTCCGCTGTTGCAAGAGCGCGAACGCCCCTTCGGACGCGGACGTGGGCCGGGACGCCGCCGACCGTCTTGCCGCGGCAGCAGCAGCGGACTCGGACGCGGAGTACGCGGCCGACGACGAGGTCCCGCTGGGCGAGGGGGCATGGATCGACCGGTTCGAGTACCCCAACCGGGCGGGGGAACTGCCCCGGGTGGCGGTCTCGTGGACCGAAGCGGAGGACCTCTGCGGAGCGGCCGGCAAGCGCCTGTGCAGCGCGCGTGAGTGGGCCCGGGCTTGCGGGGGGGAGGCTCTACAGCCGTACACCACCGGGGATCGGCACCGCCCCGGCGTCTGCCCCGAGCTCCACCCCAACCCGACCGTCTCCGGGGCGTTCGCGGGTTGTGTGTCCCCCTCGGGGGCCCGGGACATGATCGGCAGTGTCTGGGAATGGACGGCAAGCCCGCTGGCGCTGCCCGAGCGGGCGACGTCGGACACCCCACTGCGGGAGGTTCGGGGCGGATCGTGGTTCGTCGATCCGACCCGCGCCCGCTGCCGTCCACGCTCCGGCTACCCGGCGGCGCCCGAGAGCGCGCGGTACGAGGACGTGGGGTTTCGTTGCTGCCGGGGCGAGGCCGTGCCACCGCAGGCAGCCGCCACATCCGGCACTCCGGCCCGGGTGACCTGCCCGGCCACGATGGTCGCCATCGGATCGTTCTGCATCGACGCCTTCGAGTACCCCAACGTCGAGGGTCAGGCGCCCGCTGGCGGGCTGGACCTGCAGGGAGCCCGGGACGCCTGCAAAACACGGGGCGCTCGTCTCTGCACCGGAGCCGAGTGGGAACGGGCATGTGGCGGCGTCGAGCTGCGCCGCTGGCCCTACGGCGACACCTACGATCCGAGGGCGTGCAACTTCGGCGACGCCGCGCGGAAATCCGGCGACCCGCAACTGCTGCCCGCCGGCCAGATG
The DNA here is from genome assembly GCA_964436045.1 of uncultured Rickettsiales bacterium. Taxonomy (GTDB): domain Bacteria; phylum Myxococcota_A; class UBA796; order UBA9615; family CAYRNR01; genus CAYTBN01. Next base: position 5,788 of record CAYTBN010000031.1, on the reverse strand, counting down.
GACGGTTGCCAGACCCCCGAGGGGGTCGCCGACCTGACGGGCAACCTGTGGGAGTGGACCCTCGATCCCGGGGGCAACGGCCGCCTCCGCGGTGGCGGCTGGAACGTGACCTCCGGCCTGGGCCAGTGCTGGTTCGCGGCTGACCCCGCCGAGGGCTTCTCGTTGCCCGAACTGGGGGCTCGCTGCTGCACGGACGGGACGAGTCCGGTAGGCTTGGATGCTGGCGGTGATCGTACGGGAGGGCCGTGAGATGAGTAGCGAGGCCACGGGCGCGGCAAAGGCGCCGCCCGACGTGGACTGGAAAGACCTCAAGACCCCGTTCTACGTACCCATCGCTGGCGGGGCGATGGGGGTGTGCGGGCTGGTCGCGTGCTTCGCCGCTCTGCAGCAGATGCTGGTCTTCGTCCCCGACAGCCGCTGGATGCTGCTCGGACTGGTCCCGCTGAGCCTGCTCGCCCTGTTCACCACGCTGACCGCCCCGTTTGTCGTCAAGGCCCGGGCGTGGGCCTCGATCTTCGGCGTGCTGCTGTGCGGAAGCACCGCGCTGGCCCTGTCCGGCTGGTGGATCTTCGCGCTGTCGCGGGGCTCGTTCTCGCTGCTGGTGATGATGGCGGCGGGGCTGGCCTGGTTCACGGTCCTGCTGATCCCGCTGAGCATCGGCCCCTCGATCCGGCTCAGCCGAGCGAGACGCGCGCTCTACCGCAATTGACCGAACCCCCTACAGGCAGTTCCAGGTGACCGCCAGCGAGCTGACCACCGGGCTGTTCTCGTCGCCGTCGGAGTACAGTTCGAACATGAGACTCAGGTAGGGCGACGGGTTGGGATCGAGCGGGCCCTGGGGCGGCTGGTCCAGGTCGGCCGGGAAGGTGTCGTAGGTGTCGCTCCAGTCCGGGAACTGGGTGGCCGACTGGCTGCTGCGCACGCGCAGAAGCACGGTGGTTCCGGTGGGCTCGTAGGCCATCCAGCTGATCTGATCCCACTGGGCATCACCGCCGTTGCAGCCCTGCAAGGTCATGCTCCACCAGCCGTGGGGGTTGGTGAAGGTGCGGAGCCCGAACCCGGTGAAGTCGCTGTAGGTGTAGGGTTCGGTGCCCACCGCGACCTCGCCGCCGACCGGATCGGTGACATCGCCGTTGGCGTCCACATCCAGCCGGTAGACCTTGCTCTCGTTGCGGATGATCGCCCAGACGTTGCCCGAGAAATCCACCCCCACGCCCCGCAGGTCGGACCCGTAGGTCCCCCAGCGCTCCATGACCGGCGTGACGCTGCCCCCGGAGGGAATCGACGTGGGATCGACGCGGACCACGTAGCTGGCGTTCATCTCCGCGCCCCAGACGTATCCCCGGTCGTCGGCGGCGATGCCGCAGATCCCGTCGTTGTCGGTGTGGCCGAAGGACCACACCCCGTCGCCCAGGGTCGAGAAGTCCGTGCGATCTGGCTCGTAGCGCCACATGCCGTGGCCCGCGTAGTCGGCGAGCCACAGGTTGTCGTCCGCGTCGACGGTGATGCCGTACAGGTTCGTGGTCCCGCTCGGCGGCGCGATGCTGACGGTCGAGAACTGGGTCGTGTCGGCGGTGTCGATCCAGGCCAGGTTGGCGCTGGTGTAGCCGCCGTTGGCCCACAGGATGCCCTCACCGTCGACGGCGCAACCGTAGGGCAGGACGCCCTCGGGGAGATCGACGACCTCCTCGATCACGCCGTTGGTGCCGTCGAACTTGGTGCAGCTGTTGATCGACAGGTTGTTCGTGCAGGCCCAGGCGTTGCCCGGACCGACGTACACGCCGTCCGGGCTCAGATCGCCGGCGTCGAGGCACATGGAGCGGCCGTAGGCGTCCGGTTCGGCGAACACGACCGTGAACAGCACACATTCGTCGTCGAAGCCGAGAAACTCGGGGGGGAGGCCGTTGGTGCAGGTGACCGAGAGATCGTCCGGGAGCCCGTCATCGTTACAGTCGGTGTCGATCTGGCCGTCGCCGTCCTGGTCGGCCGACGTGTTGATGACGCCGTCGTAGTTGCGGTCCACGCAATCGGCGGGCTCGTTGAGGATCTTGGTCACCGACGGCGTACCGCCGTAGAACGCCCGGTTGGCGACCCATACGTCGAAGTTGTAGTCCACCGCCGTCCGGGACGGGTAGTTGTAGGTGGTCTGGACCGGGTTGCTGTAGATGTCGTCGCACTCGGCCGTGCCGGGATTGCTGAAGCAGGTCGTGGTGTAGTAGCGCCCGATCTCGGCCACCAGATCGGCGTCCACCTTGGACACGGTGCCCGCATCCAGGTCCGAGCTGTTGGCGATCCAGAGGTAGCTGTACTCGATCTCGTTCTGGTCCAGCACCAGGTCGTTGCTCTCCACGCCCGTGCCATCCGAATCCACACCCGGGTCCGAGTCCGGGTCCGGGAAGGGGCCGTCGTCGATGGAGAAGCAGCCGTCGTGGCAGGTGCCGCACTCGTTGAGCACGCCCTCGTCGATCTGGTCGTCGCAGTCGTTGTCCTGCTCGTCGCAGACCTCGGTGGCGCCGGGGTTGATGGTGGGATCGGTGTCGTCGCAGTCCTCGCCGTCGGGGCAGTTGTGTCCGTAGCCGTCGCCATCCAGGTCGGTGCCGTCCTCGCAGCCTTCGCCGGGGGTCGGATCGTCGTTCAGAGTTCCACCCGGGGTCCAGCCGTCGGGGCAGCCGAGCAGACCCACGACCAGCAGCATCGTCAGTGCACGGCGCATGGACCCTCCTCGCCCGGGCGGATACCCGTGGGAGCCATCTTATCCCGACTACGGCAGGTCGCGGAGGAATCCCGGGAACAGAATCCGCGCTCGCGCGTATCCAGTTCAGCCTCGAACAAAGGAGATGCCATGTTCTTCACCGTGATCAATGTCCCCCAGGCCGGACTCGAGATCGTCGGCGGCAAGCCCCGCAGGGTCCTGGGCCCCGGATTCCACATCGTGCTCCCCCTGGTCACCCGCATCCGCAGGATCTCCACCGCCCTGCGCACCGAAGAGGTGGACTGCGACGTGATCACCCGCGGCGGCACGCCGACCACGATCAAGGTCGGCTTCACGGCGCGGGCCGTGGACGTCAAGTCGGCGCTGATCAACGTGAGCGACCCGTTCGCGACCCTGCGGATGAGCGTGATCTCGGTGGTGTCGGGGGCGGCCAACTCCTACACCATCGACCAGCTGGCCCAGCGCAAGAACGAGATCTCCAACGCCGCCGAACAGGAGCTGCGCGGGCTGTCGAAGGCCAACGGCTGGGGGCTCGGCGATTTCCAGATCGCCGTTGGCGACCCCTCGATGTCCGAAGAGCTGAAGAAGCTGCTGATGCGCGAGGAGGCGGTGCGCCGCGAGAACGCCGCCAACCTGGAGAAGGCCCAGAACCAGGTGGCCATCGCCCGCCAGCTGGTGGAGGTGTCCCAGGCGCTGGAGAGCAATCCCTTCGCCAGGGAGCTGCTGCGGTTGCAGGTCATCGCCGACATGGGCGCGGGCGGCAAGGTGGTCGTCATCGCCAGCGACGCGCCGAACGGCACCTCGCTGGCGGGTCTGGCCGGCGCCTGACCGCGGGCGCGCCCCGTGCCATCATGGGGCCCATGCGACGCCCATCCGCACCGCTGAACGCCCTGCGACCCCTCCCTTTCCAGGCTTTTGGCGGGGGCATTCCAGGCTAGACTGGCAGTTCACGCCTGAGAGGGAGGAGCTGCCATGTCGGTTCGATGGATGTTCGCGGTTCTGTTTGGTCTGACCCTGGTGCTGGGCTGTCCGGATCCGCAGGGGGACGACGACGACGACACCACCGCCGAGGGTGACGACGACGACTCGACGGGGGACGACGACACCACGGGGGACGACGACACCACGGGGGACGACGACTCGACGGGGGACGACGACACCACCGAGGCCACCGACGCCGACGGGGACGGGTACCCGGCCGAGGACGACTGCGACGATGGGGATCCCCTGACCTACCCGGGCGCCGACGAGCTGTGCGACGGGCTGGACAACGACTGCGATGGCACGGTGCCCGCCGACGAGACCGACGACGACGGCGACGGGCTGGCCGAGTGTGAGGGGGACTGCGAGGACGGGGACGGCGGCGTGTTCCCCGGGGCCGAGGAGGTCTGCAACGGGGGCGTGGACGACGACTGCGACCCGGCCACCGACGAGAACGCCGACGACGACGGCGACGGCTTTGCCGAGTGCGCGGGCGACTGTGACGACGACGACGCGGACGTCTTCCCCGGGGCGGAGGAGGTCTGCAACGGGATCGACGACGACTGCGATCCGCTGACGGACGAGGCGGTGGATGACGACGGCGACGGGGTGAGCGACTGTGACGGGGACTGCGACGACGGCGACACGGCGGTGTATCCGCTGGCCGACGAGCTGTGTGACGGGCTGGACAACGACTGCGACGGGGCGCCCGGTCCCGACGAGGGGGACGCCGACGGGGACGGCTCGCTGGCCTGCGAGGACTGCGACGACGGCGAGGCGCTGACCTATCCCGGGGCACCCGAGCAGTGTGACGGGGAGGACAACGACTGCGACGGCGAGGTGGACGAGGAGACCGGGGACGACCTGGACGGGGACGGCTTCAACGCCTGCGTGGGCGACTGCGACGACGGCAACGCGGACGTGTTCCCAGGCGCCCCGGAGATCTGCGACGGGCTGGACAGCGACTGCGACGGGGCCCCCGGTGCCGACGAGCTGGACGGGGACAACGACGGGGCGATGATCTGCGCTGGGGACTGCGACGACAACGACCCGGCCCTCAACCTGCTGGATGGCGACGGCGACGGATACACCTCGTGTGACGGCGACTGCAACGACCTGGATCCGGCGCTGACCCCGGCGGACGAGGACGCCGACGGCGTGACGTCGTGCGACGGCGACTGCGACGACCTGGACCCGGATCTGTACCCGGGCAATGCCGAGGTCTGCGACGGGACCGACAACGACTGCGACGGCAACATCGACGGCGACGACCCCGACGCCCCGGACGTGGACGGCGACGGGGTCAACGGCTGTGACGACTGCGACGACACGGACCCGCACAACTTCTGGGGCAACCCCGAGGTCTGCGACGGCGCCGACAACGACTGCGACGGCGTCGCCGACAACGGGCTTTCCACCGACGCGGACGGAGACGGTCACTCGACGCCCGACTCCTGCGAGGGCAGCCAGGACGACTGCGACGACGCCGATCCGAACAACTTCCCGGGCAACGCCGAGGTCTGCGACGGGGCGGACAACGACTGCGACGACTTCCCCGACAACGGGCTGACCTTCGACGTGGACGGCGACGGCCACTCGACGGTCGACTCCTGCGAGGGCACCCAGGACGACTGCAACGACGGCGACCCCAACAACTACCCGGGCAACACCGAGGTCTGCGACGGCGGGGACAACGACTGCGATGGCCTGGTCGACAGCGCCGATCCGGACATCCCGGACGCGGACGGCGACGGCGTGCCGGCCTGTGACGACTGTGACGACGGGGATCCGAACAACTACCCGGGAAACCCCGAGGTCTGCGACGGCGCCGACAACGACTGCGACGGCCTGGTGGACGGGGACGAGATCGACGGCGACGGCGACGGCGTCAGCCCCTGCGACGGGGACTGCGACGACGACGATCCGGCCAACTTCCCGGGCAACGCCGAGGTCTGCGACGGGGCCGACAACGACTGTGACGGCGCCCCCGGTGGCGACGAGATCGACGACGACGGCGATGGCGTCAACGAGTGCGACGGCGACTGCGACGACGGGGATCCCAACAACTTCCCGGGCAACGCCGAGGCCTGCGAC
>CAYTBN010000030.1:0-85173 GCA_964436045.1 uncultured Rickettsiales bacterium | reverse complement strand
TTCCCGGGCAACCCCGAGGTCTGCGACGGGCAGGACAACGACTGCGACGGCGCGGCCGACGACGACGACACCGACATCCCGGATGCGGACAACGACGGGGCCGGTGCCTGCACCGACTGCGACGACAACGACTTCCACATCTACCCGGGCGCGCCGGAGATCTGCGACGGGCTGGACAACGACTGCGATGGCCTGGTGGACGACGACGATCCGGACACCCCGGACGTCGACGGCGACGGCTCCACCTTCTGCTCCGACTGCGACGACCACGACCCGGCCAATTTCCCGGGCAACACCGAGGCGTGCGACGGCCAGGACAACGACTGTGACGGCCTGGCCGACGACGACGATCCGGACATCGCAGACGCGGACGGCGACGGCGCCGGAGCCTGCACGGACTGCGACGACGCCGACCCCAGCGCCTTCCCGGGCAACAGCGAGGCCTGTGATGGGGTGGACAACGACTGCGACGGAGTGATTCCCCTTCCCGAGTTCGACGCGGACGGCGATGGCCAGATGGGCTGCGACGGTGACTGCGACGACGCCGATCCGCAGAACTTCACCGGCAACACCGAGGTCTGCGACGGCCAGGACAACGACTGAGATGGTCTGGCGGACGACGACGGATACACGCCGGACGGGGACGGTGACGGCGTCCAGTTCTGCGCCGACTGCGACGACGCGGATCCCAACAACTTCCCCGGCAACGCCGAGGTGTGCGACGGGTCCGACAACAACTGCGACGGCGTCGTCGACGAGGACGAGGCGGTCGACGCGACCACCTGGTACGACGACGACGACGGCGACGGCTACGGCGATCCCGCCGACTCGCTGGTCCAGTGTGACCAGCCCGACGGCTACATCACCGACGGCAGCGACTGTGACGACACGGACGCGGCGGTCAACCCGGCGGCGGTCGAGGTCTGCAACCACGTCGACGACGACTGCAACGGCTCGGTCGACGACGGCCTGCCGATGTACGACTGGTACCCGGACTGGGACGGCGACGGCTACGGCGACGCCTCGGCAACGCCCGAGGAGGACTGCCAGATCGTCCCCGATCACGTCCTCAACGACGCCGACTGCGACGACTCCGACGCGGCCATCAACCCCAACGCCACCGAGGTCTGTGACGGCGTGGACAACGACTGCGACGGTGCGGCCGACGAGGACGACGCCGCCGACGCGGTGTTCTGGTACGGCGACGCCGACGGCGACCTCTACGGTGACATCACCTCGATCCACATGGCCTGCGACGCGCCGGACAACTACGTGGACAACTACGACGACTGCGACGACAACAACGCGGACACGTACCCTGGCGCGCCGGAGTACTGCAACGGCGCGGACAACGACTGCGACGGTACGGTGGACAACGACGCGGTTGACGGCGACTGGTACTACACCGACTTCGACGGCGACGGGTACGGCGCCGAGGACAGCCTGGAGTGGGCCTGCGATGGCGCCACCAACGAGTTGGACTGTGACGACTACGACGCCAACGAGCCGGTGACCGCCGACGCCGTCAACGGCAACGCGAACGGTGCTGGCACCATCGACGATCCGCTGGACACCGCCCAGGGCGCCATCGACGCGGCGTTCAGCTGCGCGGTCATCCTCGCCGGCACGTACTACGAGACCATCGATTTTGGTGGCAAGGACCTCAAGGTCATCGGACCCGACGGCCCCGAGAACACCATCATCGACGCCGTCGGACTCGACGATGCGGTGGCGACCTTCGAAGGCGGTGAGTCCAGCGACGCCTTGCTGCAGGGGGTCACGCTGGCCAACGGCACCGGCCACCTCGAGGAAGACGAGTACACCTGGGCCTGTCACTCGGAGCACGACTGCACCGAGTACTACAGCACCTACTGCGGTGGCGGCGCCTTCATCGACGGAGGTAGCCCCACGCTCAGCGACGTGATCGTCCGCAACAACTCGCTGCCCGAGGTCGACAGCTACGACGACGGCTACGACACCTACTTCACCTATTCCTACGGCGGCGGCCTGTGTTTCCTCGGCTCCGACTCCGTGGTGGGTTCCGTGGAAATCTACGAGAACTACGCCGACCAGGGCGGTGGCTTCTACGTGGACGAGACCTCGACCGTCGAAATCGGCCAGGCCTGGTTGATCGCCAACACGGCGTCCGATGGCGGCGGCGGCGAGGTCGAGGGCGGGTACCTGACGCTGGTCAATCTGGCGTCCACCTGGAACGGGGCCGACGGCGACGGCGGCGGCATTCTGATCGTCGACGGTACCCTCGACGAGACCAACGTGACCCACGGTGAGGATGACGCGCCGTCCGGCGGTGGTCTCTACCTGTCGGGGAGCAGCACGGGCACCGTGATGAACTCGATCATCTGGGGCTGCGACTCCGGCGTCGGCGTGCTGGTGGACGGCGGTTCGTCCTTCACCGGTTCGTACAACGACGTGTACGGCAACGGTGGCGGCAACTACTCCGGGATCACCGACCCCACGGGCGTGGACGGCAACATCTCCGAGGATCCACTGTTCGTCGACGTCACTGGCGACGGCGACGACTTCAACGACGACTGGAACCTGATCGGTGGTTCGCCAGCCGAGGACGCCGGCAACCCGGACCCGGCCTACGACGACGTCGACGGTACCCAGAACGACATGGGCGCGTTCGGCGGTCCCGACAGCGACTGGGACGTCTAGTCCCCGTCCCCCCCGCTCGGCGCGGCACGCGGCCGTGACCCCTTCCTCCGATACCCAGCACGCAGAAACTGCCCCAGAGGGCACACCCTCGGCCGGCCCCCGCCCGGGACGCGCGGCGTTGCTGGTGGCGGCGGCCGCGGTCGCCATCGCCGCGATCGCGCTACTGCTGCCCAGCTTCGTCGGCTGGCACATCGAGGATGACCTGCGCACCATGCGCTGGGTCCTGGAGTACCGGGGCGAGCCGTGGGTCGCCTTGACCGAGCTTCACTCGCTGCACGATCACGTCCGGCCGGCGACGCTGATCGCCACCTGGCTCGGGGCGGCGATCTCCGACGGCGCCTGGTGGGGACCCCACGTCGTGTTGCTGTCGCTGCAGCTGGCCGGACTGGCCGGGCTGGCCGTGCTCGCCGCCAGGCTGGTGGGGACCCCCTGGGCCGGCGTGCTGGCGGCGATGCTGGCTTTGACCCTGGACGGGTTCGAGGCGCTGGCAGGCTGGAACGCCTGGATCTGCAGCGCCGGGGAGCTGGCCTTCGGGCTGTGGGGGCTGGTGGCGCTCCACGCGGCGCTGCGGGCCAGGCGACCGCCGCTCCTGGCCATCGGGCTGCTGGTCGTCGCCGGGTTGTTCAAGGAACCGGGCTGGCTGGTCTACCCGGCGGCCGGGGCCGGGATGGTCTGGACCTGCTGGCGCGCCGGCTCCCGTGGCTGGCAGCGGCTCGCTGGCCTGGCCCCGATTCCTCTCGGACTCGCGGGCCTGGCCATCACCTGGCATCCGGCCAACGTCTATCGCGCCGCCGAGGCCCCCGGCGGCTGGGGCGGCAATGCGCTGGTCAACGCGGTGGAGCAAGCAGGGGCGCTCATCGACACCTGGCCGCTGCGGGTCGCAGACGGACTGCCCTGGTGGGCCGGGCTCTCGGTTCCGCTGTTGTTCCTGGCCGCCTTCGCCGCGATTCGCGGCTCCGGCGCCGCCGTCGTGGGGATGTTGCTGGTGCTGACGACCTCCGCGGTGATGCTCCACTTCCCGGTGGTCAACGCCGTGCAGCTGCTCGCGGCGGGGTATGGGCTCTGCCTGATGGTCGCGGCGGTCCTCCGGCCCGGCCAGCGTCCGGTGGCCTGGCTGCTGGCTCTGCTGGCCATCGGGCTGGTCCACGAGGGGGTCGAGCTGGCGGTCCGGTTGGCGCCGCCGACGCCGCGTCCCGTCTGGGTCGTGGCCCGGGACCGCGGGGATCGCTTCGCCGGGGTGGGCGCGGTGACGGAAGCCCTCGGGGCCCGGGAGGCCGCCCTCTCCGGGCCGCTGGGAGACATGGAGCTGGGTCCGTTGATCGGGCTGCGGGTGATCGAGGGCGGTGTCGAGGATCCGGCCGCCAGGCTGACCTTGCAGGACAGGCTCCGGCTCGCGGTGGACGTACGCTCCGTCAAGCGCGCGCTCCTCGACGGCGACCTGCTGGCGGGCAAGGAGGTGCCCCTGGTCCGGGATCGCGCCGAAGGCCGCCGTCGGCCCGGTGGCGGCCGGGTATTCGCTGCCAAGGACACCCGGCGTGACGGCCTCGCCATCGACGGTGCACCCGCCGGATTCCTCGCCCTGGGAATGCTCGTCGACGGGCCCCTCGATCCCACGCCGTCGGTGACGCTGGCGGCGGCCGACGGGTGCGGGAACCGCTGGACGGTCGTCGATCCGCCCACCGCCCTGTCGATGACCACGATCCGGCTCCGGGACGCCTGCCGGCCGCTGTCGCTCTCCTGGTCCGGACCCGGAAGAAGCGCGATCGAGCGGGTATTCCTGGCGCCACTTCCCCCTCCGGACCTATCCCTGTGGCAGGCGCGGATCGAGCCGCGCCGACTGGCGACCCCCGAGCAGCGGGAGATCCCGCCGATCTTCGAGCCGGACGTCCGTTGAGCCGGGCCCCGCGGAACCCGTGTGGGGTTGGGCTATACTCGGTAGTCGGGCCAAGAGCGCGCCGGCTGCCGGCGCTGAGAGGGGAGCGGTTGGCGGATCTCCGCCGGGCGGTGAGCTGGCTGATCGGCGTCGGCTGTCTGGGAGCTGCGGCTCCTGGCGCTGGCACCGACGCGCTGCTGATCCAGCAGACCGCGCCCTGGGGACACGATGCCTGGGGGCCCGAACTGGCCGCCCGGGGCCTGACCTCCGACACCGCCGACGCCAGCGCGCCGCAGACCGTCGATCTGACCCCCTATTCCCTGGTGATCGTTGCCGGCGACCAGGACGACGAGTTGCTCCAGGCGCTCCACGACCGCCAGCGGGATCTGGTGGAATGGGTCGGTGGCGGCGGGATCGCCATCGTCTCGACGGCCCGCTCCGCCGCGGGGCTGATCGAGACCCGGATACCCTTCGGCGGCCGCGGCCTGGAGATCGCCGGGGGCACCAACGAGGTGGTCGATCCCGGACACCCGGCGGTGGACGGCGTCCCGCCGATCCTCACCGGCGGTCCCGTCAGCGAGTCCCAGCTCGACGATCTCCCGCCCGGTGCGCGGGCGTTGCTCATTCGACCCCTACGGAGGGGTGACCCTGGCCGAACAGCCGTGGGCCGATGGCCTCCTGATCGCCCACGGACTCGCCCTCGAGCGGGCGTGGGGCCTCGGCGAGGACGCCGCGCCCATCGTCGGCAACCTCATCGACCGCGCCACCGGTCTCGACCCCTGCGAGAGGGATCTGGATGGCGCCCTGGATCCGGCCTGCGGCGGCGACGACTGCGACGATCGTCGGGCTGACATCGGTCCCGGAGCCGGGCCCGTGGTGGGGCGGGATGCCGACTGTGACGGTCTGGCCACAATCTGGTGGGAGGATCTGGAGTCGGGGGATGGCGGAGCGCTGCCCTGGGGCGACCTCGACTGGATCTGGGGGGAGTCGCAGCTCGGCCTCGGGTGCCCGGAGGGGACGGACTGCTGGTGGATCCAGTCGCTGGACGGGGGCTCCGACAGCCACCTGGGCCTCGACCTGGTCGACCCTGAGCTCCACCCGGCCGTTCCGCTGCACCTGCGGTACTGGCACGACTACGATCTGGCGCCTGGAATCGACGGCGGGCTGCTGCAGTGCTCGAACATCTTCCAGCAGGGCCTGACACTGGTGCCCGATGGCGGCTACGACGGGGCCCTGGACGCGGGCGTCGACAACCCGCTGGAGGGTATGGAGGCCTACACGGGCGACAGCGGTGGGGTGGTCCGGGATGGCGTCGACCTCACACCCTGTCTGCAAAACACCAACGCCACCATGATCGACTTCCGGCTCGGCACGGGCGTGGGGGATGCGGCCGACGGCTGGGCGGTGGACGTCCTGGAGCTGGCCTACGAGGACCTGGACGGCGACGGCCACGGCGGCGTCCTCGACTGCGACGAGGGCGACCCGGATCTGCACTTCGGCCGCGACGACGACCTCGACGGTTCGTTAGCGTGCGAGGACTGTGACGAGGGGGATCCTACGGTGCACGCCGGGGCACCGGAGGTCTGCGACGGGACGGACAACGACTGCGACGGTGTGGCGGACGGTGGATCCCAGCTGGTCGATCCGCTGGACGATCCCGCGCTGGTCGCTGGTCGGCGCGGCCAGCCACGACCCCCTCGAGGGGTGGATCGAGCTGACCCCCGCCGCACCGGACCAGGCGGGCGCAGCGTGGCTGAAGTCCCCGGTGAGCACGGGCACGTTCTCGGTGTCCTTCGCCCTGCGTATCGATGGGCACGGGGGCGCCGACGGCCTCGCGTTCGCCTGGCACTGGGGCGGGGACACCCACCTGGGCGGCGCCGGCGGTGCACTCGGTGTCTACCCGGGGCTGGCGTCGGTCGCAGGCTACGCGGTCGAGCTGGACAGCTTCGCCGATCCGATGGACAGCGACGGCAACCACGTGGCCCTGACCCCCTTCGGTAGCTGGCAACAGGGGCACCAGGTCGCGGCCGAACTCCCCGAGGCACTGGACGACGGCCAGTGGCACAGGGTCGTCGTCAGTCAGTGGGCGGCGACCCTCAGGGTCTGGGTCGACGGGGAGCACTGGATCGACGAGGGGCCGATGCCGGCCGCCGTGGATGCGATGACGCTCGGATTCGGAGCCGCCACCCACGCGAGCTATGCCCGCCACCTGATCGACGATGTCCGCATCTGCAACGTGGATCTGCTGGACTCCGACTTCGACGGCCACCTGGACGTGGCCGCCGGCGGGGACGACTGCGACGACGGCGACCCGGCCGTGTATCCAGGAGCAGCCGAGATCGACGACGACGGCGACAGCTACACCGAGTGTGGCGATCCGGCCGGGGATGTGGACTGCGACGACGCTGATCCTGCTGTCCACCCGGGCGCGGCCGAGGTCTGCGACGGCGTGGACACCGACTGCGACGGCTCGCCCGCCCCCGACGAGGTGGACGTCGACGGGGATGGGTTCGCGCCGTGTTCCGGGGACTGCGGCGAGGGCAACGACCAGGTCCACCCGGGCGCACCCCAGGTCTGCGACGCGATCCTGGACAACGACTGCGATGGTGTCCCCGACGCCGACGAGCACGGTGGCGACGGGGACGGCGTCGGCGAGTGCGGCGGGGACTGCGACGACTCGGATCCCGGCACCCACCCCGCCGCCGCCGAGGTCTGTGCCGATGGCGTGGACAACGACTGCGACGGCGCGGTCGATGGGGACGATCCGGACTGTGCCGGGGACGACGATACCGGGGACGACGATACCGGGGACGATGACACGGGGGACGACGACACCGGGGATGACGACACGGCAGACGACGACACGGCGGACGACGATACGGGGGACGACGACTCGGCCGAGGAGAACCCGGGGGACGACGACAGCGCGGGTGACGAACAGCTGCTGCTCACCTCCGCGTGCCGCTGTCAGCCCGCGGTGGGCGGCGGACCCGCGCCGGTCCTCGTGCTGGTCGCGGCGGCGCTCCTGGGCCGGCGCTGCCGGGTCCGCCGCCGCTGACCCTCAGTCCCCCCCGCCGGCCGCGCGGAGCAGCCGGATCAGCGCATCCAGTCCGGTGCCTTCCACTCCCGTGCGGTGGCGCAGGGCGCACCACAGGTCGATGGTCAACATCTGGAAGGCGTGGATCGGCACTGCGATCCAGAACGAACGGCAGCGCCAGATCAGGATCCCCAGCAGCAGCCCCCCCGGGATCGACAGCATCGCCTCGATGGGCGGCTTGCGGATGTGCAGCAGGGCGAAGGGGATCATCTGGATGAAGATCGCGTACACCCCGAAGGTGTGGCGGGTGCCGAACAGCACGAAGCCCCGCCACAGGTACTCCCAGCCAATCCAGTAGACGAGCATCGACAGCTGGTACCCCAGGAACACGGTCCAGGCGTCCTGGGCGGCGTCGAACCCCGGGTACTTGTCCAAGAAGGGCGCGGTGCTCGACAGGAACCAGGTCGCCATCGCCACCAGCGGCGCATACACAGCCGCGATCCCCACCGCCAGCCGCACATCGCCCGCGCCCAGCCCCACGTCGACGGGCCGCCGCCGGAAGGCGAACACCAGCACCGCCGCGGGCAGCGCGAAGCCCAGCGCGAACTGGGCCAGATCGCTGTACACCTCGGGCCAGAGGCCGTCGGCGGGCAGCCCCATCAGCTCGGCCAGCTCGCGGCGGTAGAACTTGCGGGTCCCCCACAGGGAATGGGCCATGGCGACCACCGTGGCCAGCGTCAGCACCGTCACGGTCTGGGGATCCAGCGTGCGGGCTGCCGCCCGCAACGCCCGCAACTCACCTCGCAAGGGAACCCACATCCAGCCTCCGATGGACCCGACGCCGGGCATTGTCGCGCGCCGGGGCGGACCAGGCTAGGCTTGGGGCGTGAACTGGCACTCCACCGCCATCGCACCGATCGTCGCACTGGCGGCGGGCTGTCTCGGCTGCCCCCCCGATCCGGCCTTCCTGCCCGACGCCGACTGCGAATATGGTGGCGCCGGTCAGCCGGCGATCCAGCTGACCGTGGCCGTGCACTACCGCAGCTTCGCCGACGGCGACCTGACCCAGTACGAACGCGTCCGCGATCAGGTCGACTGGCTGGCCGCCTGGGCCGACGAATACGACCTGCGGTTGGAGCTGGCGCTCAACGGCTACCAGGCCGAGGGTGCGCTGGCGGCCGGGGAGGAGGCGCGGTTCGGGGAGCTGGCCGACGCGGGGCACGGCTTCGGCGTCCATCACCACCCGACCGTGCGCGACGGGGTGCTGACCTGGCTCGACCTGCCCGCCGAACCCACCGACGACGAACTCCAGCTGTCGGTGGATGACCACCGCAGCTGGGTCGGCCAAGCCCTGGGCGACATCCCCCACGACGGCGGCCACGTGGGTCTGACGGGCCGCAGCGATTGGTGGGACGGGATGATGCGGGAGTCCGGGTACACCAGCGAGACCCTGGACGCGTGGAGCCACGCGGCGACGAGCGGAGCGGCGGCCGGTGTCGACTTCGATCTACTCCATCCCTTCCGCTGGGAGGTCGGGGGCGAGCCCGGCACCCTGGAACACGACCCGGACGTCCCCTACGTGGTGATCCCCCAGCACCCCCAGCTGGGTGCGATCGGCCTGGGCAACCACCTGCGCTTCGACGGCTCCCTGGCCCACCTCCAGACCCTGATGCTGCTGGCCTATCTGGAGTGGCGAGGGGCGAGCCAGGCGGGGGAGCCACCGGGGGTCTGGGTCTTCGGCGTCACCGTCCACCCCGAGCTGGGGGCGACCCACAACGGGGACCTGGAGCGCTTCGCCGCCTTCGCCCGGGACAACTTCCTCGCGCCGACCGGGGGGCCCGGCCGCTCCGCCTGCGCGGCGACGCGGGACCAGATCCTTCGTTCCCACGACGCCTGGGAGGCCGACCCGGGAGGTGCGGAGCCCTTCCGCTTCGCGCCGGGCGAGGCCTATCCCTACCGGCTGCCCCACCTGGAGAAGGCCTACAGCGCCCACCTCGTCGAGCTGGTCGACGACGAGCTGGGGCACGGTGTCCGGATCGCCGAGCTGCAGGAGATGATGGATCCGGGGGAGGGCGATCTGGACGACCTGGTGCCCTGGGACCGCTGGCTGTTGGTGTGGGCCGATGCCGAGGGCGAGGTCGACGTGGACATCCGGCACTGGACCGACGGCCCGGTCAGCCCGCTGACCTCCGCGGGCCAGGGCGACCAGGTCCAGCCCGCCGCCGTTCCCGTGGGTACCGAGCCCGTACTGATCCCCCTACCCTGAGGTGTCTTCGTCGGCCGCCTCGGCCTCCGCCTTCGCCCGGATGCCCGCCAGGATCCGCTCCGGGGTCAGCGGAAGCTCGTCGTAGCGCACCCCGGTGGCGTCGTGGACCGCGTTGAGCAGCGCCGGGATGGTGGGCATGATCGCGCCCTCGCCCACCTCCTTGGCGCCAAAGGGGCCGTTGGGCTCGTGGCTCTCGACCACGATGGTCTCCACGCTGGGCATGTCCATCGCGGTGGGGATCTTGTAGTCGGCCAGGTTGCCGTTGAGCAGCTGGCCCCGGTCGCCGAACTTGACCTCCTCGTAGAGCGCCTCGCCCAGGCCCATGCACAGCGAGCCCTGCATCTGGCCCTCCACCGAGGTGCGGTTGATGGCGAAGCCGCAGTCGTGGGCGTCCACCATGCCGAGCACGTCGATCTTGCCGGTCTCGAGATCCACGTCGACCTCGACCACCTGGGCGCTGCAACCGTACGCCGGCGAGGTGCCCACCGCGGCGCCCTTGTAGCTGCCTCCCAGTGGCGGCGGGCGGTACTTGCCGAGACCGACGATCGCGCCCCGCTCGAGGAAGGCGAGCCGCGAGGCCTCGCGGAAGGTCAGGAAGGGCTCGTCGGGGTTGTCCAGATAACCCCGGTGCTCCCGCAGGTACTCGGTGCGCAGCGCCTCGAACTCGCCCGCCTCACCCCGGACCACGACCACCCCGGCGTCCAGCGACAGGTCGGAGGCCGGCACGTCCATTCGCTCGGCGATCGCCGCCAGCACCTGGTCCCGCACCGACTCGGCGGCCTCCACGGTGGCATGGCCGGTCATCAACGTCTGGCGGCTGGAGTAGGCACCCAGGTCGACGGCCAGCGAGGTGTCCCCGGACTGGACGTCCACGTCCGCGACCTCGACCCCCAGCACCTCGGCGGCGATCATCGCAAACGCGGTGTCCGAGCCCTGGCCGATATCCGCCGATCCCGTCAGCAGGTGGACCTTGCCGCCCACCTCCGCCAGCTTGATGATCACCGTGCAGTGGAACGTCTTGCTGCGGTAGATCGGGTAACCGGCGCCCGAGACGAAGAATCCGCAGGCCATGCCCATCCCGCGACCGCTGGCGCGCGGCCCGGCCCGCCGCTCGTCCCATCGGGAACGGTCGCGGACGCCCTCGACACACTCGCGCATCCCCAGGCTCGACATGTTCAGTTCGTTGCAGGTGACGTCGCCGGCCTCCATCATGTTCTTCAGCCGCACGTCCATCGGGTCCATGCCGATCTCGGCCGCCAGTTCGTCCAGCTGCCGCTCGAACAACGCCCGGGCGATCACCGCGCCATGGCCCCGCTGGGCACCGCAGGGGGTGCGGTTGGAGACGACCCGATACCCCTCGTACCGCATGTTGGCCAGCTTGTAGGGGCCCCCGAGCAGCGAGCCGGCGTAGTAGACCGACGCGATGCCGAAGCTGGCGTACGCCCCGCCGTCCATCACGTTGTGGTGGTCCAGGAAGGCCAGGCTGCCATCGCGGTTGATGCCCGTGGTCATGGTGTGGAAGTACTGGTGGCGGGCGCGGGAGTGCAAGAAGACCTGCTCGCGGCTCATCACCGTCTTGACGGGGCGTCCCGTCTCCCGGGCCAGCAGGCAGGTGATCAGCTCCATCGACGAGGCCGCGGCCTTGGGGCCAAATCCGCCGCCCACCGCGGGTTTGATCACCCGCACCCGGCCCTCGGGGATCCCCATCACCATCGCGACTGTACGTTGCACATAGTGAGGGGCCTGGGTCGAGGACCACAGGGTCAGGTCGCCGCTCGCGTCCAGCCGGGCCAGGGCCGCCTGGGGTTCGAGGAACGCCCCATCCTGCATCTTGGAGATCAGCTTCCCGCTGACCACTGCGTGGGCACCCGCGCGGGCCGCGTCCACGTCGCCGAAGTGCTGCTCGACCCGGGCACAGACGTTCCCGCGATACTCGGCGTGTAGAAGCGGCGCGCCGTCCGCCATCGCCCCGTGGGGGTCGAACACGGCGGGCAGCTCCTCGTAGTCCACCTCGATCCGCGACAGGGCCTCCAGCGCGGTCTCCAGATCCTCGGCGGCCACCGCGGCCACCTCGTCCCCCACGTAGCGGACCCGGTCGTCGGCGAAGATCGTCTCGTCGTACCGCGCGGGGCTGACACCGAACTTGGTGGCGCCAGCCTCCTCCGGTCCGATGACCGCGTGCACGCCGGGTAGCCGACGGGCGCGGGACAGGTCCAGGTGGGTGATGCGCGCGTGGGGTAGGGGGCTGTGGAGGATCGCGCCCCGCAGCATGCCCGGCAGCACCATGTCATCGGTGTACACGGCCTGGCCGGTCACCTTTGCCACGGCGTCGACCTTGGGTGCGCGGCTGTTGAGTATCCGGTAGCCGCTCATCGGTCGTCCCCTTCCCCGTCCTGCGAGTCGCCGAGGGACCAGGTCTCCCCCCCCGTATCCAGCCCCTGGGCCCAGGTGGTGATCGACTCCGAGGTCTGGTCGATATCGGTCTTTCGCTCCCGGGACACCGCGTCCAGGGTGTCGGTGTCGATGGGCCGGTCGCGGCCCAGCGCGTCGGCGGCGTCGGCCACGGCCTCGACGATCTTCTGATACCCGGTGCAACGACAGAGGTTGCCGGAGATGGCGACCCGGATCTCGGCCTCGGTGGGATCCGGGTTGGCCTCCAGCAGCGCCATGCCCGACAGCACCATCCCCGGCGTACAGAAGCCGCACTGGATCGCGCCGTGATCGATGAACGCCACCTGCAGGGGGTGCAGGGTCGCGCCGTTGGCGACCCCCTCGATGGTGCGGATCTCGTGCCCCACCGCCTGGACCGCGAGGATTAGGCAGGCGTTGACCGCATTCCCGTCGAGCAACACCGTGCAGGTCCCACAGTCACCCGCGCCGCAGCCCTGCTTGGTCCCGAGCAGGCCCAGGTCCTCCCGCAACGCCTCGAGCAGGGTCCGGTTGGGGAGGACCGCGATCTCGTGGACCCGCCCGTTCACGTCCAGCTCGACGATACGCTTAGCCATCGTCTCCTCCCATCGCGGCGGCGGCGCGCTCGGCGGCGCGGCCCACGGCCCGGCGGGTCAGCACCCGGATCAGCTCGTTGCGATAGCCGGCTGTCCCCCGGTGATCGTCGATGGGCGAGGCGTCGAGGACCGCGGCGCGGCCCGCTTCGTCCAGCGCTTCGGCGGTGGGCTCGGTGCCGATCAGCCACTGCTCGGCCGAGGGCGCCCGCAGGGGCCGGGGCCCGACGGCTCCCAGCGCGATGCGCGCCCCGGTGATGACTCCGTCCGGTCCGTCACGGGTCACGCAGGCGGCGACGCTGACGATGGAGATCTCGAGGGTCGCGCGGTTGATCAGCTTGCAGTAGGCGCTGCCCTGGTGGGGGAGGGGAGGGGGAAGCGCGACCGCCTCGAGGATCTCGCCCTCGTCGAGGGCCGAGCGTCCCGGCGCGAGGATAAAATCGTCGGCGGGGACCATGCGGGCGCCCCCGATGGACATGGTCGCCATCGCGGCGTCGAGTACGATCACTGGCCCCGCCGTGTCGGCGGCGGGGCGGGCGTGGCAGAGGTTGCCCCCCAGGGTGGCGCGGTTGCGGATCGTGGGCGCACCGATGGCGGCCGCTCCCTCTGCCAGCGCCGAGTAGCGGCGCCGGATCCGGCCGTCGCCGGCCAGCTCGGTCATGGTGGTCATCGGCCCCAGCACCAGCACCCCGGTCCTGGACACGCGGCTGCCAACCAGCCCCGGAACACGGCCCAGCGAGATCAGTACCTCGGGTGCGTCCGCTCCCGCCATCGGGTGCGCCTGCCCGGCCCAGCTCTGCCCCTCGGGCGGGGGAGGATGCACGTCGAACATCGAGCGCTTCTTGAGGTTGACCAGCAGATCGGTGCCGTTGGCCAGCAGCCGGGCCCGCTCGCCGAAGGCCGCGAGCATCTCGCTCGCCTCCCTCAGGGTCGTCGGCTCCAGCACGTCGAAGGGGGGGAGGGTCACGGTCGACTCCTTTGGGGGCGCACCCCGCCTGACCTGCGTCGGCTCAGCCACCGAAGGCAGGCAGGATGATCTCGATCTTGTCGCCGTCCTCCAGACGCACCGTCGCCAGCCGCGCCTGGGGGACGTAGTCCCCGTTGTGTTCCGCCATCACCGCCGCGACCGGTTCGCCGCGCCGTTCGAGCAGCTCCGCCAGGGTCAACCCTGCGGGGATCTGCTCGGCGAGTCCGTCGACGAGTACCGTGATCGAGTCGCGTTCGTCCATGGTCGGTGCCCGACAAACTAGCACACGCGGGCGGGCGACTACGGATTATGAATTCATCCTGGTGAATATGAATTCATCTTCTTGAAACGCCATTCATCGATGGTTATCCTGAGACCTCGTCTGGAGGGGCGAGGAGAGTACGGGGCCGCGCTCGACGAAACGGAGGTCGAGCGATGGGCAACGACGCAGATTCCCGGCGACGCGATCGCCGGGCGCGCGAACGCCAACGCGTCCGCGAGGACATCATCGACGCCGCGCTCGGCGTGTTCGCCAGGGCCGGGTACCACGAGGCTGCGGTCGAGGACATCGCCCGTGAGGCGGGGTACTCGACCGGCGCGCTGTACAACTACTTCCGCAACAAGCAGGACCTCTTCGTCCAGCTGGTCGAACGGGTCTTCGAGCAGATCCGCGATCGGGTGGGCGGAGTGCTGGCCCGGGACGGCGGCTTCGAGAAGAAGCTCGAGGCCCTGCTCACCGAGATCGCCGCCGTCACCGTCGACATGGCCGGCGTGCACGCCTTCCTGTTCGATCCCCAGTCCCACGCCGGCTTCGCCTCTGACGAACTCCACGAGTTCATGGAGCGCGAGTTCTGGGAGCTGCTGGATCGCACGGGCGGGTTGATGCAGCAAGGCATCGACGAGGGGCACCTGCGCGACCAGCCGACCTTCCTGGCTGCCCACACCTTCATCGGGCTCGCCTCCCACTACGCGCGCGGGCTGGTGATGGCCCGCAACGAAGAGGAGAAGCTCACCCCCGAGCTCTACGTCGAGGTGGTCAAGGTCTACTTCCTCCACGGGGCCGGGACGGCACCACTCTCACCCGGAGGGGATGGCCAGTGAGAAAGCACTCGACGGATGCTGCCCAGGTACGCAGGAAAGAAGGTGGAGGATCGATGTCCACGCGGCTGATACCGGCGCTACTCCTCGTCGCCGCCATCGCGAGCCCCGCGGCGGCCCGCACCCTGACCGTCGACCAGGCGGTGCAGCTGGCGGTCGACCACAGCCTGACCATCGACGCCGCCGAGTTCGGCGAGCAGCGGGCCCAGGCGGAGGCCACCGAGGCGCTGCTGATGTTCTTCCCCAAGCTCAGCACCACCGCGTCCTACACCCGCCTCGACCCCGTACCCTACGTGGAGTTCGACACCAGCGAGTTCCTCAGCGGCGGCGACACCGGCGGCGGCTGCGACAACATCGATCCCGACAGCCTGCCGATCGGGTTCACCGAGGAGACGGCCCGGGACTTCTGCGAGATGATGATGGGCTGGTTCGCCATGGACACCGGCGACACCGCCGAGGCCCAGCGCATCGAGATGGGCCGGGCGGACAACTGGGCGGTGGGCGGCAGCCTGGAGCAGATCGTGTTCGCGGGTGGCGCCCTCCACCAATCCCGCGCGGCCTCGATGGACATGCTGCGGGCCAGCACCGAGCAGGTGCGGTTGGCGCGCCACCAGACGGCCTTCGACGCCGAGCAGGGCTTCTATGGGCTGGTGGCCGCGCGCCGGGCGACGAGCATGACCCGCGAGTCGGTGGAGCTGGTCGAGGCCTACGTGACCGATCTGCGGAACCTCTCCGAGGTCGGCATGGCCAGCCGGGCGGACCTGATGGCGGCCGAGGTGCAACTCAGCCAGGCCAAGCTCGACGACCTGCGGATGTCCCACATGGCGCGGCTGGCCGAGACCTCCTTCCGGGTGATGCTGGGGTTGCCCCGGGACGAGGCGCTCGACCTGGAGATGGACGAGGCGATCCCGGTGGACGAGCTGCCCCGGGAGCGCGACGCCCTGGTGGCGTTGGCGCTGAACCGCCGGCCCGAGGTCGCCGCGATGAACCACACCCTGGACGGGATGAAGCACTACTCCAACGCCGCCTGGGCCTCGTGGTTGCCCGCGGTGGTGGTGCTCGGCAACCTCAACGCCCAGAACCCGGACTACTCGGCCCAGCCCGAGTGGATGTTCACCGCCAACATGACCGCCGCCCTCAGCTGGTCCATCTGGGACCGGGGCGCGGCTCTGCAGAAGAACCGCGCGGCCCGGGCCTCCATGCGCCAGCTGGAGGCGCAGCGGGATCTGCTGGCCGAGATGCTGGACGTGGAGATCGAGGCGACCCTGTCGTCATTCGACGAGGCGGTCCTGGAGCTCGAGGTGGCCCGCGGGGGACTCGAAGCCGCCCGCGAGAGCTTCCGCCTGGAGCAGGAGCGGTTCCACGAGGGTGTTGCCAACAACACCCAGCTGCTGCAGTCCCAGACCGAGCTGGCTGGCGCCGACATGGCGGTCCTGCAGGCCGAAACTCAGATGCGAATCTCCCACGCTGCGCTGCGCAAGGCGGTGGGCATGGAGCCGGAGGTGATCCGATGAGGTCTCAGTGGACGCGTTTGCTCGGAGTGTTGGGGCTATCCGGCTCGATGCTGATCGGGCTGTCTGGCTGTGAGGCGATGGGATTCAGCTCCCAGGAGGTGGCCGAGGTCGGCGCGCTCGTGGAGGTCGAGCCGGTGCGACGCGGCGAGCTGATCCGCACCCTGGAACTCGCCGGCTCCGTGGACGCCGGTCAGTCGATCCGGATGGTCCCCGACATGCCGGGCAAGGTGAAGCGGCTGCCCGTCCAGGTGGGCGACGAGGTCACCCAGGGCCAGCTACTGGCGCAGCTGGACATCGACGTGGCGGTGCTGCAGCGGGACCAGGCGCGGGCCGCCGTGCGGCTGGCGGAGCTGGCCCTCGCGCAGGCCGAGACCGAGTTCGGTCGCGCCGAGCGGCTTCATCAGTCCGGCTCACTCACGGACCAGCAGCTGGATCAGGCCCGCACCGGGCTGGAGATGTCCCGGCAGCAGCTGGCCCAGGCCACCGCCGCCGCGGGGCTCGCCGGCGAACAGATCAGCGGCGGTGAGTTGCGGGCGCCGTTTGCCGGCGTGGTGACCTCGGTGGGCTGCGAGGAGGGCGAGTTCTTCAACACCATGGGAATGTCGCCCACCGGCGGCAGCCCCACGCTGGTGGGGCTGGTCAATCTGGACACGATCCGCATCGACTTGCAGGTCTCCGATCGGGATGTGGCCCGGATCGCGGAGGGCATGCGCGTCCAGATCCATGTCGACGCCGTCGGCGAGCAGTTGCCCGCCGAAGGGCTGGTGGGCGAGGTCGTGAGCGTGGGGTTGGCCGCCGACCCGATGACCCGCACGTTCCCGGTGCGTGTCGAGGCCAACAACCCCGGACGGACGATCCGTGCCGGCATGCATTCGCGGGTCCTGCTGGTGCTGGAGAATCGCGGGGACGTGCTGGCGGTGAGCGCGGAAGCCGTGCGGACCCTCGAGGAGCAGTCCTACGTGATGGTCGCGGCCGGCGACCGCGCCCGGCGGGTGGACGTGACCACGGGGATGCATGGCGACGGGGGAGTCGAGATCACCACCGGCCTCGACGGGAGCGAACAGGTGATCACCAAGGGTAACTTCGGGCTCCCGGACGACGCCCTGATCGAGGTGGCGAAGTGAGAGTCACCGATTTTTCGGTCGATCGGCCGGTCACCATCTCGATGGTCGTGATGATCGTCGTGGTGGTGGGGGCCATCGCGCTGTCGCGGCTCGGCATGGACATGATGCCGGACATCGACTTCCCGACCCTGAGCATGATGGTGCGCTACCCCGGCGCCCAGTCAGAGGAGCTCGAGGCGGTGGTGGCCAAGCCCTACGAGGCATCCATCGCGTCGGTCAAGGGGGTCAAGAAGGTCCAGACCATCTCCCAGGAGGACGTCTGCTACCTGCTGATCGACTTCATCTGGGGGACCGATCTGGACGCGGCGGCTGCCGACATGCGCGAGACGGTGTCGTGGATCGAGCCGTACATGCCCGAGGATGTGGAGTCTCCGATCCTGATCAAGTTCAGCCTGTCGGCGATGCCACTTGCGTTCTACACCGCCACCGGTCTCGACGACGTCGTCCTGATGAAGAAGATGATGGAGGACGTGGTCCAGCCCCGGATGGAGCGCCTGGACGGCGTCGCCCAGGCGGCGTTCTTCGGCGGTCGCGAGCGCGAGGTCCAGGTGCGCCTCGACCGGGCGGCGATGGAGGGCACCGGGGTCAGCCCGGACCAGGTGATGATGGCGCTGGCCTACCAGAACCTGAACATGCCCGCCGGCCGCCTGATCACCGACCGCAAGGAGGAGCTGCTCCGGACGACGGGCATGTTCCGCAACCTGCGTGATGTGGAGAACACCGCCGTCGGGATGTCGATGGCCACCGGCACGCCGGTGCGCCTGGGTGCCATCGCCGACGTCGAGTGGGGCCTGCGCGACGTGCGCAACACCGTGCGCAGCGACGGCATGGACTCGCTGATGTTCATGGTCACCAAGGAGTCGGGGGCCAACCCGCTCCAGGTGCGCCGGGCGTACATCAAGGAGCTGGAGGCAGTCAGCGGGCTGATCCCCGATGAGATCGACTTCGGGCTGCTGTTCGACATGGGCCTGGTCATCGAGACCATGGGCAAGTCGGTGGCCCAGAGCGGAACGATCGGCGCCCTGCTGGCCGTGGTCATCATGTTCCTGTTCCTGCGCAACATCCGGCCGACGATGACCATCGCGACGGTCATCCCCCTGAGCCTGCTGGCGACCTTCATCCCGATCTACATCTCCGGCGACACCCTGAACGTGATGACCATGGGCGGGCTGGTGCTGGGCATCGGAATGCTGGTGGACAACGCGGTGGTGGTGATCGAGAACATCTTCCGCCACCTGGAAGCGGGGAAGGGCCGTCGGGAGGCGGCCAAGATCGGAGCCGGCGAGGTCGGGACGGCGATCATCGCCTCTACCCTGACCACGGTGGTCGTGTTCCTGCCCATCGTCTTCGGCGGCGGGCTGGCCGCGCGCCTGGCCCAGGGCCTGGCGTTGACGGTGGCCGCCGCTCTGTTCGCCTCGCTGTTCGTCGCACTGACCATCGTGCCGATGCTCGCGTCGGTGTTCTTCACCAACGGCAAGGAACGGAAGAAGCAAGGCAGGCTGAGGATCTTCGCCCGTTTCCGCAGCGCCTACCGCGTCGTCCTGACCTGGTGTGTTCGCCACCGCTTCGTGACCGTGGGCGCCGTGGTCCTGTTGCTGGTCCTGACCCTCGGCACCACGCCCTTTATCGGCGCCGAGTTCATGCCCTCGTCGGATGCCCCGATCGTGATGGCCAAGATCTCGTTCCCCATCGGCACCTCGATGGACGAGACCGCAGCGGGTGCCGCCCGGGTCGAGGCCGTGCTGCGGCAGTACCCGGACGTCAAGACCGTGGGCGCGCTGGTCGGCGTGGACGAGAACGACCCGACCGCGGGCATGTCCGCCACCAATCCCGCCGGAGTGCACGAGTCCGTGCTGTTCGTCCGCCTCCACGAGAAGCAGGACCGGTTCTTCAACACGCCGGACGATCTCACCGAGGAGGTGCGCAAGAACCTCCCGGAGGTGGAGAACATGCGGGTCGAGTTCTTCGGCATGGACGCCCAGATGGGTGGCGCCTCCGCGCCGGTGGACATCAAGATCTACGGCCAGGACATCGCGGTCATCGACGAGTGGTCCGACCGCGTCGCCGCCCGCATCTCCGGAATCGACGGCATCGTCGACGTGGACAAGACCCTCAAGGTGGCCAAGCCCGAGCGCCACATCGTGATCAACCGGGAGAAGGCGTCGGGCTACGGGCTGACCGTGGGGCAGGTGGCGTCGGCGATCAAGACGGCGACGCTGGGGGCGGTGGCCAGCCGCTTCCGGGAGAGCGGCGAGGAGTACGACATTCGCGTGCGCTACGACGAGCACTTCCGCGACACCGAGGCAGCGCTCAAACAGATCCTGATTCCCCTGCCCGCCGGGGGCGCGATCCCCCTGTCCCAGATCGCGGTACTGGAGCCCGGACTGGGACCGGTCAAGATCACCCGCGAGGACCAGAACCGGCGGTTCTCGGTCACCGCCAACCTGGAGGACGCGGACCTGGGCACCGTGATGAAGAAAGTCACCGCAGCCATCGCCCCGCTGCAGTCGCAGATGCCGCCCGGGTACTCCATCGAGTACGGCGGCGAGTACGAGGACATGATGGAGGCCTTCGGCCAGCTGGTGCTGGCCCTGATGCTGGCGATCCTGCTGGTCTACATGGTGATGGCCAGCCAGTTCGAGAGCTTCGCCCAGCCGTTCACGATCATGTTCACGATGCCGCTGGGCCTGATCGGCGTGATCTGGATCTTCCTGCTGACCGGCACCAACCTCTCGGTGGCCTCCTTCATCGGGGTGATCCTGCTCGCCGGGATCGTGGTGAACAACGGCATCGTGATGCTGGACTACATCCGCCAGCTTCGGCGGGAGGGTCTGGACGGGCGCGAGGCCGTGATCGAGGGAGCCACCGTGCGGCTGCGCCCGGTCATGATCACCTCGCTGACCACCATCTTCGCCATGGTCCCGATGGCCGTCAGCCGCGCCGAGGGCTCCGAGTCGATGGCCCCGATGGCCCTCACCGTGATCGGCGGCCTGGCCGCCGCGTCCTTCTTCACCCTGGTCATCGTCCCGGTCGCCTACCTGCTGGTCGACGGCGCCGCTGTCCGCGGGGGCAACATCTGGACCCGCCTGTTCCACCGCAAGGAGTGGGCGGCCCGGCAAGCCGCGCTGGCGGCGGAGCGGGCGCGGGGGGTGGAGGCGGAGTAACCGAGACCGAGCCCGAGACCGAGCCCGAGACCGAGTCCGAGTCCGAGACCGAGTCCGAGTCCGAGTCCGAGTTCCGAGTCCGAGTCCGAGTTCGAGTTCCGAGTCCGAGTTCGAGTTCCGAGTTCGAGTTCGAGTTCCGAGTTCGAGTTCCGAGTTCGAGTTCCGAGTTCGAGTCCGAGTTCGAATCCGAGCCCCAGATCCCGTCGAATGTACCTGGCACCCCCCTACCCGAACGAGGTAGATTGTCCAGCCCGTCGCGGAGACGAGAGGTGCTGCCTTGAAACTCAGCCTGGCGTTCTCACCTTGCCCCAACGACACGTTCATGTTCCACGGGATCGCCACGGGCGGGCTGTCGCTGCGAGATCACGAGATCGAGGTCCATCTCCACGACATCGAGACCCTCAACGAGCTGGCCCTCGAGGGGACCTACGACATCACCAAGATGTCGTTCCACGCCCACCTGCTCGCCTCCCATCGATACCGGTTGCTGAACGCCGGGGCGGCGCTGGGCTTCGGTTGCGGCCCGCTGCTGGTCACGGCCCGGCCGATGAGCCGAGAGGCGGTCCTCGACGGCCGCATCGCCATCCCGGGGGAGCTGACCACCGCCCATCTCCTGTTCCGTCTCTGGGCGCCCCAGGCGCGAAACAAGGTATTCACCACCTATGACCGGATCATGGCGATGGTCGCCAGCGGCGAGGTGGACGGCGGGGTGATCATCCACGAGGGGCGGTTCCTCTTCCGGGAGGCCGGGCTGCACCAGGTGGTCGACCTCGGCGAGTGGTGGGAGGAGACCACCCGGCTCCCCATCCCCCTCGCCGGGATCGCCGTCCGCAGGAGCCTGCCCGAGGGCCTCGCGGACGAGTTCGACGACCTGCTGAGGCAGAGCATCCGCGATGCGCGCTCCGCGGGCGCCGGGTGCCTGCCCTACATCCGGCAACACGCCCAGGAGATGGACGAGGAGATCCTGAGGAAGCACATCGACACCTTCGTCAACGAGCAGAGCCTCGGCCTCGGCTCCGACGGCGTCGCCGCGGTGGCTCGCCTGGAGGAGATGGCCCGCCGCGCCGGAGTGGTCCCATGATTGGCGTCCTCTACGCCACCGAGCGCGAGGCCGGCCCGCTGGTACGCCGACTCGGCGCCCGCCCGCTCGGCACCGACCCCTTCCCCTGCTGGGCGTTCTCCGCCGCGGATGGCGAGGAGGGGCTGATCCTGGTCTGCGGGATGGGCAAGGACGCAGCCGCCCAGGGGGTCGATCACCTGATCACCGTGGAGGGGGTCACCGAGGTCCTCAACCCCGGGATCTGCGGAGCTGCGGCAGATGACATCGGGATCGGTACCGTCTTCCGGATCGTCGAGGCCCGGGACGGGGACGGGCCCGCCAGCGAATCCTGGCCGAGCGCGCCCGGTCGCTGGGGCGACCTGCCCACGGCCCGGCTGACGAGCTTCGACGAACCGGTGTTCGATCTCCGGCGTCGCCGCGAGGTCGCCGTCTGGGGCGATCTCGTCGACATGGAGGGGGCTGCAGTCACCAGAACCTGCCAGCTCCACGGCCTGCCGTGCACCCTGCTCAAGGGGGTCAGCGATCTGGCGGACGACGGGGGGCGGGAGGTACTGCTGCGGAACATCGACTCCGTCTCGGAGACCGTCGCCGCGGCCATCCTCGGGGGCATCCCCGCGGCCGTGTCGGATACGCCGCCCGACCGCCTGGGGGTGAAGCTGCTGCGCTTCACCAAGATCGAGCACACCGTCTTCAGCCTGCCGCTGCTGTTCACCGGGGCCTGGCTGGGTGCCGGTCAACAGATGCCACCGCTGCGGGAGCTGGCGCTGATCGCGCTGGCCGGCGTCGGCGCGCGGGTGATGGGGATGTCCATGAACCGGATCCTCGATCGCCGGCTCGACGCCCTCAATCCGCGCACGGCGGCCCGCGAGCTGCCGTCCGGACAGATGTCGCTGGCCACGGCGCTGCTCGTGGCCGGGGCAGGTCTCGCTGCGTACCTGCTCGCCTGTGCCCTGCTGGGACCCCTGGTCCTCTCCCTCT
Organism: uncultured Rickettsiales bacterium; assembly: GCA_964436045.1. GTDB lineage: Bacteria > Myxococcota_A > UBA796 > UBA9615 > CAYRNR01 > CAYTBN01. The sequence goes on along the minus strand of CAYTBN010000030.1, from coordinate 62,411 downwards.
CGCCGATCCCGGCGGCGGCGCTGATCGGCTACTCGCTGCTCAAGCGCTTCACGTCCCTGTGCCACTTCGGCATCGGTGTCTGCCTGGGACTGGCTCCGGTGGGGGCCCACGTGGCCGTGTCGGGCGACCTCCAGCTCGGGCCCGAGATCCTCCTGCTCGCGGCCTTCACGTTCTGCTGGATCAGCGGCTTCGACATCATCTACGCGCTGCAGGACATCGCCGCGGATCGGGCGAACGGCGTCCACAGCGTCCCCGCGACCCTGGGCAGTGGCCGAGCGCAGGGCGTGGCCGCGGCGGTCCACGCCATCGCCCTGGCCGGAGCCACCGGATTGGTGTTGATTTCCGGCGGCGGACCGCTCGCGTGGATCGCTTGGCTGGTGGCGGCTGGTGCCTTTGTCGGCGCCTACCTGCCGATGGTCCCGCTGCCTGCGCGGTTCTTCCCCCTGTCGGCCATCGCCGGGATCGCTGTCGCCCTCGTACCACTGCTGGGGAGAGTGTGAACATGCCGGGTATCGTCCTCGCACAGTCCGGAGCATCGGCAGCCCACCCCGCGTGGTCGAGCTGGGAGGAGGCCCGTTGAGCTTCCTCGATCTCCGCGCGTTCCTCCACGACCTGGAGTCCACCGGCGATCTCGCCCGCGTCGGCGAGGAGGTCGATCCGGACCAGGAGGTCACCGTCATCCAGCACAGGGTGCTCCCCCGCGGCGGGCCGGCCCTGCTGTTCGAGAACGTCAAGGGTTCGCCCTACCGCATGGTGACCAACCTGTTCGGGACCCAGGCGCGGGTGGAGCGGGCGTTCGGCGGGGATCCGGCCGAGATCGGGGAACGCGTCGCGTCCCTGGCCGAGCGGATCATGCCGCCGAGCCCCCGCAACCTGTGGGCTGCCCGCGGGGATCTCTTCTCCCTGATGAGGGCTCGCCTGCGGGAGGTGGGACGCGGCCCGGTTCTCGAGGAACAGTTCGCGCCACCTCGGCTCGGGGATCTTCCCTGTCTGACCTGCTGGCCCCTGGACGGGGGGCCCTTCTTCACCCTGCCGCTGGTGCACACGGTCGACCCGGACACGGGCGTCGGCAACCTGGGCATCTACCGCCTGCAGCGCTTCGACGACCAGACCACCGGGATGCACTGGCAGATCGAGAAGGGGGGTGCCTTCCACTTCCGCAGGGCCTGCGAGAAGGGCCAGTCGCTCCCGGTCAGCGTGTTCCTCGGCGGCCCGCCCGCGCTGACCATCGCCGCGATCACACCGCTGCCCGAGGGGTTCGACGAGCGCCTGCTCGCGGCGCTGATGCTGGGACAACCCCTGGACGTGATCCGCCGCGACTCCGGGCACCGCATCCCGGCGACGGCCGAGTTCGTGCTCGAGGGAACGGTGAGCGGGGGAGATGCGCGCCTGGAAGGCCCCTTCGGCGACCACCTCGGGCACTACTCGCACTCCGCCGATTTCCCCGTCTTCCGGGTCGAGCGGGTCCTGGCGCGCAAGGACGCGATCTACCCCGCCACGGTGGTCGGCAAGCCGCCCCAGGAGGACCTGTTCATCGGCATCGCGCTGCAGGAGATGACCCTGCCGCTGCTGAAGATGGTGCGCAGCGGTGTGCGCGATCTCTGGTCGTACCCCGAGTCCGGTTTCCATCCCATGGCCGTGGCGTCGGTGCACGAGCGTTATCCCCGCGAGGCCCTCAAGCACGCCCTGGGACTGCTGGGGGAGGGGCAGCTGTCCCTGACCAAGGTGCTGATCGTGATCAACGGCGACCACGACGTGCGGGACTTCGCCGACGTCAGCCGCGCCGTCTGGCGCAACCTCGACACCGCCGACGGCCTGCACCTGCTCGCGCCCACGGCCCAGGACACCCTGGATTTCACCGGTCCGTCGATGAACTCCGGCAGCCGCCTGATCCTGCTGGCCACCGAGCGGCCCGAGGGGCCGCTGCGCGACGCCCCACCCCCGGAGCCGCCCGCCCCGGAGCAGGTCCACCGGCAGATCGCCGCGCTGGGCCGGCTCGGTGAGGCCTTCCTCATCGCCCAGGTGGCCGAGGGGGGCGATCCAGCCGCGGTCCGCGAGGCCCTGGCGGAGCACCCGGTGACCCGCGAGTACCTGTTCCATGTCCTGGTCTCGCCCGACGTCCCGGTGGACGATCCGATGCTCGTGCTGTGGGGCTGGTTCACCCGCTTCGACCCCCTCGCCGACCTGCATCCGGCCCGGCGGGAGCGGGACGGCAACCGCCTGGTCCTCTTCCCCCCCATCGCCATCGACGCCACCTGGAAGGAGGGGTACCGCAAACCCGTGGCCTTCGATCCCGACGTGGAGAGGATGGTGGAATCGAAGTGGGACCGCTACGGCATCCGGATCGGGGGGGGCGGCCCATGAGCACATCGACCTTCGAGCGGGCCCTGACGAAGGGGGGCGAGGGACAGCGGCTCGACCGGGACGAGGCCCTGGCTCTCGCGGAGGCCTGCACCCCCGACGAGGTCCATCACCTCGGCCGGGCCGCCCTGGCCAGCCGACGACGGCGGTACGGGGACCGTGCCACCTACGTGTTCAACCTCAGCGTCAACCCGTCGAACATCTGCCACGGCGGTTGCCGCTTCTGCCGGTACTCGGCCCGTCCCGAGGACGAACACGCCTACGTCCTCGACCGGGACACGATCCTCGATCGCATCGAGGAGGCCCGCCCCGTCGAGGTCCACATCGTCGGCGGCATGAACCGCATCTGGGACCTGGAACGGAGCCTGGAGCTGGTGCGAGAGATCCGGCGGCGGCATCCGCGGATCCACATCAAGGCCTACACGGCGGTGGAGATGGACTGGTTCGCGCGCAGCGAGGGGCGGGCGGTCTCCGCGGTGCTGTCGGACTTCCAGGCGGCCGGGTTGGATGCCATGCCCGGCGGTGGTGCCGAGCTGTTCTCGCCGCGGATGCGGGCCGAGCACTGCCCGGACAAGCTGCCCCCGGAGGGCTGGTTCGGCGTCCACAGGACCGCCCACGAGCTGGGGATCTCCACCAACGCGACCATGCTCTACGGGCTGGACGAGTCGCCGGCCGAGCGGGTCGACCATCTGCTGGCCCTGCGCCGCGCCCAGGACGACAGCGAGGGCTTCAGCTGCTTCATCCCCCTGGCCCACCAGGCGGGCGAGGCGACCACCGGGGAGGACGGCTCGTCGCCACTGTCGAACCTGGCGGTGGTCGCGCTGGCGCGTCTGGTGCTCGACAATATCCCGCACATCAAGGCCTACTGGCCGATGATCGGTCTGGAGACCGCCGCCGCCGCCCTCTCGTGGGGCGCCGACGACCTGGACGGGACCCTCGGCCACGAGCGCATCGCCCACGCCGCCGGGGCCCGCACCCCGCGGTCCGTGACCCGCGATCAGATGAAGGAGACCATCCGGCTGGGTGGATTCACGGCCGTCGAGCGCGACGGGCGGTTCCGCGCGTGCGACGGCGGGGGCGGCGATGAGTGATCCGATGCCGATGGAACGGACGATGGAGATGCGAAACAGCGTCGCGATGATCCCCTACGCGAACATGGCGCCCTACCGGCAGATCGGACCGCCGGACGGCTGCGAATGGGTGAACTGCTCGCCCCAGCAGTCCTCCGTCGCCCTGCGGGAGGGCCGGGTGCTGGCCGCGGCGGCCCCGGTGGGAGACCTGCCCGGGCTGGCCGACACCGTCGACACCCTGGGGGCGTTCGGCATCGCGGCGGTGGGGAGCGTCCGCAGCGTGCTGCTGTTCTCGGACCGGCCCTTCGGCGAGCTGGCCGCGCCTGCCCGGATCGAGATCACCGATCAGTCGGCCACGTCGGTCCGGCTGCTCTTCCTGCTGCTGGGCTACCGCCACGGCTTCGACCGGCTTCCCCTCCTGGCCCGCCCGGGAGAGCGGACCGCCGGCTCCCTGGTCATCGGCGACGCGGCCCTGGCGCGCGCGATGCGCAACGAGAGCCCCCACGTCACCGATCTGGCCACCGAGTGGTTCCGGGTCCACGGCCTCGGCGTCGTCTTCGCCCGCTGGGTGATTCGCAAGGACGCTCCGGCGGCGGTCCGGGAGGCGATGCACAGCTGGCTGGCAGAGCTGCGGGATCGGGACGACGAGCTGCTCGTGGCGTCTGCCCCGGGGGAGGCCCGGCGGCTCGGGGTGCCGACCGACGAGATGCTCCACTACCTCCGCGGCATGAAGCGCGTCCTGGGTCCCGAGGAGCTGCGCGCCCAGGAGGTGTTCCTGGACGAGCTGGACCGCCACGGACGGCGGCCGCTGTTCGAACCCGTGGGGCCGGAGGACAGGTGACCGAGGGCACCGACCAGCGTCGCTTCGACGGGGAGGAGAGCCTGCGGCTGCTCCGGGAGGCCCCCCTCGGCGAGCTGATGAGGATGGGACACGAGGCCCGCTCTCGCCGCCACCCCGGCGGACTGGTGACCTTCGTCATCGACACCAACCCCAACTACAGCAACATCTGCGTGACCCGCTGCAGCTTCTGCGCGTTCTGCCGCAAGGAGGGCGACCCCGGCGCCTTCCGGCTGACGCCCGAGGAGCTGGCCGAGCGGGTGCGACCGGCCTCCGAGCTGCCGCGGCTGACGGTCCTGCTGCAGGGGGCACACGACCCCGGGATCTCCCTGGACGACTGGCTGGCCTACATCCGGGCGATCCGCGCCGTGCGGCCGGATATCCACATCCACCCGTTCAGCCCCCCCGAGATCCAGTTCATGGCCGGGCGCGAGCAGACCACCGTCGCGGAGATCCTTTCCGCCCTCCGCCGCGAGGGCATCGACACGATCCCCGGCGGAGGGGCCGAGGTGCTCTGTGACTCGGTCCGCTCGGCCATCGCGCCGAGCAAGTGCAGCGCCGACGAGTGGCTCTCGGTGATGGAGCAGGCCCACGAACAGGGCTTCCGGACCACGGCGACCCTGATGTTCGGGCACCTGGAGACCGACCGCGATATCGTCGAACACCTGCTGCGGTTGAGGGACCTGCAGGACCGCACGGGCGGATTCGCCTCGTTCATCCCCTGGTCGTTCAAGCCGGGGAACTCGCCGCTGAGCGAGAAGGTGCCGAAGGGGGCGCATCCGGCACGCTACGTCCGCATCATCGCCGTGGCCCGGCTGGTGCTGGACAACTTCCCCCACGTGCAGTCCTCGTGGTTCAGCGAGAGCGTCACCGCGGGCTCCCTGGGGCTGCTGGCCGGCGCGGACGACTTCGGCGGCATCCTGCTGGAGGAGAACGTCCTGCGGAACACCGGGTATCAGCGGAGTACGAACCTGGAAAAGGTGCTCGGGATCATCCGCCGGTCGGGCTTCGTCCCCGCACGCAGGGATTCGTACTACGACGTCCTCGAGACCTACCCGTCATGAGCCGCGGGCGCGACACGCTGATCCCGGCCGACGAGAACCGGCGGATGTTCGACGCCATCGCGGGGCGCTACGACCTGATGAACCGGCTGATCTCGCTGGGGCTCGATCACGGCTGGCGGCGGCGGGCGGTCGAGCTGCTGGGGCCGGTCGGCGGTGAGCGCTACCTGGACGTGGGCACCGGCACCGGAGACCTGGCCATCGAGATCCTGCGCCAGCAGCCGGACGCCGAGGTGGTCGGCATCGATCCGGCAGGGGAGATGCTCGCCATCGCCCGGGAGAAGACCGGGGACGCCGACCTGGCCTCCGCGGTCTCGTTCCAGGAGGGGGACGCCACCGCGCTGCCCTTCGAAGAGGGCGCTTTCGCGGGCGTGGTCACCGGCTTCTGCATCCGCAATGTGGAGGACCGGCTGCAGGCGCTCTCCGAGATGTCGCGCGTGCTCCGCCCCGGCGGGCGCCTGATCGTCCTGGAGCTGTCCGTCCCCACGGGCGGAACGATGGCGACCCTCCACAGCGTCTTCGGCCGCACCTTCCTCCCGGCGACCGCCCGGCTGCTCTCGCGACAGCGTGCGTACCGGTACCTCGTCGACTCGGTGGACGCCCTCGCCCCCCCCGAACAGATCCTGGCCATGCTCGACGACGCCGGGTTCGGGGAGACCGAGGCGATCCCGCTGACCGGGGGAGTTGTTTCGATCTTCAGCGGGGTCAGGCCGCGTCGGGAGCCGGCACCCACCCCCAGTGGCTGACCGAGACCGAGAGCGAGACCGAGTCCGAGACCGAGAGCGAGACCGAGTCCGACCTTCCCGGAGCCGACTCCGCGCATCCTTGTGTGGGTGGTGTGTCGGTCCCCGGGATCGGTCTGTGCCACCTTGAATCAAGGAGGGGTGGCATGCGTTCGGTCAGCTGCATCACGGTCCGCACCCTGGTGGTGTTCCTGGGGGGGATCGGCCTGTCGATTCCCGGGGTTGCCCGCGCCTGGTCTCCGGACACGGTGGTGAGCAGCGCCGACGCGTCGTTCGTGGCGGAGGATTGCGCCGGCGTGTCCAACTCGGGGGACCTGGATGGGGACGGCTTCGACGACATCCTGATCGGGAGCTCAGTCAGCAACCTGGAGGTCGAGTTCGGCGGCAAGCTGTCTGTCATCTTCGGCCGCGCGACCGGCTGGAACATGGACACGCCCCTGGACGAGGCCGATGCGTCGTTCTTCGGGGTCCAGGAGGATGACGCCCTGGGCCTGACCGTCGAGATCGTCGGCGACGTCGATGCGGACGGCCTCGACGACTTCCTCGTCAGTGCGGTGGGCGATGGTTTTCGTCCCGGCCTCGTCTATCTGGTACTCGGCAACACCTCGAGATGGACACAGGACACGGATATCGACACGGCCGACGCGTGGTTCGTGACAGAGGGACATTGGGACTCCGCGATCGGTCTGACGGGGCTCGGTGACGTGGACGGCGATGGTATCGACGACTTCCTGATCGGCGCGAGGTACAACGCGGAGACCGCGACGAATGCCGGCCAGGTGTACCTGTTCCTGGGCCGGGAGGAGGGCTGGGCGCCGGGCACTTCGCTGGCCGAGGCGGACGCCTCCTTCCTGGGTGAGTTCGGTGGGGACTACGCCGACGCCCTGTTTGGGCGCGGAGACGTGAACGGTGACGGGCTGAACGACATCCTGATCGGGGCTGAAGGCAACAGTGCGGCAGAGTGGTGCGCCGGACAGAGCTACCTGATTTAGGGCCGCAACAGCGGCTGGGCGATGGACACCCCGCTGGCCACCGCGGACGCCTCCTTCATCGGCCATGAGTCGGCGGCGCCCATGGCGGAACAGTCGGGACACGCCGGCTGTCTGGGAGACGCCGATGGGGATGGGTTCGCCGACATCGTGATCGGCGCACCGGGGCACGGGGACGGCGATGGGTCGACGGGACGAGCCTACATGGTGGCCGGCAAGGCCGACGGCTGGCAGATGAGCCAGTCCTTGGTCAGTACCGATGCCCACGTGGACGGCGAGTTGCCGGACGACAGATTCGGCAGCGCGATCGCCTGCGTGGGCGACGTCAACGGAGACGGGTTCGGCGACACTCTGATCAGCGCACATTACAACGGCGAAAACGGCCCGGAGGCAGGACAGAGCTACCTGTTCCTGGGAAGCTCCTCGATTTTTGACGATCCGCTCGAGCCGTTTGCGTCGTTCCAGGGTCAGGATGCAGATGACCACGCAGGCACCCACGTGGCCGGCGGCGGCGATGTCAATGGAGATGGCTTCGCGGACTTCCTGATCAGGGCGGGCCACAACGGTGAGGATTGCGAATCTCTGGGCGCCGAGGTGTATCTGTTCTTCGGCTGGGACGGATGTGACGACCTGGATGGGGACGGGTACGAGGGCTGCAACGAGGACTGTCACGACCTCGATCCGGACGTGAACCCCGCCGCGGTCGAGGTCTGTGACGACCACTTCGACAACGACTGCGACGGGTTGATCGATGCCCTCGATTCCGAGTGCGAGGAGGTCGTCGAGGATGTGGAGCGCTCGACTTGCCGATTCGGCGCGGCGCCGCCCCCCCGTCCCACCGCGATCGTCGTCGCGGCATGCCTCCTGGCGATCGGGGCCGCGGCCCGCCGCTTCTGGCCTAGGTGACGCGCACCCGCTCCTTCATCAATACATGACCCCTGATCCTGGGTCAAACACGCGTCGACGCCCCAGCGGCGGTGGGTCCGCCCCCCCGGGCGCAGGGTTCGTCGGTGGTTCGGTCGCTGTACGAGGGTGGCACGAGGGCGCCGCCTACACTCGGATCCGAATCTTCGTAAGTAGTTGAAATGACTGGTGGGCAGAGACGGAATTGAACCGCCGACACGGGGATTTTCAGTCCCCTGCTCTACCGACTGAGCTACCTGCCCACCGTCAGAAGCGACCGGATTTGTAAGCAACCGCGATCCAAATGTCAACATCCGAGATCGGTGGGGTGGGGGCCACCGGGCGTCGAATCACCCTGGCCACGGTTTCGGCGCGCGGGGTAGTCTAGATTGCGTTCGGGGGGCTGTTGGAAACCGCGGCACGGGAGTCCATGACGATGCATCGAAGGATCGTGATCTGGAGTTTCGCAGCGCTGGTGCTGTTCACGCTGGTAGGCACGGGGTGCAGCGACGTGTGTGATGCCTACTGCGACGGCACGGCCGACAAGATCGGCGAGCTGGGCTGCTGGGAGGTCTGGGGGACCGGCTGGGCGGACCAGGGGTACGAGGACGACGCCGATTACCTCGGGCACTGCAAGGACACCTTCGAGGCCACCTACCAGGATGCGCGGGAGACTTCGGATTCCGCGGCTGCCGATGTCAGGCAGACCTGCAGCGACAAGCTCGACGAGACCAACGACGCCGAGTCCTGCGACGATGTCGCCCTCGCCGGATACTGACCTCTTCCCTACCTGCCACAGAGGGTCGTTGCGCTCCGACCGGCCCTCCGCTATCATCCCGCCGAAGTTTGCGCGGGGGTGCACGTGCGCCCGCGCCCGGAGGGATCGATGACCAAGGGCCTCTCGCTCGCGATCGCGCTGAGCATCGCGATGCTGTCCGTCGGCTGTACCGACACCTGCAACGAGGCGTGCAACTTCGCCTCGGACTACATCGAATCCTGCATGCCGCAGTGGAACGCCACCTGGGACAACTTCAATCCCGAGTGGAGCGCCAAGTCGGACTTCCGCAAGGCATGCATCGACAGCGCCAACGAGGGGCGCGGTCAGGTCTCGGGGTGCTGCCCGCAGGAGGAGATCGACGATGCCTGCGAGGGCTCGTCGGACGACGACTGCAAGGAGAACAAGCGGCAGGAGTGCGAGAACAACGCCCTGCTGGCCATCGACCGCAACTGCGAGGACACCAAGGAGGTGTACCGGCAGCCCTGCGCGGACTACTGGCAGAGCGTGTACGAGGTCGGTGGGCCGATGCTCCCGGAGGAGAACCCCACCTGCTCCGACCCCGACGGTGAAGAGACCGGCGACGACGACGACACCACTGGCTAGTAGCGCCGGCGGTTCCAGCGACAATCCCGAGCACGCGCCCCTGGGCGGACCTGCGTCCGCCTCCACCCCCGCCGCGCGGTCAATCGTCCTCGACCAGCAACGGCGAGAGCGTCAGGGTCGCCAGTTCACCCTGCTGTTCCATCAGCAGCAGTCCCGACAAGGACCAGCGCAACTCCTCGGGGATCAACGACGTCGCCGCCAGATCGGTCGCGACGAAGCCCTTGCCCAGCTGCAGCGAGGTCAGCAGCCCGACCCGGGGCGACGCGCGTAGCTCCACGTCGGCGTTCGCGGGGATGCTGGCCAGCTCCCTCGCCACCTCCACCGCCCGCATCAGCCCGCCCAGTTCGTCGACCAGGCCCACCTCCAGCGCCTGGGCTCCGGTCCAGACCCGGCCCTGGGCCACCCGATCGATGTCGGCCACGTCCTCCACCCCTCGCCCCGCACGGACGTGCTCGATGAAGTCGGCGTACAGGTAGTCCACCACCCGTTCGACGGCCGCCAGCTCGGAGTCGTCCCACGGCTCGGCGGTCGCGTACATCCCGGCGTGGTCGCCGCGTCGCAGCCGGACCGTGTCGACGCCCAGCTTGCCGTAGAGGCCCGAGAGACTGACCTTGCCCGCGTAGACTCCGATCGAGCCGGTCACCGTCGACGGATCCGCCAGGACGCGGTCCGCGGCGCAAGAGGCATAGTAGCCTCCGGACGCCGCCATCGAGGCCATGCTGACCACCACGGGCTTGACGCCGCGCGTGCGCTGCACCTCCCGCCAGATCTCCTCGCTGGCGAACGCGGACCCCCCGGGGCTGTCGACCCGCAGGACGATGGCGTCGATCGAGGAGTCCTCGCGTGCGTCGCGGATCGCCCCGGCGATGGTGTCGCTGCCAGCCACCTCCAGCAGTCCGAATGGAAGGCGGCCCGAGCGCCCGGTGTTGATCATTCCGTCCAGGTGGACGAGCGCGATCGAGTGAGGCGAGCGCCAGTGGAGATCGACCGAAGTTTCCTTGAGAGGCTCACGCAGCCCCAGCCTGGGGAGGCCCGCCTCCTCCCGCGCCCGGTCCCGGAGCTGGTCCGGGTACAGCAGGCCGTCCACCAATCCGTTCTCCTGTGCCAGCACGGCGGGGAACGGCGCGTCGTCCACCAGGGCGTCCATGACCCCGGCTTCCACCCCACGTCCCTCCGACAGCGCTGCCAGCCAGCGGTCGTACCGATCGTCGAGCAGGGCGTTGCGAACCTCGAGATTGGCGTCGGTGGGACCCGTCTCGGTGAATCGCTCCGGGCTGGACTTGTATCGGCCCACGCGGCTGAACTGCGCGTCCACGCCGAAGGTGTCCATGACGGATTTATAAAAGAACATGCGCGAGGAGAGCCCGGTGATCGACAGGGTGCCGGCCGGGTGGATCCAGATCGCGTCGCAGGCGCTCGCCAGGTAGTAATCGCCGCCGCTTCCGCCGTTCTCGAGGTATGCGTAGACCCGCTTCCCCCCCGCCCGCAGGCGGGCGATCTCGTCCCGGAGCTCCTCGGTGCGCGCCATCCCCGCTCCGTAGCCGTCGAGCCGCAGCAAGATCACGGGCACGGAACGCTGGTCGCCCATCGCCCGCAGCGCCTCGAGCACGTCGCTGAAGCGGGTCGCCGCCAGCTTGGGAGCGAGGGGGCTGACGGTGGGGTTTTCCTTCAGCGCGCCCAGGCGGAACTCGGCGATGCTGCGGGAGGGGACCAGGCGGGTCTGCGGCCGCGCGGACGACGTGCCGACGCCGGCGGTCCAGCCCCCGAAGGCGGCGTCGGGTGTGGTCTGGACGCGGGCCATGCCGCCGATCCAGCCGTCCGGGAACGCCAGCTCGAGGCCCAGGCCCACCTGGGCAGCCTCGTCGACGACGGCCAGCACGCGCAGGCCGTCGACCGGCTCCACGGCAAGGGTCGCCCGCAGGTGGTGGGGCGCGGACGCACCCGCGGTCTCGTAGCTCCAGTCCAGGGCCACCGTGAGCCGGCGGCCGATCGGGCGCAGGGCCACCCCGGCGCCCACCCGCGGGCTGGAGCGGACCTCCTGGTCGCGCACCCGCGCCAGATCCAGGGCTGTCCCCGACAGGGCCAGCCAGCGGGTCGGCCGCATGGCGATTCCCAGGTTCCAGGCTCCGTAGGCCGACACCCCCGCGCCGGGGACCCGCAGGCGGAGGGCGGCGCCCAGGCTGAGTCCGCGGCTGAGTGGAATCCCCGCGCCCACCGTGGCGTGGCCGTGGGAGCGATCACCGAGCAACGCCGCCTGTCCGCCCACCGCGATACCGAAGGTCGATGCGTACCCGCCCAGCCCGACCGGCCCGTCGCTCGGGCGAGCACTCGAGATGGCCATCTCGGCGCCGAACGCCTGCTGGAATCCCAGCCCGGCGGGGTTGACGTCCAGCGCCCGTGGCCCGGCGAACCAGGCGGACGGGGAGGGGAGCAAGAGGTCGGCGGGGTCACTGCCGTCCGCAGCAAGGGCGGGAGGACCAGGGGTTGACAGGAGCAGCGCGACGAGGAGGATTCCAGTGTGTTGTATGCGCTTCATGTCCCTTTTCCGACCCGCCTTACCGCGGGACTACCGGCCGTTGACACGTCTCAAGGCGCGTGACTATCCTAGCGCCTTGGAGAAGATGTGTTCTCAGGTCACGGATCCGCCGATCGAGATCCTTGGGGATTGGCAAGCGCTACTACCGCCCTATTCTGGGGGTTCAAGATGACAACGATACGAGCTGCTTGGCTCGGGTTCTGCCTTCTGGCACTGAGCGTCGGGGGGAGCGGCATCGCCGTGGCCCAGCCGGCCGATGAGCCCGATCCGGACGGCGACGAGGCCGGCGACCAAAGCGATACAGGCGAGGAAGGCGAGGCGGCCGACGATGACGCCGAACCCGCCGACGCGGAGCCTGTGGAGCCTCCCCGGGACGAGATGTCGATCACCCGGGAATTGAAGACCGTCGAGCAAAACGTGAACGTGCTCAAGGAGAAGATCTTCCGCTCCAAGGCGCGATTGCTGTTGCTCGAGGAGAAGGTGATCAAGGGCGTCGTGGCTGGAGCCAAGGCATCCCTGGTGCACGTCAACCGGCTTGGCGGGGCCTACCGCATCGAGTCGATCTCCTACTTCTTCGACGGAACCCCGATCTTCGAGAAGATCGACAGCAGCTCCGATTTCCATCGAAAGAAGGAGCTGAAGATCTTCGAGGGGAACATCCCCCCCGGCAGCCACACGATCACGGCGAACATCGTGGTCAAGGGCAACGGAACCGGAGCTTTCTCCTACCTGGACGACTATTCGTTCAAGGGACAGGAGAGCTACTCGTTCATCGCGGAAGACAACAAGACGGCGGTCATCCGCATGGTCCTCCAGAAGAAGGGCGGCGCCCTCGGGGGCTTCGAGGAGGGACCGGAGATGAAGTTCGAGCAGGAGGATATCGCCAATCTTCCCAGCGGAAACGAAAGCTGAGCGCCCAGTAGCCGGCCGCAGTGCAAGGAAGCGCGCGATGCGTAGAACGGCGTCCATCTCCTCGCTGATATCCGCGGCACTGATGTGCATCGCGGTGCTGGCGGGCGCCACCCCGACCGACGCCTGGGGCGCGCCCCGGGCAGCAGGCCGGAGCTCCCTCAATCCCGTTGCCCACCTCGACCTGACCGTCGAGCACCTCGATCTGCTCGAGAAGCGCGTGCAGCTGCTGCAGGGAGCCATCGAGGGACGGCCGATGAGCCGCGCGCCCTCGGAGGTCAAGGACCTGCTGTTCGAGGCCAACTTCGCGTTCCTGACCGAGGACTACGATCGGGCGGCGCTGCTGTACTTCTCGCTGCTGGAGAACGGCGACCTGGACGCCCATCCGTCCCGCTCCGACGCCGAGTACTTCCTGGCCGAGAGCCTGTTCCTGGGTCGCAACTACTACCCGGCCCAGACCGCCTACCAGGACATCGTGTCCATCGGCGCGATCCACCCCCACTACGACGACTCGATCATGAAGCTGATCGAGATCTTCGGCTTCACCGGGGACGTGGACCAGTTCAACTACTACTACAACAACTTCTTGCAGACGACCCGCAGCGGCTCGGGCACGGCGGCGCTTCGCGTGCGCTACGCCCTGGGCAAGACCCTGTACCGCCAGGGCAAGCTCGGGGACGCCAAGGAGATGTTCGCCAACTTCCCCACCGGCAGCGCGTTCACCGGACAGGCGCGGTACCACTACGGTCAGATCCTGGTGAAGGAGGGTTACGCTGCGGACCTCGCGGGCGCGCGGCCCGAGGCCCTGGCCCTGTACAGGGCGGCCCTGCCCGTGTTCCAGGACGTGGTGAGCTTGCCGACCTCGACTGCTGAGCAGGAGGCGGTCCTGCACCTGGCCTGGCTCGCGATGGGGACCCTGCACCACGAGTTCGAGGATCTGTCGGCGGCCATCGAGGCCTACCAGCAGGTGCCCCGAAACTCGCCCTTCTTCGCCGACGCCCTGTTCCAGATCTGCTGGGCCTACGTCCGCCTCGCAAACTTCGAGCGCGCTTACCGGACCATCGAGCTGTTCCTGCTCGCGTTCCCGGAGGACACCCGGGAGCCCGAGCTGAAGCTCCTGATGGCCCACCTGCAGGTCAAGCTGGAGAAATACACGGAAGCGGTCGATGACTACCAGACAGTGGTCACCGAGTACGACGCGATCAAGAGCCGGCTGGATCACATCGTCGGTTCCGACATCGACCCGATGGTCTACTTCAACCAGCTGGTTGATGCGGCCTTCATCGTCGAGATCCAGTACCAGGTGCCGGAGCTGGCGGCCCGGATCGCGCGTCAGGACTCGCGGCTCGCCGAGGCCGTCGAGATCGCCGGCGACCTGCAGCACGAGACCAGGGAGATCGCATCGGGCCAGGAGATGGTCGCCTCCTTGGAGGAGGCGCTGCGTTCGGAGAAGTCCGGCGGGATGATGACCATGTACCGCGCTCGCCGCCAGGAGATCGACGGCTTCGACGCACGGATCCTGTCGATGGAGAGTGATCTCGTCTTCATCGAGGCCAACTACCTGATCGACGCCCTCGGCGGCGAACGGGCTGCCGGGGTCCGGGAGATCGTCACGGAGCGGGCCGAGCTGGGCAGCCAGGTGATGGCGGTATCGTCGCTGTACACCGATCGGACCGAGTTCCAGGAGGATCTGGAGTCCGCGGCGCGCGCCATCGACAGCGAGGCCTTCAAGCTCGAGGGCATGATCGACGACTCGCTGGCACGGCTGGCCGGGGTCGAGCTGTACCTCAAGACCGAGCTGGCCGTCGGCCGGATGAGCGACGCCGAGGTCGCGGGCCACAAGCTGGAGCTGGACGGCGTTCGTCGGGAGCTGTACGACGCCCAGGAGGAGATCGCCGGAACCCACGACCATCTGCATCCACGCAGGCTCGCCGCCAGCGTCGATGAGGGCTCGTCCAACGAGATGGACCAGCGCAAGTCCGTACGCGCCGGGATCGCTGGCCTGTCCGAGCGGCTGATCGACTACCGCGGTGACGTGGGCCGCGGCGCCGCCAGAGACTTCTTTCTTCAGGTGGACGACTCGCGGGCCAGGTTGCGGCGGCTCCGCACCCTTTGCGAAGCGCTACTGATCGACCTGGACCGCCGGGAGCACGAGGAGGTCGCGCAGATCGCCCAGCTGCTGGACGAGGAGAAGCGGTCGCTGATGGTCTACTCCGACGACGCCCACCGCTACGAGCGGGACAGCCGCTCGGTTTCGGGGCACATCGCCGAGACCAGCTTCCGCCAGGTCCAGGGGCTGTTCGACGACACGGTGATGCAGGCCGACATGGGCGCCATCGATGTCTACTGGCGCCAGAAGGAGAACGTCACCGAGGAGACCGCCTCGATCCGCAAGGAGTTGAACAACACGCTCCAGCAGCTCAAGCGCATGTACGAGGGCTTGCTGGAGTTCGACGACGAGGAAGAGGACGACGACGAGGGGGTGACGATCCAATGAGTCGCCTCCTCCACTGGCTGCCGATCCTCTGCCTGCTGCCGCTGGGCGCCCTGGCTCAGACCGACGAGGAGGAGGCCGCTGCCCCCCCCCCGGTGGAAGAAATCCTGCCCGCCACAGAGGCGGACATGGACAACTTCCGCGAGGCCTATGCGCGGTTCGGCGATCGCGTGGAGGAGATGCGCGATGAATTCAGGCGCATCGTGAACCACCGCCACAGCGAGGAGATCCAGAAGATCCGCTCGAGCTACGAGGCCCAGATCGCGGAGAACGAGGTCATCGAGCAGGAGCTTCGGCTGGAAGCCATCCGGCAGCACGAGGCGTTCATCGCCAAGTATCCGCGCAGCCCTTACACGGCCCACCGGATGTTCCGCCTGGCCGATCTCTTTCTCGAAGAGATGGAATTCCAGTTCCTGGTGGACAGCATGGAGTATCACAAGCTCGAAGACCTGTTCGAACTGGATGAGATCAAGTCGCTGCCCGAGCCGCCGGGGTACGACTACGCGAACGCCATCGCGCAGTACAAGCGGCTGATCCGCGACTTCCCGGACTACGAGTATCTGGACGCCGCCTACTACCTGTTGGGGTATGCGTACGGCGACGATATGAGCGCGCAGAAGGACGACGCCCTGGCGTTGAACACCTACCGCGAGCTGGTCACGACGCTGCCGGGCCGCCGCTACGCGGCCCACGGCTGGTTCCAGCTGGGGGAGATCTACTTCGACGAGCTGCGGTTCGACGACGCGATCCTGGCCTACGAGCAGGCGATAGCGTCCGGGGTCGAGGACCTGTTCGACCGCTCCCTGTACAAGCTGGCGTGGGCCTTCTACCGCAAGGACGACCTGGACCAGGCGATCCCGCGGTTCGTCCAGCTGATCGAGCACTCGGACAGCATGGAGCTGACCGAGGGCAAGTCGGCTACCCAGCTGCGGCCCGAGTCGATCGAGTACCTGGCCATCTCGCTGGTGGACCAGGCGGACGACGTGGAGATGCCGCCGATCCTGAGGGCGGAGTCCTTCTTCTCCACCTCCGGCGACAAGCAGTACGAGTACGACGTGCTGGTCCAGGTGGACGACGTCCTGTGGCAGCAGGGGCGCTACGACGAGGAGATCGAGGCCCTGGCTCGGATCGTCGAGCGTTTCCCCAACAGCCCGGACAACCCGGACTTCCTGCACAAGATGATGCAACTGCACTACATCAAGGACAATCCGGACCCGGATGCCGCCCAGGACATCCGGACCCAGCTGGTGGAGCTGTTCCGCGAGGGGACTCCCTGGTGGGAGGCCAACAAGAGCAATCCGGACGCCCTGCGCGCCGCGAGCAAGTACATCGAGGAATCGCTGCTGGACGTGGCCAAGCTGTACCACCGTACGGCCTACTTGCAGTTCAACGAGAGCGGCGCCGTGCCGGGTTCCGAGCCGGCGCGCTCGGAGTACCTCAAGGCGGCCGTGGCGTACCAGGACTACCTGGACCGCTTCCCCTTCGCGGCTGACGCCTACGAGACCCAGTACCAGATCGCCGACTGCTACTACTTCGCCGCCGAGTACGAGCGGGCGATCCACGAGTACAAGGAGCTCGACAAGTACCCGGACAAGTCGCATCGCAGCGACTCCCTCGACGCCCTCGCCTTCTCCTACGAACGGCTGATGGAGGACCGCGGGGGGGACTACAAGGCCAACCCGCTGGCGCTGATGAACCAGGAGATCCCACCGGGCCAGAAGCCCGAGTCGGTCGCCGAGCTGGAGATCAGCCCGCTGCGCAAGGATTTCATCGGAGCGGTCGACGAGCTCTACGTCGACGCACCGGCGCACGAGGACATGCCGCGAAAGCTGTTCATCGTCGCGGAGATCTACCTGTTCCACAACAAGCTGGACGAGGCCCGCATCCGCTTGCAGGACATCATCGACCGCTGGCCGACCCTGAGCTTCGCTGCGTATGCGACCGGCTACATGGTCGACAGCTACAAGCAGATGGGCGACCTGGAGAAGGTCTACGAGCTGGCCGACCTGTACCGCAACGTCGGGATGATGGGCGAGGACGAGGCGTACTGGAACGACCAGCGTCTTCCCTTCTTCGAGGGGATCAAGGAAGACGCCCAGTTCATGCTGGCGATGAAGGCCGGCGAGAGCGGCGACATCGAGGCGTTCAAGCAGTCCGGTGAGCGCTTCGAGACCTTCTACCGCGAGTACCCGTTGAGCGACGAGGCAGCCACCTCGCTGTACAACGCCGCCCGCCAGTACGAGAACGGCGGTGACACGGTCAACTCCAACCGTCTGTACGAGGAGTTCCTCGACGTGTACCCGGAGCACGACAAGGCCCCGGCCATCTTCTTCCGGATCGCTGGGCAGTACGAACGCACGATGGAGCTCAACCGGGCCATCGGCTACTACACCCAGGTCGCGCGCCTGCACCCGGACTACGAAAAAGCGGCCGACGCCCACTGGCAGTCCGCCTTCCTCAGCCTGGGACTCAAGCGCTACGACGACGCGGCCCGGCACTACCTCAAGTACGCCAACGACTTCGAGGTGAAGGACGCGAACGAGGCCTACTGGCGCGCCGCCGAGGCCTACCGCGATGGCGGATTCCCCAAGAAGGCCTTGAAGGCTTACGGCGATTACATCGACCGGTTCGGGCAGGAGGACGCCAACCGGACGATGGAGGCGCTGATCAAGCAGGCGCAGATCTACGCAGACCAGGGCAACATGCGCCAGGAGACCGCCACCAAGGAGCGGTTGTTGTCCCAGTACCACGCCACCGTGGCCTCGGGCGGCCAGCTCACCCGGCCGGCGGTGGCCGCGGCCGCCGAGGTGGCCTTCCCCGAGCTGCAGGCAGCCGTGGACGCCTACTCGGAGATCAAGCTGCCCAACACCTGGGACGCGGAGGAGCTGAAGCCCGTCCTCGAGGAGAAGCAGGCGGGGTTCAAGGCGATCCAGGTTCAGGCCAACGCCTTCATGGCCACCTACTCCCACTTCGACTACATCATGGCCAGCCTCTACATCAAGGCGGACGTGGTGCAGCTGTACGTCGAGATGATCTACGCCTGGACGCCGCCCTACAACCGCAAGATCTTCGGGCCGAAGACCGAGGACAGCCTGGCCGACTCCGAGGAACTCCTCGACGATCAGAAGATCCAGCTGGCGGAGGCCTACGAGATCGAGGTCGTCAAGCTGTACGAGCTGGTGCTGGCCAAGGCCGCAGAGCTCAAGCAGAACTCGCCCTGGGTCGAGCGTGCCCGCGAGGCGCTGCACAAGACCGACCCCAACACCTACCCGCTGCTCAAGCCGGATCGGGTGCAGTACGACAACGCGCCGTACGAGGCCAGCCCCTCGCCTGCGGTGGCGCCTGCGGAGGAGACCTCATGATCCGCCGTCACGCCGCCTGGGTCGGGATCCTGGCCGTGCTGCCGTTCCTGGGCGGGGTCCAGAACTGCAACCGTGCCGTCGACCCCACCACATCCGGTGAACAGACGGCCGACGAGACCGGCACCGAGACCGCCACCGAGACCGAGACGACGGACACGTCCACCGGCGAGGATGGGACCGCGACCACCGAGACCGGGGAGGAAACCGGCGAGGGCGTGGTCGAGGCGCCTCCCCAGCTGTCCAGAGGGGAGCGCGCCCAGGGCATGTTCAACGAGGGCCTGCTGGCCCTGAGCGTGCGGCCCCCCCAGGTCCCGACCGCCATCGACCGCTTCGACCAGGTGGCGCAGATGATGCCCGACTGGGCCGAGGCGCACTACAACCTGGGCCTGGCCCACCTCGAGGGCCGGAACACCACCAAGGCGATCAAGTCGCTGGAAGAGGCAACGCGCCTGCAGCCCGGGCTCGGGGACGCCTGGGTCGCCCTGGGGACGGCGTACGAAAAAGAGAACCGCACGGGTGCGGCGATGGACGCCTACAGCCAGTGCACGCGCCACGACCCGAAGAACACCGAGTGCATGCTCGGTTCGGTGCGCTACTCGTTCGAGCAGGGGGAGAACCCCGACAGCATCGTGCGCGCGATCCAGGACATCCTGGTGATCAACTCGACGTCCGTGGGTGCGTATGTCTTGCTGGCGTTGACCTACATGCGTCAGGGGGAGCCGAAGCTCGCCCAGTTCGCGTTGCTCAAGGCACAGCAGGCGAACGAAGCCGCAAGGTCCGATCCGATCGTCCACTGCAACATGGGCATGATCTACCGGCAGATGGGGCTGGAGTTCGAGGCCGAGCAGGCGTTCAACGCCGCCCTCGAGCAGGACCCCAACCACGTCCAGACGCTGGTCAACCTGGCCAACATCCGCATCTTCAACCTCGACTTCGAGGGCGCGAAGCTGCTGGTGCAACGCGCGGTGATCCAGAACAAGAACCATATCGGCGCGCGATTGGCGCTGGGAATCGCCAAGCGTGGTACCGGCGACCTCGATGGCGCCAAGGCCGAGTTCGAGCAGGTGCTTGCCACCGATCCGGGGAACACCGACGCCCAGTACAACCTGGCGGTGCTCTACGGGGACCACTACCGGGACTGGCCCAAGGCCCTCGACGCCTACAACGAGTTGCTCAGGATGTCGCCAGGACTGGCCGAGGACGACCCGATCTACACCTACATCGAAGAGGTGGAGAAGAGCCAGGGCCGCGAAGAGCGCCGGCTCGAGAGGGAGCGGCGCCGCCAGGAGAAGGACGAGCAGAAGCGGATCAAGGAGCAGGAGCGCGCCGCCGAGGAGGCCCGCAAGGCGGCCGAAGAGGCTGCGGCGCGGGCCGCCGAGGCGGTGAGCGGTGCAGGCGACGAGGCCGGCACGGGTGAACCCGACGGCGGCGGCGGTGATTCTCCGCCGACGGAAGGCGGCGGCAGCGAGGACGCGCCCCCGGCGGAGCCCCCGGCCGAGGAGGCGCCGGCCGCCGACTCGCCAGCGGCAGGTGAGGGGGCGGGTTGATCCGCCGAGCGGGTCAAGGTTCGGTCAAGAAAACCGGCCGTTGTGCCGGGCGAGAAACCGCCTGCGGGCGTTGGACGTTGGATGGTTCAGAGCGCCAGGAGACGAATCGCGAGCGCATGGTTGGACCGGGAACAGCAGTTCCCCTATAATGCGGTTCACTCGGAGCGAATCTGTGACGGAAACAGGAGTGATTTCAATGGCTTTTGACGCTGCGCGCCGCATGATCACGCTGATCGCGGTTGGCCTGCTCGCCGTGGCCGTCGCCGCTCCCGCACTGGCACAGCAACGTAAAAAAATCGTCATAGAAGAGGCTGAACAGGTCGAAGGGACCGTTCAAAAGCCGCAGGTGACGTACATTGTGAACCGGCAGGACGTTAAGGACGAGGTGACGCTTCAGCTCAGCAAGAGCTTCATCCCCAAAATCGTCGAGTCCGTCGAAAACGAACCTTTCTGACCGCAAGGACGAACGCGCTACAACGCAGATGGCGGGCACCCCGCCGCTGGACCGGGACGCATACAAAAACCGGTATCTGTAGGAGGGCTACGGAATGGGCCACATCGTCGAGTTCTTTACCAAGGGTGGACCGTTCATGTACGGCATCCTGGCCGTGTGGGTCATCGCACTGGCCACGATCATCGAACGGTTCTACTTCGTCTTCTTCCGCTACAACCTGAACGGCGCGGCGTTCATGGCCCAGATCCAGAAGCTGGTGATGGCCAACAACATCGACCGCGCGATCAAGTTGTGCAACGCGGAAGCCAACGCTGCCCTGAGCCGCGTGCTCAAGGCCGGCCTGACGCGCGCCAACCGCAGCACGCTGGAGATCCAGAACGCGGTCGACGAGGCCACGCTCGAGGTGATGCCGCTGCTGACCAAGCGCACGCCGATGCTGGGCATGTGGGCCAACGTCGCCACCCTGACGGGTCTGCTGGGGACCATCTCCGGCCTGATCCAGGCGTTCAAGGCGGTCGGTGCGGCCTCGGCCGAGCAGAAGCAGGCGCTGTTGGCGTCTGGTATCTCCATCGCCATGTACACCACCGAGTTCGGTCTGATCGTGGCCATCCCGACCATGGTCTTCCACTCGATCATCCAGAACCGCACGACCAAGGTGATCGACGATATCGACCAGTACTCGGTGAAGCTGGTCAACCTCCTCAGCGCACGCCAGCGTGGCTCGCTGAAGGAAGGTGAGGCCTAGCGGTCTCCGAGCCGACGCGACCTACCCGCATTCCTGCCGGGCCGCGCTCGCCATGAGTGAGTGGGATCCAGGCTGGGAAGGGAGAAGGACATGAGCGCTGTCGGGCGCAAGAAGAGTGCGGTCCAGGACAAGATCGAGCCACCCAACCTGGTGCCGATCATGAACCTGGTCACGATCTTGATTCCGTTCCTGTTGTTGACGGTCCAGTTCGTCCATCTGGCGGTGATCGACAGTTCGCTGCCGGCCATCGGTGCGCCGAAGGCCACGACCGACCAGATCGACCCCAAGCCGCCGCTGATGCTGACCGTGGCCGTCACCGACCGCGGATTCATCGTGGGTGGGAACGCCGCCATCCTCTCGACCGGTACGGACGAAGAGGTGGGGCAGATCACCGACGTGGCCCAGGCGGTGGAGCGGGAGCCCACGATCAAGCTGACCTCGGATACCGCGTACTGCGAGAGCCTGTACTGCCGTGGGCTGGACAGCAATTGCACCGGGGCGGACTACACGCCGTGCCACAACTTCTCGGCGCTGACGGACCTGCTCGTGAAGGTCAAGGCCGAATATCCGGACGAGCAAAACGTCATCCTGATCCCCGAGTCCGAGGTCGTCTACGAGAACATCGTGTACACCATGGACGCGACCCGGGATCACATGCCGGAGGGTGCCGAGAAGCGGGAGCTGCTGTTCCCCTTCGTCGTCATCGCCGGTGGCGCCCAGTAGGAGCCGACCATGCCCAATGTAGCTGAGCTCCGCGCCAAGAGCAGGAAGAGGGCCGCTGAGGAAGGTGGTCTGTCGATCACGTCCCTGATGGACATGATGACCATCATCCTGGTCTTCCTGCTCAAGAGCTATTCTGTCGAAGATATCCAGGTCAATCCGGAAGGTGACCTGCAGCTTCCGATCTCCTCCGCGAAAAAAGAGCCGGAGGTTTCGGTCAACGTGGTGGTCTCCCGCAGCAGCATCTCGGTGGACGGGGTCAAGGTGATCGACGTCCGCGACTCGGCGGTAGCCGACGAGTACAAGCGCGGCACGATGATCACTCCGCTGTACGACACACTGCAGGAGAAGGCCGACGACGCGAAGGCTGTGGCGGCGCGCAACCCCAGCCAGCCGTTCAAGGGACGACTGCTGCTGCAGTGCGACAAGACCATGAGATTCTCCCTTCTGCGCGAGGTGATGTACACGGCTGGCCAGGCGCAGTTTGGCGAGTTCAAGTTCGTCGTCTTCAAGGAAGGCGAGTGAAGGGGGTCCAGAAGAGCGCGCGTCGTCCGATAGCATGTTACGATAGAAGGGTTCGTAGCTCGAACCGGGGTACGACCGGCGAATCAGCGCCGACCTGAACGACGGACGAGAAAGCCGGCATGAAGCGGGCGCGAAAGTTCTCTGAGGATCGCTGATGGGCTCCAAGTCTAGGCCAGCGCACAAGGTCCTCCGCATCGGGATCATCCAGGGGGGGAAGATCCTCGATGAGCGGTTGATCCGGTCCGGGGATACCGTGACCGTGGGAGAGTCCACGAAGAACACCTTCGTGTTGCCTCCCTCTTTCCTTCCGAAGCAGCATCGATTGTTCTCGGCAAAAGCCGGCCAGTATGCCCTCGTCTTCACCGACAAGATGCAGGGCAAGGTGTCGGTGAACAATGCAGTGCAGCCCCTCGGCAAGCTCAAGGGCAACGTGGCCAAGCGCCGGGGCGACGGATACTGGCTTCCGCTCACCGAGCAGAATCGAGGCAAGGTCCAGGTGGGCCCGGTCACGATCCTGTTCCAGTTCGTTCAGGCACCGCCTGAGCCCAAGCGTGTCGCCGTCACCTTCAGTCCGTTCAGCCTCTCCCAGGTCGACTGGGTGTACTGGGGCTTCTTCTTCTTCTCCTGCGTCGTCAACACGGCGGCCTACATCTACATCGACTCCCAGCCCCCCCCGGGGAAGGTGAGCATCGACGACATCCCCGAGCGGTTCACCCAGGCGTTCTTCGATGAGGACGCCTTGAAGAACCTGCTCAACGAGGACGAAGTCGAGGACGAAGATGCCCTGGGCGAGGAGGAGGTCGCGACGAAGGAGGAGGACGACCCGAGCGAGGGTTCCGGCGAGGAATCCGAGAACGACGGCGCGGGTGCCGAAGAGGAACAGGTGTCAGCCGAGGATCTGCGGGAGCAGCGGCGGGCGGAGATGATGCAGCAGGGGCTCGCAGCCCTGATCGGTACCACCGGTGAGACGGGCAACCAGGACGCTGTGGCGGATCTGCTCGCTGACGGCGGCGAACTCGAGAGCAACCTCGATCGGGCCCTGGCAAGCGCCGATGGCATCCGCGTGGCGCGGCGTGGCGAAGACAGCACCCTGCGCACTGGCGGCGGCGGAAGCGGGGATCTGGGATCGATCAAGGACATGGCCGGCAGCGGTGGCGGTGGCCCCGTGGGTGGCGGTTCCAAGCAGCAGACCGAGGTCAAGGCGAGCGTGGGCGGAGCGTTGGAAGTCAGCTTCGGCGACGTGGGTGACATGAACTCCGTCAAGAAGTACGTCGGCCGCAAGAAGGGCCAGATCAAGGCCTGCTACGAGGAGCAGTTGAAGACAAACCCCGAACTGGCCGGCAAGGTCGAGGTGATCTGGACGGTCAATCCGGATGGCTCGGTGTCCGGAGTCCAGGTAGAAGACAACTCGACTGGGAGTCAGGCGCTCGCGGACTGCATCGTCCGACGGGTCAAGCGCTGGTCGTTCCCGGAGCAGGAAGACGAGTTTGAGATCACCTATCCGTTCAACTTCTTCTCGAGTTGATCGGAGGGGTGATCTGCGCCGAAACCGGGCGCCCGTGCGTGGCGCCCGGTGGCGTTCTGGCGGGGTGAAGATTCAACCAGTGCGACCGACCATCGGTTATACTGGATGGACTTCCGTTGGCGCGCGGCTTGACAGTCGAACCGCCCATCCGTAGGTTGGGCGGCTGTCTGGCTGCCGCGAGGAGGCAGACGATGAACGTCTGGCAAAAGTTCCCCCAGTCACTGGCCCTGATTCTCGTTGCAATCCCCCTGTTGCTGCCGGCTTCGATGGCCACGCGCGCTCGGGCTGCCGACGAGGAATCCGTCCCCTACAACGAGCTGACGCCGAGGCAGCGCCTGGACTATTCCGAGGACACGGTCACCGAGGTCAAGGACGCGGTACGCAAGGTTCTCAAGATGGTCGGGGTGGCGCAGAAGGACAAAGAGGTCCTTCTCCTCAACTGCTTGAACGAGAAACTGGCCGGCCTCAAGGCGCTGCTCAAGGTCGTCGAAGACGCCGATCTGGCGATGCAGGAGGCCTTGGCGCGAGAGAACAACGACCTGGCCGCCCACGAGTTCCAGAAGATAGACATGGCGCGGGGCCAGGCGCAGCAACTGATCGCCGAGGCAGATGCCTGTGTTCCCGAGGTGGGCGTGTCATACGCTGGCCGGGGACGATGGTCGAAGACAACCCCCGACGACCTCGATGACGAGGGACAGTACGAGTCGGACCCGTCCGGGTATACGAGGCCACCAGAGGAGTCTCCCTTCACCTGATCCCGCGGACGATCATGGAGGAGACTCGGGGAAACGACTGACAACACAACAGACAGGGGCGGCGGCCAGGACCGGTACATGTGAACCGGAAACGCGGGGGAAGCCCCGAAGCCCTTGGATGGAGTGTACTGTGCGAACTGCGGTGAAGGGTGTAGAGTGCACCGCTGGCGTTGGGAACGAGCGCGACGGGAAGCTGTAGAAGAGGCGGTATGAAGGCGCAAACACCATCGGTTCAGCTCGTCGCGTGCGCGGCATTGCTGATCTCGTTCGCGCTGGCGGGCACCGCACATGCCGACGGCTTCTCGAGGGCAAACGCTGCTTCGGCCGACAGTGGATTCCGGGTTGGCGCCAACGGACGCCTGCAGCCGGGATTGCGCTTCGTCGGTGCCTACCAGAGCAACGTCTACCGGACCGAGGCCAATCCCGAGCACGACTTCACCCTGGCCCTGCAGCCGCACCTGCGCTATCTGCTGCGGTCCGACGACGCCACCTTCAATATCTACGGCGAGTACCTGCTCAAGAAGTACCTGGGCGCCTTCGTGGACCATGCGGCCGATCCGGTGGGGCACAAGGACCTGGACATCTACGTGAACTACAGGCTGGGTCTGAGCTTGATGACCCGGCCCAAGAGCCCGTTTTCGTTTATCGTCTCCGATGACCTCCAACGGTTGTCCCGGGAGTTCGACAACCAGGAGCGCGTGTTCCATCGCTATTCGCTGATGGATCGGCTGACCAACGACTTCCAGATCGGTGTCGAGGGGCGGCCGGGTAGCTCACTGCGCATCCGCGGGCTGTTCCACTTCGATCTGGGGCGCTACACCGGTGCGAATACCCAGGGCATCGGCGCCGCCGCCGGCCGGATCGTGTACGGCCAGGCGTTCGACTTCTACGGAACCCTACACGCTGCATGGCGGTTCTTCCCCAAGACCCAGCTCCTGCTGGATGCCGACTTCGGCCATGTGATGTGGGATCCGACCTTTGCCGATCTGGTGACTTCCGACAACGCCGACCCGGCCCTGGCCAGCCTGAGTCAGTACGACTCCGACCACTGGCGGGTCTGGTTTGGGATCCAGGGGAAGTTCAGCCGCCAGATCGCGCTGCAGGGCATGATCGGGTACGGAAACGCCTATTTCCCCGACAGCCCCGCGGCCCCGGACGACAACCTCAACGGTAGCGACGGCATCCTGGGCAAGATTCAGCTCCACTGGACGCCGCTGATGACCCAGCGGATCACGGTGGGATTCCTCAGGGACTTCCGCTACCTGTACTTCTCGAACTACTACATCACCACCTCCCCGTACGTGCGGTACGAGGGGCAGATCGCCGGCTTTGTCCTTCCGCGGGCGGAGATTGCCTACTACTACCGCCAGATCGCGGGTGACATCGACCGTTCGGACCATGAGATCCGCGCCCGCCTCGGCGTGGATTTCCAGATCACCGAGTTCTTCAAGATCGGTGCGCAGTACGGGCTGTGGTCGATCGTGGCGTCGGACGCTGGCGTCGATCCGACCTTCACCGACCACGAGATCGGTATCGGCATCGAGTTCGGTTTCTGATGACTCCGCGGGGCGCGCGTCCCGCGGGAGTCCCGCCGCGAGTACTCCCTTCATGAGCTACGTTGCCCACCCGACCGCCGTCGTGGACGAGGGCGTCGAGATCGGCGCAGGAACCCGGATCTGGCATTTCTGCCACGTGCAGACCGGAGCCCGTATCGGTGCGGCGTGCGTGCTGGGACAGAACGTATACGTGGGCCCCGGCGCGGTGCTCGGCGATGGCGTTCATGTCCAGAACAACGTGTCGGTGTACGCTGGGGTGTTCGTGGAGAACGACGTCTTCCTGGGGCCGTCGATGGTGTTCACCAACGTCCGGACACCCCGGGCCAGCGTGGAACGCAAGCAGGAATTCGAGACGACCACCGTCCGGCGCGGGGCCTCGGTGGGGGCCAACGCGACGGTGGTCTGCGGTACCACGATCGGCGAGTTCGCCACCGTCGGCGCTGGTGCAGTCGTGACCGCAGACGTGCTCCCCCACGCTCTGATGGTCGGTGTACCTGCCCGGCGGCTGGGCTGGGTCTGCCGCTGTGGCGATCGCCTGGACCTGGACGACCGGGGTCAGGGCAGCTGCGCCCGTTGCCGGGACCGCTACGCCCTGGACGATGACGGACAGCGCCTTCGCGCACTCTCCCACCGTTGATCCTCGCCCCCTGATTCCATCCACCGCTGCTCTCCGGAGTGGCGTGTTCGCCATGGCGATGAATGAGCAGGTGAGCTCGCGCGTTCTAACAGGGCGAAAGGCGCCGGGACCGGGGGCGGCTTTTTTTGGACCCCGGCGGCGGTGGTAAATCGGCGTCTGTATTGACACTCAGCGCGTACGCGTCCTACGATGTAGCTGGAATTATCTAGCGGTAGCTGCAGCAGTATCGGCCTGGACGTGGCGCCTGTCACGGGTCGAGAGGAAGTAGATGTGACCAGGAGGCGCAGCAAGACCCGAAGAGGGTCCGTCAGCAATGATCCGGAGGAGCCCCGGCTCCGCAGGCACCTGCGCGAGTGTGGCGGGATTGTCCTGATCGCGCTGGGCATCCTTCTGGCGCTGGCGCTGGTCAGCTACCACCCCAGCGACCCCTCCCTGAACACGACGAGCACCCAGCCGGTCCGCAACTGGATCGGTCCGTTCGGCGCCACCCTCTCCGACTACCTGTTCCAGCTGCTGGGGGCCACGAGCTTCGTGGCCGCGACGGTCTCGATGGTGTTCGGAGGACGGTTGCTGGTGCGTCGCCGTTTCCCGGTCCGGACCACCGAGATCCTGGGCTTGTTGTCGGTGGTCGTGCTGGTCGCCGTGCTCGCGCAGTTGATGATCGGGACCGTCCAGTTCCGCGGCGAGCCGTTGCTGACGGGTGGCGCGCTGGGGGGCATCCTCGCGGGTTGGATGGCGAGCCTGCTGGGCCAGGTCGGCGCGCTGATCGTGGCGATCTGCGGGCTGCTGATCACCCTGCAGTTCGCCCAGGATATCTCGATGATGGACATTCTGGCGGTCGCGCGCCGGGTCGCGGGCTGGTTCGGCAAGCGGACGCTGGCGAGTTCCAAGGTCGCGGGCGATGTGGCCTCCCAGCAAGCAGGGGTGGCAAGCCGTGCCCTCGGTGGCGCGTGGCGGGACTGGCGCGAGGCTCGTCGGCGGCAGCGAGAGGCGCGCCGGGCCGAACGAGAGGCGCGCCGGGCCGAGCGGGCGTCCGCGGTCGCAGAGACCAGCCTCGACGAGGAACTCGCCACCGAAGGTCAGTCGAGCGTGCTTCGGGCGGTGCATGAAGCGCAGCCGGACATGCCGCCCATCGTGAACAACGAGGGACTCGACTCCCAGGATGTGGAGAGCCTCGAGGAACTCGATTCGCTGGATAGCGCCGGGCAGAGCGGCGTGGACCTCACGACCCCCGAGGGGGTATCGGCCGCGGTCGAGATCGAGACCACGGGGGAGGCCGCCACCATCCCGCCAGTCGAGAAGGCCCAAGCGGACCGGCCCAAGATCGTCGAGAGTGAGCACCTGCAGTCCCAGCCGAGGGACGACGTGGACAGCCTCCGGGGCTGGTCCCGGGACGTGCGGTTCCGTGTCCCCCAGCTCTCGCTGCTGGACCCGGTCCCCGTCGAGCGAGCGGACTACTCCGAGGAGGAGTTACACCGCAACGCCCGTCTGCTGGAGAAAAAACTCGCGGACTACGGAGTTACGGGGAGGGTGGTGGAGATCCATCCCGGTCCCGTGATCACCATGTACGAGTTCGAGCCCGCGCCGGGCGTCAAGATCTCCCGCATCCAGGGGCTCAGCGACGACCTGTCGATGGCCCTCAAGGCGGTGAGAGTCCGGATCGTGGCGCCGCTGCCTGGCAAGGGTGTCGTGGGGGTGGAGGTTCCCAACCGCAAGCGCCAGACCGTGTACCTGCGCGAGGTACTGGCCCAGGACGCCGCGGCCATCGACGGCCGCGCGCTGCCGATTGCGCTGGGCAAGGACATCGTCGGCAAGCCGACCATGGCCGATCTGGCCAAGATGCCCCATCTGCTCATCGCGGGCACGACCGGCTCCGGCAAGTCGGTGGCCGTCAACTCGATGCTCATGAGTCTCTTGCTCAGCCGCACCCCGGACGAGGTGCGGATGATCATGATCGATCCGAAGATGATCGAGTTCGCGGTCTACGAGCACATTCCCCACCTGTTGCTCCCGGTGGTGACCGATCCGCGGCGGGCCGCGGCGGCGCTGCGCTGGGCGGTGGGGGAGATGACCCGGCGCTACGAGATGCTGCGCTTTCTCAAGAAGCGCAACGTGGTCGGGGCCAATCAGGCCATCGAGAAGGCGCAGCAGGCCTTCGACCGTGAGGGCGACGCAGGCCTGCCCTGGGACCCCGACGATCCGGCCGTGCCGTTCGCCGGTCGCCCCGAGAAGTTGCCCTACATCGTGATCGTGATCGACGAGCTGGCGGACCTGATGATGGTCGCCCGCAAGGACGTCGAGGACGGCATCGTCCGGCTGGCACAGATGGCCCGCGCGGCGGGGATCCACCTGATGATCGCGACCCAGCGACCGTCGGTGGATGTGATCACAGGGCTGATCAAGGCCAACTTCCCCGCGCGGATGTCGTTCAAGGTCAGCAGCAAGGTCGACAGCCGCACCGTGCTGGACGCCAACGGTGCCGAGCACCTGCTGGGCGCAGGCGACATGCTGATGCTCAAACCCGGCACGTCGACCGTGCAGCGCTGCCACGCACCGC
Source organism: uncultured Rickettsiales bacterium (assembly GCA_964436045.1). Taxonomy (GTDB): domain Bacteria; phylum Myxococcota_A; class UBA796; order UBA9615; family CAYRNR01; genus CAYTBN01. The sequence continues at coordinate 32,743 of CAYTBN010000030.1, read as the reverse complement.
TGGTGACGGTCGACGAGATCGGCCGTGCCTGCGCCGCCCTGCGGGAGCAGGCTGAGCCCTGTTATCTGGACAACGTGCTCGAGGCGGCGGTCAACGGAGACGGGGACGACGACCAGGGAGCAGAGGAGTACGACGAGTACTACGACCGGGCGGTAGCGATCGTGGCCGAGACCCGCAAGGCGAGCACGTCGATGCTCCAGCGGCGACTGAAGATCGGCTACAACCGCGCGGCGAGGATCGTCGAACGGATGGAGGTCGACGGCGTGGTCGGGCCCGCCGACGGCGTCAAGCCGCGGGAAGTGTTCGTCCAGCCCTTCGGTGCGGACGCATGAGAATTCTGGAGGACGGTGGATGAGGGCACTGACGACCGGCGTGATCGTGACGATGCTTCTTCTGGGCGTGCTGAGCGCAGCGTCGGGGGAGGGCGAGACCGGCGTCGACCGCGTTCTCGCTGGCGTCGGGGAGCACTACAAGGACATTCAGAGCCTGCGCTGCGGGTTCGAGCAGGAGAGCCACTACCCGAGTGGCGAGACCTTCGTCCAGAAGGGCACGCTGGAGATCAAGCGTCCGGCGATGATGCGTTGGGACTACGCCGAGCCCACCGCACGGCAGTTCATCTCCGACGGGGCCAATCTGTGGGTCTACCACCCCGACGACAAGCGGGCGTTTCTGATGAAGGAACTGGACACGGCAGCCCAGGCGCGTCTGTTCGGCTTCGTCATTGGACTCGAGGACGTGCGCGCGGATTTCGACGTGACCCTGCAGCCGGATGTGGCCACTCCCGACCAGATCCGATTGCTCCTCGTACCCCGCCAGGAGATGCCGGGAGTGCGCCGTGTATGGGTCGCCGTCGCGGCGGCGGATAGCACCATCATCGAGGTCACGATCGAGGACGGCATCGGCACTCGCACGGTCACCCGGATGATCGATCCGGTGGCCAACCCCGAGCTGGCCGACGAGCATTTCAGCTTCACCCCCCCCGAAGGGGTCGAGATCATGCCGTACAACTAGTGCTGGCTTCTCCGTTGCGTTCCCGCGCGCGAGCCACTACAACCCCGACATGTCTACCGGATCGCGGCCGACCGTTCATCTGACCTCCCTGGGCTGCGCCAAGAACCTCGTCGACAGCGAGGTGATGGCCGCCCGGCTGGTGGGAGCAGGCGTCGGCATCGTCGAGGAGGCCGCCGGGGCGCAGGTGTTGCTGGTCAACACATGCACCTTCATCGAGGACGCCACCAGCGAGTCTGTGGACACCATCCTCGAACTCGCACAGCACCGGGCCGACGGCCACTGCGAGCGGCTGGTCGTGGTGGGCTGCCTGGCCCAGCGGTATGGAGACGAGCTGAGGGAGTTGCTCCCGGAGGTGGACGTCTTCGTGGGGACCGGGGGTGTCGATGGCATCGTGGAGGCCTGTCTGGGATTGCGGCCGCAGGCTGTGCAGTTGCCAGATCCGGACCGGGCGCCCCTCGACGGCGCGCTGCGCGCGACGCTGGATCGGGGGCCCAGTGCTTACCTCAAGATCGCCGAGGGCTGCTCCCAGCGATGCTCGTTCTGTGTGATCCCTGCGCTGCGCGGGCCGCTCAGGAGCCGAACGGTGGCGGACGTGGTCGACGAGGCGCGGGCGCTGGTCGCCGCAGGGGTCAAGGAGATCAACCTGCTGGGGCAGGACACCACCGGATTCGGCCGCGACCGGCCGGGGAACGAGCGGCTGGCCGACCTGCTGGCCGCCCTCGACCCGATCCCCGATCTGGCCTGGATTCGGCTTCTGTATGCCTACCCGGCGCGTTTCTCCGATCGGCTGATCCAGATCATCGACGGGGCCGATCAGGTCTGTCCCTACGTGGATGTCCCCCTGCAGCACGTGGACGACCAGGTCCTGCGCGGGATGGCCCGCGGAACCTCGGAGGACACGGTTCGCAGCCTCGTCGAGCGGCTACGGACCGGCATCCGCGATGTGGCGATCCGTACGACGCTGCTGGTGGGGTTTCCGGGCGAGACCGACGCGGCGTTCCAGCGCCTGATGGACTTCGTCGGCGAGTCCCGCTTCGAGCGTATGGGTGCGTTCGCCTTCAGCCCCGAGGAGGGGACGCCGGCCGCGACATTGCCCGATCAGGTGCCCACGGAGCTCCGCACCGAGCGTCTGGACGCCCTGCTGTCGCTCCAGGCCCGGATCCACCGAGAGCAGGCCGCGGCTCTGGTCGGCACGACCCAGACCGTGCTCGTCGAGGGCATGGTCGAAGGCCCACTGCTGGTGGGGCGCACCCGCCATCAGGCGCCCGAGGTGGATGGCCAGGTGATCCTCGATTCGGGAGATGTGGATCCGGGGGAGATCGTCGAGGTCCGGATCACGGGCCACGGCGACGTCGATCTGATCGGTGAGGTGGGGGGAGGGCTATTCGGGTAGGTAGGCGATGGTCCGGACGATCTCGGTCAGTAGATCACGGGTCCCATCGTCCAGACCTTCGAACTGGATACCCATGCCGGGATTCGGATTGTCGTCCGAGTCCGCGCGGAACTCGTTGACCCACACGACCCGTCCGCTCACGTCGAGCACCTCATCGAGGCCCGGGGGCTGGAAGCGCATCTCGACCCCCGTCCCGATGGGCAGCGGATCCTTGGTCTCGATGAAGATCCCGCCCTTGGAGATGTTCATGGTGTATTCGAAGAGGAAGTCCCCCCCTCCCCGATTTCGGTAGTCCATCCGCACGCGCATCGCATGACGTTCGTCACGCCGCTTCTCCGCCGACATGTGTACTCCCAGTTCCCCGTTCCCTCGGGTCGGCCTCCATGTTCCCGCGTACCGGGGCCAGGGTCAAGGCGAGCCGCCGTCGAGGAGTCGGGCGATCAAGGGGTCGAGTTTACCTGGAGTTCGTAGTATTCGCAGGCATCGGGAGTGCCATTCTCGCGAACCACCCTCATGTAGTACCAGTCCGCGTCGTTGGTCAAGCCGTCACCCGAATAGGTGATGAAGGTCGTACCGGGACCGCCGCCGACCCAGGTATTGCCGCGGTAGAGCTCCACGTAGAGGCTCATGTTGGCCGGTTCGTCCAGGGCCACGTCGATCTGGAATCCCGGGCTCACGCACCAATCGAATACATCCCAGCCGTCGCTCTGGTAGATGGCAAACCAGTCCTCGTCGCCGACGCTCTCGATGGAGGCGAACTCGACCGTCGCCGATCCGGTGGGACAGTTGAACGGGCCCGCGCCGTTGTTGTAGAGCGTGAACGCGGTGGCGCGGGAGTCGTTGGGCTCGTAGACGTCGGCCTCGTCGTCGTTGCCGTCCACACCGTCGCAGTCGTTGTCGATACCGTCGCAGAGATCCTCGGCATCCGGGTGGATCGTGTAGTCCCAGTTGTCACAGTCGTCGCACTCGTCGAAGCCGTCCAGATCGTAGTCGGGCAACTCGTCGATCCAGCCGTCGCAGTCGTCATCCTCCCCGTTGCAGCTCTCGTCGGCGTGGGGATAGATCTGCCAGTCCGCGTCGTCGCAGTCCTGTTCGGAGCAGCTCGGATCGTCCCCGAAGCCGTCGCCGTCGTCGTCGCTGTCGAAGCAGGCACAGTCGTCGTTGGCCATGCCCGGTGTGCCGAAGTCGTCACCCACGTCGATCAAGCTGGTGGCGCCACACCAGCTGGCGGGATCGTCGTTGCTCAGGTGGTCCAGAGCCGCCGGATCAAGGCTCATCGACTGTCCCCAGAGGTCGGGCCAGCCGACGGCCGTGTCGTACTCGACCCTGTCGATCTCTACGCCTGCGAACGAGACCACGATCTCGTCGGCGGCGTTCTCCAGATCGAAGCCCGTGTACTGGTAGTCCACCGGCACGTCGCCGTTGGTGACCTGGTTGGCGTTGTTGCCGAGCACCGCTCGGTCTCCAGGGGCCAGCACGAGCCCACCACCCGATGCGATGGTGTGCCCCTGGCCGGCCGTGTCCGCGAGCTCCCAGCCATCGAAGGCGATGGACGAACTCGAGGCGTTGTAGAGCTCGATCCACTCGCCCACCGCGTCGTCCACCATGAACGGGGCGACCATCACCTCGGTGATCACGACGTCTCCGGGCTCCGGCAGGACGTCGACGCTCACCTCGCCCACCGCTCCGATATCTTCACCGTCGCTCGGCGTGACGCGGCACGTCCAGGATTCGCCCAGGGTCGTGTCCGCCGACGGGACGGTGTCGGTCTGGTGGTTGGTGACGATCCCGTCGCGCAACCACGCGAAGCCGTAGGTCACGGTGTCCGCGGGGTCGTCGTCGTCCGAATCCACGTCCACGTGGCAAGTCAGGTCGTCCAGCACCCCGGGGGCGGCGGGCGATATCGACAGCCCCGGCGCGGTCGGTGGCGTGTTGGAGATGGTCACCGCGTTGCTGACCACGGGCAACCCCAGCTCCGTCCCGTCGTCGCCGTAGACCGCACACTCGACCGTGTCGTGCTTGTCGAAGTCCAGGCCCGTCAGGGTGTCGAGCGCGCCGTCCTGGACGATGATGCCGCCGACCCAGAACTCGAAGAACGCGCCCTCGGGATCGCCGTCGGCGTCGTTCCAGCCGGTGGGCGTACAGGCGAGGGTGTCCATCTCGAAGGCCGGCGTCGGCGACAGGGTCACACCCAGGTAGCCCCCCGGCGAGTTGGCGATGGTGACCGCCGCCTCGATGGTGTCGCTGCTCAGGCTGCCGTCGTCCGCCGTCACCCGGCAGGTCCAGACCTCCGCGCGTGCCGTCTCCGCGGCGACGACCTCGCTGGTGGTGATGCCGGTCAGCGTCCCATCTCGCCGCCAGGCGAAGGTGTAGGTGACCGTGTCGCCGTCCGGATCGGTCGAGCCGCTGGCCAGGCAGAGAAGGTCGTCCGACGATGTGGGATCCGGCGGCTCGATGCTGACGACGGGGTCGGTCGGGGGCAGGTTGGCCGGCGCCACGTGGATCGTGATCTCGTCGCTGTCGGTCAGCGTCGACGGATCGGTGACCGTCACCCGGACGGTGTGATCACCCGCTGACAGCCCATCGGTGACGGCGATCACGACGCCCGCATCGGATGCCGGCGAGCTGTCGAACTCGCCGTCGAGGTTCGAGGTCCAGGACACCGCCAGGACCTCGGGGCCGGCGTCATCGGTCGCGGTCGCGACGAAGGTGATCGAGTCGCCCTCGATGAAGTCCGCGCCGTTCGCAGGCTGGTCGATGGCCACGGTCGGAGCCAGATCCGCCGCCAGTACCACCACGTCGACCGAATCGCTGGCCGTCATGTTGTCGGTGTCGGTGACGGTCACGGTCACCGAGTGGGTGGCCGACGGCAGCGAGTTGATCAGCAACGTCGCCAGGCCCTCGGCGTCGGCTGCGCTCTCACCCAGTTCGTCGGTGATCGAGCCCTCGCCGTCCGAGTAGGTCGTGATCCAGGCCACCTGCAGGTCCGCGTACGCGTCGTAGGAGTCGCTGACTCGCGCCACGAACTCGATGCCCGTCCCCGAGGCGAACTCGGGCGCTCCGGAGGAATCGTCAGGCTGGATCAGGGTCACCGAAGGCGGCGAGGGGACCCGCGTCGGTTCGGACGAGGGGCAGCCGGACAGCAGCAACACGGCCAGGGTGCAGGCCAGGGATCGGTATCTGGACATGGGGACTCCTCCCGCAGCGACCCACAGTGTACCGGGCCGGCCCGCAACGCGAAACGTGCGCCCCCGCGCCCGAGGCGGACGCCGGACCCTGCGCAGATGATTCAGAACGAACGGACGCCGGCGACGGGGAGTTCGAGGACGAAGCCGGGCTGACCCCGGGAGTTGGGTCCCGTGGACAGGTCGCCGCCGAGGGCACGCGCTTGCAGCTGCGCCAGCAGCAGTCCGAGCCGGGTGTTGGCAAACGGGGACACGCCCTCGTGTTCGGGAAAGTGGGGGCCGAAAACGAACTCGTCGGAGGCCTCGCCGCCCACGCGGCGGGAGGGGACATGGAGCCGGTAGACCTGGCCGAGGACCGAGTGCTCGACTCGGACCGGCTGTCCCCCGACGAAGGGCTGGGCATCCAGGATCTCGGCGAAGATCCGGTCCATCCAGAGGCGATCGACACGCACAGTCGGCAGCTGCCCATCCCCCGCGATGGCCTGCAGATCCGGGGATCGCGGGATGCTCGCTTCCCGGAGCAAGCGCAGCACTGAGACCTCATCGAGGACCGGGTCGGCCAGCGCTCCGTCGATCTTGCAGATCAGCAACATGTCGTCGACAAGCTGCAACAGCTGTTCGGCATTGCGTCGCACCACGGCCAGGTAGCGGCGTTGTCGGGAGGAGAGGGGTTCGGAGGCCAGCACGGCGCCGACCTCCTCGACCACCGCGTCCATCGGCGTCCGCAGCTGATGGCTCATGGTCGCCAGGAATCTGCTCTGGGTCACTCCGCGTTCCTCGAGCAGTTCGCTCTGCTCGGCGATGCCGCTCAGCGCCTCGTATTGTGAACGCAGGTCCTGGAGAGACACCAGCTGCTCGTCCCCGTCGTCCAGCGCGAGCACGCGGTATGCGACCGGGATCGGCTCGCCGCCGTCGACGGGGATCTCGCTCCGCCCCTCGCGCTCCAGCGGCGGTTCCCCGGCCTCCCCCCAGCTCAGGTGGATCACGGCGTCGACCAGAAGACCTTCCAGCGCTGGCGCCGCCCGTCCGGAGAGCAGCTCCATCGCCCGGTTGGTCCTCCGGATCCAGCCGCTGCGATCGACCACCAGCACGGCTGTGCTGAGGGCCGCGAGGATCGCCTCCAGCCGGAGATGGCGGGCCACGGAGAGTGCCAGCTCGCGCTGGCGATTTGTCCGGTGGTGGCGGATGGCGTCCAGGAGCAGGTTCAGCAGCAGCACGCACGCCCACAGGAATGCGAGTCGGAAGGCGAGTTGCAAGACCGCGGTCGGGCCCACCTCACCGCTGTCTTGATCGGGGTGCAGCAGCACCGAGACCACCAGGACGGCGGCGAGGAGGGTCAGGCTGGCCACGGCGGCCCGGGATCCCCGCCAGTACAGGGCCATCGCGACGACCGGCATCGCCGAGAGCATCCACAACGGAGTGTGCAGGTAGTCGCCGAGCCCGGCGCAGGCCAGGGCGACGGCGGCCAGCAGCAGGATCCGGATGGTTCGATCGACCGCCGGCCGGCCCAGGTGCTCGGACAGGAGGGTGATCAACGCCTCGATGCCGGCGGTGGCGATCAGCAGCAGCGCCAGCGGGCCGGGCTGGGGAATCGGCGCGGCGGAGGTGGCGACCCCCAGGAGTCCGAGGATCAAGACCAGGCCACCGAAGACCAGGAAGATGCGGTCGGAGGCGCCCGGCATCAGGGCGCGCCCTCGGGCGGGGGCAGCATGCCGCGGACGGCGTCCAGCAGAGCGGGGAGCGCGACCGGCTTGCTCAGCGAGCGGTCGAAACCGGCCGCCTGGATCCTGGACTCGTCCTGGGGCAACACATGCCCCGACAGTGCGATCACAGGAAGGGATGGGCACCGCTCGCGGATCGCCGCCAACGTCGCGAAGATGTCCATCTCCGGCATCTGAAGGTCCAGGATCGCCAGCGAAGGGTCGACCCCGTCGAGTACCTCGAGTGCCTCCCGGCCCGACGGCACAGCGGAGACCTCGTAGCCGGAGATCGACAGCAACTCGGAGAGCAACAGGCGGGCGTCCGGGTTGTCGTCGACGACGAGGAGCCGTTGCACGGGCGGCATCTCAGTTCTCTCCCCGATCACGGCGCGCGCCGACTTCGAACGCGGCCGTGGAGATCGAAGATAGGGGATCCAGCGACCGGGCGTCACCACGAACAGCGTTCAGGCTCAGGGTGAACGTGCTCCCCTGTCCGGGACGGCTACGCAGGGAGATACTCCCCCCCTGGAGCTCTGCCAGACGTCTGGCGATGGTCAGTCCCATGCCCCCGCCCGCTCCGGGGGCAGCACCACCCCGGTCGAAGGGCTCGAACACGCGCCCTTGCTCCATCCACGAGATCCCGATGCCGCTGTCCTCGATCCTGACGCCGCACTGGGCGCCCTGCGCTCCCGTGGTGACCCGCACGAGGCCCTGGGGCCGGTTGAAGCGGATCGCGTTGGTCAGCAGGTTCAACAGCGCCCGCCGGGTCATCTCCCGGTCTCCCTCGGCGATCACGGGACCGGCGGGCGCGAGGACCTCCACGCTCAGACCCGCTCGCTCGGCCGACGACATCACCATCTGAACGGCGTCGTCGGCCAGTCTCGCCAGATCGAAGGGTCCGAGTTCCGCGGCGGGCCGTTCGCCCAGGCGCACGTACTCCCGGACGTCGTCGAGGATGCCCAGCAGGTGTTGCCCGCTGTGACGCACAGCTTCGAGTCGCTCCCGCTGCTCCGGGCCGAGGGGTTCCATCCCCTCGAGTACCAACAGATCGGTGAAGCCGAGCATCGCGTGCAGGGGATTGCGCAGCTCGTGGCTCATCAGGCGGAGGAAGTCGTTGCGACGGCGGGTGGAGGCCTGCAGGTGGGCGAGCCGGTCCTCCTGGTCACGGACCATCTCCAGCATGCTCATCGAGCGATGGAGCACAGCCACCCAGCGGGCCTCACCGCTGGTGTCGGCGGGCAGCCTCCGCAGATCCAGAGACCACCGCTGGCCCCGGAGTTCGCCCGCGATGGCGTAGGCCTCCACCGCGTGGAATGCCCCGTGCTCGAGATCCCGACCCTCTCGCGGGATGGGTTCGTGGGCATCCGGGGTACGCACCAGCGAGTCCAGCCCGAGGCCGACGATCTCGCCGCCCAGCTGACTCCTTGCCGTCGGGTTGGCCTCCAGCACACGCAACTGCGCGTCGAGCAGCACGGTGGGTTCCTCGAGGCGTTCGATGACTCCACGTTCGCGCCTGCGCCTCTCCAGCAGGTGGGCCTGTTCACGGGCCATCGCGCCCGCGTCCCGCCGTTCGCGCCACGACAGCACGAGCACCAGAGCGCCGATCCCGACCAGCAGACCGAGGGTCAGCTCGACCCCGGCGAGCTCGCCCAGGCTCAGCGGCGGCATCCACGGTGGCCGGAAGATCAGCGCGGGCAAGATGGCGACCAGCGGCACGCCCGGGATCAACATTGGTCGCCAGCGGGAGGTGGAGCGGGCCGCCTCCACCAGGCCGAACCAGGCGACGCAGAGGTGAATCGGGGTGGTCAATGGGTCTGCGAATCGGCAGAGCGCGGACAGCAACAGGGTGCTGACCGCCAGCGCGTAAGGAACGCCGCGCCAGGCGCGCCGGGATGGGGGCAAGCGACCAAGGCTGAGGTGGGTGACCGCGAGCAGGATCAGCACCCCTGCGGCGGGCAGGATCCGGACCGCGGGGTGATGCTGCGCGACCACCAGGATCGCGCAGCCCAGCGCCAGCGCCATCGCGTCGAGACGGAGCAACGATCGACGCAGGCTGGGGATCGGGCCCTGCATGGGCCACAAGTATCCATCCTGTCCCACCTTATCGCCACTGTCGGCGCCGCCCGCTTGAGCAACGCTCCGCGCGCGCGCATAGTAGATCCGTGGACGTCGGTACTCTCCTGGCCTCTCGTTTCCGCATCCTGCGCACCCTGGGCAAGGGGGGCATGAGCACCGTCTACGAGGCCCTGGACACCCGGGTCGACCGCCACGTGGCGTTGAAGATCATCCGCCGGCCGGAGGGGTTCTCGCTGCTCCGCTTCAAGGAGGAGTTCCGTGCCCTGGGCGAGTTGCGCCATCCGAACCTGATCGAGCTGTACGATTTTGCCCGGGACGAAGAGACCTGGTTCTTCACCATGGAGCTCATCGAAGGTGTGGACCTGGTCGCCTACCTCGACGGCGTGCGGGCATCCGAGAGCGCCTACCTCGCGAGCATGGAATCCGCGGTCGGCGACCGGGTCAGCGGCGAACGGGTGACGCCCACCCGGGAGATCTTCCGGGTGATGGCGGAGATCGGCGCGGCGGTCGCCTACCTGCACGAGCAGGGAACGATCCATCGGGACCTGAAGCCGTCAAATATCCTCATCGACGGCCGCGCCCGGCCACGCATCCTCGACTTCGGCATCGCGCGGTTCCTCACCGCCCCCGAGGAGGTCAAGCGCGCGCTGAACACCCGCAAGGTGGGTACACCGGGGTACGTGGCACCCGAGCAGATCAACGGCCGCGCCGTGCCCGCGTCGGACATGTACTCCATGGGGGTCATCCTCTATCGGCTGCTCACGGGGAAGTTGCCGTTCCGGGGCCGCAAGAAAGAGGTGCTGCGCGCCCACCTCGCGGAGATTCCCGTGTCCCCGGTGGAGATCCAGCCGTCGGCCGATCCGTTCCTGGCCGAACTCGCGCTGCGGCTGCTGGACAAGGACCCAACCCGCCGTCCGAGCCCCGGGGAGCTGGCCCAGATCACCCGACCCGAGCACGAACAGGAGTACCACGGGTTCAGGCCGGTGGCGCCGGCCGAGCAGGACACTCCGCTGGTGGGGCGCGAGCGGGAGATTCGCCGGATCCTGGGGCACATGGCCGAGGTCTCCCTGGGCGAGCCCCTGCTGGCCTGTATCGAGGGACCGTCCGGGATCGGCAAGACCCGGTTGGCGGATGAGGTCATGGTGTTGGCGCGGAGTCGCGATCTTCGGTGCTTCCACTCCCGCTGCTACGAACGGGAGCAGATCCCGTACAAGGCGGTGGATGGGCTGGTGGATCAGGCGGTCGGGATGGTGCTGGCCACGCCCCGGGCGAGCCAACGCCTGCGCTCCATCGCTCCCCACAGGCTGAAGGCCCTCGCGCGGTTGTTTCCCTTTGCAGCGGAGCTGCCCGTGGCGTCCGGCGGCGAGGAAGGGGAGGGGCGGATCGGCAAACAGGCTGCCTTCGCGGGACTGGTCGATCTGCTGGACGTGCTCTCCGACGACGCGGGCCTGCTGCTGTTCATCGACGATCTGCAATGGGCGGACGATGGGAGCTTCGAGATCCTGCGCCACCTGCTCCGGCAACGTGATCTGAGGGTCGGCCTGGTGGCCACCCTCCGTCCCGCCGAGGGCGCCTTGCCCGGATGGGTGATGGAGCGGCGCGCGGGCTCACCGTTGCGGATCGAGCACGTGCCCCTGGGACCCATCGACCGGGCGGAGACCGAGACCCTCGTCCAGGCGATCTTGCCGCGCCACGCCGTTCCGCCGGAGATCGTCGACAAGATCGCCGCTGAAGCCCAGGGTAGTCCGCTGGTGATCGGTGAACTGGTTCGCTTCTATCTCGAGTACGCGGGCAACGAAGGTGGGCGGGATGAGCTGCCCCCGATGACGTTCTCGGAGATGCTCGCCCGCCGAATGACAGCCCTCGGCAGGACAGCTCGTGCCGTGATGGAGGTCTGCGCAGCCGCGGGCTACGCGCTGGATCCCGGCGCCATCGCGGCGGCCACCCGTGCGCCGGTCCATGAGGTCAGCGTCGCCGCGACCGAGTTGCTGGATCGCCGGATGTTGCGGCGGGTGGCGGGAAAGGAGGGGGCCATGCGGTTCTGCCCCTTCAACGACCGGGCCACGGCCATCGTGCTCGAGCGGATGGAACCGTCGCAACGCCGGGACCACCACCGTCGGTTGGCCACCTACTTCGGTACCACGAGCCCCACCTCGTACGAGGTCCTGGCGGACCATTGGCGCCTCGCGGGGGTGCCGGAACGGGCCTCGCGCTACGCGCTGCGTGCGGCGGAGAACGCCGAGGAACTGGAGTTGATGCCCCGCGCGGTTCGGTACTACGCGCTCGCGCTGGGATCCCCGCCACCGGACGTGGACGCCTGGCAGATCCGGATGCGTCTCGCGGAAGCGCTGGACCGCTGCGGGCGATTCACCGAGGCCGGCCGGGCATTCCGGCGTGCGGCGCGCCACGCACCCGCCCGGATCCAGACGACACTCACGCTCCGCGGTGCCCGGGCGATGCTCAAGAGCGGAGACATCCAGACCGCCGTGCGGACCATGGAGCGGGTGACGGAACAGCTGTGGCGGGAGCCGCTGTTGCTGCCCCGCTGGAACGCGCTGCTGGGCGTGGCCAGGGAGTTCCTGGGCTCCAGGGACTGGGTGCCGCGCGCGCTGGCCCTCCGGCGGGGGACGGCCGGAGACGCCGGGGAGACCACCGAGCTCTGCCTGGACCTGGCCCTGGCGCTGCGATACCTGATCCCCATGCGCTCGGCCGAGCTCGCCTTCCGCAGCCTGCGACTGTCGCGATCGGTCCCCGAACCCCTGTTGCGGGCCCGGGTGGCGACGGCAGTGGCGGCGGTGCTGGCCCAGTACGGCTCCCACTGGTCCCTGCGGCAAGCGCGGATATTGCTCGGGGTTGCTGAGGACCTCTACGGGATCGACCCGGGCGCCTACGGTCAAGGGGACCTGTACGCGGTGCGCGCACTGGTCGGTGTAGTCAGCGGGGGGTGGGACGAGATGCGCACCGCCACGGAGCACGCGCTGGAGACCTACCACGAGGAGCGCGCCGAACGCTCCTGGCAAGCCCAGATGTTGAGGGTGCACGCCGCTCTCGCCGAGGTGGAGACCGGCGAGCTGGCCCGGGCGGAGCAGTGGAGCCTGGAGTTGCTTCCCCCGGAGATGTCCTGGTCCGATCCCCACGTCCCCGCCTGGGTCCGCTGGGCGCGGACCCGCATCGATCTGGCGTTCGCGCGATGGGAGTCGGCCGCGGCGCACAGCAGGGCGGGGCTGCGGTCGATCGCAGGTGCCCATCAGTCGGCGGCGCCCCTGTGGCTGCGATTCCGGGGCGGGCTCGCGGTGGCGATGGCAGGACTGGGGGACGCGGAGACGGCGGTCACGGTGGTGACGCGGACCAACCGGGTGATCGGGCGGCTGCCGTGGCTCGACCCGCCGTCCCGGGCGGAGTTCGACCACCTGGCGGCCCACGTGCACTGCTCGGCGGCCCGGCGGCTCCCGGCGGCCGCTCGCCGCCGGCCCCTGGCCGCGGCCCGCAAGCATGCACGCCGTCTCCAGCGCTCCCATCTGCCCCTTTTCCGACCCCGGGCCTGGCGCTGGCTGGCCGAGGTGGCTCTCCTGCAGGGACGGCCGGCCCGGGCGGTCCCGCTGGCGCGAAGGGCGGTCGACGCGCTCAGGGCCGGCGGCCAGCGTCTCGAGGCCAGTCAGGCGCTGCGAGTCCTCGCCGAGGTCGAGGAAGCTGCCGGACGGGACGGTGCAGAGGAGACCCGCCGCGACGCCATCGAAGAGACCTCGCAGATCCTCAGGGCGATCGACGTGCCGGGGGACAGGGATCCATGAGCTGCGTGGGGGTCAGGTAGCGTCCTTGAGGTCCAGGAACTGGGGATGGTCGTCCCAGCCCAGGTGCCGCCGGATGTGGTGGAGCCACGAACCGTAGTGGTCCGGGTACGCGACGACGAGGGGCTCGAGTTGATCCACGAGCTGCTGTACCGCGCTGGTCACGTCTCCCTTTCGCGGGGGATCGAGGGGTGGGAGGAACGTCACCTGCTGGCGGCCGTCGGCGCCCACGACCGTGGCGCAAGGGACGATGGGCGCCCCGGCGATACGGGCCAGCTTGATCGCACCGGGCGCGAACAGGGCGTCTCGGTTGAGGAACCGGACCTGGGCGAATTTCGTCCCGATCCGCCCATCGACGGCGATCCCCACCAGCTCGTTGCGCTGGAGCCCTCGCACCAGGACCCGGTGGGGGGTGTCCAGGGGGAGGAATCGAACCGGCAAGGCCTGAAACCACTCGTCCCGGGCGTCGAACACCTGCCGTCCGAACCAGGTCGGCTGCCACTTGTCTTCCGGAGGACGACCCGCCGCCGCCACCTGATTCCAGATGTAGCCGTTGTGTCCGCACCATACGGGTAGGAACCAGTGCTGGCCGAAGTGCAGGAACGCCATCACCGCGCCCTTGCCCCGCGTCAGCGCGGCGTCCAGGTTCTCCCGGCCGACGACACGGCAGTACCGGTCCAGCTGCTCCCGGGACAGCCGGGGTAACACGGCCTCCTCCAGGTTGACCCGGACCTGCATCCCCCAGGTACCCCTCACCATTTCGTCCAGCTTGTCCTCGGCCAGGTCCTGCCCGAAGCAGCGGCGGAACTCATCCCGGAGGATCGGCGAGTGGCGGACCCCGAAAGAGCGTCGGTAGAGGGGGGTCAGCAGACTGCCCATACGCCGGACGGCGGAGGGCCGGCCCGGCGGCACCATCGGCACCAGCACGGACAGGTGCAGCCAGCGCAGCACGTCCAGCAGCCTCTCGACCCGGGGCGGCTGGTTGTCCATGCCCGGGGGGGGCGCGGGCCGAGCCCCGGGGCGCGCCCGGGCTGGTTTCTCCAGGGTCATCCCTCGAGTTCCTCGTCCTCCAGGTACTTGCGCAGCACCTTGCCGGTCGCCGAGCGGGGAATGCTGTCGCGGACAACCAACGTCTTGGGCACCTTGTAGTCGGCCAGCGACTCGCGACAGTGCCGGCGAAGCTCCTTCTCGTCGATGGCCATCCCCTCCTTCGGCACCAGAACGGCCTTGACCGTCTCGCCGTAGTAGGGATGGGGCGCCCTGACCACCGCGACGTCCGCCACGTCCGCGTGGCTCGCCAGCACCCGTTCGACCTCCTCGGGGTCCACCTTGCTGCCGCCGACGTTGATGAACAGCTGGGTGCGACCCGCGAGTCGCAGCCGGCCTTCGCCGTCGATGCTGCCCAGGTCGCCCGGGAAAAAACGACCGGCGCGGAAGTTGCCGTGCGCCTTGTCGTCCGCCCAGTCGTACCCGCTGGCCAGCCCCGGTCCGCTGACCGCGACCGCGCCAGCCTGGCCAATGGGCATCGGCCGATCCTGGTCGTCGACCACGATGAACTCGTTGCCAGGCAGAGCCTTGCCCACCGAGTCCAGCGTCGCCGGCAGCTCGCCGTCGTCGTTGATGCAGATCGCGCCTATCTCGGTACAGCCGTAGAGCTGCCGCACGCCGATCCCGTAGCGTTCGCCGAAGCGGAGCGCGACCCCCGGATCCAGGGGCGCGCCCGCCGAGAACACCAGCCGCAGGCTGTCCAGGGGCCGCCGCTTGGGGCCCGGCATCTCGGTCAGGATCCGCACCATGAAGGGCACGGTCGGCCAGATGGACACTCCCTCGGTCTCGATCAGGTTCAGTATCGCGCGCGCGTAGAAACCTCCGGTCAGGACCAGCCGGCCCCGGCAGCGGATCGCGGCCCACAGGCAGTTACACATTCCATGGGAGTGGAACAGGGGGATCGATCCCAGGAAGACCTCGTCGGAGGTCGTGGCCAGCCGGCTGTGCAACGCCTCGATCTCGTCGAGGAACTGCCGGTGGCTGCGGACCACCCGTTTGGGTCGACCGGTGGTGCCGGTGGAGTACTGGCAGATGGCCGGTGCGTCCGCGTCCAGGGCCGTGGGCAACGTCGCCCCATTCGCGTCGTCGGCCGGATCCATCCGACCGGCCTCGTCCAGGGTCAGCAACACGGCTGTCGGTACGACCCCGGCCGCCTCGCGTGCCAGCTCGAGACGCTCGGGATCGGCCAGGATCGCCGTGACCCCGGTGTCCGCCAGCAGCATCTCCAGCTCCCGTTTGCGGAACTGGGGATTGATCGGCACGGCCAGGGCGCCGGCCCGAAGCGCCGCCAGCAGGCCCACGGCAAAGCCAGGGTGGTTCCCCGCGACCACGGCCACGGGGGCTCCGGCGTTCACCCCGGCCGCCACCAGGGATCGGGCGCAGCGTTCGGTCGCCTCCAGCAGTTCGACGTACGTCATCCGCACACTGCGGTAGACCAGGGCCTCGGCGTCGGGGGCGTCGGCGGCCGTCTGGGCCAGGAGATCGGGCAGATACTGTGTGGACATGGCCTACTCGCTGTGGTCGGACGGCCCCCACCAACGGAGGGTTGGGAAGCTCAGTCGATGATACCGAGATTACGGCCGCACTTGGTGAATGCCTCGAGCGCCCGGTCGATGTGCTCCTTGTCGTGTCCCGCCGACAGCTGCACGCGGATGCGAGCGAGGCCCTTGGGAACCACGGGATAGAAAAATCCGATGACGTAGATTCCCTCCTCCAGCAGCGCATCGGCGAAGCGCTGGGAGAGAGCTGCATCGTTTTCGAACTTGCCCAGCATGATCGGGGCGATGGCGTGCTCGCCGGGGCGAATGTCGAAGCCCGCGGCGGTCATGCACTCGCGGAAGTACCTGGTGTTCCACTCCAGCTTGTCTCGCAGCTCGGTCGTCGCGGTGAGCATCTTCAACACCGCCAGGGTGCCAGCGGCCACCACGGGGGACAGGGTGTTGGAGAACAGGTAGGGCCGACCCCGCTGCCGCATCAGGTCGACGATCTCCTTGCGGGCCGAGATACAACCGCCGGACGCTCCGCCCAGGGCCTTGCCGAAGGTGGTCGTGATCAGGTCGACCCTGTCCATGACGCCGTTGTGCTCGTGGGTGCCGCGGCCGGTCTTGCCCACGAAGCCCGTGGCGTGGGAATCGTCCACCATCACCAGCGCGTCGTACTTCTCGGCCAGGTCACAGACCTTGTCCAGGCGGGCGATGTCGCCGTCCATCGAGAACACGCCGTCGGTGGCGACCATCCGGTAACGCTGATCCTGGGCCTGCTGGAGCTTGGTCTCCAGGTCGTCCATGTCGTCGTGGGCGACGATGTAGCGCTTGGCCTTGCAGAGGCGGATGCCGTCGATCACCGACGCGTGGTTGAGCGAGTCGGTGAGGATCGCGTCCTCCTTGCCCAGGAGCGGCTCGAAGACCGAGCCGTTGGCATCGAAGCACGACGAGAAGAGGATCGTGTCCTCCATGCCGAGGAACTCCGAGACCTTCTCCTCGAGCTGCTTGTGGATACCCTGGGTGCCGCAGATGAATCGCACCGACGAGAGACCGTACCCCCACTCGTCCAGCGCAGCGTGGGCGGCCTCCAGCACGGCGGGGTGGCTGGAGAGACCCAGGTAGTTGTTGGCGCAGAAGTTCAGCACCTCCTGACCGGTACTCACGCGGATACCGGCCCCCTGGGGGCCCATGATGATCCGCTCGCGCTTGTAGAGGCCGGCCTGATCGATGTTCTGCAACTCCTGCTGCAACTCGGTCTTCATCTTGCCGTACATGGTGATCTCACTCCCTAGAGAGGGTTTGTCGTTCGTCAGTCGTCGCGACGGCGTTGGGCGGCGGCGAGCTCTGCCGCGTCCGGGAACAGCACGATCTTGGCGCTGCGCCGGGGCCGCTCGAGCATGGCGTCGAAGCCGGTCTCGAAGTCGTCGAGGGTGAACATGTGGGTGATCACGGGGCGGATGTCCAGGCGGCCCGACGACAGGAAGTTCCGCACCCGGTACCAGGTGTCGTACATCCGCCGGCCGTTGATCCCGTGGACCTGGGCGCCCTTGAACACGATGCCGTTGTTGTAGTCGATGGGCGCCGTGGCCCCACTGGCCACTCCGAAGGCGGTGAAGCGCCCGCCCTTGCGCAGGTACTTGAAGCCCTCGTCCAGCGCCTGGGGGGAACCGGCCATGTCCAGCACGATGTCAGCGCCGTAGCCCCGGGTGTGGTCCTTGACGTACTCGACCCGGTCGTCGTCCCGGTTGGCATACAGCAGGTGATCGGCGCCCATCTGGCGTCCGATCTCCATGTTGAAGTCGTACTTGCCCACCAGGAAGATGTCGGTCACGCCGCAGACTCTGGCGACGCCCACCGCCAGCAGCGAGATCGGGCCGTCGCCGATCAGGACCATCGACTTGCCGGCCACGTCGTTGTCCTCGCCGAGCACGGCGTAGGTCGCGTTGCCCAGCGGCTCCTGGACCGTGGCCAGCTCGGGTGGGATCGACGGATCGTTGACCCAGCAGACGGACTCTGGCACCGCGAAGTACTCGGCGAAGGCCCCGTCGCAGTCCACGCCGAGGATCTTCATGCGCTCGCCGAGATGAAGCTGGCCCAGCAGGGACTGGAGGTCTGCTGGGTGGTAGATGTGGGTCTCGGCCGAGACGTAGTCGCCGACCTGGATCCGCTTGACGTGGTCGCCGACCTCGACGACCTCACCGGCCACTTCGTGTCCCAGGGTCTGGGGCAACGCGGCGGCGCCGATGCGGTCGGCGGACCACTCGTCCCACTTGTAGATATGGACGTCGGTGCCGCAGATCGACGTGGCGCGGACCTTGACCAACACCTGATCCGGCGCGATGCGGGGGATCTCCTTGTCCTGCATCACCGCCCCGAACGCCGCCTCGGTCTTGACCACAGCCTTCATCGTCTGGCCCATCGAGCCTCTCCTCACCCTTGGGGGTACGAGGGTTGAAGGGCGGGATTCTACCTCGCGCGCGCGAGCAGGGCGACAGGTTTGCGACTGTGCACTGGCCGCCTCGAATGGATTTACTGGGCGGGGCGTCTCTGCTAAGGTCGCGCTGCTGCGACTTGTGGCCGGGGAGGGCCGGCTGCTCTCGAGTCGAGCGTTCCCCCCGCCAGCGCGTGGTGGGGGGCCACCAAGGAGGAGAAGATGGTTCATCGGAATCTGTTCGTGCTGCTGGCCCTCGGCGCCCTGATCGCTTTGATCGCGGCTCCTGCGTCAGCCAAAAAGGACACCGAATTCAACCCAACCGAGATCAAGCGGATCAAGGTCGCCTCGGTCGACGGGCTCTCCGATAAGATCGAGGGTCTGGCCGGTGAGTGGGGCGAGGTCCGTGGCATCGTCGATGGCATCCCAGGCAAGGTCGGCGAGGCTGCGGGTGAAGAGATCACCTCGGTCGACAAGGCCGTCGAGAAGATCATCGCCCTCGACCTGCCGCTGACCGTGACGATCGCCCCGTTCGGGCTCAATGTGGACAAGGAGGGTCTCGAAGGCCAGAAGGCCGAGATGGCCGCGGTCATCGAGGGTCTTGGTGCCGAGCTGGGCCGGGTGCCGGACGGCTGCGCGGCCATGGTCGCGCGGGGCGCGGAGCTGGCTCCCCAGGCACAGGCCGTCGCCGCCGACATCGCCGCGGATCCGATGCTGGCGCTGAAGGCCACCGGGGTCGTCACTCAGCAGGTCAAGTACCTGACCCAGACCTTCCCCCACGAGGTGGAGGAGACCGGCAACACCGCCAAGTTGTTCTTCGAGAGCCTCGCCGCGGCGGCCAAGGACACCGCCGCCGCCGTGGAGGAAGCCACCACGACCACGAGCGAAGAAGAGTAGTCGCCGGCCGACCGGCCCTACCCCGCCAGCGCCTCGATCCCTTCCACCGACTTCGGGATATTCGCCGACAGGTCTTCACAGCCTGTCCGGGTCACCAGTACGTCGTCCTCGATCCGCACCCCGATTCCCCGCAGGTGAGCAGGGGCGTCCTCGTCACCTGTCGGCACGTACAGGCCGGGTTCGATGGTGAACACCACGCCCGACTCCAGCGGCCGGGGCGTGTCTCCGTCGAGGTAGTATCGGCCCACATCGTGGACATCCAGGCCGAGCCAGTGGCTGGTCTGGTGGGGGTAGTAGCGCTTGTAGCTGCCATCCTCGAGCACCTCGTCGAGGGAATCCGGGAGCAGGCCCAGATCGATCATCCCCTGCGCCAGGATGCGGACCGCCAGCTGGTGCAGGTCGTCCAGCGTGACCCCGGGGCGGACTGCCTCGATGGCGGCCTGCTGGGCATCCAGCACGACCTGGTAGACGTCACGCTGGGCGGCGCTGAATCTGCCGTCCACCGGGAAGGTCCGTGAGACATCCGCGGCGTAACCGTCCACCTCCGCGCCCGTGTCCACCAACACCAGGCCCCCGTGCGCGCAACGCGCCGTGTTGCTCTGGTAGTGGAGGACGCAGGCGTTCGGCCCGGCCGCGACGATGGTCGGAAAGCCCCAGCCCCAGCCTCCGGATGCCCGGTAGTCGCCGTCGAGCTGTGCCTGGATCTCCCACTCGCCCGTGCCCGCGCCGCAACCGTCGATCGCGCGGCCCAGTGCGCTGCCTGTGATCCGGCTTGCCTCGCGGATGCGTTCCAGCTCCGTGTCGTCCTTCCTCATCCGCAGCTCGTGGAGGGTCAACGCCGGATCCTGGAGCGAGTGAGGTCCCTTGTGGGGTCCGCGGGGGCCTCCCCTGACCGCTTCGAGGGCGTCGGCAACGGCGCGGCGGTCCGGCGTGTCGTGGGGGGCGCGGTGGATCAGGACCTGCGCGCGCGCCAGCAACCCGGGAAGTTCCCGGGCCAGCGCCTCGATGGGATGCGCTGCCTCGACGTCCAACGCGGCGGGAGCGTCCTCGACGCCGATCCGCGGTCCCGTCCAGACCTCTGCCCGGGGATCCCGATCCCGGAGGAAGAGCACGCTGGCGGGCGCGTCGCATCCGCGGGTGAGCAACAGCGCGCTGCGGGGTTCGGCGAATCCGGTCAGGTACCAGAGATCGCTGTCGGGCCGATACGGATGGATCACATCGCCGTTTCGTGGAGCTTCGGGGAGCGCGAGGAACAGGGCCGCCGAGCGGTCGGGCATCCGCTCGAGCATCGCCTGGCGCCTTCGTTGATGGATCTCCAACGGCGTGCTGGGGAACATGTCACCTCCACGAACGGGGGAGGAGGAGCTTACCACGCGGGACTGCGCTATAATTCGCGGCTCGCCCTTCAGCGAGGGGCCGAGCCGGCGCGGATCCGCGCCGAGGGCGCATTGCGGGGAGCCGGGATCGATGAACGCGACGCGAGGACTGTCCGCCGGAATCGCCGCGCTGCACCCGATCGTCATGGGCGCCCGCAGGGTCTTGCTCACCGGGCCGGTAGAGGCAGATGGCGATTCCATCGGTGGGATCCTGGCGCTGGCGCGGATCCTGGAGCGGGTCAATCCGGAGCTGGAGGTGGTGGCGGCTTGCGCGGAACCCGTCCCGCGGCGCTACCGTTTTCTCGAGGACGTCGAGCGCTTCGTGCTCGCCCAGGATCTGGCGGGCCCCTTCGACGTGGCCCTGTTGCTCGACGGCGTGCGTCACCGGATCGGCGACGTCGGCCCCCATTTCGACGCCGCGGGCACTCGGGTTCTCGTGGACCACCACCGCTCCTCCGACCCCGCGGGGTATGAACTCGCCCTGCTGGACAGCAGGCGCGCTAGCACCTGCGACATCGTGTACGAGATAGCCCGCCACCCCGCCTTCGACGTGACGGTGGATCGGGCGACAGCTCAGCAGCTGTATACGGGCGTCGTCTTCGATACGGGCACCTTCCGTTACTCCTGCACCACTTCCGACACCCTCCGGCTGGCCGCCGCGCTGCTCGAGACCGGGATCGACGCCCAGCAGATCGTCGAGCGCGTGTTCCTCGACTCCCCCTTCGAGGACACCCTTTTTCGGGGGCGGGTCCTGTCCGAGATCCGGTTGGCGGCTGGCGGTCGGCTGGCCTACGCCTGCGTATCGCACGCGCTGCGGGTGGAGACCCGAGCCAGTGCGGCGGCGACCGAGGGAGTGATCAACAGCCTGATCTTCATCGAAGGCGTGGAGGTGGCGGTCCTGCTCAGCGAACGGCCCGAAGGGCTGGTGCGCATCTCGTTCCGCTCCCGCGGTGGGGTGAACGTGGCCGAGGTCGCGGCCTCCCTCAGCCCGGAAGGGGGCGGACACGATCGAGCCTCGGGGGCGACGCTGGAGGGGCCACTAGCATCCGCGCTCGAGCGGGTGTTGGCCGGGATCGAACCTCGTCTGATGGGCGACTAACCCCAGTCGCGCGGGGGCAGCGCGGGATCGTCGGCGCTGAACCGGAAGCGACCCTTGAGGTCGAGCACCACGACGCGGCACGGCGCCCCGGTGCGCTGCACCTCCCGACGGAATCCATCCAGATCCGCTCCCGGCAGCTCGCGGATCGGGAGATCCAGGGGCGAGAAGAAGTCGTCGAAGTGGAACGGGATCACGACCCGTGGACGGACGGCGTCGACCAGGTCGCGGGTGAAACCGGCGCGTCGGTCGCGGCCCATCATGCAGGGCATCAACACGTCGCAGCGGACTCCGTCCAAGGTTTCGGGCAGGAAGTCGGCGCTGCCCAGGTGAAACAGCCGAACCGCCCGATCCCCCTCGCCGGCCTCGACGAGGACACCGAAGGTGGTGTCGTTGCGGAATTCCCTCAGTCGAAGCGGCGGTTTGATCCCGGGTTCGATGGTCCCCACGAGGGGCACCCGGCCAGCCACCGCGCGACCGTGGAGCGACGGCTTGACAGTGACCGCGAACGGGCCAAGCTGCACCGTGCGCGGGGCGTCGACCTGGATGATCTGGCTGGCCGGCAACCCGTGGGCGCGGCAGTAGTTGGCACTGGCGTCCGAGCCCACCACCAGCGCGCCCGTGAGTCTCGCGATCTCCGGCACGTCGAGGATGTGGTCGTGGTGTGAGTGGCTACAGACGATGGCGTCGGCCTGCGGCGAATGGCGGCGCAGGGCGTCGAGGTCCGGCCGCAGCCGATTGGTCAGCGATGCCTGCAGACCCGGGCGACTCAGGTAGGGGTCGATCAGCAGCGTGGATTCCCGGTAGCGCAGGGCGATTCCCGCGGTGCCGAGCCAGGTGAGCTCCACCTCGTCACGACCCAGGGGCCGGTCGTAGCGATGTCGGGTGAACATGTCCCGCCGCATGGGGCGGGTCAGCACGCCATGGACGAGGCGACTGGCACGGGGGCGGACGGTGGGCACGGATTTCCTCGCAGCAGGATGCGCGCGTCAGTGTAGCTCGCACGGCAGCGTACGCACAGCGGCCCGCCCGGACTGGCCGGACGGGCCGCCGACTGGAAGGCACGCCGCCACGGTACGGCGTGCCCGGAACGGAATCAGTGGAGGTCGTCTCGCTGGGCGAGCCGGTCCAGCGCGCGGTACACCGACACGCGGTTCTTGTGATTCGTCTCGTAGCTGCGGATGAGCTCCCACTGGGCGGGATCCAGCTCCGGCAGCCGGGCGGAGATCTTCTTGACCGACAGGGAGTCGTAGTCGGGGATCGGCAGGTCGTCGACCGTCAGGTTGCCCAGCTGGATATCCCTGGCCACCTGGGTCAGGAAAGTGCGTCCCTTATCGAGCCACTCGGCCCGTTCGCCCGTCGCCTGGTGAGCCGCCTCGAGCCAGGTACCGATGGTGTCGAGGGCCTGGACCTCGGCGCGGCCCAGGGTACGACGGGATCGGGTGGCGTGCTCCTTGAGCTGGTCTCCCCCACGGTCGATGAGATCGCGGCCTCGGCTCTGTAGATCGCGGATCTGATCGCGGGTGCGGGTCTCGGCCTTGCGGGTTTGCTCTT
This sequence comes from uncultured Rickettsiales bacterium, assembly GCA_964436045.1. GTDB lineage: Bacteria > Myxococcota_A > UBA796 > UBA9615 > CAYRNR01 > CAYTBN01. The sequence continues at coordinate 9,705 of CAYTBN010000030.1, read as the reverse complement.
GCAGCTTTTCGATGATCGGGAGGTCCATCTCACCCTCTCCTCTGCGCCCCGACGGGGCGTCACCTCATGCTGAATGGCCATTCATCCAGCGACCCACTCGTTATAAGGTTGGGTTGTCCGCTTGTCAAGAGATTCGGTGGTCCAATCACTGGACCGAGCGGATCGAGGGGCGGGCAGGGGCGGGACGGGGCAGTCCTAGGGGCTGTCGAGCTGTTCGACGGCCGTGCCGTCGGGGGCGGCCGGGGGCGGGCGGTCAGCGGAGAAGTGTTGCTCGATGGACCGCCCCCGTGCTGTGACCTCGTCCACCAGGCTGCTCAGACCGGAAGGGCCGAGCTCGTTGACCAGCCACGCCGGGACCCTGCCACCGATGTCGCTCAGATCCTGGTAGGCGATGAAGGTGCGTCCGTCCGGCAGATCGACGAGCAGCCAGCAACCGTCGTTTCGCGGGGTGACGATGGCCAATTCCGCCGCGTCGGCGGAGACCTTCTCGATTCGACCGAGCTCCACGTAGTGGTCGATCAGCGCGTCAGCGTCGGGTTCCAGCGACCACGATGACTCCCAGACGGTCTGCTCGGTAGCTCGCCAGAGCGGGCCGTTGGTGCGGGTGCGGATGACCCAGTGGCGATCCCGGATCCCGGGCAGGGACAGGTACTGGTACACGAGCCGGGAGTGCCCCTGGTCCTCCAGGCACACCCCTTCGCGGATGTGCGGCATGAATTCTTCGTGGTGGTCCCGGTCGCAGATCGCCAGCCAGATACGCCAGGCAGCGACATCGGTGACCGTGAACACCGTGGCGCCGAGCATGTCCGTGCCCTCCAGAGTCTGTTGTTTGATCACCGATCCGCCGGCTGCCAGCCGGTCCCAATCGGACTTCGTCAACTCCGGTAGCGCGCCCCCCTGGCGCTCGGTCAGCCTGGGGGCGAGGGAGTCCAAGTGGGCGGCCAGCCCGGGGCCATCGAGGGAGGTCGTGGCGATCGCGCCCGCCGGGGTCAGACCCACGAGCGCCACGATGGCCAGGGCACGACGAGCTGCCATCAGGGTTCCCAGGGCGGGGATTCGGGCTCGTCCGTGGCCTGGCTGCCGGCAGCCCGGACGCGCTCCGCCGGATCCAGCGTGAGGTCTCGCAGCGCATGGGCCGCGCTCGGGGTGTCGCGGCGAGCCAGTTCCCGCGCCGCCATCTCGCGCAGGTCCTCGGGGTAAAACGGTTTCCGTCCGATCAGGCCGCGCTTGCGGTTGAGGACCAATCCCAGGGATTCCACCACCTCGTCAGCCGGGTCGGACGCCAGCCGCAGGATCGCCGCCAGCCGCACGCCCCCGACGGTGGAGTCGTCGATCAGGTGGGTCAGGAAGGCGCGCATGTCGAAATCCTCGTCGTCGGCCAGGGAAGAGCATACGGCCTCGAGCGCGTCCGCGGAGCCGACGTCGGCGCGGTTCGCGACCCCGCGCAGCAGCACGCGGGCGTCAGGACAGTCCATCTCCGCACAGGCCACGACCGCTTCCTGGCGGACCCGGGAATCCTCGCTCACCAGGAAGCGTTCGATCCACTCGAGGAATCGGTCATCGCCGATCTTGCGGATCACCAGGAGCAGGTTTCGGAGGTAGTACCAGGGTTGGTCACGCGCGTGGTCGATCTCCAGCAACAGGGCCCGGAAAGAGCGGGTGAAGGTGTCGCCTCCTTCTCGTTCGCCCGACAGCAATTCGGCGACCAGATCGACGATCACCATCCGGATCTCGGGATTCATCGACCGTTTCAGCTCGGCGAGCAGCAGGTCGCCCGCGGACGGCCCCAACTGGAGCAGTGTGGCGCGTGCCCTTTCGGCCACCACGGCTTCCCCGTCGATGGTGCCCAGCAGCAGGCGGTCCACGAGATCGGGGCGGCAGAGCCAGCGCAGAAGCTGGGTGGCACGGGTGCGGATCTGGATCGGAGCTTCCAGAGTGCGGCGCCGTTCGTTGACCGCAGTCAGCGCCGACAGGGCGGGCTCCAGGTCGCCGTCCGCAATGCGCCCGGGGACCAGCCACTCCAGTGCCTCGGCGATGGCCAGGAATGCCTCGTCCGCCTCCGCCGATCGGACCCGATCCGCGAGCCCGACGGTGACCCTGCCTGCGAGCGCGTCGGCGTGGACCATGGCCTTGAGAACCTCGCTTCGCACCGTGGCGGCGTCGGCGGAGGAGTGGATCAGGAAGCGCACGATCGGGTCAGGATCCAGCTCGACGATCACCGCGGCGATCCGCTGGGCCAGGATCGCGCGCTCCTGCTCCGATCCCACGACCGCGATGGCCTCAGCCAACCTCACCAGGCGGGTTCCGAGCTCCTCGTCGTGGCAACCGGTCGCCGCGATGGCAGCCGAAGCCTCTAGATAGGCGCGCAGGAAGGCGTCGAATCGACGGTAGCTATCCCCCGCCACGTGATCCAGGAACAGGCGCGACTCGGCCAGCCGCGTGGGATCCCAGCGCGCGATGTCACCGTCCTCGACGACGTCCGCGAAGCTGTACGACAGCTGATCGAGTTGCCAGCCCTGTAGCCGGGCGGGATCCAGCCGTCCGGCGGGGATCTGTCGCCAGTCCACGCCCCGAAAGTCCAGGCGGGTGATGTCGTGTTCGGAAAAATCGAACGATGCGAGGTCCGTCGTGCGCAGATCGATCGAAGCCGGGTCCACACCGGAGAGGTTGGGGGAGGGCGGCGCGTCGATTCCCGGGGGCCCGTGAAACAGATCGAGCCGGTCGGCCACCAGCGAGTCGGTCTCCGGGACCTCCTCGGGGGGCGCGACGCGTGGCTGTCGACGACCAAAGTCCGGGTTCAGATGAACGTGCTCGATCTTCATGTCGAGCAGGGCACCACGGAGATCCGGCGCGCGCCGCACGCCCTCCGGGAGGCCATGGAGGAAGGAGGCACAGCGGAGCATCTCTGGCCCGGAACAGCCGGCGAGAAAGGCGACGGCGGTGATGCCCCGGAGGCGTAGAAAGCCGTCACAGTGGCGCGCGTCCTCGAAGGCGGCCTCGGCATGGCCGACGGTGTGTCCGTTGACCGACAGTCGCTTGTCCCGCGAAACGAAGACCAGGGGCTTGCCCTTGTTCTGCAGTTGTTGCGACTGGTTGTTCCAGCGGGAGAGCGCCTGCTGCACCGAGGGGTGTTCGGCGGGATACAGGCGGCATTTGAGCAACAGATCGCGGAAGGCGTGGAGCAGATTTGCGATGTCGCTGGAACGAGGCGCGTCCAGCTCCGCCAGGTCGATCACCTCGGGATCCGGTCGTGTCGGTGCCACGGCGTCGCCTCCCTCCCAGCACCCCATTTTACCGCCGAGACGGCGCTGGACAAGCGTCCGTCGCGGGGTTGATCCCTCCCGCCGGATGGGGAAACCTGGATCGGCGTGGGCGCCAGGGGCCGACGTCAGATGGAGGAATACGGGCAATGGCGACACCTTCGTGGCTGGCGGATATCGACTGGGACGGAGTGGCGGACGAGGCACAGACGTTCCTGTGCGACCTGCTCCGGATCGACACGTCCAATCCGCCTGGAAACGAGCTGACCGCCTGTCGCTACATCGCTGATCTGCTCGCCGCCGAAGGTATCGACCACGAGGTGTTCGAGGTCGCGCCGGGACGGGCAAACCTGGTCGCCAGGGTCCCGGGCAAGGGCACGGCGGACCCGGTGCTGCTGGCCACGCACCTCGATGTGGTGCCCGCGAACGCCGCACAGTGGACCCACCCGCCGTTCTCCGGGACTGTCGCCGACGGCTACATCTGGGGGCGTGGCGCCGTGGACATGAAGAACATGGCCGCCATGGAGCTCGCTTTTCTGGTGACACTCCATCGCCATCACCGGGGACAGGCCGCGAGCGATGTGATCTTTGCGGCGGTGGCGGACGAAGAGGCCGGCTGTGAACTGGGCTCTCTGTGGCTTGCCGAGAATCACCCCGACAAGGTCCGCGCGCGCTACGCGTTCGGGGAGGTCGGCGGTTTTACGGTACACGTGGGCAAATCGCGGATCTGCCCGGTGGAGGTGGCCGAGAAGGGTGTCTGCTGGCTGGAGGTTCGGGCCAGGGGACAGGCGGGGCACGGCTCCCTGCCCGGCCGGGACAACGCGGTCGCCCGGATCGGCGAGGCTGCCGCGAGGCTCGCAGCGCGCCCGTTGCCCTTGAAGGTGACGCCGGTCGTGCGTCATTTCGTCAACGCGGTCGCCGCCCAGCAGCCCTTCCCCCGGGGTGTCGTGCTCAAGCAGATTCTGAGTCCACTGTGGAGCGATCTCGTGCTCCAGCGTGTGCTCCCCGACCTCGAACAGGCCCGCCTGTTCGAGGTCCTGCTCCACGACACCGCCGCACCGACCGTTCTCCGGGCCGGCGATCGGGTCAACGTGATCCCCGGTGAAGCGGTGCTCCAGATCGACGGTCGGACGCTGCCCGGACAGACCGACGATGACCTGATCCAGGAGATCCGCGCAGTCATCGGTGATGATCTGGAGATCGCCGTGACCCGTTCGATGCCCCCCGTGGAAGGGGACGTGCACGATCCCGTCCTCGCCGTCATCCAGGAGGTACTCGACGAGCTGGATCCCGGGACCGTCGCTGTGCCCAACCTGTTGCCGGGATTCACCGACGCCAAGGCATGGTCATCGTTGGGGTGCCGGTGTATTGGCTTCTCGCCGATCAGGCTGGGACCGGACGAATCGTTCGCCGCGCTGTTCCACGGTGTGGACGAGCGCATCCCGGTCGATGGATTCCGCTTTGGAGTGCGCGCGCTGGGGGAGGTCGTGGCGCGGGTCGTGGAGGGCCAGGCAGCGGTGGGCGACGCCTGACGGCGAGCGCCCTCAAACTCAGGCCTTGCGACCCTTGGCGGTCGTCTTCTTGGTGGTCTTCTTGGTGACCTTCTTTGCGGCCTTCCTGGTCACCTTCTTGGCGGGCTTGTCCGCTGGCAGCTTGCGCGTGAGCTTCTTGCCCTTGACGCCGATGATCACCTCGGCGCCCGCGACCTTGGTGCTCACCGCCTGGCCGGCGTAGCGCTTGTCGATCTTCACCCGCTTGCCGCCCACCAGCACAAAACCGTCTGGTGACACAAAACCCTCCAGCCGCTCCCGCCGCCAGGACTGGTAGTGCTTGGCGCACAAGCCCTTGGAGCGGGTGGGCTGCTTGCAAGCGGCCACGGTGCAGTCGGGTGGCGGTCCCTGGCGGGGGGGGCGGCCGCGACGCTTGGGAGCGGCGGGCTCGGTCGCCGCGGCGGCGGTCTTGGCGGCCGGCTTGGGGGCGGCCTTCTTGGCCGGCGCCTTCTTGGCCGGTGCAGCCTTCGGGGCAGCGCTCGCCCTGGCGGCGGGCGCCGGACGGGCCGCGGCCAGCTCGCGGACACGAGCCAGCTGATCCGTCAACTCCTTGACCTCCTCGTCGATCCGCTCCAGGCGGTTCTTGAGATCGCGAATCTCAGAGCGCGTGGGCAGCCCCTTGCGGTCGAGGATCTCGTACACGATGTCCTCGACCGGCGTCTGCAGCAATGGCGTCAGTCGCTCGGCGAGGTTGGCGAGCAAGAAATTGGAGATGGTGCTCATCGTCCGATTCTCCTGGTTCCCTGGTGGTGGGCGCCCCCTCGGAGACGCCGCCGGTTCTTGGCGGTTCGCTCAGGCGAGATCGCGTTCCAACTCGGCGAGCTCCGCCTTGGCCGACTCCACGAGCCGGGCCCTCTCTTCCACGCTGGCCAGCGATTGCCGGAACTCGGTGCGACTCGGGATCCCCTTGCGTTCGATGACGTCGAGCACGACGTCCTCGGCGGTTCGCCGGATCAGGGGAACCAGACGGTCGCGAAGCCCTTGCAACATCGCGTCTGATACAGCGCTCATCTCGATCTCCGGTTGGTTCGATTTCAGATCTATGTCGCATGACGCCAGAAGAAGAGAAACTAACGCTCGACCTCCCCGACGTCAAGGTATTTGGCGATCCAGAACGGTTCGCGTGGTGAGGGAGAGCTAGGGCGTTGCGGGAGCTTCGGGAGAGGCGGAATGTGACAGATCGGGCGACGGATCCGCTGGGCTCGCGGGTCGCCCGTACAGGGTGTCACTCTCGGCCCTGAGGTCCGTCACCAGTTGTCGCGCGTTTTCCACCTGACCCGAGAGGGCGTCGGCCCCCTCAGCCAGAGCCGTCGCCGACGCGATCAGGGTCTCGACCGCCGCCGGGTCGCGGGGGTCGACCGGCGTCTGCCGGCCGGTCATCGACTCGGCGGATCCTTCGAGATCGGAAGCGCCCTTCTCGGTGGCGGCCACCAGCTCCCGGAGCTGTCCCGCGCGCTTCTCCAGGTCCGCCGCGATGCCGTTCGCATCGCCAGCCTCGATCAGGGCCCGGACCTCGGGTGAGACCCCCGACTGCTCCTCGACCGCACCGGTCTCCGCCCCGTCAGCGGTCACCTCGCCGGTCGTCGGACCGCCAGCAGTGGTATCCCCGTCGACCTCCGGCGCGCCGCAGCGGCAACCGGTCAGCCAGCCCGTCACGAGAAAGCAGGCGATGACGCTGACGATTCGCTGGATGTTCACAGCAGACCCTCCTGGAGCGCCCCAGAGGCGCCCGTCGACGATTACGGTGTATCGGGCCAAAAATCAAGCGCGCTATGATGCGGTCTCCCCGGTCTGCGGAACCCGGCCGGGGCAAGCCGGGAGGAACGGATGGAACCCCGTGGCATCTCCGACGAGAGCCTGGACCGGATCGAGGCGCGGGTCGCCGATGTCGAGCACGAAACGACCGCCGAGGTCGTCGTGGCGATCGCGCCGCGCGCGGAAAGTTATCGTGATATCGCGATCCTCGTGGGAGCGGCGGTCGCCTCGCTGGCGCTGCTGGCGCTCCTGTACCTGCCGGTCGACTTCCCCGCGCCGGCCATCTTGCCGCTGACCCTGGTGAGCGGGTTCGTCGGGACCTGGATCGCCACCCGATCGCCGGCTCTGCTGGCCGCGCTCGCCCTGGGCGACCGCCGGGTCGACGCGGCCCGCTCCCGGGCCCGGGAGGCCTTCGTCGAGGAGGCGGTCTCGGCAACCCGCGAACGCACCGGGTTGCTGCTTTTTGTCTCGCTCGCGGAGCGACACGTCGAGGTGATTCCGGACTTCGGTCTCGACTCGCGCATAGCCCGCGGGGAGTGGAACCGGATCGCGAACGAGGCGACCACGGCCCAGGGGTGGGAGTCCTGGGACGCCGTGGTCGAGGAGCTGTTGACACGGGCAGCGCCGTTGCTGGCCCGCGAGTTTCCCGCGACCGGCGACAACCCCGACGAGATCTCCAACCGCCCACGGGTGCTCCGTTGAGTCGGCCGATGACCTGGCGTCTCGGCGGGTGGAGCTCGATCATCTGGGTGGGGCTCGTCGCGGCGTTGCTCCTGCTGGCCATCGATCCCGGTGAGGCGCTGGCCCGCGTGGGCGGCGGCGACTCCTACGGCGGCGGCGGCGGCGGTGGTGGCGGCTACGGCGGCGGCGGCGGCGATGACGGGGCCTGGATCATCCTGATCTGGTACATCGTCCGATTCCTGATCTGGCTCACCATCGAGTACCCGATCATCGGGATCCCCCTCGACATCGTCTTCGTCGTGGTCGTGATCCTCGTGTTGCGGCAGAAGAGCCGCAGCCGGGGCACGGGCCGGCGGGCGACTCCCCAGCGCCAGGCAGCACGACTATCGGCCCAGCAGCGCGCGGTACAGGTGAACCGCGCGCTCGATCGTCTGCACGAGGAGGATCAGAATTTCTCGCGGCCGCTGCTGCTGGATTTTGTGCAGCTCCTGTACACCCGCGCCCACGAACACCGTGGCTCGGGCAAGCTCGACCTGCTGGCGCCCTATCTGTCGAAGGCGGCTCGCAAGCAGCTGGCCGAGCAGGCGCGTCCGGGTGACCTCTCCGCCGTCGAAGGGATCGTGATCGGCGCCAGCCGGATCCTCAAGGTGGGTAGCTGGGGGGGCGCTCGGCGGGCGCTGACCGTGGAGTTCGAGGCCAACTACACCGAGCGCCGGGGCAGTGGCGAGGGGGCGTCGCGAAACACGCTGTACACCCGGGAACGCTGGATCTTCAGCCGCAAGGCAGGCGTGCTGTCCCAGGGGCCCGACTCCATCGCCGCCCTGCGTTGCCCGAGCTGCGGTTCCGCCGTGGAGCTGGCCACCGATGGGACCTGTCCCTATTGCCACAACATCGTCGATCGAGGCGATTTTCACTGGAACGTCGCCGCGATCCAGGTGCTCGCCAGGCGACCACGGGACGCGTCCGAGGTTCACCGGGGCGGCGGCGCCGAGGTCGGCACCCAGCTGCCGACCGTGGTCCATCCCGGCCTCGCCAGTCAGCTGCGGGCGCTCAAAGTCCGGGACGCCGAGTTCGACCTGCAGGGATTCAAATCCCGCGTGGGACACGTGTTCGGCGAGCTCCAGCAGGCCTGGACGAGCCTCGCCTGGGAGCGGGCCCGGGCCTTCGAGACCGACCACCTGTACACGACACACCGCTACTGGATCGAACAGTTCGAGGCCGCGGGTGCGCGCAACGTCCTCGACCGGATCGAGCTGGGCCAGATCGAGCTGGCCAAGGTCGAGCAGGACGCCTATTTCGACGCCCTGACCGTTCGCGTGTTCGCGTCGATGCTGGACTACACCGAGGATGCCGACGGTCAGCTGCTATCGGGGTCCCGGACCAAGCCCCGCTCCTTCAGCGAGTACTGGACCTTCATCCGTCGCGCGGGGCGTGGGTCCGCTGCCGCCGCCGAGCCCGACAGCTGTCCCTCCTGCGGCGCCGGTCTCAAGGTGTCCCAGGCCGGAGTCTGTGAATACTGCGGGACCAAGGTCGTCACCGGCGAGTTCGGTTGGGTCCTCTCGTCCATCGAACAAGACGAGGTCTACGGCGGCTGACAGGGGCCCGTCGGGCGCCTATCATGCCGGTTCCGAAGGAGGTCTTCATGAACGCTCAGGGTGGGTTACTGCAGGGCCGAGTCGCGCTGGTCACCGGTGGCATGAAGGGCATCGGGCTGGCGATCAGCGAGGATCTGGCCGCTCACGGGGCGCACGTGGCCGCCTGCGGCCGCAGCCTCGATGCGGCGGATTCGTTCCGGGAGGCGGTGGAGCGCCATGGCGTGCGCGCGCTGCCGATCCAGGCGGACGTCTCCGACCACCAGCGAGCGTTCGAGGTCGTCGACGCGATCCGCGAGGAGCTGGGCGGCATGGACATTCTCGTGCTCAACGCCGGGCTCAACCGCGACGGTGTGGTCTGGAAGATGGGCGAGGATCAGTGGGACACGGTGATGGCCGCCGATCTCAAGGGCCTGTTCAACTACACCCGCGCGGTGTCCCCCCATTTCCGGGCGCAGAAGAGCGGCCGCATCATCGTGATCTCGTCGATCAACGGGCTGCGGGGCAAGTTCGGCCAGTCGAACTATTCCGCGGCCAAGGCGGGGGGCATCGGCTTCGCCAAGGCCGTGGCCAAGGAGCTGGGTCGGGCCCAGGTGACGGTCAACGTCGTGGCCCCGGGGATGGTGCGCACGGCCATGGCCGACAACATCCCCCCCGAGTTCATCAAGAAGGCCGAGGACGAGACCGTGGTCGGCCGGATCGCCGATCCCGACGACATCGCCGGACTGGTGACCTTCCTGGCGTCCGACCGGGCGCGACACATCACCGGAGAGGTGATCAAGGTCGACGGCGGGCAGTACATCTAGTTCCCGTCCCAAAATGGCCCTTTTCCGCGATCTCGGCGTCGGGCCGCGGGGTTTCGTGTGG
>CAYTBN010000029.1:0-87136 GCA_964436045.1 uncultured Rickettsiales bacterium | reverse complement strand
GGCCTTGTGAGCTTCGTCCAGGAGGACCTCCGTCGCCTCTTTCTTCTTGGCCCGCAGGCCGCCCTCCATGCCCGCCATGGCCATCTCCCGCCACTCCTCGAGGCGGTACACCTCGACGCCGAGTTCGCGGGAGAGTGTCTCGACGGATTCCCCGCGGATCATCCGCATGACCACTTCCAACTTCCGCGCACGTGTCCACCGCTTCACCGGCCTGGGCGATGTGGCCGCCTGGCCGGCGGATCTCCCTCCAGTCGCCCTACGGGCTGCTTCCTTCGCGTCATCTCCTGGGTCTCCTGGCCTCCAGAGTAGAGGCTTATCAGGTGTCCAAGGAAATCGGGTGCCCCTCAATACGTGTAGCTGTTGTCCTCGTACACGTTCTCGAGGAAGGTGACCGACCCCCCGCCCGACACGTAGGTCGCGTAGCCCGAGACGTCCGCGACGGTGCAGTACTGCACCGTCGGCGAGGCGGCGTTGACGTACAGCCCGTAGCTGCCGTAGCTGCTGATGGTGAACCCGTCGAGGACCGCGTCCGGGTTCTCGCCGCTGTCGATCCGCACCGCCATCGAGTTGCCGAGGATCGTGGTCACCTCGGGACCGGACACCGAGATCACCGTGAGGTTCTTGCCGTCGAAGTCGACGTCCTCGTTGTAGATCCCGATCTCGACCGCGATGGTGTCCCCGTCCAACGCGTCGTCGATGGCGTCGTTGATCGTCGGGTAGCCGAGGCCCCACTGTGAGACCTGGAGCGTGTCGGCGCTGGCTGTCGTGGCCCCCACCAGGGCCAGTACGAGCGCGGTCCGCGGCGCGATGGACAGGACGGTACGGACGATTCGATGCATGGTTCGGCTCCCCTCGGTGGCCGGTGGCCAGTGGCGCCGTCGCGGCGGCCGGCTCGGGACCTCCCTCCGGGCAAAAGGCATGTCCGCAACTGCGAATTCTATCCCCAATCGCGGTTGAGATTACAATCCCTTGACAATCGACCCGCGGGAGCCGCCGATGACCTTCGAATTTCCCCTGTCCGCCATCGCGAGGCGCATGCGCCCCTCGCCGATCCGCGAGCTGTTCAAGCTGATCCAGCGACCGGGGATGATCTCGTTCGCCGGCGGGCTGCCCGACCCGGCGATCTTCCCCGTGGACGAGTTTGCCGCCAGCGCCGAGGTGCTGGGGACCGAGGGCCGCGCGGCGCTGCAGTACGGGGCAAGCGAGGGGTACGGACCGCTGCTGGACGTGCTGCGCCCCTGGATGACCGATCACCTGGGCCGTGAGATCCCACCGGACCAGTTGCTGGTGACCACCGGCTCCCAGCAGGCCGCGGATCTGCTGGGTCGGGCGCTCATCGACCCCGGCGACGTGGTGGTCGTCGAGGCCCCAACCTACCCCGGCACCCTGCACGCCCTGCGAAACGTGGGCGCCCGCTTCGCCTGCGTGCCGTGCGACGGCGACGGGATGCAGGTGGAGCGGCTGCCGGAGGTGGTGGCCCGGGTGGAGGCCGAGACGGGAGCCCGCCCCAAGCTGGTGTACACGATCCCGGATTTCGCCAACCCGACCGGTGCCTGTCTCTCGGAGCCACGGCGACGGCGGCTTCTCGAGCTGACCGGCGAGCTGGGAATCCCCCTGTTCGAGGACGATCCCTACGGCTGCCTTCGCTATCGCGGCGAGCCGATCCCCCCCATCGCCCGGCTGGCCGACGGGGCGGCCCACGTGCTGTACGCGTCCTCGTTCTCCAAGGTGCTGGCACCGGGGATCCGCGTCGCCTGGGCCGTCGGCGCTCCGGACCTGATCCGCGCCATGGTGCTGTTACGCCAGGGCGAGGATCTGTGCACCCCGACTGCCACCCAGGCGGTGGTGGCGGAGTACTGCCGCCGCGGGCACCTGGAGCGCCACCTGACCCGGATCGTCGATCACTACCGGAACAAGCGCGACACCATGCAGCGGGAGCTGGTCGCGACCCTGCCCGCCGGTCGCGTGCGCTGGCACGAGCCCGAGGGCGGGTTCTTCTTCTGGCTGACCTTGCCTGGACAGGACAGCGACGAGCTGTTCCAGGCTGCCGTCGATCGGGGGGTCGCGTTCCTCCCCGGCAACGCGTTCTATCCAGCCCGCGAGGAGCAGGTCGGCGAGATCGAGGGGGGGGGCCAGCACGCCCGCCTGTGCTTCACCTTCGCCGACGAGGCCCAGATCGCCGAGGGGTGCCGCCGCCTGGCCGCCGCCCTGACCTGACCTGAAAGGCGGGTAAACCGGAGCCCGACCGGTGGCGGACCCCCGTCCCTGGCACATCCCTTGCTGCGTCCTTCCATTGCGCAATGGAGCACCGGAGGACGATATGCACTGGCGACGATCGACGGGCACGCTGCTGGCCATGGCGGTCAGCTGCCTGGTCCTGGGCTGCCCTTCCGGCGGCCAGTTCGAGGAGAGCACCTTCCAGCTCGGCGGGGGACAGTTGCCCGGGGACGGCTGGGATCCGGACGCGGCGATCGCGTCCGGCAGCACTTTCACGGTGACCGCATCGGCGGTGGGTGAGGACGGTAACTCCCTGCCCGCAGAACTCCACAGCAGCGACGAAGCGGTGCTGGTCCCGACCGCGGGGGACGACGCCAGCCACGCCTGGGCGAGCTTCGTCGCCGGACGGCCCGGGCTGGCCACGGTCAACCTGGTGGATCGGGAGCAACAGGTCTGGCTCGACGGGCTCGACCTGGAGGTCCGCGAGGCGGATTCCGTCGACCTCCGGCTCGCGGGCGAGCGGACGGTGCCGGATGCCTTCGCGGTGGCCCTGGGTTCGGTGATGGCGGCGCGGACGGAGCTCTCCGGCGGCGACGGCGACGTCCTCAACCACTGGGACGTGGTGGCTGCCGAGGCCGACGACCCATCGCTGGAGGTCGATGCCGGAGGCGACGTGCTCAAGTTCACGCCGCATGCCCCGGGTGAGGCGACGGTGACGATCACGACCGCGGCGGGCGATGGCGCGGCCAACTACCGGGTCAGCACGGTCTACGCGTCGTCCATCAACCAGCTCCAGCTGGCGGTCCACCAGCTCTGCGGGGTCGACGAGGCGACGGTGGTCGCCGAGCCGACCACCGCCGACGGCCTCCCGGTGCTCGGCCAGCAGGTCAGCTGGAGCGTGCCAGAGGGGACGACCGCGATGCCGGACGCGGACACGGTGCTCATCGCGCTGCAGCCCTCGGGGACCGTGCCGGTGACCGCGACGGTGGCGGGGCTCAGCACCACCGTCGAGCTCACCCCCGCGGATTGCGAGCCCGCCGCCTGTGCCATCGGCGCCGGACCCGACGGAGCGGCGACCGCGGCGCTGATGCTCTTGCTGGCACCCGCGGTCCTGGTCGTGCGCCGCCGCAGGTGACTCGGGAGCGGCGCGATCCGGTAGACTCGCGCCATGTCCGCCACGCCGAACCGTCGCTCGCCCACGCGCCTTGGTGCACTCGTCCTGCTCCTGCTGCTCGCCGCCACCGCCCTGGCGACCGCCGCGTTCGCCGGCCGCTTCGACGGCACTCCACCTGTCCTGCGCTGGCAGGGAGTCGACCTGTCGGCGACGGTGGCCGGCGAACTGGCGCTGGCCCTCGAGGTCCACGACGAACGCCCCGGCGTGGGCGCCGTCCAGGTCCGCGTGGATGGGTCGGCCGTGGCGGGAGATTCCCTCGACACCGGCCGCCTGCCGGACGGACCCCACGAGCTGCAAGTGGTGGCCCGCGACCGCTCGTGGCGCCGCAACCTGACCGAGCAGACCCTGACCTTCGTCAGCGACAACACGGCCCCGGAGCTGGCGCTGGCGCAGCGCTCGCGCACCGCCCGCCAGGGCAACACGCTGGCCCTGTTCGTCCGCGCCGACGAGGAGCTGACCGGGGTGACGGCCTCGCTGCTGGAGCGGGATGTGGTGCTCCACCCGGTGGGCGACGGCTCCCTGTACCGGGCGCTGGTCGGAGTCAGTGTGAAGCGCGAGGCGGGCGCACACCTGGTCACCCTCTCCGCCGTCGACCGGGCCGGCAACAAGACCGAACGGGAATTCCCGCTGGTGGTCGTGGACGTGGAGTTCCCCCTGGGCGGCTACGTGAACCTGAATCCGGCCCAGCAGAAGGCACAGAAGGACCGCAGCAAGGCCGACGAGGCGAACCGCAAGCGACGGGAGGCGTACGGCAGAGCGGAGGGGGATCAGCGGTGGGCTGCGCTGTTCCTGCGACCGGCGACCGGCAGGGTGACCTCGCCTTTCGGACGCTACCGGGAGTACAGCTCCGGAGTCCGCAGCCACCATCTGGGCCTCGACATCGCCAACCCCGTCGGAACGCCGATCCACGCGGCGGCCCCCGGCGAGGTCACCCTGGCCGAGGAGCTGCACATCTACGGCAACGCGGTGATCGTCAGCCACGGCCAGGGAGTCAGCACCAGCTACAACCACCTCAGCGCCATCGACGTGGAGGTCGGGCAACGGGTGGAGGCGGGGCAGGTGGTCGGCAAGATGGGATCCACCGGCCAGAGCACAGGCTCTCACCTGCACTGGGGGATGGTCGTCGCGGGCACGGCGGTCGATCCGGGCCAGTGGATGGAGACGGCGTTCGACCCCGGCGATGAGATGGCCTTCCAGCCCCTCGCCGATGCGTCTCAGAGGTTGTGATTTTATCCCCGGACCGAGCAGAAGTGCCGATATCGGGCCAGAGGCAAGGCGCAACGACGAGTCAATACTCGTGTATTGTCGAGGAGTTGCAACGCAGCAGCTGGCCCGAGAGCGGTGCTTCTGCGACGGGAGCGGGATAGAATCACAGCATCTCAGGACAGGAAGCCGCCGAGCAGCGCGACCAGCGACGCCTCCATGCCGAAATAGAAGTGATCGGCGCCCGGCACGATCTGGAGCTTCGGCGCCCCCGGCAGGCGATCCAGCCAGGCGTTCACCGAGGCGGGTGAGCCGTACTCATCCTTAGCGCCCGTGATCACCTGGCAGGGGCAGTCGGGGAGCCCCAGCTCCCCGAAGGCCAGGAAGTCCACCGGCGGGGAGATCAGCGTCGCGGTGTCCACCCGCAGTCCCCGGGTCACCGTCTTCGCGGCGATCCAGGCGCCGAAGGAGTACGCCACCAGATGGACGCGGGAGTCGTTGGCGGCGCGCCGCCGGGCGGTCTCCACCGCGACGAGCATGTCGTCCACCTCGCCGATGCCGTCGTCGTACCGACCGCTGCTGGCACCCACCCCGCGGAAGTTGAAGCGCAGGGTCGACATGCCGAGGGCGCCGGCCACCTCCCGGGCGGCCAACACCACGTTGTTGTCCATCGAGCCGCCGTACTCCGGGTGGGGATGGGCGATGATCGCCACCTCCGGACGTTCCCCGATCGCCAGCCGCCCCTCCAGCTCGATCCCCGTGGACACGGGCATGCCGATTCCGATTTCCATTCCGCACCTCCGGCGGTGTGACTCCGGCCTCTCGCCCGACGCCCGAAGCCTGACGCCTGATACCTGACGCAGCGCTTGTTATCCTACCCGGCGCGAGCCGCAACCGTGCGGACGTTGTGGGAGGGCGGGATGGGCTTCCCATCCGGAATCGGGACCGTGAAGCTGACCTACGCGGACGTCGACCGCGACGACACCGCGCTGGGCGAGCTGACCCTGCGTCGCTACACCGCCGAGACCGGCGAGGTGGGCTACGAGATCCGCCTGGGGGGCAACTTCCTGATGGCGACCCACGGCGCCCACAGCGAACGGGCGATGGCCGAGATGGCCCTGGAGCGCCTTCGCGGACCGGCGACGGAGCTGCAGGTGCTGGTGGGCGGCCTCGGCGCCGGCCACACACTGCGCGCCGCCCTCGATCTACCCGGCGTGGCCGGGGTGGTGGTGGCCGAGATCGGCGCCCGGATGGTCGAGTGGAATCGCCGCTACTTCGCCGACGTCAACGGCGGCGGCGTGGACGATCCGCGGGTCGACGTCCGCGTCGCGGACCTGCACGACCTGCTGCGCTCCTCTCCCCGGGCGTTCGACCTGCTGCTGCTGGACGTGGACAACGGTCCGGGCTGGCTGGCGGCCGAGGGCAACGCGGCGCTGTACGAGGAGGACGGTGTCCGCGACTGCCTCGCTGCCCTGCGGCCCGGCGGCGTGATGGCGGTCTGGAGTCCCGGCCCCAACGAGCGCTTCCGCGCGACCCTCGCGCGCGTCTTCGACGAACTGGAGGCGGTAGATACCACCGCCATCGGCCGCAAACTGGGGGAGCCCGGGGACGTGATCTACCTGGCCCCTTCTCCAGACCGCCGCAGGGACGGGGTATGCTGCCCCCCATGAGTACGGGGACGACCATTCGATACTGGCTCACGGACGAGGCCGGCCGCCGGGTGCGCGTCGGCTTCGGCGGCGTGGTCCTCGGCCGCGAGGAACGCTGCGAGATCATCTCGCGCGATCCCGGGGCGAGCCGCCGTCATGCGCTGGTGGCACCCACCAGCGGCGGCCTCGAGTTGATGCACACCGGACTCAACCCGACCTGCCACAACGACACCCCGGTCGACGGCGTGATCCGCCTGGCGGATGGGGATCGGGTCTCGATCCCGGGCCGAAAACTGACGGTCGTGATCGAGCGAGGAACCGCCCGCGAGCTGCCTCCGGCGTGGCTGCTGGACGACGGCGCCGGCCAGGTGTACGGGGTGGCCCAGTCGCCGTTCTCCATCGGCGGCAGCGCCGAGGACGACCTGTCGATCCCGGCCTGGCCACCGGCCGCGGTCAAGCTGAGCCTGGTCCAGGGCGAGCTGCTGGTCGAGGCCGCGTGCCCCGTCGAGCGCAACGGCGAACCCATCGAGGTGGGCGAGTACGAGCCCTTGATCCACGGCGACGTGCTCTCGCTGGCCGGCGAGCAGCTGACGGCGATCTCCATCGGTGGCGGATCGCAAGCCACCACGGTGGCGCAGGACGCCGACGCGTTGCCGTCCCGGCTGGAATTCCAGTTCTTCCCCCGCGGTGGGCGCCTGCACCTGGGCATGCCGACCGGCCAGGTGACGGTCTGGCTCTCGGAGCTGCGGGCGGACCTGGTGGCTGCCCTGCTCACCCGGCGAGCGGGGCACACGGAGACGGACTACCTGGACGACGAGTGGCTCATCTCCCAGGTCTGGCCGGGGCAACCCGAGAAGGACAAGCGGGACCTGAACCTGCTGGTCCACCGGGTACGAAAGGCGCTGGTCGACGGCGGCCTCAACGGAAAGCGCCTGCTGGAACGGGTGCCCAAGGGAGGAGCGACCCGCTTCCGACGGCGACCGGGCGCGGCCGTCACCTTCGTCTCCTGACGGTTCACGCTAAGATCCGCGGCGGACGAGGGGCACCGTGCCGCAACTGCTGGCGATCCTGCTGACGATCCAGGCCTCACCCCCGGAGATCCACTGGGGGGAACCGGCCGCGGGTCCCATCAACCCCGCCACCATACGTGTGGTCGGCGACCGCCTGCTGGGCGAGGACGGCGACGGCGCGATCCACGAGCTGACGGCGGACCACTGGCAGCTGCTGGCGCCACCGCTGCCCACCGGAGGCAGCCCCGGCCACCTGACCTTCGATCCCGACGGGGCCCTGTGGGGTGATGCGGGCGCGCTGGCCTCCGCGCGGACCTTCAGCGACGGCCGCTGGTCGGAACGGATCCCGATGCCCCAGGGGTACGTCACCGCGTTCACCTTCGACGGGGCGGGGGATCCCTGGGCCGTGGGGCTGCACGGCTATGTCGCCCGCTGGGATGACGACCACTTCAGCCTGGTCGAGGGATTGCCCCTGCCCGAGTACTCGGACGCCACCGTCGATGGGATCGTCTTCGATCGGGACAACGTCGCCTGGCTGTGGAGCAACCAGGGCTGGATCCTGCGGCTGGAAGGGGACGATGCCCGCTGGTTCGCGAGCGACGACGAACGCAACATCGGCGTCCGGCTGGACCGGGATCGCCGCCCGTTGCTGCTCGGCTCTCAGCTACGACGCCTGGACGAGGAGGGATGGCCGGTCCTGGTGGACTTTCCCGTGGCCGGCGCGATCGAGACCGCCGAGGGTTGGTGGTTCATCTCCGACGGCCACCTGCTCTGGATGTCCGGCGGCGAGACCACCGAGGTGGCGGTGCCGGCTCCGTCCCCCCTGGTTTCAGTGGCCCGTCTGGCCAACGACGGCCTGGCCGTGCGGGACGAGAAGCTGCGCTTCTACTTGAGCCGCCCGGGCGACGCGCCGCCGTTGCGCGACGTGGCCACCGACTGGGGTCTGGCCGCGGTCGGGGATCGGCCGGGCGCCTGGGCCGGAGACCTGGACGCCGATGGCAGCGACGACCTGCTGGTCCGCGCCGACGGCGGCGATGTTCGGCTCCTGATCCAGCACGCCAACACCTTCGTGGACGAGACCGATCTCTGGAACCTCTCGCTGCGCCCCCATCAGGAGCACATGGCCCTGTGCGACCTGGACGGCAACGGCCGCACCGACCTGCTGACGCGGGAGATCGCCGAGAACGACGATGCCCAGGGCGAGCAGAAGGTGATCCTCCGCTACCTGCGGACCATGGACGGCTGGTTCGAGGACGCAACCGGGACCCTCCCTGGCCCGGTGCCGCCGGCGGTCGCCGAGGGCCAGGGCCGGTTCACCTGCGCCGACGTGGACGGCGACGGCGATCTGGATCTGCTCGTCTGCGGCGGGATGGCCAACCTCCCGGACGGCCCCCGGGTCGCGCTGTACGAGAATCTCGGCTTCGGTCGGCTGGCGCCGGTTCCCCTGCCTTCGCGCGGTCTGGGGTACGGCCGGGGCTGGATCCAGCAGGCGCTGGTCGATGACGTCGACGGGGACTCGCTGACGGACTTCGTCCTGCTGGGCCAGTGGGACGAGGGCCACCAGGTCTTCCGGGGGCAGCCCGGGTTCCGGCTGCAGGACCTCACCCGGGGCAGCGGTCTGAACTCCACCTACACGACCCCGGATCGAGGCTGGCTCACCCGGATCGACGGCGATGACCTGGCCGATCTGCTCGTGATCGACTACCACAGCATCCCCAGGGTCTGGCGGGGGGATGCCGACCTGCGCTTCGAGGACGTCACCGTCGAGTGGGGGCTGGAACAGTTCGCCGACTGGACGGGAACCGGCCGTGCCCGGTCCGTGTTCGCGGACCTGGACGGCAACGGCACCCTCGACCTGGTCGCGGGCGCCCAGTTGCAGGGACTGAGGCTCGCCCTGGGGCAGCCGGGTGGGGGCTTCGTCGAACGATCGGCGGCGATCCCACGGCGCGAGGGAGATCGCCAGGCGCTGTTGACCCTGGACCTGGGAGGAGACGGCGATCTGGACCTGCTCTCGGTCCACAAGGGCCCGGACGTCCTGCTGGAGAACCTGTCCGATCGGCCTGGACGGTTCGCCGGGCCCGCGGCAGACACGGGACCCTCGTGGCGGCGGACCGTCGCCAGGCGGCTGGTCTGGGCCCGGCCCGTCTTCGATGGCGGGCTGTTCGCCCTGTTCGCCCTCGCCTGGCTGGGCGCCGGGTTCGCCGCCCGGCTGGCGGGCTCGCGTCGAATGCTGGGCACCCTGGCCGCCCCGCCGCTGCTGCTGTCCGGCACCGGGCTGGCGTACCTGGCGTTGCTGGAATCACCGAGCTGGGCGCGCATCACGCTGGCCCTCTGTGGGGCGGCGCTGGCCGTGGGCACCGCCTGGAGCGAGATCGCGCTGGATCGGTATCGAAAGGCGCGGCGGGTCGCCGGCTACCGCATCGTGCGCCGGATCGGCGCGGGTGGGATGGGCACGGTCTACCTGGCCCGGGACGTGTCCAGCGGCGCTTCGGTCGCACTGAAGCTGGTCAACCCGGAGCTGCTGGCGACCGAGGCGGACCGGGCCCTCTTCCAGCGGGAAGCCGACCTGAGCGCCAGCATCGAGGATCCCCGGATCGTCCGGGTCCTGGGATTCGGCGAGTGGACGCTGGTCGACGAGGGTATCCGGCGGCCGACCGCCTATCTGGTCATGGAGCTGCTGACCGGGTCGACCTTGCGGGCCTTCCTGGAACAGCGCGGCCGGCTGGACCTGGCCGATGCCTGCGCCATCGCCCGGGAGGTAGCTCTGGCTCTGGACACCATCCACGACCTCGACATCGTCCACCGGGACATCAAGCCCGAGAACGTGATGCTGGTGGGCGGGGGCCGGGTCAAGGTGATGGACTTCGGCGCGGCCCGCCAGGTGGGGCACATGACCCGCAGCACCCGGCAGGTGCTGGGCACCATGGGCTACCTGGCCCCCGAACAGGGGCGCGGCCAGTCCCCGGATCCCCGCTCGGACGTCTACGCCGTCGGTGTGGTGCTCTACGAGCTGCTGGCGGGCCACCGCCCCTTCGACAGCGAGGACCTGGTGCAGCTGCTGTCGATGGTCCTGTACCGCGAGCCGCCCCCCCTGTCCGAGACGCGGAACGACGTGCCCGACGAGCTGTGGGAGGTGATCTCGCGGGCGCTGGCCAAGGCCCCGGACGACCGACAGCCGTCAGCGGCGGCCCTGGCCGCGGCGCTGGAGCCGTGGGCGGGGACGCTGGAACTCTCCGACGACGAGATCCGCATCGCCGGTTCGAAGGGTGTCGCGCCGAGCTGGGGGGCCGCGCTGGATCCGTCGACGCCCTCGGTCCTGCTGCGGGTGCTGTCGCTGTGGTTCCGCTGGGCGCGGACCGACGGCCCCAAGGACCTGGGGGACTTCGCGGTCTCGCTGGTGGAGGACGCCGCGCGGCGAGAGGGCAACTCGGAGACCGTCTCGCGCGGCCTGCAACAGCTCGGCGCGGAGCTCCGACGGCCCTCGCAGCAGCAGCCAACGCAGGCCGCTGACGCCGAGGGCTTCCGGCCATCGGACGACGGGGAGCAGCCGTGATCTGGTTCCTGCTGGCCCTGATCCTGCTGGGCTGCGGATGCCTCGAGGCCCGCCAGCCCTACCGGGATCCCGCCGGGGTCGAGCCCGCCCCCGCCCTGCGGACCGATCCGGGATTCCGGGTGGTGCAGCGGCTGGACGTGGGCGGATCCGCCCGCGTCGTCGTGGCCGACGCCGACGGCGTCTTCGTGGCCACCCCGGGGGGCATCGACCGCCATGTCACCGTCGGCGGCCCCCCGGTCGAGCGCATCCTGCTACCGGGATATCCGGCCCGCATGGAGCTGACGGAAGAGGGGCTGTGGGTCGCACTGAACCGCGGAGGCGCCGCTCGGATCCGCAATCCCCACGACCCGGCAACCCGGGAGGTCCAGGTCTGGCCGGTCGGAGGACTGATCCACGGCGTGAGCCCGGACGGCGATCGGCTCTGGATGGCGGATGAGATCGGCCGCGTGCTCTCGCTCGACTTCGCGGACGCGGCCGACGCTCCCCCCGCCGAACAGATCGTCGAGGGCTGGCCCCAGCAGGTGCTGATCGCCGCGGACCGGGTCCTGGTCCCGGTCGAGTACGGCGGCCTGGAAGCCCTCGCCGCCCGGGCCGACGGAACCCTGGAGCGGGTCCCGCCGCCCCTGGATCCGCTCTACGTCTCCACCATCGCCCGGGACGATGGGGGCCTCTGGATCAGCACCTATTTCCAGGTCATCCGTCACACGGACCAGGCCACCCGCCACATCGACCACCCCCACGCCTGCTGGAACGCGGTGCCGACCGACGGCGGCGTGCTGCTGTCGGCCCGCGGCGAAGGCGTCCTGTTCTGGGACGGTTCGAGCGAGGAGCTGGTGCAGCACCAGCTCGAGCTGCCAGGGACCGGGGTGACGGCCGAGCCGCGGAGCCTGGCGCACCTGGGGGACGACACGATCGTCCTGGCCGCGGGCAAGGCCGGCGTGGTGTGGGCCGACACGGCCACGACGCCGTGGTCCGTCAGCGGCTGGTACGGACCGGGGGGTCTCCTGCGCGCCCTGGAACCCCACGGGGAAGGGGCCATCGCGGTGGTCTCGGACGACCAGACCGCCAGCGCGGTTGCGCTGCTGGAGCTCGGCGACGACGGCACGTTGACCGTCGCCGATCGCATCGCGGCGCCGCCGGGGATCAACGGCGCGGTCGTGGTGGATGGACAGCTCCTGCTGGGTGGCGACGGCTTGCTCGCTGTCGATCTCGACGCGCCACCGGGGGAACGGCGTGTCACCGACCTGGGGATCACCAGCGACAAGATCGGCGCCTTGACGCCGCTACCCGGCGGGCGGGTGGCGGCTCTGGCCGG
Organism: uncultured Rickettsiales bacterium; assembly: GCA_964436045.1. GTDB lineage: Bacteria > Myxococcota_A > UBA796 > UBA9615 > CAYRNR01 > CAYTBN01. Next base: position 75,015 of record CAYTBN010000029.1, on the reverse strand, counting down.
ATCGGCTGACGTCCTGTGGCTGGCCCGCGACGGGACCGGCCAGTGGACCGTCGAAGGAGCCTCGAAGGCGGACCAGGAGTGGATGCCGATTGCCCTGGGTAGCCACCGCGGCGCGCCGGCCGTCAGCTACGCAGGCCAGGGGCGCCTCAAGGTGTTTCCCGAGCCCGGCGCCGAGCCGGACCGGCAGCACCTGCTGCAGGGCGAGGTCGCGTTCAACGAGGGGGCGCCCCTGCGCCCCGGCGGGCTGGCCTCGGACGGCGAGCGGATCTGGGTCGCCATCCCCCACCTGGGCATCGAGAGTGTGGACCCGGCGACCCGCAAACACACCGTGCTCCACCTCGACCCCGGCGGCTGGGACGTCCATCCGTGGGGCGACCGGCTCGCAGTCGCCCTGGGCCCCGACGGCGTCGCGATCGTCGACCCGACCGGCGAGGATCCGCGTGAGCTGGCGCGCTGCGCCCTGCCCGGCGACACCTGGTTCGTGCTGCCGATGGGCGACCGACTGCTGGCCGGGGCCGGGGGCACCCTTTACCTGCTCGAGACCCCGACCGACCTCCCCTGAAACCGCGCTGAAACCAGCGATCGCCGGCCCCGGCGATAGCGTGTTCACGTGGATGGTCACCGCTGGAACGGCGGCCCTCCCGGAACCCGCACCCCTGGAGGCATCATGAATCGCTTTTTCGTTCCCATCTTGACCCTGGCGCTCACCGCGATCGCACTGCTGGCCCTGGTCGTATCCGGCTGCGGCACCTTCGAGTCCGACTGCGGAGACGGCGTCGACAACGACGTCGACGGCTGGCTGGACTGCTACGACACGGATTGCGACGGCTCCGAACTCTGCGGCGACGAGGAGCAGGACGACGACGACGATGCCAGCGACGACGACGATGACGACGACGGCTGGCCCTCGGACGACGATGACGACGACGACGATGACGACGACGACGACGACGACGCGCAGGCCTGCGACATCTACGACTGCTCCGACGAGGGTTTCTCCTACTCCTGCGCCACCAGCAGCTACACGGTCAACTACAGCTACGGCGGCTCCGGCCCCAACGGCCTCAGCTCCTACACCGTCACCTTCACCAACGGCCACTGGGTCCGCTGCTCCTTCTACTCGTCCTACTCGGGCAGCTGCGCCGACGACACCGGCTCTTCCTGCTCCTTCTGATTGGCTGCCTGCCCCGCCGCTGCTGTACCATCGGCGCGTCGGAAGGAGCGCGCGATGAGCGACGAGCGGCCCCCAGCCTGCCCGGTCTGTGGCGAGGCTTTGACCCTGGACTCGGAGGACGAGCGGTGGGAGTGCAAGAGCATGACCCAGCACTGCTTCCGTGAACGCGGGCACGGCCTGTCCCGCAGCCTGGTGCTGGTGGCCACCGACTCGGGCGAGGACGCCGAGCTGTTCACCGTCTACCCCTGGCCCACTGTATGACCCCGACGGTCGGCGGCGGCGACCTGCGCCGGATCCTCGCCTCCGATCACCACGACCCCTTCGGCGTGCTGGGGATCCATCCCCATCGCGACGACGGCCGGCCAGCGGTGGTCGTGCGGGCCTTCCAGCCGACGGCCCGCGAGGTCTTCGTGCTGCGCCGGGACACGGGCAGCCGGCGACGGATGAAGCGCGTCCACCAGGACGGGTTCTTCGAACTGGTGTTCCTGCGCCGCCAGGAGCCGTTCCCCTACGAGCTGGAGCTCCGCCACGACGACGGCACCGCCCGGATCACTCCCGATCCCTACGCCTTCCAGCCATTGATGGGCGATCTGGACCTGCAGCTGCTCGGGGAGGGCAACCACTTCCGCAGCCACGAGAAGCTCGGAGCCCACGTGCGGACCGTCGGCGAGGTCCGCGGTACCCACTTCGCGGTCTGGGCCCCCAACGCCCGCCGGGTCAGCGTGGTGGGCAACTTCAACGGCTGGGACGGCCGCGTCCACCCGATGCGCAGCCTGGGCGCGACCGGGATCTGGGAGTTGTTCCTGCCCGGCGTCGGGCACGGCGAGCTGTACAAGTTCGAGGTGCGCAGCCGCGCCGGAGACAGCCAGCTCAAGTCGGATCCCCACGCCTACTTCTCGGAGAAGCGGCCGGACACGGCGTCGATCGTGTGGGATCTGGAAGCCTACGAGTGGGAGGACGCCGACTGGATGGCCTCCCGCGCGGCCCAGGACCCGCTGACCCGGCCCGTGTCGATCTACGAGGTCCACCTGGGTTCGTGGGCGCGCGTGCCCGAGGAAGAGAACCGCTGGCTGAGCTACCCGGAGCTGGCGGAACGGCTCGGGGACTACCTGGAGGAGCTGGGCTACACCCACGTGGAGCTGCTGCCCATCACCGAGCACCCCCACGACGGCTCGTGGGGCTACCAGTGCATGGGCTACTTCGCCCCCACCAGCCGCTTCGGCTCGCCGGACGAGTTCAAGGCCCTGGTCGACTCCCTGCACAAGCGCGGCATCGGCGTGATCCTGGACTGGGTCCCGGCCCACTTCCCCAAGGACGCCCACGGGCTGGCCCGCTTCGACGGAACAGCGCTGTACGAGTACGCGGACCCCCAGAAGGGCGAGCACAAGGACTGGGGCACCCTGATCTTCAACTACGCTCGCAACGAGGTCCGCAACTTCCTGCTGTCCTCGGCCCTGTTCTGGCTCGACCACTACCACCTGGACGGCCTACGCGTGGACGCGGTCGCCTCGATGCTCTACCTGGACTACTCCCGCGAGGAGGGGGAGTGGGCGCCCAACGAGCAGGGGGGGCGAGAGAACCTGGAGGCCATCTCGTTCCTGAAGCGGCTCAACGAACTGTGCCACGGCGAGCACCCCGGCGTGATGATGTTCGCCGAGGAGTCGACCACCTTCCCCAAGGTCTCCCACCCCACCAGCGATGGCGGGCTCGGCTTCACCTTCAAGTGGAACATGGGGTGGATGCACGACACGCTGAGCTACATCGGTCGCGCCCCGATCCACCGCCGCTACCACCACGACGAGATCACCTTCGGGCTGATGTACGCGTTCACCGAGCACTTCGTGCTGCCCATCTCCCACGACGAGGTGGTGCACATGAAGGGGTCGCTGCTGACCAAGATGCCCGGCGACTACTGGCAGCGGTTCGCCAACCTGCGGCTCTACCTGGCCTTCATGTGGACGATGCCCGGCAAGAAGCTGTTGTTCATGGGCTGCGAGCTGGGCCAGTGGAACGAGTGGAACGACCACCAGAGTGTGGACTGGAACCTGCTGGACTACCCCGCCCACCGGCAGCTACGGCACTTCGTGGCCGAGCTGAACAAGCTCTACGCCGGCGAACCCGCACTGTACGAGAAGGACGCCGCCTGGGACGGCTTCGCCTGGCTGCGGGTCGAGGACAGCGACAACTCCACCCTGGCGTGGGTCCGCCGGGCCGCCGATCCCGACGACCACGTGGTCGTGGCCTGCAACTTCACCCCCATGCCCCGCGACGGATACCAGCTCGGCGTCCCACGCGCCGGAAGCTACCGGGTGCTGGCCAACAGCGACGGGCCTGCCTTCCACGGCAGCGGCGCCGGCTCGACCGGAACCCTGGAGGCGGTCGACGAACCCCTGGACGACCAGCCCGCCTCCCTCACCCTCACCCTGCCCCCCCTCGGGGCACTGATCCTCAAGCCGGTGTGATGATGGCAGTGGCGATCCTCGGAAGCTGGGTGCCACGGTCGGCTTGCCCGGCCGTGCTCTTCGGACTACTCCTCGGCTGCCCCGGCCTGGAGATCGTCGACACCCCCCACCCCGGGCCGGACGACGACGACACCGCCGACGATGACGACGACACGAGCCCGGGCGACGACGATACGACCTCGGGCGACGACGACACAGGCGATGACGACACGGTGGCGCCATACACCTGCGAGCCGGCGGCCGTGACCTCGCCCGTCCTCAACGGCGAGATGTACTTCGATCCCGCCGATCCCCACCCCGGCGACACGCTCACGGTGATCGTCAAGGCGCCCGGCCAGTCCCCGGACACCTATCCGTCGATGGCGATGAAGGCCGACGGATCGTGGGGGGAGGTCCTGGAGCCGACGACGATCGTGGCCGGCGGCGGGGACACCTTCTACTACTACGCGATCCCGGACGTGCAGCTGGGTGAAATGTGTCTGCTGGGGTTGATCGACGGGGTGATACCCGAGATCTCCGGCGAGGTGCTGGTCACCGAGCGGCCCCAGGGACCGCCGCTGACCCAGGGAGTGTACCGGGTCACCAGCAACCACCAGTGGACCTGCGGCGAGCAGCCGACCTACGGCAACGAGGTCCACGTCCAGGTTCTCGACGCCCAGGGCAACGGCGTGCCCAACACCGACATCGCGATCCACTACGCCGACAGCACCGACCCCGGCACCATCTACAACGGCGGCGACGACATCCCCGAGTTCGTCACCACCGATGGCAACGGCTCGTTCGTGGGCTACAACTACTGGCCCATCAGCGACCACGGGTTCCTGGTGTTCCAGCTGTGGGTGATGGACGAGCCGTCGGACGTCGCCACCGAACTGACGACCGGCTGGTGGGAGACCGACGACCAGGGCTGCAACTACTGCGGCCAGTACGCCATCAACGTCTGGGGCCACTGGTCCCACAGCATCGTGTTCCAGCGGGATCCGGCCGCCACCGAGGCCTGTACCGTTCCGGTGGACCATGCCGGTCAGGCTGCCTGTGGCGCCCCCGGCCACCTCCACCACCACCCGACCCACCAGGCCTGCTGGTCGTTGTTATAGATCCCGCGACGAGGAGGATCCCCGTGCACTCCCACCGCTACACGCCGAGCCTGATGCTGGCCGCAGCCCTCGCCCTGTCGCTGTCGCTGGCTCCCGCCGCCCATGGGAAGCGCAAGAAGAAGCAGCCCGAGCCGCCGCCCGCCGCGGCCTTCCGCTGCTCGCTGCCGCTCCAGCTCCCGGACGGGAGCGAGAAGCCGGTGGTGGCCTGGGGACCCGACGAGGCCGCGGCCCGCGGCCAGGTCCGGCGGGTGGCCCGGCTGGTGGCCGAGGTTCACGCCCATCCCGATTCGTGGTCCGCGTTGCTCCACCCCGGTACCGAGGCCGCGACGTCGTTCGCCGCCCGGCTCCAGCGGGTGCCCGCCGACGTGTCGGAGGGCGGCGTCTTTCCGCTGCCGAGCTACGAGGCTGGGGTGCCGACCTGCGTCGCCGAGACCTTGCCCTTCGTCGCCGACGCGACGGGCTGGGAGGTGGCGTGGACCCAGGATGCGGACGAGCCCGTCCGCCGTTCGGAAGCCGCGACTGCCCTCGAGGCGGCCCGCCGTCGGGCCTGCCTGCTGCCCTACCAGCGGGAGATGGCGGGCATGTGGCGGGCGCTGGCTACCGTCGAGCCGGGACAACGCCAGACCCTGTTCAGCGAGACCTGGAACGGCTCCCGCGACGGGTTCGTGGCGTGCATGAGCACCACCGAACTGCACGACGCCGCCCTGTCCTCCGAGCCCGGGTTCCCGTGGATCCGGCCGGCGGGAGGCTCGTCCGCGCCGCCGATCGTCCCGGAACGCCCGGAGGTCCTCTACGACGGCTTCGAATGCGTGGCTTCCGAGTTCTCCACGCCTGGCCCGGGCTCCACCGCCCTGGGCTGGGGGCAAGACATCGAGTGGGCGAGGGAGACGGCCATGGGACCCCTGGTGACCGCCGTGTCCCGGGACGCATTCGCCACCGTGGCCCTCGGGCTGGACTCCGCGGAGCCCGACACTTTGCCGTCGCTGATCGCCGGCCAGGCCCTGCGCTTGACCCAGATCGTCCCGCCGACCGCCTCGGTCGAGTGGCTCCAACTCCGCTGCTCCGACCAGCTGGTCGGCGTCGAGGGAGACCCGAGTCTGCGCTGGTCCCCGGCCGCACAGCAGGCGAGGGACATCTGCGCCGCGGCGGGCGACTGGAGCGTGGCTACCCAGTCGTTCGCCGGTCAGCCCCGCGACCCGTTCGACGTGCTGCTGGCCATGCAACAGCGGCTGGTCTACCCCGGGATGCGCATCGCCCGCGAGGCGTGGGAACAGACCGGCGGCGACGCGACCGTGGCGGTGCACGCCCAGGGGGTGGTAGCGCTGTGCGAGGCCAGCTCGCTGGGTGAGGTGGCGATCGACGGCGGCAGCGCCACTCCGATGCCCGACGGCTATTCCGCGCTGCGGGCGTCGCCGGAGCTGTCCCGGGCCCTGCTCGACAAGGCGCTGGCCGAGAGCGACCTGGCGCGCCTCGTGGCCGTCATCCACCCCCAGCAGCGTCCGGCCAACCTGACGCTGTACGAGCGGATCCTGGCCAGCGATGGCGATCCGCTGCCGTTCTGGGAGCAGATGGTTGCGAACCTGCCCGCCGCCCTCGCGGACGGGCGGCTGGTCTGGGGGGAGTTCGAGGGGGGCTGGCTGCTGGTGCCCTCGGACACCCGCTGACCGCGATCACTCCGGATCGCACTCCCCGTCACAGAAGTTCACCACCTGGCCGTCCGGCTGCCAGAAGGCGTCCATCTGGTTCTTGGCCGCGACCAGGCGGCGGACGCAGTCGTGGGCGGTATTGTCCTCTTCCGGCGGATTGTTGCCCGGATCGAGGGGTTCGTCGCCGCAATCCCAGTACTGGATCGCCGAGCCGTCGTAGGGCTCGGTCGGGGCGTCCTCGACCCCCCAGACCTCGTGCATGGTGGGCACGAGCTGGGGCATGTCGGCGATGCGAGCCGCCATGTCCGAGGCCACGTTGGGGACCTGGGCGTCGTGCAGGGCCACCTGGTAGAGGATCTTCTTGGCCTCGCTACCCGGGAGGGGGTCGTCCAGCAGGTGGGGCAGGAAGCCGGCGCCCTCGCACATGTCCCACAGCTGCTGGATCAGGTTCATGAAGAACTCGCGGTCGATGCGGTCGCTGTACCAGGCCTCGTAGACCAGCTCGTAGTCGCGGAAGTCCACCGAGCGGCCGATCATCACCGGGTAGATGGTGCCGCCGACGTTGAGGATGCCCCGCTCCAGGTCCTGGGAGAGGGCCATGTAGGACTGGCCGTAGATCGCCCCCTGGCTGACACCCATGTAGTAGCGCTCGTCGGGATCATAGGCCGGCGTGCCGTCGATCTGGAGATCGGGCTCGACGGCACAGACCCCGGCCATGGTGCGGGTCAGCGCCAGCATGTTGACGATCCCCTGCATGGTCCGCTCGGCCACGTTGGGGAAGCTCGAGACATTGGAGAGGGCCGTGGCCACGGTCACCAGGTCGTCCTCGGACATGCCGGCCCAGTGGGTGCCGACCATCACCACGCCCACGTCCTGGGCGATGCCCCGCTCGCCGCTCCAGAACACCGCCTCGCCCGAGTCCATCAGCCCGTGACCATGGGTGATCAGCCGGGCGGGATGACCGCCGGATTCGGCCACACTCTGGGGGATGTTCATGAAGAACTCGATCTCCTGGTTCTCCTGGAACTCGGGCCGCCCATCGTCACCGCGCACCACCCGCGCGGGCGGGTAGGGGCTGTCCATGTACGACGGCACGGTGTAGGTGCCCTTGATCTTGCGAAAGACCTGGTCGTTCTCCTCGGGGGTGAACTCCTCCACCGATGTGATGGTGCAGCCCAGCCCGTCGGCGCCCAGCCGCTCGAAGGCGTCGTCCCGCATGTGGAGCAGGTCGCCCCAGATCATCTCGCCCGACGCGGTGTGGAAGTCCCAGGCCTGGATCAGGCCATCGCGCTCGACTCCGGCACCGGTCAGCGCGGAGAAGACCTCCTCGAAGCCCGGGCGACGGGCCTCGACCTGGGCCGCGTCGGTGATCACGCCGTCGCGCAGGGCGGCGAACACCTCGGACGGCGGTACCTCGCCGCCGTCCTCGTACTGCAGGCCGCGGATCGCCACCGCATACCGCCGGTTCTCCTCCAGCCGCTCCGCTGGCCGGATGTACATCATGATCTCGCCGGGGTAGTCGAAGCGGGTGTCGAACTCGGCGAAATGGGCCAGCCGCTCGCCGGTCTCCATGTCCAGGACCACCGTCGGGCAGTCGGCCTCGAGGGACAGGTCGTAGCTGTCGTGGAAGGGCAACGCCGAGGCGTCGACCGGCGCGTCGAAGACCGTCAGCAGCTGCGACGCGGGGCTGAACCCGTCGAGCCGATTGTAGGGCTCGACGTCGAAGGGCTGGTCCATGTGGTTCTTGGTGAACGCGTCCTCGCGGTAGTCGACCCGCCAGCCGGTGGCGGTGCCGTCGTCGGCCGCCAGGTAACGACTCGAGGGCCACGGCAGCATGCAGTAGTCCGGATTGACGTTGTCGCACTCCTCGTCGATGTCGACGTGGATCGGATCCACCGACCCGGTGGTGTCGTCGTCCCCGGTCGGATCCTCGGGATCGCAGGCAAGCAGGGCGAGGCAGGCGAGCACGGCGAACAGCCCGGTCAGGGGCAGGTGGCGCTTCATCGGTCGTCCCTCCGGCGAGGGATCATGCCGCTTCGGGGGCTCCGTTGGCCAGTCTGGTCCGCGTGTCGTTCAAACTCGGGAGGGTCAGGCCAGGATGTCGAGCAGCGACTGCTCCGCCTCGTCCGCCGCTTCGATGACCGCGGCGTTGGCGCGGAAGGTCGCCGCAGCGCTGATCCGCTCCACCGTCTCGAAGGCGAGATCCACGTGGGAGCCACCGTCGAGCGCCGGGTTGTCCAGCCAGGACTCCTCGGGGATCTCCGCCGGAACCGACTCGGTGGTGACGCCGCCGTGGGGCAGTTCCTTGGTCACGATGCGCTGGGGACGGTAGCCGGCAGTCTGCAGGTTGGCCACGTTACGCGCCACGTTGTCCAGCCGGCGCGACGCCGCTGCCATGCCTGTGCTCGCGATCCCACTGGCCCTGGAGACTGCCATGGTTGAGCTATCGGACAGGGCATCTGGAACTTGAGGATTTTTTTGTATCGAATCAGGGGCGGCGGACGGCGAACCCGAGGGCCAGGGAGCCGAGCAGGGCGGCGGAGATCGCCCAGGGTACGGCGGGGGTGTGCTGGGAGCACTGGCAACTTCCGGGCGCGTCGTCGTCGTCATCGTCGTCGTCGGCCGTCGGGTCGGGCCCCCCATCGCCGAACAAGACATCGAAGGAGTACGAGGTGGGGGCGTGATAGGGGGCGACCTCGTTGGCGTCGGAGAAAGCGACGTCCAGGATCTGGCGCGCCGGCACGACCCGCATGGTCTGGACGGTGCCGCTGTCGCCGGAGTCCCACGAGACCTCCTTCTCGATCTCCCAGAGCCGCTCGACGTCCAGGACGCCATCGTAGTCGCCCACCATCTCGACGATGGTCGCGTAACGGCTGCACATGGTCGGCGTGTACAGCTCCCGGTGGTGGTTGGTGGTGGCCACGCAGTCCGGGCCCGGCAGGGGCTCGTCGGCGGGCGTCCGCAGTGCGGTGCCGCCGTTGTTGGCTTCCAGGATCGCGGCGGGGGGATCGGAGCGGTCGGCCGGCGAGATCAGGTGGATCTCGTAGGTCCCCATCCGCCCCACCTCCGTGACCGCGTGCTCCACGTCGCCGATGGTGTTGGTGCCATCGCCGTCGGCATCGCGGGCCTCGATGGCCGTCCGCAGGGTCATGTTGATCGGGGCGGGGGCGGGGTCCGTGTCCAGGTTCGACAGGGTGGTGGCGTGGTTGCCCTGGTTCTGGAAGGCGCCGATGCCCGACTCGTTCACGCACGACAGGCAGCCGATGTAGCCGGGGAAGGCCACCGAGACCCAGCGCTGCTCGTCGTCGTCCGTGGATTCGTACGCGATCACCAGCCCGAAGTCGCGCAGATCGGCCGCGTCGCCCCCGAAGTCCCAGTCCAGGTCGCGGGCCATGGCCAGCTCTCCGGCCAGGTCCGGGTCCGCGGCCGTGGCCTCACCCCAGGCCGAGATCGACGAGCAGTACCACGACACGCCGAACAGGTCCGACGCGGCGTTGGCCAGCAGCAGGTCGTCCACCTCCAGGTCGCGCTCCAGCGTGTCGAGATGGAGGGACACACCAGCGGCGCGAACCCCCTCGACCAGCGCCTCGGCCTCGGCTCGCAGGGAGGGCGGGATGTCGAAGGTCGGCAGCACCACGCTCAGGAGCGTCTCGTACTGATCGGGTGAAACCCCATACATGGGCAAGATGTAACCCTCGGCGAGGGCCATCACCTCGTCGGCGAGCAGATAGCCGTGGGCGTACCCCATCTCGATGTGGGTGCCCCAGACGTGGAGCACCTTGTGGTCGCCCCCGTCCCGCAGGGTGCCGTTGACCTGCACGTCGTCGGCCGACGCGGGCCCGTGCAGCCCGAGCACCGCCACCGCCACCGCCAGTCCTGTCCATCGACCCATGACAACCTCCTCGCCGTCGCCGCACAGTATTGCCAAACCCCGGGCCCCCTTCCACAATCCTTTGGCGGGAGGTCCCATGCACATCGCGTCGATCCTCGACCGGGCCGCCCAGCTGTGGCCCGACCGCGAGGCGGTGGTCAGCGGCGACATCCGGCTGAACTACGCCCGATTTGCCGAGCGGGCAAGGGCGCTGGCAGCGGCCCTGCGCGGGGCGGGTCTGGAGCTGGGCAACCGGGTGACGATCGTCCGCCCCAACGGCCACGTCTTCCTCGAGGCCTACTTCGCCGCGGCCTACGCCGGGCTGGTGTTGGTGCCGATCAACACGCGACTGACGGGGCGGGAGGTGGCCCTCATCCTGCGGGACAGCGGCGCGCGGCTGGTCCTGGCCCACGAGGACCACCGCTCCCTGGTGGAGGAGGCCCTGGCTGGCGACCTTCCCGCGCTGCCGCGGGTCATCTGGTCCAGCGACGCCCAGCTGGACGAGTACTGGCGGGATCACGACAAGCGGGTCCACTAAGATGGGAACCGTGCCTAGCAGATTGGAGGGTCCGATGAGAGACGATCGAGGCGGAACGATGTACGAGTGCCCGCGATGCGGTCGGGAGAACGTCAGCCACGAACTGTCGTTCGCGGTCGAGTGCGACGGTTGTGGCCAGACGGCCAGCGTCGCGTTTGACGCGTACCTCGGGTCGGCCTTGCACATCGCGGCGGAGCGGGCGCCGACGGTGGCCGAGGGTGCTCCCTGGCTGACGCCGCCCCAGCGGCGGATGCTGGCGGGGAGCCACGGGATCGCGCTGCACGCCGCGACCGATGGCGCCGAGGGGTTCGAGGACGGCGCCGTCTGCCCGGGTTGCGGGCTCAAGGCGGCCTTCGTGCTTCCCTCGGGTGTGCTGTTCTGCCGGGGCTGCACGCTGCTCGTCGCTGGCTGGCCGTCAGGAGAGGTGAGCGACGCCCACCTGCTCGTGTCGGAGGACGTGCTGTCGCTGTCGCTGGACGGCAGCGAGGGGATTCCGAGCATGGAGCCCCCCCTCCCGGTCGCACCGGTCCGGAGCGAGCTCGGGGTCGAGGACGAGGAGATCGTCCTGGGGTCGTTCGAGCCGGATCTGACGCTGACGTTGGAGGATGTTCGGGCGGAGGCGGAATCCGAGGCCGAGGCCGTTACCGAGACCGAGGCCTAGACCGAGGCCGAGACCGAGGCCGAGACCGAGACCGAGACCGAGACCGAGACCGAGACCGAGACCGAGACCGAGACCGAACAGGGTCCCGTCCTCGACATGGTCCTGGACGACGACGAGGACCTCGAGTCGGCCCCGCGAGGGTTGTGGGCGGTCGTGGGCCGCTGGGCGCGACGCCGGTAGCCGCGGTACCGGGCACGCCGATGCCCGGCCACCGTCCACCTGCCGTCCTTCGAGATGGACTACGAGCTGCCCCTGAAGGAGGCCCTGCAGTCCCTGGGCATGACCGACATGTTCGACGAGCAACTCGCCGACTTCAGCGGCATCTTCACCGGCGAGGGCCTGCAGGGGAACGTCTACGTCAACGCCGCCCGCCACAATGCGTTTCCGCAGTTGAACCGCGGCCCGGTGCTGGTGTACGACGCCAGCAACGAGGTGGCCGTCATGCGCGATCTGCCCAACATCCCCGCCACCCCCGCCGACCTGGACCGCTACGAGGTCGAGCACGTCTTCCACTCGTGGAGTCATCAGCCCGACGTGGCGCCGCCGCGGGTGGTGTCCGCGGAGGGGTGCCGGTTCGTGACCGAGGACGGGCGGGAGCGGCTGGACTTCTCGTCGTGTTTTGCCAGCCACAACATCGGCCACGGCGACCGGCGGGTGGTCGAGGCGATCCGGGAGCAGAGCGGGTCGCTGTGCTCGTTCGCGCCGACGTTTTCGACCCAGCCGCGGGCGCTGCTGGCCCGCACGCTGGCGGAGATCACGCCCGGTGACCTGTCCCGCTCGTTCCTGACGCTGGGGGGCACCGAGGCGGTGGAGGCGGCGATCAAGATCGCCCACCAGGCCACGGGCAAGGCCAAGATCCTGTGTCGCTACCGGGCCTACCACGGCGCCACGGCGGCAGCGCTGACCCTGTCGGTGGGGGACGTGCGGTCGTGGGCCCAGATCCGGGGCGGCACCGACTGGGTGCCCGTACCGCAGCCCTACTGCTACCGCTGCATGTTCGGCCTGGAGTACCCGTCGTGTGAGCTGCGCTGCGCCTCCTTCGTCGACGAGGTGATCGAGCTGGAGGGCGGCGCCGACCAGATCGCCGGGATGATCGTCGAGCCGATCACCGGGGCCAACGGCGTCATCGTGCCTCCGCCGGACTACATGCCCCGCATCCGCGAGATCTGCGATCGCCACGGCCTGTTGCTGATCGCCGACGAGGTGATGAGCGGGTTCGGCCGCACGGGCCGCTGGTTTGCGGTGGACCACTGGGACGTGGTGCCTGACGTGATGGCCGTGGCCAAGGGCATCACCGCCGGGTACGTCCCGCTGGGGGCGACCATCGCCCGCAAACCCGTGGCCGACCTGTTCCGCGACCGCTTCTTCAACCACGGCGCCACCTACGCCGGTCACGCCCTGGCCTGCGCCACGGCGCTCCGCGTGATCCAGATCTACGAGGAGGACGGCCTGATCGAGAACTCCGCCACCCTGGGCGCCTACCTGCTGGACCAGGCCCGCGCGCTCCAGGATCGCCACCCTTGCATCGGCGAGGTCCGCGGCCTGGGTCTGTTCGTGGGCCTCGATCTGGTCAAAGACCGGACGACCAGAGAACCGATCCAGCCGATGGACGCGCGGCTGAGCAAGGGGCCCACGCCCAAGCAGGAGCTGGCCAAGGCCATCGCCGCCGAGGACATGATCGCGATGGCGGCCAACCCCACCAACTCCATCGCCTTGGCACCGCCCCTGATCGCCACCCGCGACGACATCGACGACGGCATCGCCCGCCTCGACCGCGCCCTCGCCGTGGTCGACCGCCACTACACCGGGTGATCCCCACGGCGGCCCGTGCGAGCATGGGCCCCCGATGACCGACGCCGACGCCACCCGCCGCGGACGCCTGTTGATCCTGGCGGCGGCCGTGCTGTGGTCGCTCAGCGGGTTCTTCGTCAAGAGCCCGCCCCTGCAAGCGCTCCCCGACGCCACCGCCGGGCCGACCATCGGCCTGTGGCGCTGCGCGTTCGCCGCGATCTTCCTGCTGCCCTTCGTGCGCTGGCGGAGGCTGCGCTGGCACCCGGCGCTGGTGCCGATGGTGCTGTCGTTCGCGTCGATGAACCTGCTGCTGATGTGGTCGATGACCCGCACCACGGCGGCCAACGCGATCCTGCTACAGTACACGGCGCCCCTGTGGATGGTCATCGGCGCGGTGCTGCTGCTGGGCGAGAAGCTGGAGAAGCGCAGCCTGGCGGCGCTCGCCCTGGGCATGGTCGGGATGGCCGTGATCCTGGTGACCTTCTGGGGCGGGACCGAGGCGGCCGGGGTGTTGATGGGCCTGGGCGCCGGGCTGTCCTACGCCGGCGTGGTGCTCAGCCTGCGGGTGCTGCGCGAGCACGACCCCTTCGTGCTGGTGTTCCTCAACCACGCGGTCAGCGCCGCGGTGCTGGTGCCCTGGATCCTGGCCAGCGGGGCGCCTCTGCCGTCGTCGGGCCAGCTCGCTGTGCTCGCGGCCTTCGGACTGATCCAGATGGCCGCGCCCTACGTGATCTTCAGCCGCGGCATCGCCCGGGTGAGTCCCCAGGAGGCCGGGGTCATCACCCTGCTGGAGCCGGTGATCAACCCCCTGTGGGTGTTCCTGTTCTGGCGCGAACCGGTGCACGGGGCCACCATCATCGGCGGCGGCCTGATCGTGCTCGGTCTGCTGGTACGCTACTTGCCACGGAAGACGGTGCGGGGGGGGAACGACGAACGGAGGGCCTGATGATGCGTGCAACCGGATGGGTGCTGTGCGGCCTCGCCCTGCTGGTACAGGGCTGCCCGGACGACGGCCTGGACTGCACCGCCATCGCCGCGGTCTCGGTGTCGGTGACCGTGCTCGATGACGCCGGCCTGGCGGTGGACGCGCTGGTGAGCTACGAGACCGGCGGGGAGGCGCCTGTGGCTTGCGAGCACATCGCCGGCGTCTACCTGTGCGGCTACGAGGTCGCCGGCGAGATCCTGATCCGCGTGGAGGCGGAAGGCTACCAGGACCACGAGGAGACCGTGACGGTCACCGAAGACGAGTGCCACGTGCAAGGCCAGAACATCGAGGTGACACTCCAGCCGGTGGACTGCACCGACGAGGAGGTGCCGTCGGTGATCGCCTACGTGGTCGATGCGGCGGGCGACAACATCGCCGACGCCGCGGTCGAGTACGTGCCCCAGGACGAGCTCTGGACCGCCCCGGAGCCCTGCGAGCCCTTCGGCCAGGACGGCGGCTTCGTCTGTGGGTACGAGTACGACGGCTTCATCGACCTGTGGGCCGAGGCGCCGGGTTTCGAGTCCGAGTACGAGGCCATCGAGGTCGACGCCGACGAGTGCCACGTGATCACCGAGGAGCACACCTTCGTCCTCGATCCGGACGAGTGATCGGGGCTATCGCCGCCGGAACAGCTCCCGCAGCGCCACCCGCCGAAGTTCGCCACCGTCCAGGTTGGCCTGGAGCTGGGCCAGGGGGCCCTCGAACGGACCGATCTCCCAGCAATCCTTGGGGTCCAGGGCTTCCACCGCCGGTTCTCCCGGGACGTTGAGCTGGCAGATGTCCCGGTACTCGGCCCAGTCGCCCGGTTCCAGCTCCTCGAACCAGCGCAGGGGCAAGCCCTGGGTGCGGCAGACGTAGGGGCGGTGGTCGTAAACCCGGCAGTTGCCATCGCCGTCGAGCATCGCGCAGGCGCCCTCGGGCCCCGGACTCCCCTTGCGCAACACCTGTCCGCCCCCCCACCGGATCCGCTCGGCCTCCACCTCGAACACGGTCAGGTCGTCCACGCAACAGTCGGTACAGCCGGGGCCACAGCGCAGCCGTCTGCCCAGGCGCGCCGCGATCGGTGCCGCCACCCGGTCCACCTCCCGGTGCAGATCGATCAGCGCCGCGAGCGCCGCGTTCATGGCCTGGCTGGACATCCTCACCCTCTCCACTTGCGGTCAGTGTAGTCGGCGCCGAAGATCCAGGATCTGCGGAGGCGCGAGATGCCGGCGATCGAGATCCTGCACACCGAGGGCTGCCTGGCCCTGGACGACACCATCGCCCGGAGCCGCGACGTGATCGCACGGCTCGCTCCGGACAGCGCGCTCACGGTCACCGACGCCAGCGCGGACGCATCGGCCCTGGAGCGCTACGCCGGCTCACCGACGGTGCGGGTGGACGGGGTGGATCTGGAGCCCGACACCCCGGTCGCCTTCGGGGCCGGGTGACGGCGTTACCCCGGGGGCGGTGCGCCCCCGACCTGGATGATCGAGGCCGCGGTCCTGCGTGCCCTGCGCCCCCGGGGCGTACTGTTCCTCTGCGTGGCCAACTCGGCGCGCAGCCAGCTGGCCGAGGGGATCGCCCGCTCGCTGGCGCCCCCCGGGATCGCCGTTTTCTCCGCGGGCTCGGAGCCCTCGTCCGTCCGCCCCGAGGCCGTCGAGGTGCTGGCCGAGATCGACATCGACATCGGCTCGCACCACAGCAAGGCGATCGACACCGTCGACCGGGCCGCCGTCGACACCGTGATCACCCTGTGCGCCGACGAGGTCTGCCCGGTCTACCTGGCCCAGGCGCGGCGCGCCCGTTGGGGATTGCCCGATCCGGCCGCCGTCGAGGGTGGCGCCCGCCTCGACGCCTTCCGCGCCGCCCGCGACGAGCTCCGCGCCCGCCTCGCCCTGCTGCTCCACGCTCCCTGACCTCGACTGGTCAGCGGACGCCGGTCGGGATATCGTGGCCGGACCGCCGCGCGGCGGGGAACCGATCGGGCGCTCGCGTGTCCTATCCGGCATGGTCCGGGGGAGTGGTGCGCCGATGGAGCCCGCTCCGCCGTCCACACGCGAGGGGTCACGATGCGAAGAGCTCTATTGTTGCTGACCGTGCTGCTGGCGCTGACCGGTTGCAAGAAGCCCACGCCCTCCACCAACACGGAGGAACAGTCGGCAGACCCCAAGCCGGTGCACTTCGTCGAGGACGACGCCCTCAGCGGGTTGCGGCTGCGGCTGTTCGAGGCCGGCGCCCCGTCGGCCACGGGCGAGGCGATCCCCCCGGCCGAGGCAGAGATCCTGTCGGCGTCGCAGACCGAGAAGCGGCTGGCCCGGGTGGACGCGCTGCAGACCGAGGGCGGCGACCGCGCCTCGTTCGCCAAACGCGAGGGCTCGCTGCCGGCCCCGCTGACCGGCGATACCGTCGACATCCCCTTCCCGCCGCCCGAGGCGCCGCCGATCCCCGACGAGGGCGAGCCCGGCACCCTGGAGGTGCTGCGCCACGCCCCGGTGGGCGATGTGCCGATGGCCCCCCACCTGAGCCTGACATTCTCGCGGCCGATGGTGGCGGTGACCTCCCAGCAGGAGGCCGCGGAGACCGTGCCGGTCCAGCTGTCGCCGACCCCGGCGGGTAGCTGGCGCTGGCTGGGCACACGCACCGCCCTGTTCGATCCCGATCCCCGCTTCCCGATGGCTACCGAGTACACGGTCACCGTGCCCGCGGGCACCGAGTCCGCCACCGGCGACAAGCTCGCCGAGGCGCTGACGTTCACCTTCACCACCCCCGCGCTCGGGCTGACCCAGCGCCACCCCGAGTACGGCCCCTATGGTCTGACCCCCGTGATGTTCCTGGGCTTCGACCAGGCCATCGACGCCGACGCCCTGCTGCCCTTCATCGAGCTGAAGGGCGGCGGCCAGTCCTGGGCCGTGCGTCCCGCCACCGAGCAGGAGATCCTCGCGGACGCCACGGTCAAGATGCTAGTCGAGCGCGCCGAGGAGGGTCGCTGGCTCGCCCTGCGGCCCAAGCAGACCCTGCCCAGGGCGACCTCGTTCACCGTGTCGGTGGGCAAGGGTGCCCCTTCCGCCGAGGGGCCGCGGGTCACCCCGGGCGACCAGGCGTTCTCCTTCCGCACCTTCGACCCCCTGCAGGTCGTCGACCACCACTGCAACTGGTACGACGAGTGCCCGCCCACCTCCGGCTGGCGCATCGAGTTCAACAATCCCCTGGACGAGCAGGCCTTCGATCCCAGCGCCTTCCGGGTCGAGCCCGAAGTCCAGGGCATGCGGGTCCAGGTGTGGGGCAACGACGTGACCATCGACGGCGTCAAGCAGGGACGCACGGTCTACACCGTGACCGTGCCCGCGTCGCTGCAGGACTCGTTCGGCCAGACCCTGGGCAAGGACAAGGATCTCAAGTTCAGGGTCGGACCGGCCGAGCAGACCCTGTTCGGACCGGGCCAGAACATGGTCGTCCTCGACCCCGTCGGCCCGGCCAAGGTGCCGATCTACTCGACCAACCACGACAAGCTGAAGGTCCGCATCCACCGGGTCGGAGCCGAGCAGTGGGACGACTGGCTGTCGTGGATGCAGACCTACCAGTACGACGACAAGAACCCGGGACCGCTGCCCGGCACCGAGCTGGCCGCCAGCACGATCAAGGTCGAGGGTGAGGGCGACACCCTCAACGAGACCCTGATCGACCTGACCCCCCACCTGCAGAACGGCTTCGGCCAGTTCCTGATGCGCATCGAACCCACCAAGCAGCCCAAGGAGCGCTGGTACCGCCAGGAGGTGCTGGTCTGGGTCCAGGTGACCCACATCGGCCTGACCGCCTTCGCCGACTACAAGGAGCTGGTGGGCTGGACCACGGCCCTGGCCGACGGCGCGCCCCTGGACGGCGTACAGCTCGAGGTGCTGCCCGGCGGCCAGCCGGCGGCCACCACCGACGACGCCGGCATGGCGCGGCTGGAGCTGCTGGCCAACCCTGACGGCCCCCAGGTGCTCGTGGCCCGCAAGGGCGCCGACGTGGCCCTGCTGCCCCAGCAGATCAGCTGGTGGAACGAATATGCCGGCTGGACCAAGGTCGAGCAGGGCGACCAGGCGCGCTGGTACAGCTTCGACGACCGGGGCCTGTACAAGCCCGGCGAGGACGTGCGGGTCAAGGGCTGGCTGCGCCGCTTCGAGGGGGGCGTAGGCGGTGACATCCAGGACCTGGAGACCGACGCGGGCAGCGTCCGCTGGGTCCTGCGCGGCCCCCGCGGCAACGATCTGGTCGACGGCGAGGCGAACCTCAGCGGGCTGGGCGGCTTCGACCTGTCGATGACCCTGCCGGACAACGTCAACCTGGGCACGGCCTGGTTGTACCTGGACGCCATCGCGGTGGGGTCCCTGTCCAACACCAGCCACAGCCACCCGATCCAGATCCAGGAGTTCCGCCGCCCCGAGTTCGAGGTCAGTGCCAGCGTCGATCCCGGCCCCTACGTGCTGGGCGAGGAGGCCGTGTTCACCACCGAGGCCGCCTACTATGCTGGCGGCGGGCTGCCGAGCGCGCCGGTCTACTGGTCGGTCAACGCATCGCCGGGCTCCTACAGCCCGCCCGATCGCGGCGACTACAACTTCGGCGTCTGGTCACCCTGGTGGTGGTACGGATCGATGTGGGGCAACGCCCAGAGCCAGTGGGAGTCGCTGGAGGGAAAGACCGACTCCCTGGGCCGTCACTACCTGGGCGCGCACTTCGAGTCGATGAACCCGCCGCGGCCGACCACGGTCACCGCCGAGGCGACCATCACCGACGTCAACCGCCAGGCCTGGACCGCCAGCACCAGCCTGCTGGTCCATCCCTCCAGCCTCTACGTCGGCCTGCGCAGCGACAAGACCTTCGTGGGCAAGGGCGATCCGCTGAATGTGGACGCCATCGCCGTCGACATCGACGGTGTGGCGGCGACGGGCACGAAGATCGACGTGACCCTGGCCCGGCTGGACTGGACCTACAAGGGCGGCAGCTGGACCGAGGTCGAGACCGATCCCCAGACCTGCGAGCTGACCTCGAGCGGCGAGGCGGGCACCTGCAATTTCCAGCCCGGCGAGGGCGGCAGCTACCGGGTGCTGGCCCGGGTCGAGGACGACTGCGGCCGGCCCAACGAGACCGAGCTGAGGGTGTGGGTCGCAGGCGGCGAGCAGCCTCCGGCGCGCCAGGTCGAGCAGGAGCAGATCACCTTGATCCCGGCCAACGACACCGTCGAGCCTGGCACCACCGCCCAGATCCTCGTCCAGGCCCCCTTCTTCCCGGCCGAGGGTGTGATGACCATCCGCCGCTCGGGGCTGGTGCGCACGGAGCGCTTCCGGATGGAGGAGGCGACCACCACCCTGGAGATCCCGATCCTCGACGAGCACGTCCCGGACGTGACGGTCCAGGTGGATCTCGTGGGCGCGGCGACGCGTACCGACGACCAGGGCGAACCGATGGCGGGGGTGCCGAAACGGGTGGCCTTCGCCACCGGCAGCCTGACGTTCCAGGTACCGGCGCTGGAGCGCACCCTCGACGTGGCGGTGACGCCGCGAGCGGCGAAGACCGAGCCCGGCGCCGAGACCGCCATCGACCTGCTGGTCACCGACGCCGCCGGCAACCCGGTGGCCGGTGCCGAGGTGGCGCTGGTGGTGGCGGACGAATCGGTGCTGGCGCTGACCGGCTTCAAGCTACCCAACCCCATCGACGTGTTCTACACGGCCCGCGGCGCCGGAGTGTCCGACTACCACTCCCGCCACCAGGTGCTGCTCTCCGATCCCCAGGCGGTGGCGGCGATGGCCGCGGCCAACATGTCTGCCGGCGGGGCGATGGCCCAGAGTGCGATGCCCCTATTCAACGCCGACTTCGGCGCGATGCCGCCAGCCCCGATGGAGGGTGCGGCCCGCCTGGCCGAGGACGAGTTCGACGACGACGCCTCCGGCATGGAGGAAAGACGGACGCTTTCGGCCTCCAAGAAGTCCGCGCGCAAGGGCGGCGGCGACAAGGAGGCGCCCATCGCCATGCGCACCGACTTCCGCGCCCTGGCGTTGTTCGCGCCGGAGGTGACCACCGACGGCCAGGGCAAGGCCAGCGTCGACCTGAAGCTGCCGGACTCGCTGACCCGCTACCGGGTGATGGCCGTGGCCGTCGCCGGGGGCCAGCAGTTCGGCTCGGGAGAGTCGTCGATCACCGCCCGGCTGCCGCTGATGACCCGGCCGTCGGCGCCGCGTTTCCTCAACTTCGGCGACCGCTTCGAGCTGCCGGTGGTGCTGCAGAACCAGACCGATGGACCGATGACCGTCGAGCTGGTGCTGCGGGCGACCAACGTCTCGCTGGCCGACACCCTGGAACAGGCGATCCCCGGCGAGGGCACCGGGCTGCCGGTGGCGAGCGGCCGGCGGGTCCAGATCCCGGCCAACGACCGGGTCGAGGTCCGCTTCCCGGCCGCGGCCCAGATGGCGGGCACGGCCCGCTTCCAGGTGGTGGCGTCCACCGGGTCGTTCGCCGACGCGGCAAGCTTCGAGCTGCCGGTCTGGACACCGGCCACGTCCGAGGCCTTCGCCACCTACGGCGTGATCGACGACGGCGTGATCGTCCAGCCCGTGCGGGCCCCGGGCGAGGTCTGGCCCCAGTTCGGTGGCCTGGAGATCACCACCTCGTCGACCCAGCTGCAGGCCCTGACCGACGCGGTGCTGTACCTGGTGCAGTACCCCTTCGAGTGTCAGGAGCAGATCAGCTCGCGGGTGCTGGCCATCGCCGCCCTGCGAGACGTGTTGACGGCGTTCGAGGCCGACGGCATGCCGTCCCCCGAGGAGCTGGAGGCGGTGGTCGCGGCGGACCTGGAGCGGCTGAAGGTCCGCCAGAACCACGACGGCGGCTGGTCCTTCTGGCGCAAGGGTGACGAGAGCTGGCCCTACCTGACGGTCCACGTGGCCCACGCGCTGACCCGCGCCCGGTCGAAGGGCTACGAGGTCGACGAGCAGATGCTGCAGAACGCGCAGACCTATCTGGCTCGCATCGAACGCCACATCCCCCACTGGTACTCCGAGGAGTCGAAGCGCTTCATCCGCAGCTACGCCGTCTACGTCCGCAACCGGATGGACGACACCGACGAGGCCGAGGCGCGCAAGCTGATCAAGGAGGCCGGGGGCATCGAGGAGATGCCGCTGGAGTCGCTGGGCTGGCTGCTGCCGACCCTGCAGAGCAAGAACGACTCCCAGGTGGACGCCATCCTGCGCCACCTGAGCAACCGGGTCACCGAGACCGCGGCCGGCGCCCACTTCGTCACGTCCTACAGCGACGGCGCCCACGTGCTGCTGCACTCGGACCGCCGCGCCGACGGCATCCTGCTCGAGGCGCTGATCGGAGTGGAGACCGACAACGACGTGATCCCCAAGCTGGTGGCCGGCCTGCTGGACCATCGCAAGCGGGGCAAGTGGTCCAACACCCAGGAGAACTGCTTCATCCTGCTGGCCCTGGACCGCTACTTCCACGTCTACGAAGGCACCACGCCGGACTTCGTGGCACGGGCCTGGTTGGGCGACACCTTCGCCGGCGAGCACGAGTTCCGCGGTCGGACCACCGAGCGGGCCCACATCGACGTGCCGATGGCCTACCTGACCGAGACCCCCGGCGACCAGAACCTGCTGCTGCAGAAGGACGGCGACGGGCGGATGTACTACCGCATCGGCATGAACTACGCGCCGCGGGATCTGGACCTGGAGGCCGCCGACTACGGCTTCGCGGTCGAGCGAGCCTACGAGCCCATCGACGATGACGCGGACGTCTCGCGGGACGAGGACGGAACCTGGCGCATCAAGGCCGGCGCCCGCGTGCGGATCCGGCTGACCATGGTCGCCCCCATGCGGCGCTACCACGTGGCCCTGGTCGACCCGCTGCCCGCCGGACTCGAACCGGTCAACCCGGACCTGGCCGTCACCGGCACCCTGCCGGCCGATCCCTCCGCCAACCAGGGCGACCGCTACTGGTGGTGGTGGCGCACCTGGTACGAGCACGAGAACATGCGCGACGAGCGCGTGGAAGCCTTCGCCTCCCTGCTGTGGGACGGCGTCCACGAGTACACCTACGTCGCCCGCGCCACCACCCCCGGCGAGTTCGTCGTGCCCCCCACCAAGGCCGAGGAGATGTACCATCCCGAGACCTTCGGCCGGACGTCGACGGACAAGGTGATCGTGGAGTAGGCACCCTGAGGCAACCCGAACACCCCGCGCGATTGGTGCTGCTGGCGGCCCTGCTGGGCCTGCCATCGGCGGGCTGCCCAGGAGCCGGATTCCAGGCAGACGACGACGCCTCGTCCGGAGACGACGACGTCGGCGACGACGACACGGTGGGCTGCTCACCCGAGGGGGATCACACCTGCTGGGGCAGCGACTGGATGCTCTGCGACGGGGGGGTCTGGACGGTCGAGGAGACCTGCATTCAGCCGACTCCCCTGTGTGACCCGTCGTTGGGGTGCGTGGTCTGCGAACCCGGCAGCACCTACTGCGACGGCGATCGGGTGATGCTCTGCGCCAACGACGGGATGAGCGCGGCCATGGTGGACGAGTGTGTGCCGCCTGAGACCTGCGTCAACGGCGAGTGCCTGGACGCCTGCGACCTCGCCGCCCAGCAATACTCGTACTACGGCTGCCACTTCATGGCCGTGACCACGGACAACGCGGTGCTGCCGGCGGCCTTCGACGGGGACTTCGCGGTGGTGATCGGCAACCCGGAGGCCAACGGGGTCGACGCCGACGTCACGGTCTCCCTCGGGGGGCAGGTCGCGGCCACGGCGACGGTGCCCTTCGGCCAGACCCGGGCGGTCTCCCTGCCGATGGTGGCCGCGCTCAAGTCGCCGGGGCAGACCGCGCTGGTGGCGGACGGAGCCTACGAGGTGGTCACCACGGTGCCGGTGGTGGCCTACCAGTACAACCCGCTGCACTTCCAGATCGACGGCGCCAACTCGTACACCAACGACGCCTCGCTGCTGCTGCCCGAGCACAGCCTGACCGGCGAGTACCGGGTCAACACCTGGCCCACCTGGGGTCACGGCGACTGGGACTGGGTGCCGATCTTCGGCGCGGACGGGGAGTGGGACTACTGGTACCCGGGCTTCATGGCGGTGGTGGGCACCGTGGACGGCACCGAGGTGACGGTCACGTCGACGACCAACACCCTGGCCGGTGACATCCCGGCGCTGAGCCCCGGCGGGCAGGCGGTGGTGACCTTGAACCGGGGCGACGTGCTGCAGGTGCTGTCCCACGTCCCGCCCGACTCCGAGGACCCGAACTACTGCGCAGGCATGGGGTGGGACGCCCACCAGACCGGAGCCTGTCCGCCCCAGAGTTTTGGCCAGGAGTGCGAGGTCGCCTGCTCGGTGACCGGCGGCGACCTGACCGGCTCCACGGTGTCCGCCTCGCAGCCGGTGGCGGTGATGGCCGGTCACCAGTGCACCTTCATGCCGTACTACAGCTGGGCCTGCGACCACCTGGAAGAGAGCATGTTCCCGGTGGAGACCTGGGGGGACCTGGCGGTGATGACCGCGCCGATGCACCCCGAGGGTAGCGGGGTGGCCTGGGTCAACTACCGGGTGATGTCGGGGGACGCGGGCAACCAGATCACCTTCACCCCCGAGGCCCACGGGCCGGTCACCCTGGACGCGGGCGAGTTCGTCGAGTTCACCTCGGTGCTGGACTTCGTCATCGAAGGCACCGGGCGCTTCTACGCCACCCAGACGTTGCTGGGGCAGGACGAGATCGGGACGTCGGCGGGCGACCCGGCGATGGGCTCCGGCATCCCCTGGAGCCAGGTCCGCAACGACTACGACTTCCTGACGCCGGAGACCTACACCTCCAACTGGGTCAACGTGGTCGCCCTCAGCGGCTCGTCGATCACCCTGGACACCACCCCGATCAGCGGCTGGCAAGCCATCGGCTCCACCGGCTACGACGTCGCCCGGATCCAGGTCCAGCCCGGCTCCCACCGCGCCGCGAGCAGCGACAGCTCCCGCTTCGGCATCACGATCTATGGCTACGCGTCGTACACCAGCTATCTGCTGCCGGGCGGGATGAACTTCGAACGGTAGCAGCGTTCGGGAAAATGCCCCAGAATCGGGTGCCACGGTCGGCTTGTCCGGCCGTGTCCCCGCGGAAGCACGGCCGGAATCGCCTGCGATGGCACGCACGCTGGCTGCGGATCGGCCCCGATCCCAAGCGTCGAGAACCGCTGGGCGGGCCGACGCAAACCCCGTGCCGAGATCGAACCGACGTTCCGAGAACGTCTACGGGATGTCCCGCACCTCGAGCTTCTTCGTGGTCAAGGGAAGCAACGATATCACCTCGATCACCGCCTCGTGGCCCGGCCGCAAGACCACGCTGCGCTTCGACCCGTCCGGGGCGTTCTCGGTGAAAAAGGGCGGCAACCTCAAGCTCAACAGCGACTTCGCCGTCCAGGTCGGCGCCCACGACGCCCTGACGCTGATCTGCGACGGGACGGACTGGATCGAGGTCAGCCGCAGCACCAACTGAAGGCCGGCCTGGGGTCACGGAGGGGCGGGGCCGTCGAGCATCTGCTTGATGTGGTGGTGCGAGTAGCGCTCCATGCACAGGCTGAACAGCACGTCGGTGCCGGCCACGCCGCAGACCTCCTGCACCTGGTCGGGCATCTGCAGGTCGATGTCCGGGGCCCGCACCACGTCCATCACCGTGGCCTGGGCGACCACCGGATCCTGGATCGCGCGCAGGGCCTCGATTCCGGCGGCGTAGTCGGTACGGAAGCCCTCGAGGGCCCGTTCGCGGAGGCAGGAGTCGTCACAGACCCCGCCCTTGCAGGCGCCGCCCAGCAGGCCCAGCCAGCCCGCGAGCGCCAGCGCCAGTCCCCGCCGGGACAGGGTCCGGATCACCACCATCGGGGCTCCTCCACTTCGCGCCAGACCAGGGAGTCCACCCGTTGGAGCTTCATCACGCCCGCCTGGTGCGGATCGGCGGCTGGCCGGCAGCGGGCCGCGTCGGCGCCCGGCAGCGCGAGACAGCGTGTTTCCCAGTCGTCGGGATGGGCGTGCTCGAGCAGCGCCCGCGCGAGCGCCGCCACCGCGGGCTGGGGGCTAGCAGCGCCTCCCACCCGCAGCGCGTCCAGCTGGGCTGCCAGCTCGTCGGGACTGAACCACGAGGTGCACTGCGGAGCGCCGCCGGGCACGCAGACCTGGGTCATGCCCTCCGCCCAGCGATTGACCCCGTGCTTGACGCAGATCTCCTGCAGCAACGGCATCTCGCTCAGGCAGATCGTCAGCCGGCTCGTCGGATCGATGTCGCCCACGTACATGTCCAGCAGGAACAGCTTGCACTCCTGGACCCAGAACGGGTCGTGGATCTGCTCGCAGAAGCCCCACACGTCCCAGCCACCGGGAGAGACGGGCATGGTGGCCCAGGTGCCGGCGGCCGTGGACTGCTCCCGCAGCGCCATGGTCGAGGACGGCGACTGGGCCGACGCCAGCCAGCACATGTCCCGGTACCAGGTGGTCGACATGCCCTCGCAGATCGGCTGGACGGTGCCGAGCTCCGGATCGTCCAGGTCCCAGACGCCGGCGAGCTGACAGACGTCCCGCAGCTGCGGATCGTCCTGGTTGCAGCCAACCGTCCCGTCCGTTGCCACCGGCCCTCCCCCGCCGCAGCCCGCGACGAGGGCCAAGAAGAGCACCAGCAGCGCCGCGGCGCTCGGCCCTGGGTCGCCTTCGGCGAGGACCTCGCGGAACTCCCGTTCCAGGTTCTCGCGGTACGAAGCGCTCCCTTTGAGGGTCGTGACCAGTTCGTCGAGAATCCGCTCGACCTCTCCGACCTGACGGGTCTCCAGATCGGAGACGGCGCGGTCGGTGGCCTCGCTGTCTCGGCGGTTCGCGCCACCGCCGCGGAGGATCTGGCCCACGGCGCGCGCGGCGCCCTTGACCAGAGAGCGGCTGCCGAGGAACACCTGGCGTAGTGCCTTGTTGACCGGGCGAGGGTCGACCCGATCGGTGGCGGTGCGGATCGCGTCGCGGACGTGCCGGATGGCCTCGTTGCCGTCGTCGAAGGTCTGCTGGTTCAGGATCCCCTCGGTCAGTGCGTACTGGAACAGCCAGCCGTGGTGCATCACCCGCGAGGCGGTGTCGACGCAGTCCTTGACCGCGAAGATGTAGACGATCTTGCGGAACAGCTTCCTGACGACTGCCCAGATCAGGCCGAACAAACAGCCGAGCAGGCGGATCGGGAGGGGCTCGAAGGCCAACAGATCCGCCTGTAGCGGTTCGGGCCTCAGGCCGGCATCGGCCACCAGCCCCCGGATCATCCGGGCGCGGAACATGCCGGCCAGCACGTCGTCGAGGAAGGGGATCGGGATCAAGGGGCAGAGCCCGGCCAGCACGGCGTAGCGCAGCACGCGCCGGCTGGCGGCCGTCTCTGCCGCCTTCGGGGCTGGGACGACCGCGGCGGCCTCGCCAGGGTTGTCGGTGGGTTCCGTGGTCATGCAGGGCGATTCTAGAGAACCCAGCGGCCGGGTGCCACGGTCGGCTTGTCCGGCCGTGGCACCCGGAACTCCGCTTGACGGGTGGCTCCGTGGTGCTCAGCATCTCGGTGTGGGTATCTGGTCCCGTGTCGACTCGCAGCTGGCGAGCATTCGCACCTTCCGGCCCTTCTTCCCGGCGCTACGTACGGTGGGCGACACCCTGGTCCTGCCGGCGCAGATGGCGCGCAAGGGTGGCAAGGCGGGTGAGTTCCCCTTCGTGGTCAACATCACGCTGACCACCCGCTGCAACCTGGACTGTCCCTACTGCTTCAACGCAGACAACAGGGTCGGACGGGCCGACGAGCTGGGGCTGGACGACTACCGGTCCCTCGCCGCCCGCTGGGCGCCCCACCGGCCCGGGGTGTTCCTGTCCGGCGGCGAACCCTTCGCCCGCGACGACCTCGTCGACGTGGTGACCGCCTTCAAGCGGCGGGGCATGCCGGTCGGGGTGGTCACCAACGGCACGCTGAACCGGGACGACGAGCTGCGGCGGCTGGCCGACCTGGGACTGGACGCGTTCCTGGTGAGCTTCCACGGCCGCGAGGCGACCCACGACCGGGCGGTGGGGAAGGCCGGCGCCTTCCAACAGGCGCTGCGGACCCTGCGAGAGTGGAACGCGGCCGGGCCCCGCACCAGGCCGATGGTCAACTACGTACTCACCGAGGACAGCGTGGCCGAGCTGCCGGGTTTTGCCGAAGACGTGGCCTCCATCCGGCCCCTGTCGCTGCGCCTGAGTCACCTGAACTTCCTCACCGGCGAGGAGACCCGGCGCCAGCGGGCGTTCTGGGAGGAACACTTTCCCGGGGAGCCGCTGCTGCTGCTGAGCCACAGCTACGAACCCCGGGACAGCGCGTTCGCCCCGCTGCTGGAGTTCCTCGACTCGGATCGGGCGGGCGGCGTATCCACGCGGCCAGTGCTCAACCCCGGGGAGGTCGAGCGCTGGTACAGCCACGAACCCGACCTCGGCAGGCGCTGCCTGTTCATCTGGCGCTCCACCTACCTCAACGCCCAGGGGGACGTGTACCCCTGTCAGGGTTTCATGGCGCCGATGGGCAACGTCCGCGGCGGATCCCTGGAGGCGGTCTGGAACGGTGACCGCTACCGCCGCTTCCGCCAGACGATGAAGGACGGCCTGATGCCGGGCTGCGCCCGCTGCTGCAAGCTGTGAGGTCTGGGGGAGGGGCTAGAAGTAGATGTCCTCGGCGGTGGTGCAGTTGTAATCGGCGTGGCCGTCGTAGTAGTCGCACCAGGCGTTGGCCATGTAGTCGCTGGTCAGGCCAGCGCGCTCGCAGGTGGTGCCGTCGTCGCTCCCCGGCTGGCCGCTGCGCCACTGGCAAGACTCTCCGGACAGGCAGAACCGGGCCACCCCCCAGTAACAGTAGACCTCCAGGCTGTCCCCGCCCGCGTTGACGCCGCCGTCGTGCATGCAGCCGTCGGGGACGGTGTGGATCAAGCCGTCGCCGTCGCAGTTCAGGTCCTCGCAGTTGATCGAGAAGCCCTCGTTCGCGTCGTCACAGTCCCCGTCGCAGCTGGACCAGCCGTCCCCGTCCGCGTCGGCGGGGTCCAGGTCGACGTCGTCGTCATCGCAGTCGTCGTCGCAGGGGCTGTAGCCGTCCCCGTCCAGGTCGGCGGGCTCCAGGTCCGGATCGCCGTCATCGCAATCGCCGTCGCAGGTGGTCCAGCCGTCGCCGTCCGCGTCGTCCAGGTTCAGTGACCCGTCGTCGTCGTCGCAGTCGTCGCAGACCGTCGCGCCGTCGCCGTCGTCGTCGGGGGCATCGTCGGTGGCCGGATCGCAGTCGTCGTCCACCCCGTTGCAGAGGGCCTCGGCCTCCCCAGGGCTGACCAGCGGGTCGCCGTCGTCGCAGTCCTCGCAGACCGTGTAGCCGTCCCCGTCGTCGCCGCTGGTGTCGTCGTCCCCGGTGGCGTCGTCGTCATCCCCGGTGGCGTCGTCGTCCCCGGTCGTGTCGTCATCACCCGTCGCGTCGTCGTCATCCGAGCTGGTGGTGTCGTCGTCGCCCGTACTGTCGTCGTCGTCGCTCTTCGGACAGCCCGTCCCCGCCAGCAGCGCCATCGCCGCGAGACCGATCCAGATGCGCCGTGTCATGCTGCCGTCCTCCTTCATCCATCCTGGTTCGCGCCGATCACCGAAGCATTGATCGAGAACACGATCGGGAACACCACCGCCAGCCCGATCAGGCCCGCGGGCACCATCAGGGAGACGAGATCAGCGGCCATCCTCGGAGTAGACTTCGACGCAGTTGCGTCCCCGCCCTTTGGCCAGGTAGAGGGCTGCGTCGGCCCGGCGGATGAGCTGGCTGGCCACGTCCACAGGCTCCTCTTCCATTTCCACCACCAGGGTGCTGCCCTCCGGTTCGTCCTCGCCGGGGACCAGGCTCGCGATGCCCAGGCTGACCGTCAGCTTCGCCACCTCGTCGGACACGGGCATCTCGAAGGCCTCGATGGCCACCCGGATCCGCTCGGCCATCCGGACCAGGCCGTCGTGCCCGATTCCCCGGACCAGGACGCAAAATTCCTCACCGCCGTATCGGTAGACCGAGTCCTCGACCCGGACGACGTCCGCCAGGATCTGGCCGATGCGCTTGAGGAACCGGTCACCGACCACGTGGCCGAAGCGATCGTTGATCAGCTTGAAGTGGTCCAGGTCAGCCAGCATCACCGCGATGGTCTGACCGTGGCGGCGGCCGAAGGAGATCTCCTCCCGCATCCGCAGGTCCAGGAAGGTCCGGTTGCCCGATCCGGTCAGCGGATCCATGAACAGGGCGCGCCGCAGCCGCTCGAACGCCTAGGAGCCCATCTCGTCGACGGCGCTGAACTGCACCACCGTGCGGGGACCGAAGCGCAGCCGGCAGCTGCTTGGAAGCCGGATCGAGCCGTCGACGCGAGCCTCGTCGACAAAGGTCCCGTTGGCGCTATCCAGATCCACGACCCGGAATGCACTGTCCTCGAGGAACTTGTCCATCTCCTCGGTCGCGGTGGAGGGCGGACCGTAGCGGAAGGTCAGCGTCGCCACCAACCCCGTCTCGGCCGACACGTGCCGCTCACGGGAGGGCAGCGGATCGAGCTGACACCGCATTCGAGACAGCCCGTCGTCCACCGCGAAGTGCAGCTCGCAGCTCGCCGGAACGGTCCCGATGGAGGTGTCGACGACCCACACCTCCCCCGGCACGGTCACCGACACGAAGGTCCCGGGCATCCCGATGGCCAGGGCGTCATCCAGCGAGAACGCAGGTGAGACCGCCTCCGCCGGCCCCCGGACCGCGGACTGCATCTCGGGCATTCCGCCGCGGACCTGATCCATGGTCTGGCCAAAGCCGAGCCCCTTGAGACCGTCGGGGGCGGCGGGCTTCGCGGGTTCCGCCACGGCAGCCAGGACCACGGGCTCCGGAGTCGGGGGAGCGTCCATCATCAGGTATCCGACCACGCCGCCCGCCGCCGTCAGGCAGAGGACACCCGCCACCGCCGCGAGTCGCGCGGTGGGCGGTGGCGTCCTGGAGGTCGTCGGCGCGGGACCCCCGGGCTGGAACATGTCGGCCCCGGCGGATGTGCTGTCCGCCGCGGACTCGCCCGGGTGGCGCGCCGCGACCAGCGCCGACCACAGGGCCTCGGCGGCGGCGGCGTCCTCGAAGCCGGTGGCCTCGACATCACCCTCGGGCGTCCGGAAGCGGACCCACCGTCTCCGCGGGTCATCGCCGAGCTCGGCGCCGCGGAGGGTCGAGACGTCCCAGTCCCGGGCCACGGTCACGCCGAAGGGATCTTGCTGGAGGAACCGTGCCCGCTGCCTGCCGATGGCCAGCAGTCCCTTCCGCGGCAAGATTCCCGGCAGATCCAGGGTGCAACGCCCGGAAGCTCGCGGCGGATCGACGGCCGCGATCTGGGCCAGGAAGTCCTCGAGTTCGGTGCCTGGGGAGGGGGAGGTCACATGCGGACCATCGCACGAAGCCGCGGGCGTTGTCAGCCCAGGATCCCAGCGCGCTGCCGATCAGGGAAGATCGACGAACACGGGGTTGGTCAGCGCGTAGGGCCGACCGCCGCTCCACATGGGTGCCATGTCGCCCCAGCCGTGGACCTCGAGCATGTAGTAGCCATCCTCCAGGGGATAGACCTCGGTCTCGCCCTCGAACCACAGGGGCGGATCGGCGAGATCGGTGTCGATCAGGAAGGTATCGAGCAGCTCACACCCGCGACCGTACAGGCGGACCTCCTGGACCGCCATCCAGCTGGGGGCCAGCACCCGCATCGACAGGGTCGCCTGGGGTGCCACCAGCGTGTCGCCGATCTCGGCCGTGTCGCCCTCGTACCCGGCCTCAAGGGTGACGAATGGGCCGCTGCTGACCACGGCGCGGCCGGCGGCGAGGTTGGTGAAGAAGTCGTCCACGTCGAGGTCGGCGACCGAGTCGGCGCCGGTCTGCACGTAGGTTCGCGCGTTGCCCGCGCCGGACAGACGGCCGTGGGAGTCGCTGACTCCGGTACCCACCGGCCGCAGGCCCTGATCCAGGTGTGCGCAGAGGATGTCTCGCAACTCCTCCGCCTCGCTGAAGTCCCCGCTGTTGAGGATCTCCATGGTGTCGAAGTCGGCGTCATAGAAGTCTGGCTTGTTGGGCTCTCCGCTGAACGCATCGTAGTCGGACGCCGCGAACATCCCGCTGTCCAGTCCATGGTTGATCTGGATCAGGATGTCGTCTCCCAGCTGTTCGCGGATATAGGCGTGGAGTTCCGCGGTGGTCTGCTGCCGTTCCCACCAGCGTGGCGAGCCCCCGTTGGGCAGGTCGGGATCCGGCTCGAGGGGGTAGGCGTTGTGATGGCCGCGGAGCTCCGGGGAGATCTCGTCCCCGGGCACGGTGACGGCCCACGACCCGATCCCCATCGCCGCCGCCAGCGGTCGGTAGTCGGTCACGTGATCGTGGTCGGTGGACACCTGGACCTGCACGTCGTTGGTCACCACGGTGGCGAGCCGCTCCTCGACAGTCAGCTCACCGTCGAGGGAGGGTGAGGCGTGGGTGTGGAGATCCCCGGCGGTGTACCCGGAGAGCGAGTAGGCCTCCTCCAGCACCAGGGTCACCGCGGTGGTCTGGCCTGCCACCAGCTCGAGATCCGTGGCCTCTCCGAGCTCGTAGCGCGGCCCGTGCTGGGCGACGACGTCGTACTGTCCCGCGGGGATCGGGACATCCATCGCGCCGTCCAGCACCCACGCG
The DNA here is from genome assembly GCA_964436045.1 of uncultured Rickettsiales bacterium. Taxonomy (GTDB): domain Bacteria; phylum Myxococcota_A; class UBA796; order UBA9615; family CAYRNR01; genus CAYTBN01. Next base: position 43,073 of record CAYTBN010000029.1, on the reverse strand, counting down.
GCCTTCCGCGCTCCGCCGCGCGGGCGGTTCTCCCCGAGCCGGCGATCCCGGGGCTGTGGGTCGTCCATCCCGTCGGCGAAGAAGGCGTGAGCCACCGCCGGAAGGGGATTTCCGTCGCCGTCCTCCACCGTCAGCGACAGGACCGCGGGCGGATCGAGGGTCAGCGACGCGGAGGCGACCTCACCGTCCACGAGGGTCACGTCCACCGGCTCCGTCCGGCCGCGACCATCCGCCTGGTCGGCGCCCACCGCCGCCTCCGGATCGGTGAACGCCCGGGTCGCCAGCTCGTTGGACGACGGGTGGGCGTAGACGCCGTAGGGTCCCCAGGCGTCCGGGAAGTCCATCCGCTCGTTGTTCCCGTCGCCCACGGCCACCAGCCGGTAGTCCCCCGGCTCCCACGAGAGGCGGAAGCGGCCCTCGCTGTCCGAGACCGCCACCATCTGGGGATTCCCGTCCTGATCGGTGAGGAACACGCGCGCGCCCGCGATGGGTGCCTCGCTACCCACCTCGAGCAGCGTGCCCTCGACCACGGCGGTGGTCAGCCCCTGGCGGTCGCGGCGGTCGGCCTCCAGGGCGGCCAGGTCCGGGGCCACGCCCACCAGCCGCTTCACCGTCGCCGTCTCCCCAGGGGCCAGCTCGAGGCTCTCGGACTCGACCACCAGCAGGTCGAACTCCTCGCCCAGCACCGACAGCCCGCTCTCCTCCAGGCTCCCCTCGGTCCGGTAGATGGCCATCGCCAGGTCGTTGCGGTGGGAGACCATCGCCATCATCGTGCGGGGGCCGGTCGGAGCGGAGCCGTCGAAGCCAGCGCCCACGGCGAAGCCGGCGAAGGTGGCCAGGTCGGTCATCCCCGCGTCGAGCAAGGTGAGTTCCACCAGCTCGTCACCTGGGTTGTGGATCTCGGTCGCGAGCTCGAGCGATGGCGAGGAGGGCGCCAGGGTGAACGTCTGGGTGATCTGCACGCCGAGGGACGGGAAAAAACCAGGGAGCTCCATCACCCCCTCGAGGTAGGCGAAGGGGGCGTCGGCCCCGGTCGCCCGAACCACCGCTGCACCGCCGTCGCTGCCGTCGGCGACGACCTCGATCGCCTCGGCGCGGAACAACCGTGCCAGGTTGCCCAGGGTGAACAGGTCGTCGAGCCCGTCCCGGTCCGCCTCCCCATCGGGGCGGACGATGTCGGCGTCGATGAGCGAGCCCGGCTGGCCGATGTAGAAGTGGCCGTCGCGCAGTCCGCGGATCACGAAGCGGGCGCGGTCGTTGTACAGGAGGAAGTCACCGGCCCGGGACTCGCCAGCGGCGCCCCCGATGAAGGCCCCAGCGTCATCCTCGGCCAGGATCCCCGCACGGGCCTCCTCGGGTCCCAGGCGCTCGGTCAGGTCCGGATCGGAATCGGGATCCGGTTCGACGATCGGGGGATCTTCCTCGGTTGGACAGCCGAACAACAGCAGCGCCGGGATCAGGGCGACAAGGGCACGCACAGGAGCACCTCCGGGTGTAGGTCGGGATTGTCACACGGACGCTTGCCATCGTCACGAAATCCCGGCGCGGCGAAGGTTCCCCATCCGGTATGCTCCCTGCGGGACCACCACAAACCGACGGAGCCGCCCATGGCAAACCCAGTGCTCGACCTGCTTCACGCCCGCTTCCCCGGCCGCTCGATCGCGCCGGACGCCCTGGACGACGCGGTGGTCGTCGAGCTGATCGAGGCGGCCAGGCTGACCCCGTCGTGTCGCAACTTCCAGCCCTGGCGTTTTCTCTTCCTGCGGAGCGACGAGGGGCTGGGCCATGGGCAGGCGGCGCTGGCAGAGGGTAACGCCTGGGCCTGCAATGCGCCGTTGCTGGTGGTCGCCACCGCCCGACGCGAGGATGACTGCCACTCGGCGGACGGCGCCGACTACCACCGCTTCGACGTGGGCATGGCCGTGATGAACCTGATGCTGGCGGCGACCGCCAACGGGCTGGCCGCCCGCCCGATGGCAGGCTTCGACCCCGGCGTGATCCGGGACCGTTTTGGCCTGGAGCCGGACGTCGAGCCGATGGTGATGATCGCGGTGGGACGGCCATCGACGGACGACAGCCAGCTCCCCGAGCACCACCGTGGCGGGCACCTCCGCCCCCGGACCCGAAAGGCTCCGGCCGAGATCGTCACCGTGGTCTGAGAGCTCGCATGAACCGGCTCCCCTGAGCTGCGGCTGCGCTGCACCGCCGAGGCGGGGCTCGGGTATGCTGGCCATCGGGAGGACCCATGCATCGCCCCGAGATCCTTGCGCTGGCGCTCTGCGTCGCGCTGCTGCTGATCCCCGCTGGCTGCGATTCCGAGGCGGGCGACGACGACGACACCACGGGCGACGACGATGACACCGCCGAGGCGGGTTGCATCACCGTCAACGGAGCGGTTCCCGGTTTTGCCCACCTGCAGGACGCGATCAACGCCGCTGGCGAAGGCGACGTGATCTCGGTCTGCGAGGGCACCTACAGCGGCTCGGTGGTCATCGAGAACGACCTGACGATCCTCGGCGCCGCACCGGAGACCACCATCATCGAGGGCGACGTCAACGAGATGGGCGTGACCATCCGCCTGACCGCGGGGGTGACGCTGTCCGGATTCACCGTGTCCAGCACGCGCAACGGCATCGCGGTGGAGGACGCGACCGACGTACTCCTCGAAGACCTGATCGTCAGCGACAGCGGCCAGGTCGGCATCCAGGTCGACGGCAGCCAGGTTCGCATCGCCGACTCCACCCTGGCCGTTCACCCCTTCGCCGCCATCGATGCGAGCGACTCGAGCCTCGAGGTCGACGGCTGCACCATCGATGACATCGCGGGTTACGGCATCCGCATGGTCGACTCGGACGCGGTGATCGTCGACACGGAGATCGCCGGCATCACGCTCCAGGACGAGCCGGGCGAGGACGACGGCACCTGCATCCTGGCCCGGGACGCACACGGTCCGATCTCGGTCGACGGCGTCACCCTCGATGGCTGCAACCGGGTCGGGGTCTACGGCATCAACGCCGATCTCGAGGTGACCAACTCCGCGATCTCCAGCTGCGCCAACGGGATCGCCGCCCTGGGGCCGGGCGAGGCCGGCGCCAGCATGGTCTCGGGCAACACCATCGACGAGTGTCCCCTGTTCGGAGTCCTGATGGCGGACCAGGCGGCGACGGTCGAGGGCAACACGGTGACCGTGACCGACCCCGGCGACAACACCTACGGCATCGCGGTTGGTCAGACAGACGGGACCTTCATCGTCAACGACAACGAGGTCAGCGGCTACGGGCGCGGGGGCATCTGGGTCCAGTACCCCTTCACAGATCCTGCACCCACCGGAGGCAACGCCACCATCCACGGCAACACGGTGGCCGACGTGAACCTGTACGGCATGCTGGTCACCGACCTGGACAGCGCCGACCTCCAGGGCAACGACGTTCACGGCATCCGGTGGAGCGGGTCACTCTCCAACGGCGCCTACGGTGACGGGTTTGGCGTGAGCCTCTGGACCATCGACGAGCTGACGATGGCGGACAATCTGGTGTTCGATGTGGATGTGGTCGGGGTGTTCCTGCAGGAGTCCAACTTCACGTCCATCGACGACGCGGTCACCGACAACCACCTGTGGGGCCTGTACATCGGCGAATCGGCGGGCACCTTCACCGGGCTCTCCCTGGAACGAAACGCAATCACAGGCGCCGACGTCCGCACCGCCGACGTGACCTTCGAGTTCGCGACCGTGATCGACACGGTCTCCGCAGTGCCGCCGGAGCTGTGGGAGGATCCCGAGCCTTACGAGTACTCGGGAACCGGGCTGTCGTTCACCGAATCCCAGGCCAGCCTCGTCGGCTGCACCCTGACCGACAACGACTCGTTCCACATCACGCTGCAGTCCACCGACATCCAGCTGCAGGACAGCCTTCTCACGGGGGACACGGCCTACGGTCTCTACGCTTTTTATCCGTTCGGGACCATCGTCGGGAACGAGTTCCGCGACGTCGAGGACGCGATCTACCTATGGTCCAGCGACGCCGACGAACAGATCGGCGACCTCACCATCGAGGACAACACGTTCAGCGAGGTGGGCAATGGGGTGCGGTCCACCTACCTGGCCCGCACGGTCCACATCGAGAACAACACGTTCTCGTCGACCATCGACTACAGCGGCTACGGCTCGGATGGGTACGGGATCTACGCCGCCGATTACGACGTGGACGGGGCGCTGGTGGAGCTGCGCGACAACACCTTTTACGACCTGGCCAACAGCGCCGTGTACGGCTTCGGCGTCGACCTCGAGATCAGCGGCGGTAACACCGTCGACGGGATCGACGGCGGATACCCCGCGGTTCAGCTGCAGCAGGTCGAAGGCACCGTCGAGGGCCTGACCGTCACTGGCAGCAGCGGCCCGGGAATGGTCCTGGACGGCTCGACCCTCTCCGTCACCGGCTGCTCCCTGACCGGATCGCTGGCCGACAACCTGCGGATCTCCAGCTCCTCGGTCACGATCAACGACAACCTGGCCTTCTCCCAGGGCGCCACCAACGGAGTCCGGCTGGAGGGGGCCGTCACCGGATCGCTCACCGGCAACACCATCGCCGGCAACGCCGAGTACGGCATCTCCTGCGACGGCCCCGACGTCGTCCTCGACTCCTGCGCCAACACCATGGCGGGCAACGGGGTGAGCGATCTCAAGGAGGAGAACGGCTGCGTCCTGGGTTGCCTCGCGGAGTGACCGCCCGGCCCTGACCCTCTACCCGTCTCAGCAAATCCGGCTATGCTGCGGATCTCGGAGGAGACCATGCGCGCACGCACGCACTACCAGTGGATCCTGGCTGCCGCCCTGGGGCTGGCCCCGCTGGGTTGCCCCACCGACGACGACGACGACTCGGCCGTGGGCGACGACGACGATGTCACCGAGTACGCGGAAGGCTGCATCCTGGTCAACGGGGTGGAACCCGGCTACGCGAACCTGGCCGACGCGCTGTGGGTGTCCGTCGAAGGGGACAACATCACCCTGTGCGAGGGCGAATTCGAGGGCTCGGTCACCATCGAGAAGCCGGTCACCCTGCTGGGCGCGGGCAGGTCTCAGACGGTGATCATCGGTGACGTCAACGAGATGGGAATCTCGGTCACCTCCAGCGACGTCACCATCGCCCACCTGTCGGTCCAGAGCACCCGCAACGGGGTGGCGGTCTACGACGCGACCAACGTGGTCCTCGACGACCTGATCATCGAGGAGGCCGGCCAGTTCGCGATCGCCCTCGACGGCAGTCAGGTCACCTTGCAGAACCTGCTGCTGGCCCAGAACCCGGCCGGAGCGATCCAGGCCGAGGGCAGCCAGCTGACCCTGTCCGGCTCCCAGCTGCTAGACAACACCGGCTACGGCCTCAAGCTGGCGGACTCGTCGGCCGACATCTCCACCACCGCCATCTCCGGAGTCCTGGTACCCACCGAGAGCGACGACTACGACGGCACCTGCGTGTACGCCGAGGACTCCACCGGCGTCATCTCCATGGATACGGTGCAGATGAGCTTCTGCCAGCGGGTTGCCGCCTACACCTTCGACAGCGATCTGGCGATCACCAACAGCTCGATCGAGGAGTCGTCCAACGGTGTCGTCGGCATCATCGGTGGCGAGGAGATGTTCTCGACGATCACCGACAACTACCTGTCCCAGGTCAGCGGCTACGGGATCTACGTGATCGGTCAGGACTCCGAGGTCTCGCGCAACACGGTCACCACCACCAACGCGGCCTACGGCAACTCCTACGGGATCATGGTCGCCAACGACGACGCCACGCTGACCGTCGAGGACAACGTGGTCGAGGGGTACCAACAGTTCAGCATGTACGTGCAGTACCCCTACCTCGACGCCGATGGCCCGTTCGGCGGCACCGCCACCGTCGCGCGCAACACGATTCGCGACGGGATGCTGTACGGCCTGTATGTCCAGGGGCTCGACCAGGTCACCTTCACCGACAACGAGGTGAACGGCCTGCAGTGGAGTGGCGAGCAGCCCCAGGCCAACACCTACGACAGCGGCATGGCCGTCGGCCTGTTCGACATCGTCGACCTGCAGATGAGCGGCAACGTGATCCACGACATCGACGTGCTCGGGTTCTTCATCCAGGACTCGGAGTTCACCTCGGTGGACGACGAGGTCTACGACACCCGCCTGTGGGCCGGCTACATCGGTGGCTCCGCGGGCACCTTCACCAATCTGTACGCCCACGACACCTTCATCTACGGCATCGACGCCCGCACCTCGGCCATCGACTACGTGGGCTGCACCTTCGAGAACGCCCAGGCCGGCGTCCTCCCCGAAGACTGGGAGGAGGTGGACCAGTGGGAGACCGGCGGCATGGCGATCCAGTACACCGACTCGCAGGGGTCGGTCACCGATAGCACGCTGACCGGCAGCGACTACTACGGCGTCTACATCACGGAGTCCGCAGTCACCGTCGCTGGCTCGGACCTGTCGGACAACTACGCCGGTGTGTTCGCCCGCGGCGACAGCGCCACCGGTTTCCCGATCTACGTGGAGGACAACCACTTCGGCGACCACAGCTGGACAGCCGTCTACGGTTACACCAGCGATGCGGTGTTCAGCGGCAACACCTTCGACGGCCTCAGCGGCTCCGCCCTCTATGGCAGCACCTACTACGGGACCGTGTCGGGAAACACCTTCAACAACGCGGGTACCGCAATCCAGCTCTACGCGACGGATGTGTCGCTGATGACTGCCACCGCGACCTACGAGGACAACGAGTTCAACGGCAACGCCACCGGATTTTCGGTGTCCGCATACGCGGGTGATCTGGTGATCTCGGACAACACCTTCGACGGCGTAGCCACCCCGATGAGTCTGAGCGGAAGCACGCCGGGCGACGAGACGCTGGTGGCCGACGACAACTCCTTCCTGGGCGCGACGAGCACCCCGATCGCCATCTCGTCATGGGGCGACGTCTCCATCGGCGGCACTACCACCATCGACAGCTGTCAGGCCGGCCCGGCGATCCAGCTGAGCGGCGTGCTGGCGTCCTCTGTCGAGGGCGTCGACGTCGCCGGGGCCGCGGGCAGCGGGATCCGGGTCCTGGGGAGCGGGGCCGACAACACCGCGGAGATCGTCGGCTGCGACCTCAGCGGCGCCGGCGAGAACGGCCTGGAGATCGATGGTACCTCCGGGGCGATACTCCTCAACGTCGCTGACAACGTGGCGATCTCCTCCAACACGGGCCACGGAATCTGGCTCGCGGGCACCGTGACCGGCGATATCAGCGGCAACACCTTCGAGGGTAACGGCGGTTACGGGCTCGCCTGCGCGGCAGCTGGCGTGAGCATCGCCGACTGCTCGGGCAACACCTTCACCGACAACGCCCTGGGTGAGGTGCTCGAGGAGAACGGCTGCTCCCTGGCCGCGTGTCTCCCGTAACTGGCGGCCGCACCGTGCGAATCCTGATCCTGGGTCTGCTGGCGTCCGCGGTCCTCTGCGCTCCGCACGCCGCGGTGGCGGACGACGAGATCCCGGCGGCGGTATCCGCCAACGCCCATGCCAACCTCTGTGATGCGCTGCTGTCCAAGGGTACGGACCTGTCCGCCGTCCGTCGCACGCTCGAGCGGGGCGCCAATCCCAACGCCACCTGCTCGGTGGCCTACACCCGGCGCAAGCTCCACGCCGCCGGGGCCATCATGTCGCTGGTCACCGGCGGCCTGTGGCTGTTGACCCCGATCCTGGACGAGGACCTGCTGACCGAGGCCAAGGTCGAGTACCGGCAGGTGGCGCCGCTGCGACTGGCGGCCGATCTCCGCGACCCCGCGCTGATGGGCCTGCTGATCGAATGGGGCGCCGGGATCGGCACCCTCGACGGAGCGTTCCAGGATGCTGCCGAAGGGGGCGACCTGACGTGGGCGAGCCACCTGGCCGAGCTGGGCGCCGAGCGGCGCCTGACCCACCTGCCGCCCGCCGCCTTCGAGGGCGGAACCATCGCCCAGCTGCTGGCGCTGGAGCCGGATCTGACCGGCCTCGACATCACATGGACCGAGGCGGCTGGCGAGCGTTTTGGTGCGGACCACAGCGTGCTGGACGAGCTGCTGGCCGCGGGCATGCCGGTGTCGGCGCTCGAGGGCGCCTTCGACGTGGCGGTCACCCACGATCAGCTGGAGTGGGCGGAGGGGCTGGCCGAGCGGGGTGCCGGGCGCCAGGTCGGCGATGTTCCGGCGGCGACCCTGGCCGACGAACGCAGGATGCAACGCCTGCTCACCCTGAATCCCGACCTCTCCCCCGCCCGTCTGTCGGTGGACGAGGTCCGCGGCGGGCTGGCGACGAACCCGGTCCTGGCCGCCCAGCTCGCCGAGGGTGGATTTGATCTCGTCGACCTGGGCTTCGACCTGCTGGCTGTACGGGACCTGGAGGGGCTGGACGAGCTGATCGAGGCGGGCATGGATCCCGGCCAGCCCACGGAGCGGCGCCATGGCGGGACCCTGCTCTCCAGGGCGGTGTCCGATGGGGACGCGGAGATGGTCGCCTTCCTGCTGGAACGGGGAGCCGTGCCCCGACAACACGGCGACTACCACCCGGTGGACGAGGCTGCCTACCAGGGCCGTCTCGACCTGGTGGAGATGTTGATGACCGCCCTCCCACCGGGACGGGCGGCACCCCGCTGGGAGGCGGTGCTCACCATCGGGGTCGATTCCGGCAACCCCGACGTGATGGCCGCCGCCCTACCGCGGGTTGCGGCGAACCGGCCCGAGAAGATCGACGAGCTGGCATTCGACGCCGCCTGCCGGGGCCAGGCCACGTCCATCGAGACCTTGCTGATCCACAGCGTCCGCCCCCAGCGCTCCGCCCAGCGCGCGCTCCACGGCGCGGCGGCCAACGGTTACGCCGACATGATCCCGCTCCTCGCCGCCCACGGTGCGGATCCGGACGCCCGCGATCCCGGTGGTAGCGCCGCGATCCACCTGGCCCTCCAGGACACCTGGGAGGATCAGGGAACCGTCGTCGCCGCCCTCGCCGCCGCGGGCGCTGACCTGGAGATCCTGTCCGCGGACGGGCTCCGTCCGCTGGAGACGGCCCTTCGCCAACACAACCTGGCCAACATCAAGGCCCTGCTCGAAGGTGGGGCCGATCCGAACGCTCCCCTGGAGGACGGACGGACGCCGCTGCGGCGGACGTTGGAGCGGGACCAGTGGGAGGCCGCCGAGGCGCTGCTCGCGGCGGGCGCGGCGGTCGACCGCGCCACCATCCGGCGGTCGGTCGCCTCGCCCAGCGGTGCCCCCCCGCCCGTGGCGGTGGTCCAGGCGATGGCGGACGCCGAACCCCGCAGCGGACCGGTATTCTGGCGTTCGCAGGCTCGCTGGGCCAGCTTCTACGGCGCCCCACCGGAGCTGGTGGAGCTCCTCGAACGGGAGGCCGAACGCCGCCGTCAAGCACGGCGCGATCGCGCGAATACTCCGTAGCGGGCGGACTCAGCGGGCCTGGAGCCACGGCAGTTCGGTCTGAAACAAGACCTCGTCACCCTGGCGCACCTCGATGGGGAGCGGATCCGCGCAGCCAGGGAAGATCTCGCCAGGGGGCGCCTCTCCCACCAGCCGACGATGGAACCAGACCCGCGACACGCCCTCGGCGCGGGTGCGCAGGAACGCGGTGGTGCGCGGATGCGAGAACACGTCGCAGCCCGCGGGTAACTCGAGGACCAGGTCGGCGGGAACGGATGCGCCGTTGGTGCCCAGTTCGACGCCGACCACCAGGTCGCGCCCGCCGCGAGCGTCGTCCAGCTCGTCCCCCTCCGGCTCACTCTCCTCCCAGCGGGCGAACGGATGGCGAACCGCGGTGGTCAGCTCGCTGGGCGGGGCAAACCACGTTGCCGCGTCCGGGACGGCCGCGTCGCTGCCCGTGGTCCCACGGCGGGCGAACAGATCCGGCAGCACCTCTCGCACCGATAGCCAGGCCGGCCGGACCGGCAGCTCCTCCTCGTCGAGGAACAGCTCGAAAGGACCGATCATGGTCTCCATCGGTTCCCGGGCCTCGAATGTGAAGGCCAGCTCCCGGCGGAAGAACTCGCGGCCGCCGCTCTCCCCCGCCTCGAACCGTTCGACCCGGGCCACTGGAGCCAGCGAGCCGGCGCTCAGGTCGCCGGTGTAGCGCAGGCCCAGCTGCTCCGGAGTGGCCATCAGCGGCCGGTTGAGGCTGACCACTGTCAGCTCGACGCGGACCCGCTGATCGGGAGACACCAAGGCCGGCGAGACCTCCACCAGCGCCTCCCGTTCGGCCAGCGACAGCGCGCCAGTGGCCAGGAAGAAGGCGAAGCGGTGATCCTGGCGCAGGGCGTCCAGGTCCGGGTCCTGCTCGATCAGGTTCAGGTCGCGAATACCGCCGTTCCAGGCCCGTGACAGCCAGCGCAGCGCCTCCTCCTGCTCACCCAGGCGGGCGTAGGAGCAGGCGGTGTTGTACGCCACCTCGGCCAGCCGTGGTTCGAGGGCGAAGGCCAGCTTGTCCTGGATGATCGCCTCGCCGAAACGCCCCTGGTGGGCCAGCGCTCTGGCCAGACCGGCGCGGGCGACCGGATCGACCGGATCGGCGTCCACCATCCGCGCGAACAGCGCCTCTGCCGTTGCAGCATCGTCCGCCTCGAGGGCCTCGAGGGCCGCTGCGTAGGCGTCTGCGGGCGACAGAACCTCCGTGGTCTCGGGCGAAGAGCATGCGAGCAGCCCCAGCAGGCAGCACAGGGCGAGGGGACGAGATGTGGTCATCGCAGCTCGATGGCACCCATCAGTCGCCCGGTCCGCGGGCCGTCCCGGCGGTACGAGAACAGGGTCGCATCACAGCAGGTACAGCCGCCGACGTCTTCGATGGACTCCTCCAGCACTCCCTCCGACCGCAGCAGCCAGCGGTTGACCGCCCGGAGGTCCACCCGTCGCTCGCCTTCGTCTGCCAGGACGACCTCTGCCGGTGCGATCCGCTTCAGCGCCTCGACCACCTCGGGGCCGACCCGGTAGCAGCACCCACCGATGGACGGCCCCAGGGCGACGCGGAGGTCACGCGGGTTCGTGCGGGCCCGACGAATCATCGACTCCAGCGCGACGCGGACGATGGCCGCCGCCGTGCCCCGCCAGCCGGCGTGCACCGCCGCCACCACGCCGTGGCCGGGGTCCCAGAGCAGAACGGGCACGCAGTCTGCGACCTGCACAGCCAGCGCCTGGCCCGGCTGGCGGGTGATCAGGCCGTCGCCGTCCCGCTCACGCAGCTCTCCGGCTTCGGGGCCGTCATCGCCGCCGACCCACGCGACCGCGGAGCCGTGGACCTGCCGCTGCACGGCCGGGGGACAGCGCCTGAACTCCGCCGCCCGGCAGAAGCGCAGCAGGTTCTCGGCCACCGCCCCCCTGTCGTCCTCCCGCGACGACAGGTTCAGCGCGTCGAAGGGCGCCTCGCTCACGCCGCCCACACGGGTGGAGAAGACCGCGCGCACACGAGGATCCTCGAAGGTCGTCGGGCGGAGCAGCGGGATGCCGGGCGCCATCGGGGACCACCTCCAGTTCGTCGAGCCTACCAATTCGGGCAGAACTTCGCCCGCAACCGGGAAAATGGCGATCAGCATAATGAAAACCCAAATTGACAGGGAAGGGTCGATTGGATATCGTCCGACCCGGCGCGGGCAGGGGCAATCCCGCGCAACTGGGCTAGATAACTCAAGAAACGGGGCAAGAACGCAGGGGCTCGGACGGGCCTCCACAGCGGAGAGAGGTTAGGTATGCATACAACGAAAAACCTTTGGCTCCTTCTGTTGGTCGGTCTGATGGGCCTGTCATTGGCCATGTTCACAGGCTGTCCTTCGGGAGACGACGACGACGACGACGCGACTGGCGACGATGACGACGCCACCGACGACGACGACGACGACGACGACATGGCGGAGATCAAGAGCACCGACCCCCAGGAAGGTGACTCGGACTTCTACTACAAGGGCAACATCATCATCGAGTTCACCGATGAGGTGGCCGGTGCGGGTGTGGCCCTGGCCGACGGCAGTGGCGGTGCGGTCTCGGGTGCCAACTCGATGAACGACAATGCCACCATCCTGACCTTCGATCCGGACAGCGACCTGGCGCCGTCGACCGACTTCACGGCGACCATCAGCTGGGACGGCCACGACGACGTCATGCTCAACTTCGCGACCTCCGAGGTCGGGACGGGCACGGACACCGGCGCCATCGAGGGCGGCGACTACTTCCTCGACCTGGGTTCGGCGACCTTCACCGAGCCTCCGGGCGTGGGCAGCCTGCTGAGCCAGTACATCGCCGATGTCTACGTGATCTTCCACGTGGCCGACATCGACGCCGGCGCCGGCAGCATCGAGGTCTACGGCGGCATCGTCGACAAGGACGGCAACGACTACGTCCAGGACATGTGCACCGAGACCCTCGAGTTCCCCGGTGGCACCTTCGACGATCCCTACATGCAGATCGGCCCGACCGACTTCAACATCGCCATCGAGACCTACGAGGCCACCATCATCGACCTGATGATCGGCGGAGCCTTCACCCCCGACGGCGCGGCGATGGTCGGCGGCACCTTCGACGGTCAGATGGACACCCGCGTGCTCGACGACCTGATCGATCCGGGCGCGGAAGAGGGCGCGGCTTGCGACCTGCTGGGTAGCCTCGGCATCGTGTGCGAGGATTGCCCGGACGGCTCCGGCCCCTACTGCCTGACCGTCAGCGCATACGGCATCGTCAGCGAGGTAGTGTCCGTGCTGGCCTACCACCCGGAGACGGCTGAGGAGTTCACCACCCTGCAGGAGGTGTCGGCGGATGACATCGCGGGTTGGCCTTCCTGCGCCGAGTAGTCGAGCCGCGGCGGAACGGTCCCAGACCGACCGCCACGTGACGTGAGAGTGAGCCGCCCCGGGCATCGTCCGGGGCGGCTTTTTTTCCCGAGGGCACCTTCTTCACCTCCGCGCTGGCGCGGAACCTGCAGCATCGGCGGGTCGGAGGAACGGAAGGAGTGCGACCATGCGCTCGCTGTGGTTGAAGACCTGCCTGGCGCTTCTGGCGCTGCCCCTGGTGGGGGCGGGTTGCGCGGCCTCGGACCTCGCCGCGAGCGAGGACCGGGGAAACGAGCCCGGCAGCTGGGACGACGACGACATGGCCGGCGACGACGACGACGCGGCCGACGACGACGATGACGACGAGGACGGCAACTGCCTGGTGTCTGGCACGGCTCCGGTGGACGGCGACCCCACGGCCTACTACCGGGATCCGGTCCAGGTCTTCTTCGCCGAACCCGTCGCGTGGGGCGACCTGTCGCTGAGCGGTCCCCAGGGGACGATCGTCGGCGAAACGACACTGGCCGACGACGGCTTGACGCTCACGTTCGATCCCTACGGTGACGACACGAGCCTGCATCTGGAGCCGTTGACCGACTACCACGCGTCCCTCGATGGATCGGGTTGCTCGGCCAGCTGGTCGTTCACCACCAGCGTCCTGGGAACCCCACTGACCGACGATCTGCCGGCCGACGCCACCTACTACGTGGAGCTGAGCCACGGTGAACTCGTCCAGCCGGCGGGTATCGAGACGCTGATGGACCTGATGGAGATGCCGCCGTTCCTGCTGGAGGTGACCGCCGGCGACGGCGACGACGTCGACCTTCTCGCTGCCCCGATGGACGAGATGTCCGCCGACCAGGACTCGTGCCAGGTCACGGTGGACATCACCAGCGAGATCGCAGCGACGCTGGACGGCTCCCACCTGTCCTTGCCGGTCACCGACGTCGACATCCCGCTGCGACAGCAGCAGTGGGACGAAGATGGCGAGCAGTGGCTGACGGTGATGCAGCTGGGCATGGAAGCGGAGTTCTCGCCGGATGGACAGTCCATCAGCCACGGCCGCCTCAGCGGCATGGTCGACGGCTTCCAGGTGGACGCGATGCTGGGCCTGTTGACCGATGACCCGGACAACTACGCCGCCGGAAGCACCTGCGACCTGCTCGACAAGCTCGGCGTTCCCTGCGAGCCCTGCCCGGGTAATCCGGAGCAGCAGACCTGCATCCCGTTCGTGCTCGACGGCGCCGAGGGTTACTGGCGGGACGCGGACGGGCTCTATGAGGTCGCCGAACCCAATCTGCCCAACTGCTCCAGCTGAGTTCGAACCACCCGCTCACCCAGCCCGCCGGCGCTGGTCGACTTCTGCCGCAACCGTCCCACGCCACTGCGAAAGCCGCTGACCTCGGCGGCCATCGCGCTGATCATCGAGGAGTTCCTGCCGGAGGTCTAACCCTGCGGTTCCTTGCGGGCCACCCGGCGCGGATCCGGACGAGACTCCTCCCGCGCGGGCTCCTCGGCCGGAGCCGACGGCGAATCTGCGTCCATCCTGACCTCGAGCGCGGCGAGCTCGGCCTCGACGGCGCGGCGGATGTGATCGTCCATCTCGGCCGCGGCCTCGGGATCGGGATCGGGCTCGGGATCGGGATCGGGATCGGACTCGGGCTCGGACTCGGGCTCGGGCTCCGGCTCGGGCTCCGGCTCGGACTCGGGCTCCGGCTCGGGCTCGGGCTCGGGCTCGGAGACCTTCTTCGCCCCCACCGACAGCGTCGACTGCACCTCCCGCCGCACGAGTTCCACCGCCTCGACCGACAGCGTCAGCGCGTCGATCTCCTCGATCAGCTCCTCGGGCTCCATCTGGGCCGGGCTGTCCATCACCATCATCGACGAATGCAGCTGGCGAACGTGGTGGTAGAGTTCCTGCAATCGCAGGATGTAGCGGTTGCGTGCATCGAGGACCGAGAGCACGTGCCCTCGATGATGGACGGCGTGCCCCATCGAGCGCTGCAGGGACTCACGCTCCAGCGCGTCGCCGGCCGACTCCAACCGCCGGTCCAGCTTCTTGATCTCGCGGTCGGCCAGCCCCAGATCCAGCTCGCGGGTTCGTAGCAGCTGCTCCAGCTCCTTGAACCGACGTCGGAGCTCTCCCACTCGCTTCTCGATGGCTATCAATTGCTCCTTGCCCGCGTCGGGGAAGCCATCCGCCTCCAGGCTGCGGGCCAACTTGCGGCATTTGCGGAGCAACTCGAAGGTCTTCCAGGTGTCATCCCCGACCGGGATCCGTCGAGGCGCCGGCCGGCCCGCGCCCGCGGCCGCCGTTCCGGCCGCGGCCACGCCCGCCGCTGTCTTGGCCCCGGGTTTTCCCTCCAGCGCGCCGACCTCGGCCTTCGCCGCACTCAGCGCCCCATCCTCCTCGGCCGCCTCGGGGGTCCCCTGCTGGGCGCGCACGTCCACCGAGGCGCTCACCCGGGGCGGCTCCGACTTCTCCCGCCGTTTCTGCAGGGTCCCCGACGTGGCCGAGATGCTCGTGAACAAGAGCCAGCCGAGGACCAGCTCGTCGACGATCGGGATCGGATCGAAGATGGCGAGGGTCCCGAGCAACAGGAGGCCGAGGCCGGAGGTCAGCGCTACCTGGACCCCCAGGGGCTGGCGCTGGATCTGCTGCTTGAGATTCTCCGTCAGGCTCATGGGTTCGACCGCGGGCGCGAGTCCCGCCAGGGTCTTGCTGGGCGACATGTACTGGCTACGCCGACCGCTGTCGATTATTTCACGAACGCCCTCCCCCTGCTACGCATGCCGAGGAACACCGCCTTCCGCGAGCCCTATGCTACCCTGCGGCGCCATGCCTCAGCACGAGATCCGGACGATCCAGGTGGTCGGCGGCGGCCTGGCCGGAACGGCGATCGCTGCTGGCCTGGCCCGCAGCGGTGCCTCGGTCAGATTGCTCTACACCGCGACGCCCCGCGCATCGGAGCCCATTCGTTGGCTGCCCGCCCCACGGGTCCGCGCGCGCACGCTGCCCCCCAGCGTGTTGGTCGAGGAGTCGCTGCCGGTCGACATCCTGCTGGCGGGGGAGCACCGCGTCGAGACCACGGCCCGAATCGGATTGGTGGACCACACGCGGCTGCGCGCGGCCTGGCGCAGCCGCGCCCGCGCCGCGGGGGTTCGCTTCGTCGAGTGCGCTCCGGCCTCGGGCCCCGTGCGGGCCATGGGGCGGACCTGCGGTGTGCGACTGACAGACGGGACGACACATCGGGCGTCGCTCACCATCGACGCCACCGGAACCGGGGTCCTGCTGGGGGCCCTGCCGGGGCCATGGCTGCCAGGCGGCCGGGTCCCATCAGCGGACCGTGAACCCGTGTTGTTCGCGCGGCTGAGTCCACCCCCCGACCGCGTCCAGGCCAGCTGGGTCGGCCGGGCGCAGCTGGTGCTGGGCCTCCAGGGCGGGCTGGCGTGGCGCTGCACACCCCGGGCGGGCGGACCCGTTCTGGTGGCGGTGACGGCAGGCCCTGGCGCGGTTCGTTCCCGGACCGAGGAGCTGCTGGCGCCCCTGGTCGGCTCCGCCGCCGCGTCCGCAGCAGCCACGGAGCTGCGTTGGCTGCCCTGCCGTCGCCCCCTGGATGGACTCGCCGCCGACGGGCTCCTCGCCTGCGGCGCCGCCGCCGGGCTGCTGGACACCCTGCTCGGCTGTCAGATCGACGCCCTCGAGAAGGCCACCGACGCCCTGATCAGGTCCGTTCCAGCGTTGACCGGCGAGCGTCCGCCGTCGACGGCTTCACTCTTCGATGCCAGCCGCACCGTCCAGCGCTGCGTCGGCGGCATTCTCGCGGGAAGACAACTGGAGCGTCGCTGGCTCCAGACACTCTCACCCGCGGGCCGTGAGTCGATGGTCCTGTCCGGTGTGCTGGGACCCGACGCATGGGCGGCTGCCATCGACGGACGGCCGCTGGTTCCCCGCAACGTCCGGATTCGCGCCCGCCGCGGACAGCTGCCACCATCCCACCACCCGGCGCTACGCAAGCTGCGGTCCGATCTGGACGCGCTACGCGCGCTCCACGCCCACCATCCCGACGCCTACGACATGTTCGCCATCGATGACTGGCAGGTCCGGATGGAGTCCGTGTTCGCGCCCGGGGGACGGGGTGGATAGAACAAAAAAATGGTCGGCTCGTCACCCAGTTGACGAGCCGACCAGAAGAACCGCTCGGGGCGGGAGCGGGTTAAAAACCGAGCGGTTCCGACACGGATTATTTGCGCTTGGCTTTCATTACCCTGCGCTTGTAACTTCAGTGTTCCCTCCGTTTCGGGGATCGCCAACATCTTTTTCCAAAAATAGTGCGGCTAGCTCGCCGTCCACGGGTTTGGTGGGCCGCCAAGGCCCGGCTACACTGACGCTCAGCGTGGATCCGGGGAGCACCACGTCTCCCTGGACGACGGGGGCACAGATTCCTGTTCAGGCTCCGGACCGTCTGCTAGCATGCCGTCCGGACCGGACCGCGCCGGGGCCGGAGGCCCCGTGAAAGGACATCGGGATGCGCCGATCCATCCTCGCCCTGCTCGTCACCTGCGTGGCGCTCTGGCTGCCGACCCAGGCGCTGGCCTACGCCACCGCCTGGGACGTGATCCAGTCCCTGGGTATCCCGGCGGGCGACATCGTCGACGTGACGATGAACCCGGGCAGCGAGGAAATGATGGGGACCATGAGCGCCCAGGGGGTGATCTCCGCCACCTACCCGCCGATGGGCCTGGTCTACACCGGACGCCATGCCAACCTGACGTCCTGCCAGGACGACGACATGCCGGGGGCCGGCGAGGCTGGTGACAGCGTGGCGATCCTGGTCACGCTCCAGGCCCCGGCGAACATGCACTCGTTCAAGTTCAACTTCTACTTCCTCTCGCGCGAGTACCCGGACTACGTCGGCAGCGAGTTCAACGACACCTTCACGGTCATGCAGAGCTCGTCGATCTTCAACGGCAACATCGTGTTCGACCAGGGCGGCAACGTGATCGACGTCAACACGGCGTTGTTCACGGTGACCAACCAGGCCCTGCTGGCCGGCACCGGTTTCGACTGCGGATACCGGGGGGGCGGCACGGGCTGGCTGACCACCATCTCGCCGGCCGTGCCAAGCGAGCAGTTCACGCTGCGCTTCGTCATCGGTGACGTCTACGACGGGATCTACGACTCGGCGGTCTTCCTCGACGCGTTCGAGTGGCGTGAGGAAGAGGAGAAGGAGCCCCACCCGGCCCAGCCCATCGGCCTGCGCTTCCTGTCACCCAAGGTCGGCCCGACGGAGGGCGGACAGACGACGGTGATCTACGGCAACGACTTCACCGCGGACATCAACGTGAGTTTTGACGGGGCCGAGGTCAACGATACGACGATGCTGTCCAGCGAGCGGCTGCAGGTGGTCACCCCGCCCCACGCCGAGGGCCTGGTGGACGTGCGGGTCTGGTCCGACTCGTCGGACGACACCCTGATGGGTGGCTACACCTTCTCGGACGAGGACATGTCGACGATGCCGCCGGAGCTGGTGGAGGTCGATCCGCCCATCGGTCCGCTGGAGGGCGGCATCGACGTGGACGTGTTCGGCGGCAACTTCGGCGAGGCCACGGCGGTCTTCTTCGACGGCGTCGAGGCAGACTGCAACCTCGAGGACAGCGGCACCCGCTTCCGCTGCGACCTGCCGGCCTACAGCGGTGACGAGAACGAAGCGGTGGTGCTGATCGAGGCCATCAACTCGACCGGCACCGAGGCGATGCCGCCGCTGACCTTCACCTACTCGGCCAACGCGCCGGTCGACGGCCCCGGCGACGGCAAGTCCTGCAACTGCGACCTGCGGGGGGCGGGACCGGGACGGTCCGCAGGGCTGGCACTGTTCCTGCTGGTACTACTGGGCATCCGCCGTGGGCGGCAGGAGGGCTGAATGCGACACCGCGTCTTTCCCTTGATGTTCGCTGTGCTGCTGGTCTCGGCATCCGGGTGCGTCCAGTACGAACTGACCGTCCCGTCGGCCACCGCCGTCGCGCGGATCGTCGACACCGACGGCGAGCTGCGGGCGACCGCCGCGATCCCCTTCCCCATCGCCTTCACCTTCGACGGCAGCAAGAGCACCGTGGACAACGTGGACACGCCGGCGTCGGACTTCGACTGGACCTGGTACGACGTGCCCGACGAGAGTTCCTGGGAGATCGGCTCCAGCGACGGATTCGGAGATCCGCACGGCGAGACCACCACCGTCACGCCCGAGGCGCCAGGGGCCTACATGGCGCGCCTGCAGGTGGCGGGCGAGAGCGCCGGGGACTCGTCCAATCTCTCGGTGGCCACGGGCTTCGCGGTCAACATCCAGGGGCTGGAGTTCCGGCTGACCTGGGACGCGGACACCACCGATCTGGATCTGCACCTGATCAACGGCCAGGACCTCAACAGCACCTACTGGACGGTCAACGACTGCTATTTCGGCAACCCGACCCCGGACTGGGGCCTGGTCATGGAGGGGCTGGACAATCCGGTCTTCCTGTCGGACGTGGATACGGGCTACGGTCCCGAGTCGATCCAGATGATCCAGCCGGCTGACGGCACCTACGCGGTGGCCGTGGCCTACCACAACGACTGGGATACCGGCGCGACCACCACCCCGGAGGTCTCGATCTGGTACGACGGCCAGGTCATCCACGCCTACCCAGGCGCGACCCTCGAGGAGGGCGAGGTGATGTTCATGGGGACCTTCGAGTGGCCGGGACAGACCGCCCTCGACGTGGGAACCATCCATCAGCACCTGGCCCTTGGCGGCGAGCCATACAACGAGACTTGACCTGCAGCGGGACGCTGCAGGTCAAGTCGGCTCGCTTGCTGCTGGCGGGCGGACGCCCGCAGCAGAAGCGAGCCCCCCCGAGCAGATCAGCGTGAGCCGTTGGAGCAGTTGCTGCTGGAGCAGCCGGAGCAGCCATGCTGTTACTCGGTGTCACCGATGGAGAACGACCCGCGGCGGCGGTGGTGCGCGACTGCCAGCTGGTCGCCATCCACCGGGCGGCTGATCCCGGCGCGGGCCCCGGCTACCCGGATCAGGTGGCGAACCGGGCGTTGGCGACGGCCGGCAGCCAGCTGGAGCAGGTCGGCCGGGTCGTGTTCGGCTCCCACCTGGCACCTGCACCGCGGCTGGACGGCCTGGGGCGCCTCCATCCCTCCCTGGTCCCCCCCAGCCGGACGGAGCGACTGCTGCGACGCGGCGCCCGCTGGATGCGGGACACGGCCCTGGAGGAGACCGGCCTGTGGACGGTGGCCGCCTCGGTACGTCGCCGCCGCCAGACCGAACGCCTCCAGGCGGGCGGTTTCCGCGGCGACGTGAAGACCCTGGATCACTACCGCAGCCTGTCCCACGCCGCCTGGCGGTGCCAGCCCGATGAGCGGGTGCTGGCGCTGGTGGCCAGCAGCGATGGCGACGGCACCACCCTGGCGGTGCAGATCGGCGACCACGACGGCTTGCGCCTGTTGTACCGGCAGGGGGGCCTGTCCAGCCTGCGCGCCCACGTGGCAGCGGCCGCCGACGACGAACTCCCCTGGCGCGCAG
This sequence comes from uncultured Rickettsiales bacterium, assembly GCA_964436045.1. GTDB lineage: Bacteria > Myxococcota_A > UBA796 > UBA9615 > CAYRNR01 > CAYTBN01. The sequence continues at coordinate 22,690 of CAYTBN010000029.1, read as the reverse complement.
CGGCGAGTCTCGGGGAACGGGCAGCGGACAGCCTGGTGCCCGCGGCGCTCGAGGAGCAGTTCGCGCGACAACTGCATTTTGTCGCTGGCGGCTTCAACCTGAGCCTACGAACCGGCGCAACCGCGTTCGCCGACGTATTGCGGCGCCACACGCCCGGCGAGGTCGCCGCGGCCTGCCAGGCCAACGTGGTGCACCAGTTCCGCCGTCTGGTCCATCACTGGGTCCGACGCAGCGGCATCAACCGACTGACCGTGGCTGGTGACGTGTTCGCCAACCCTGGACTCTGTCGCGCGTTGCTGGCCCACGACGACGTGGACCGACTGTTCGTGCTACCCGCCGACGTCCCCCTCGCCGCCGCCATCGGCGCAGCCATGCGCTACGGTGACGCCGGTCCGGCCACCCTCGGCACCCCCTTCCCGGGTGCCGTGCTGGACGACCGCAAGAGCGAGGCGGCGCTACGTCGGGCCGGGATCGAGGGGCGCCGGGTGGCCGATCCGCGAGGCGAGGCGGTCACCCGGCTGCTCGCCAACGAGCTGGTGGGTTGGGTCACGGGCCCCGCAGCCCTCGGCGTCCGCGCCCTTGGGCACCGCTCCGTGCTGACACGCCCCGACGACGACCGGGCCGTCAGGCGCCTGGCGGCCAGTCCCTCTCCAGTGGCCCGCGCCTCGCGGACGTTGATGGTGCGGGCAGAGCTCGCAGCGCAGGCCTTCGCCGAGCTCGACGCTGCGCCGGACGCCGTCAGGCTCGGGTCGGTTCCACTGCGGCCATCTGGCTGGCTCCGGGGCCAGTGTCCAGGGCTGCCCGGATCGCCGGTTCTGGCCCAGGCGGTCGCCCGGGACGATAGCCCGGACCTCCACGAGATCCTGACCCGGCTGGAGGAGGGTGGCGGCCCGCCCGCGCTGCTCTCGGCCGACCTGCGAAGCGCGGACGACGACGACATCGACTCACCGGAGGCGGCACTGCTGGCATTCCTCGACAGCCGCGCGGACGCGCTTCAACTCGGCCCGTTCGCCGTGGAGCGTCAACCCCGATAGCGCAGGCCGGACATCAGTGCTCCAGAAGGAACCGCTCGCGGGGGAACAGGGCCTTGTAGCCCTCGAGCGGATCCCGGGTCTCCTCGAATCCCTCTCCCAGCCGCAGGATCCGGATCCGGCCCACGTCGGCGGAGGCGGTGACCCGGTGATCGCCGATTTCGAGCCGCACCATCGGCCCGGTCAGGGGCGTGTCGTCGATGGTCAGCACCCGCCAGGCGTCCTCGGCCCCCCGCACGTGGTAGCTGCCCGGCGTCACCGCGGGCAACACCGCCAGCCGGCCGACCAGCGCGGCGGTCTCGAACTCCCGGCCGGGAACGAACACGTTGCCCCAGTCCTGGACGAAGAACCGGTCGCGGAAGACGCGGAACTCGGCGGGTAGCTGATCGGTGCGCCAGTTGGCCACCACGGCGCCGGTCTGTCCGTTGGCGATGTCGGCCAGCAACCCATGCAGGGCGTCGGGATCGCCGCGGTAGGCTTCCAGGGTCACCACGTCGAGCCAGTCGTGGGTCGTGCGGGGCAGGTTCGGGGCGATGCCGACGCCGTCGAAGTAGGTGTCCCCGGGCCCCAGCACCTCGGCCAGGCGGTCCATCACCGCCACCTGGTAGCCATTGTCCATCTCCAGGTTACGCCGGACGCGGTCCGCAGGTCGCAGCAGCCCCATCACCACCAGCACGACCACCGCACCCGCCCACAACGGCGCCGTGCCGCCGATGCGGAGCTGTCGGTGGACAGCACCGGTCAGCAACCCCCAGGCCAGCGCCAGGCCCGGGGCCGCGGTGGCCAGGAAGTAGGGCCAGGGGTGGGGATAGACCAGCATCGCGGGCAGATAGGCGGTGGTCGCGGCCAACACCAGGAGCACATCGCGCTTGCGCCCGCCCTCGCCGCGCCAGCGCCAGACGCCGGCCCAGCCCAGGGCGAGGCCGGTCGCAGCGACACCGCCGAACAGGGGGTTCAGGCGGAGCGCGGCCCAGTAGAACTGGGCGTGACCCACGCCCGTGTCCGCGCCAGCCAGGGTCTGGACCCGGGATACCGTCTGGTCGAGGGCGCCGGCCCCCGTCGGATCGTGGAGCACGGCCCGCAGTACCAGGTAGGTGCCCTGCACCGCTACAAATCCCCCGGCGAGGAGCAGGACGTCGCGCAATCCCCGACGGCGGTCGACGATCACCGTGGCGACAACCCCGAGGCCCACCGCGCCGATCATCAGCACCGCCTTGAGCGACACGAAGTAGGCCAGCCCCAGCGCCACACCCGCCAATACGATCCACGGGGCGCGCCGCTCCAGCAGCAGGGCCAGCGCTCCGGTGGCCAGGGTCAACCAGAGGAAGTCGGCGCGGGCGGTGAACGAGTGGTCGATGAACACGTACACCATACCGAGGCCCACCAGGGCGTGGACACCGGCCAGGGTGCCAAACGTGCGGCCGCCGATCCGCAGTACCGCCAGGTAGATGGCCACGCTGGCGCCCACCGCGATGACCCGGTTGAGGACCATCCCGACCACGGCGTCGTGGGGCCCGAACAGGGGACCGACGGCAAACACCAGCGAGGCGAGCAGCCTGTGGGGGTGACCCAGGCGGTGGGCCGGATCGGCCAGCAGCTCGACGCCGCGCGCGTACGCGTCGAACTCGTCGGCCTCGAAGGCGGCGTTGGCAGCCAGCAGAGTCCGGGTCAGCAGCAGGCCGCCGACCCCCACCAACACCATCAGGGACACCCTGTCCAGCGACTCGGCGCGTTCGGTGGCGATCAGGTCGGACAGCTCAGCGCGCATTGGGATCCCTGAACACTCGCAACACCGTCAGCGCGATGATGCGGATGTCGAAGCCGATGGACCAGTTCTCGATGTAGTACAGATCGTGGGCGATGCGCGGTTCCAGGTCGGTGTCCCCGCGCCAGCCGTTGGCCTGGGCCCAACCCGTGATGCCCGCCTTGACCATGTGCCGCTGGTGGTAGCGGGGGATGGACTGGCGGAATTCCTGGATGAACATCGGCCGCTCCGGGCGCGGACCGACCACCGACATCTCGCCCAGCAGGACGTTCCAGAACTGGGGAAGCTCGTCCATCGACGTCTTGCGCAGCAAGCTGCCGAAGCGGGTCGGACGGGCGTCCCCCACGCTGGCCCAGACCGGTCCCGATCCGCTCTCCGAGCCCGGTGGCATCGAGCGGAACTTGAGGATCTGGAAGCTGCGGCCATCCATCCCCATCCGCTCCTGGCGGTAGATCACCGATCCGCCCACCAGCAGCTTGACACCCACCGCGATCGACAGCAGCACCGGACTCATCGCGATCAGAACACAGGCCGAGAACGCGATGTCGAAGCCGCGCTTCACCGCGGCCCGCAGGCCGACGATCGGGGGATCCACCAGGTTGAGTACCGGCAGCCCGTCGAAGTCGTCCACCGACGAGTTCATCACCAGGCCCAGGTCGAACAGGTCGGCCACCAGCCGGACGGTGACGAAGGAGTCGGATAGCCGGCGCAGCATGTCCTTGATCTGTCGAAACCGTTCGAAGGGCAGGGCGATGAACACCTGCTGCGCGCCCAGGGCCTCGACCTGTTCCAGCAGCTCGTCGCAGCGCCCCACCACCTCGACCCCCTCGTGGGGTTCGACGGACTCGTCCTCGTCGGCCAGCATCCCGACCACCCGCAGGCCGGTCCACGGATTGGCCCGCATCCGGTCGATGACCGACCGCGCCAGCTGGCCGCTGCCCACGACGAGCACGTGACGCAGGTTGCGACCGGATCGGCGCAGGCGGTGGAGGACGACGCGCAGGGTGGCGCGAAAGGCCAGCAGACCCAGGGTGTGCATCGGCACGAACACCAGCAGGAACACCCGCGAGTATTCGGTGGCCTGATAACGGTACGAATAGGACACGACGATCAGCAGGCCCAGCGACAGGGCCACGCCGCGGACCACGCTCCACGCCTCCTGCCGAAACCCCTTGAGCCGCCACGGTTCGTACAGGCCGAGCCCGCGGAACACCAGGTGCCATAGCAGCACGACCACCGGGGTGCTCCAGTAGTACAGCTCCTCGGGGGGCATGCCGCGAACCACCGGCAGGGCGCCGGACAGGAAGCGCAGCTGGTAGGTCCCGAGCCAGGCGGCGGCGGCCAGCGCCGCGTCCGCGCCCATCAGCACCAGGCGGAGCGAGTCACCGTAGCGGCGCAGCATGGTCCGCGAACCGCCCGTCGACATGGTCACCGAAGCGCTGGCGGAAGCGCGGTTCGGCGAAGGTTTCGGCCCGGGCCCGGCAGACGGCGGGATCGAAGGCCCCGGCGACCCTCTCGAAGGTCCGGACCGCCTCGGCCAGACACCCCGCGTCGTCGCTGGGGAAGAAGAGGCCGGTGGCACCCTCCAGATCGGCGGCGGAAGGGCGGCCCCCGTCCACGACCGGGCCTCGCACCGATTCCAGGGCGCCGCCCCGGCCCAGCGCGATGACCGGTCGACCGGCCGCCATGGCCTCGACCGGCACGATGCCGAAGTCCTCTTCGCCCGGGAAGATCAGGGCCCGGCAGGTGGCCATCTCACGGGCCCACTGGGCGTCGTCCACCCGGCCGACGAAGGTCACGTTCGGCGGAGCGGAGCGGCGCAAGCTGTCGAACAGCTGGCCTTCGCCCACCACCCGCAGCGGTCGACCCAGATCGGCGAACGCCGCCACGGCCAGGTCAGGCCGTTTGTAGGCCACGAGCTGGCCGGCGAGCAGGTAGTGATCGCCCACCTGGTCCGGCGACGGCTGGAACTGCTCCACCGACACGGGCGGGTGGATGACCGTGGCGTCGCGCCGATAGTGCTTGCGGATGCGCCGGGCCACCACCGAGGAGTTGGCGACGAAGTCGTCCACCCCCTGGGCCGCGCGGGCGTCGAACATCCGCACGTAGTGCATCACCGCCGCGGCGGCCATCCCGCGGGCCTTCGCCCTCACCCCGGAGCCGTCCACGTAGTCGTGGGCAAGATCCCAGGCGTAACGCGGGGGTGAATGGCAGTAACAGACGTGGAGCTGATCCGCGCGGGTCAGCACACCCTTGACCACGCTGGCGTCACTGGAGATCACCAGGTCGAACCCACGCAGATCCAGTTGTTCGGTGGCCAGCGGCATCATCGGCAGCAGGCTCTTGTAACGGCGGGTGGCACCCGGGATCCGCTGCAACGGCGAGACGTGGATCCGGCGATCGTTGAGGGTCGACGGGAGCTGACGGGGGTCGTGGACGAGGGTGAACAGCTCGGCGTCCGGGAACATCCGGCACAGGGACTCGAGCACTTTCTCGCCGCCGCGGTACGTCACCAACCAGTGGTGGACCAGCGCGACCCTTGCGTCCCGCAGCTGCACGTCGCCAATTTCCTCCCGAAAAACAGCCAGTTGAGGGTACGCCGGCGCCCGGCGGAGGGTCAAGCTGGCGGGCGGCGGCGGAGGAAGGTGAACAGCAGGAGGGGCAGCAGGGTGGCGGCCGCGGAGTCGGAAGCTCCGGGCAGGCGCAGGGCGCAGCCGCTGTGACTGCCGCCGCCGACCATCTGGGACTGGCCGTCATCGTCGGAGGCCATGTCGTCGTCGTCGGCCGGGCCGCCGCAGCCCTCGTCGAGGTCGCCGTCGCAGTTGTTGTCCACCCCGTCGCACAGCTCGACCATACCCGGGTGGACGGTGGACGAATCGTCGTCGCAGTCGCCCTCGCAGACCATGAAGTCGTCGCCGTCGTCGTCCCACTCCAGCGGTCCGAGCTCACCGTCGCAGTCGGTGTCGAGCCCATCGCACAGTTCAGTGGCGCCCGGGTGCACGAAGGAGTCGTAGTCGTCGCAGTCGCCGTTGCAGGGGAAGTAGGTGTCCCCGTCCACGTCGAACTCTTCCTCGCTGAAGTGTTCGTCGCAGTCGCTGTCCAGGCCGTCGCAGATCTCCAGCGCGCCGGGGTAGACGTCAGGGTTGTCGTCGTCGCAGTCACCCTCACAACCCCGGTAACCGTCCCCGTCGTCGTCGGCCTCGATCTGCGGGATGATATTGTCGCAGTTGTTGTCCAGCCCGTCGCAGATCTCCTCGGCACCCGGGTTGTTCATGGGATCGCTGTCGTCGCACTCCTCGCACGCGAGCCAACCGTCGCCGTCCTCGTCGTGCTCCAGCTCTCCCGGTTCGCCGTCACAGTCGTTGTCCAGCCCGTCGCAGGCCTCGGGCGCGTTGGCGTAAATGTCGCTCTCGTAGTCGTTGCAATCCCCCCCGCAGGCCAGTACCCCGTCCCCGTCCAGGTCGACCTCGTCCTGCTCGGGGAAGCCGTCGCAGTCGTTGTCCACCCCGTCGCAGACCTCGGGCGCACCTGGGTAGACGGCGGGGTTGTTGTCGTTGCAGTCGTCGTCCTCGTTTCCCGGGATCCCGTCCGGGCCCCAGGCGTCGACCCCATCGCCGTCGAGGTCTTCGGCGTGGGCGAACCCCGCCAACACCAGCACGCAGGTGACGATCAGCGCCGCGAAGGGTCCGCGCCAGCTCACAGGTCCAGCTCCACGCCGAAGCGGATCCCCAGCACCCCCGAAAGGGCCAGGTCGCCGCTGCTGGTCGGGTCGAGCACCACGCCCATCAACTCCTCGCCGATCACCAGCGACATCCGCCGGTTCAGCCGCACGGTCTGCTCCAGGTAGGGCCCCTGCCCGAACACGATCCACGGGTCGCAGGCGGGGGCGTCCGGGGCGCAGTCGGAGGCGGCCACACCCGTGGCCAGTGTCGCACGGGCGCGCCAGTTGATGCCGAACCCGAAGCGACGGTGGACAAATCGATGGCCGAACCCGATCCCGGCGTGGATCAGGTGACGGCTGCGATTCTCCTCGCCGCCGCCGACCAGGGGCACCAGGGCCGTGGCCAGTGCGTAGCCGGCCTGCACGCTGACGCTCATGTTGGCCAGCCGCGGGTCGCGCACGAAGCGGAATCCCAGGTTGAGTTCGAGTCCGCCGCCCTGGGCGCCGAAGATCGGGCTCACCCGATCGCCGATCCCGATGTGGGGGCCGCCGCTGATGTCCAGGTAGGCCCGGTACACCGACGGCCGCTGGTCGATGGCGTCCGCGGGGATGTTCTCCTCGTAGTCGATGTCGATCACCCGGTCGAACAGGATCGTGCCCTCGGGGCCGGTGATGGTCACCCGATGGCGGCCGGGGTCGACCGGCATCGCGCCGGGGAACAGTCCCTTGAGGCGACCGTCGATGGCCAGCGAGGCGCCGGAGAACACGCTGTCGGCGGTGTCGTAGAAGTAGATCAGCGCCAGCTCGCTCTCCAGCCGCTTCTCCGGTTCCCCGGTGACCACCAGGTCCTTCTCGCCCACCACCCGGAAGTAGGCCTCCGGGACCTGGGCGCCGTCGGTGTGAGCCACGGTCTGGCCGCGGGCGAAGTCATGGGCCTCGTAGACGGTCACCAGGCCGTCCCGGTTGGCGTCGGACAGCTGCTGCTCCCAGGTCAGCCCCTGGAGCAGATAGTAGGTGTAGACGCTGTGCCCGAGGCTGTCGTCCTCGCGGGCGGGCCGTCCCCAGGAGGTGGCGAACAGGTGGGCCTCGCTCTGGCCCAGGTTCACCTTGCGGGTGAGGGTCGGGAAGGCGTCCATCCGTCCGATGCGTTGCCTGATGGTGGGCTGGATCGCCGACTTGCCCTCGCCGTGGAAGCAGGCGTCGACCACCAGCGCCTTGCGCTCGGCGCGGATGCGGGAGAAGAACCGCTGGAGTTCGGCCAGCTCGATGGCGGTGCCCTCCAGATCCCGGGCGACGGTATCGTGGGTGACCAGGAACAGGGTCGGCTCGTCCTTTTCGTTGAGCCGCATCGTGCCGTGGCCGCTGAAGTAGACGAGCAGTGTGTCCTGGCTGCGCAGGTCGTTGCGCAGGCTGACCAGCTCGGTGAGGACCCGGGCCTGGCTGGTCTGCACCGGGGTGGTCAGCACGATCACCCGGTCGAATCCGCCGTAGTCGTGGCTCTCGAGGACCGCGCCGATCTCGACCGCGTCGGTGCCGGAGTGGAGCAGGGCCGGGAACTGGCGATCCGCGAATTCACCGACGCCGACCACCAGGGCCACACGGCGTGGCCCGAAGCTGGCCTCGATGGCCTCGGCGGTGGATTCGGCGGGTTCCAACCCCTTGGTGCGCCAGCTCGCCGGTTGGCGGTGGGCGCAGCCGCCGATCAACCCGGCCGCGAGGGCCAGGAGGAGCAGCAGCGAGAATCGTCGCCGATCAGCGGGTGGAATCGAGCGCATCGTCCTGACGCCACTCTATCGCGAAGTCATCGCGCGCGAGCAGGGAGATACCAGGGACGGCCGTGCCTTCCAGCAGTGCCTCCGCCTCGCTGGGGGTGAGTGCCCGGCCGGCAGGAGCGGTGAGCAGACCCACGTAGTTGTACTCGCCGCCGTCGCCGTCGGGACGGTAACCCAGCGGCCGGCCGGTCTCGTCGACCAGGATCGCCAGGCCGGCGTCGTCGACCCGCCAGCCCACGTCGCCGCCTCTGTCCACGACCTGCAACGCGCCGTCGGGGCCGCGTTCGATGAGGCTCACGTCGCCATTACCCTCGGCACGCACACCGAACAGGAGTCGCTCGTCGGCGGCCACCAGCGCGCCGTCGGACGCGGCGATCACCGCGCCGCTACCCAGGCCGCGGGTCTCCAGCGAGAACTGCAGTTCCAGGCTCGCGGGCTGGAATGGCGGAGTCACGGCCTTGAGCCGCACCCCGGACTCGACCTCCGGTTCGGCGGGCTTCTGCACGAGACGCGGCCCGAGGACCACCGCCAGCGCGGCAGCAGCCGCCACAGCCAACACCACGGGGAAATGCGAACGGGTCGCCTGGACCGCAGGCTCGGCCGCCGCGCCGGTCACGGCGGGCTCCAGCCCATCCAGCCGCCAGATGTCAGCGGCGGTGATGTCCGATTCCAGGCTAGGCAAGCGGTCCACCGCGGCCAGCAGCTCCTCGTCGTCGCCCTGCTCACGCAGGCAGGACTCGCAGCGCTCGCCATGCTCCCGCAGGCCTTCTCGCTCGTGGTCCGACAGGTCTTCCGGACGCAGCCCGGAGAGTTCCTTGTATGCTGAACAGTCCATCATCGTTCTCGCCTCCGATTAGACATCACGCGACCACCCTCTCCCGCAGCAGACGGCGTGCGTATGCCAGGCGCCCCTTGACCTCTTTGGAGGTCAGTCCCAGGACCTCTCCGACCCGCATACAGCTCAACCCCTCCACGTAGTACAGCAGGAAAGCCGCACGGTGAGCCTCGGGCAGCTCGCTCACCTCTTCGTGCAACCGGCGGATCTGCTCGTCCAGAATCGCCTGCCGCTCCGGGTTGGGGGCAGTCGGTGGCGCCCCGGCGCTCAGCAGCCGCGGTGACAGGTCCTGGACGCTCACGTCCACGGTGGCCGCCTTCACCTTGTGGGCCTTGGAGTCCAGCGTTGTCAGACACTGGCGATAGGCCGCTGTGAACAGGAAGGTGGTGAACTTGGCCCGGGGTTCGTACCGGGAAGCCGCCCGGTGCATCTTCAACCACGTCTCGGCCTGGACCTCTTCGGCCAACTGGCGGTTCGAGGTCATCCGGAACAGGAAGTTGATCAAGCGGTTGCGATGGCGGCGGACCAGGATGTCGAACGCTGGGCGGTCGCCGTCCCGGTACCTCATCATCAGCTCCTCGTCCGGGAGCGTCGACAGGTCCGATACAACGGTCAGCTTCGGTATCTGGGAGGTTTCGCCGTTCACTGCATCTTTCCCCCGCAGGATCCGCCCCACCGGACGTCCCGAACGTGTTGATCCTACCCGCTGAAACCGGAAGGGTCCGCGGAGGGGAACCAAAACCCCCACGCGCGACGCGCGAGCGCTTCTTCAAGATCGGCTAGCGCCGGGCTCCGGCCGCTAGCTAGAAGAAGGTCTGGCCGAGGCCGCGATAGGTGGGGACGCGGTCGATGATACGGTCGTCGCGGACCAGCAGGTACTCGGCGAAACGTTCGGCGAGTTCGCCGGCCTTGGCGTGGCGGAAGGCGACGGGCTGGCCGAGGGAGAGCTGGGCGGAGGCGGGGACGCGCAGGGGGGTCTGCACCTCGCCGCAGCCCTCGGCGCCCACGAGCTGGAGGCCGGAGGGGGCATGGGGCACCGGCACCTTGTCCCAGCCCGGCTCGCCGGACGCGACATAACCGCCCCCCAGGCAGGTGACGAAGCCCGGATCCGAGGATCGCACTGCCTGCAGCACGAAGAAGCAGGCAGGCTCGAAGCGGACGTTGGAGTAGTAGTCGAACAGGTGGGAACAGAGCAGGCCGGAGCCCGCGGTGACCTCGGTCAGGATGTCGCCTTCGCGGCTGGTCAGGTTCAGGCTGCCGGTCCCCCCACCGTTGAACAGCTCGAGGTCGAAGCCCTCGTCCCGCAGCCGCGCTCCCAGCTCGGCGCGGCGGCGCGCCACCTGGCGCACGGACAGCCCGCGGATCCAGCGGACGGCGGGATTCAGCAGCCGCTTGAACGGATTGCGGTCAGGCAACCCGGCCACCTGCGCCTCGTACCCCAGCAGGCCACAGAGGCGGACATGGGCCAGATCCCGGCCGCTACGGAACAGCTCCAGCACGTCGTCGGCGGAGCGCAGCGGGCTGCGCCGTACCCCCAGATGGAGGCCGGCGAGCCGCAGGGACATGTCCACGTCCAGCACCACCCGGAAGGGCTCCTCACAGCCGGCCATCGCCGCGTCCAGCGCGCGGAGTCCGTCGGCGGAGTCCACCACCAGCCAGACGACCTTGCCCGCCTCGTGAAGCTCCCGCAGGGCGTCGAGGTCGGAGCGCTGCAGGGTGGGATAGGCGACCAGCAGATCGTCGAAGCCCTGGTCGGCCAGGAAGTGCGCCTCCTCGGCGGAGAAACACATCAGTCCGCGGTAGGGATCGCCCGCGTCCAGGGCGCGCCGGATCAGTGCCGGGACGCGGACCGACTTGGTGGCCAGCCGCAGCGACAGCCCACTCGGCGCCACGATCCCGGCCGCGTGGGCCACGTTGCGGTCGAAGGCGTCCAGATCGACGACCACCGCAGGCAGCCGCTCGTCGCGCAGGATGGCGGGAAGATCCACGTCGTTACCCTTCCGCTCAACGGCCGGAAGCGATGCGGTGGTCGGCGTCGGACTGGGTGATCTCCTGCTCTCGCATCGCCTTCTTGGACAGGTTCAGCGAGTGATCTCCGCCCTCGACGACGTGGAGGAAGGACAGGGCGTCCAGCTCGCGGCGGATCGGCTCGAGCAGCTCCAGGGGACAGAGCCGGTCGCGGGTGCCCAGGAGGAAGAGGATCGGGAGTCCGCGGCTCATGAGTCCATCCCTCCGCGCGCCGCCTCCACGTCCACCTGCAGGGGTCGCGAGAAGCGAAGCAGGAACAGGGCGCCGACAGCCACCGCGAACCACAGGGTGCAGGCCCGCACCACGAAGGCGGCCGTCACCGCCGTGGGTTTGCTCAGCGACTCGGAGATGGCCATCGCGATGCCCATCAGCGAGGCGTCGGTGGCGCCCAGGCCGCCCGGCGAGACCACCCCGGCGATGGTCGAGAAGGCGTAGGTGAAGATGGACGCCCCGGGCGCCATCTCGTGCTGAAGCGCCACGAAGCACAGGTGGAAGCCCATGCACTCGCAGGTCCAGGCGGCCACGCCCAGGAGCAGCCCGAGCAGCAACGGCAGCGGGCGCGTCAGCGCGTGGGCGGCCAGGTAGGCATCGACCAGCCCATCGACCATGCCGCCGACCTTGGGCAGCCGGCGCAGGGGCTGCAGTAGCCAGAGGCAGACCTTGCGGCTCATCAGCACGCCCAGGCCGAACACCATCGCCCCACCGCTGAGGGCCAGGATCCAGGTGCCCTGGGCGTAGTAGGTGCCGACCCCCACCGACGCCAGCGCCACCAGCGCCAGCAGGTCGGTGACCCGCTCCATGAAGATCACCGGCGCCGACCGCATCATCGGGACGTCGTCGGTCTCCTTGAGCAGGTAGCTCTTGAGGAACTCGCCCACCTTGCCGGGGGTGATGGTCATCGCGAGTCCGGCCAGGAACACCGACACCGAGGTCCACGGGCGAACCCGGATCCCCAGCCGCCGCAGGTAGAGCTCCCAGCGGAGGAAGCGGATACCGTAATTGGCCAGACTGAGCCCGAGGATCGGGCCCATGAGTGCCCAGGCGAAGTGGGCCAGTTCGCCGGTCACGTCCTTGCGGCCGGCATAGAAGCCCATCGCCACGTAGACCAGGACCCCGGCCGCCAGCGCCCAGACCACCCCCCGGCGGAAGGTGGCCATCACCGACCGCCCTTGCCGCGGCGGATCAGTCATCGTCACCGCCGATCCTACCGAAGCCGATCCACAGCTGGCTGGTCAGGTAGCGCACCTTGGCGCTGTCGTCCTTGCGGCGGCGGCGCAACGGGTCGTTCCAGATGGTGCCGGATCCCTCGTCCACGCGGTCGTTGGGGTGGAGCAGGTTCATCCGGCCGATGCGAACCGCGCCCGAGACGAAGTGTAGGAAGTGGACCGCACCGTCCCCGCCCACCGACTCGACGAAGCCCACATGGGTGAAGTCGTCGTCCAGGCGGCCGTTGTGGTTGCGGTCGTAGGTGTTGGAGAAGAAGACCAGATCGCCCGGTTCGGGGATCTCACCCTCGTGCAGTCCCCCGGTCCGCCGCAGGGCGTTGTAGAGGATCTCGGTCCCGCTGGTGCCTGCGTCGCCCGATTCCGTGAGGGTCAGGCCGCCGGCAGTGAAGCAGGCCTGGACGAACCCCGAGCAGTCTGCCCGATGGCTCTGACCGTCGATGGTGACCTCGCGCTGGCCAACCATGGCGCGGCCGATCTCGAGCACCCGGTCGACGGCGGTCCGCACCGTACGCTCCACCGCCTGTTCCTCCTGCTGCTCCTCCTCGCGCTGCTGTTCCTCCCCGGCCAGCTCCTCGATCAGCTCGGCAGATGGTTCGGGGATCGGGCGGGGCAGCACGCGCTCCGCCGGGTAGCGGATCACCTTGCAACCGGCGAGGCCGAGGAGGGCGACGAACAGTAGCGGGATGACGGATTTTCGCATCCGAACGATCAGAATGACTGGCCGAGCACGATGTATATCTGGACCGGGAAAGGTAGCAGGTTTCCGCGGGGCGCGCGCGGGGACCAGGCCACGTCGAAGCCCGCGATGGCGGGCCACAGGCCGAACCAGTCCACGTGGAAGCGGACGCCCGTGCCCACGCCCCAGTGCCACTCGTCCGGCTGGGGTAGCCCGTCCCCGACCCAGCCGCCTTCGAGGAACAAGTTGCCTTGCACGCCGCGCACCCTCATCAGCGGCAATGGCACGTTCAGATCCCGGGCCATCATCCAGCGCAGCTCGAGGCCGGAGAACAGCTTGAAGTGGCCGGTGACAAAACCTTCGGGGAGGCCCCGCAGATCGCTGTTGCCCCCGAGCACCTTCTTGGTGTGGGGCAGGTCGGCGGTGGTGGCGCCCAGCTTGGCCCGCGCCGCCAGCACCAGCGCCGGGTGGATCGGGATCAGCCCGTCACCCGCCGCCGAGAAGCCGACGAATCCGGGCGTGGCGTCGGGATCCTCGAGCAAGGTCGCGTAGGCGTAACCAGCATGCACCGACGCGTAGAAGTACTTGCCGCGGGTGGGAAAGGTGCCGCCGTAGACATCGGCGTAGCGGTAGCTGATCCGTCCCACCGGGACCAGCGGGGCCTGACCGGGGACGGAGGCGAACCGCTGGTTGAGCAGGTCGAGGGAGGCGTGGAAGCCCAGCCGGGAGCGGCGGAACAGGGCATCACGGGAGCGGCCGAAGTAACGATAGTAGGAGAGCCCGATACCCAGCAACGACTCCTCGTTGTGAGCCAGGTAGCCAGAGAACAGGTTGCGGTTGTCGAAGGCGGCCCGCCCCGACAGACCCAGGTAGGCCTCGAAGGTGCCCTCGGTCAGGTTGATCGACGGGATGATACCCGATGGGTAGATCTTGACCGGCACAGGCAGCGCGTTGTCCCGCCGCATCACAAAACCGCCGCGGTCGATCTCCAGCAGCTTCATGGTCGGGTCGATCTGCACCCGTCGCACCCGCTGCGGCGACTTCAGGATCCACGAAGTCTGGCCGCCCTCCCCGTCCCAGCGCAGGTCGTAGCGCAGCGGGGGTTGTGTACCGCGGCGGGGCACGGTCGCGCGCACGTCGACCGGTTCGGGCAGCACCGGGGCGCCGTCCGGGACCTCCTTGACCACCTGGATGTGGGTCTCCCAGCCCTCGTCGACCCGCTCGCGCTCCACCGCCAGCGCGTAGTTGACGGTGGGCAGATCCCGCTCCCATGGCTCCCACAGGGCGCGGACGTCGGTGCCCGTGGAATTCGCCAACAGCTCCAGGTACGGCCGGGCGTCGTCGCCCGGCAGCCGGGCCACGTAGTCCACCGCCGCCGAGTCCACGCTCAGCGCGCCCACGGTCTCCTTGACCTTCAGCAAGCTGGTGCGGGGCGCGATCCCGCCGCGGTGGAAGCGACGGATGTCCGCCCGCAACGGGTCGTACTGGTAGGGGTTGTTCAACACCTCGTCGGCGAACGGATAACTCGGGGCGTAGAGGAACTGTTCGACGCTGGGGAGGAAGTCCAAGGGGCGCAGCAGATCCTGGGCCGAGATCTGGACCCGGTGGCGCAGGCCCAGGTACCGGGGCAACAGCGCCCAGGAGACCGCCTCGGCCACCGCCGGCCCCTCGCGGCTGTCCTCGACCCCATCGGCGAAGGGCAGCAGCTGGTCCGTGATCACCGCACGGGCGAGCTGGGTCTGGGCGAAGCGGCGCACCAGCGGCTCGGCGTCCAGGTATCGGTCGGTGACCAGGATGCAGCCCTCGCCCTGCTCCAGTAACCGCCAGCGCAGCGGGACCTCGACCAAGACCGCGCCCCGGGTCGTGCCCGGCAAGCCACCCGCCCGCAGCAGGCCCAGCGCCGTCTCCGCCGTGGCGGCCATGTCCGCGCGCTGGGACTTGTTGGGGGGCAGGCCGACGTAGGTCACCGGCCCCTCGGGGGTGTCCACGACCGTCACCTGGCCCCGGCGGTGGAGCACGACCGAAACAAACCGGCCCTGGGTCCAGACCCGCGCCGAGCCCGACTGGAAGAGGGCCTCGCCGCGGCCGGTGGCTCCCACGCCGTCCGTCGCCCCTTGCACCAGCCCGTTGACGACCGCCGACCAGCGCTCGCCGTAGGTCAGATCGATCTCCCACTCGGCTGTGGGGGGCGGTGCCTCCAGGTCCCAGCCGCCGTTCGCATCGCGGGGCGCCACCATCGGCGACCAGCCGCCGTTGAGCGCCACCATCCAGGCGTGGCGGCCGAACGTCCCGAAGCGGTGGGGCACGGTCGTGCGGAAGGGCAACTCGACGACCGCCTCCTCGCCGGGCGGCACCGGGGCCGACAGCGCCAGCCGCACGTAGGTCCCCGCGGGCGCCAGGTCGAAGTCCATCGGCTCGGTGACCACACCCTCCAACACCAGATCCCCGGCCGAGAACCGCCCGGGGAAGACCCGCGGCCGGGTCAGATCGTTGAGCGCCTCCTCCTCCGTCCGGAAGCGGGTCGGGTACAACAGCAGGACCAGGTGGTCCAGGCTGGTGTCGCCGCCGTTGAGGTAACGAATCGTGACGGTGCCGTGGATCTGGCTGCCATCGTCGTCGATCTCGGCCTGCACCGAGTACGACAGCGGCGCCGATCGGGCCGGCAGCGGCGCCGCCGCCAGCGCCAGCGCCAGCGCCAGCGCCAGCACGACAGGAATCGTCAGATCAGTAATTGAGCCCGACCCGCAGGTTCAACGCGTGGACGCCCTTGGGTATCAGCTCGCCGTTGAAGGCGAACACGAAGTGGTTGTTCACCAGGGTGAAGCCCACGAAGATCTTGGTGTAGCGGAAGTCGTTTGGGATGACGCCCGGCTCGGCCTTGTTGCCCCACGCGGTGGCGGGCAACAGCTCGAAGTCGATGTTCTTGGCCTTGGCGTGGCTGGCGAGGACGCCGAGCCCGACGAAGGGGGCGAACTGGGCCGAGGTGTACTTGCGGTCCAGGCCGAACGAGAATGTGTACCCCACGGTGATGTCGAACTCGAACACGCCCAGATCGAGGGTCTCGTTGCCGACCAGGCCGTTGTAGCCGAACCCCAGCGCCACGTCGGGCACGTTGGGCCAGCCCTCCATCGGCGCCCAGCGACCGAAGCCGCCGAGGATGGTCTGCCGGGTGTTGAGGATCCAGCCGACGGTCGCGCCCACCTCCAGGCTGTAGGGCAGCCCTTTGCGCAGGCGCACCTGGGGGATGTAGATCACGCCCGGGCTTGGCTCGCCGGAGCTGGTCATCATGTCCCAGGCGGTGAACATGTCCCAGATCGGCGCGTTGGAGTCCGCCTCGGGGCTGGTGTGGGGGAAAGCCAGCGTGCTCTCGAAGCCCAGCTCGAACCCGTAGGCGCCGACCGTCTCGCCCGGCGAAAGCGCCTTGGGGCTGATGGTCATCGCCATCTCGCGGACCACGTAGTCGAACATCGACTGGGCGGTGGCCGAGTCCAGCAGGGACAGCCCGTTGACGTCCAGATCCTCGGGGTATCGAGCGTCCGCCGGGCGCGGGGCTGCCAGGGCCGTGATCAGGCCGACGAGCGAAAGAGCGATCGCGCGCGTGATAGTCACCATGGTCGTCCCGCTGCCCCGGGGGCAGTCGCCGGTCAGGATAGCACCCCCCGCGCGCACGGGTCATCCAACCCGCGACGGTTGGCGTCAGCGACGCTCGGCGACGTAGACGATCTGGTAGCTGACCGCGGGCGGCGCCGGGATCGCCGGGCGGGATCCCACCAGCAGCGGAAAACCGACTCCGTGGCGGGACACGGGGGTCAGCCCGCTGGACGTGAGGATCCGGTCGACCCAGCGGGGTAGCAGGTAGTGGCGGTGCTCGTCGGTGTAGAACAACCGCTTGACCCCCAGCAGCTCGCAGGCCAGGACCGGCGCGTGCAGGGGGTTGGGCGTGGACAGCACCAGCCGTCCTCCGGGCCGCAGTCGATCGCGGCAGCCCCGCACGAAGCGGTAGGGATCTTCGACGTGTTCGACGATCTCCCCGGCGAGCACGGAGTCGAAGGTACGGTCGCCGAGGGTCGCCGCGAGATCGGTGGCGTCCCCGGCCAGGGTCTCGTCGTAGGGCGGCGTAGGGGGCGGGGGCACCAGATCCAGCCCCACCACTGGAGATCCCCGCAAGTAGGGGTTGGGCAGCTGGGCGAAACCCACGTCGAGCAACGCACCCGTACCCGCGAGCCGTGCCATCAGCCGCAGGCGCCGCTCCTCGTTGCTGCGCAGACCCAGCACGTCGTTACTCCTCCCCTCTGTCGTCCTCGGTGTCGTCCTCCGCGCCTGCCTCGTCCGGGGCGGCGGGATCATCATCCCGCCCACGCTTGTGCAACAGCTTGCGCTGATAGGCTGCCTTCTCGGCGCGGTGGGCCGCTATCTCGTCGACATCCGGCGAGAAGCGAGCCACCCGGTCGCCCAGGAACGACGAGAACATGTCGGCGAAGTGGTCGGAGTACTCCAGCTGGGTCGCGAGCATCCGGATCCGGGTATCCTCCACCTGGCTATCGAGTCGATCCAGCAACACGTAGTCGATCTCGTTGTCGACCAGCCAGGGGTAGACCTCGGCCGGGTCGGTCTCGAAGGTGACTCGCACCGCCTGACGGCCGGAATACAGGTACGCCAGCCGCGGCTTGCGGGCGGCGAGGATGACGTCGTCCGGGGCGTTGTCCCGTAGCCACTCGCACATCTGGACGTAGGAGCGGTAGGACCGCCGCTGCCGCACCTCGTGTTCGCCCGCGCGGTAGGACCGGCGAACCTCGGTGTAGCTGTCGACCTTGCGCGATATCCGGACGCCGTGGAAGTACCCCATGAAGAGGAACGCCAGCAGAACCGCCCAGGCCGCCACGGTGGGCCAACGCTGTCCCACAAGCCGGTGCAAGCCGTACAGCGCCAGCGGCAACAGCAGGGGAAACAGCATCGCCAGGTAGCGGGTCTTCACCGACTCCGGCAACCACAGCAGGATCACGGCCAGGTAGAGCGGCACGTAGAGGTGCACCGGTCCGGGGCGGCGCAGGCTGAAGAAAAATCCGACGGCGATCATCGCCAGCATCGGCAGCACCACCGGGCTCAGCCGCGTGCGGTCCTTCCACTTGGTCCCCACGGTCAGCCGGTGCAGGGGGCTGCGGGCGTAGGCCTGGGCGTTGTGGCTGACCCGGGCCACCAGGTCCGCGGCGCCCACCTTCGCCTCGTCGGTCTGGTACTTGCTGCGCTTGACCAGGTAGCTCAGGTAGAGGTTCTCGCTGTCGCTGGGGACCACCACGCTGCGCACGTGCCAGCTGCCCGCCAGCAGGACCACCACACCCAGGGCGACCGCCGTCGCCTTCCAGCGCCGGGACAGCACCAGGAAGCCGAGCAAAGCCGCGACCAGGGCCACGCCGGCTGGCCGTACCAGGTAGCCGTAGGACGCCAGCAGGGCCGACGGGGCGACACCCCACCAGCGCTCGGCCCAGCGCCGCCGGTAGACCTCGAACGCCAGCAGCGCGGCCATCGAGAACAGCAAAAAAGGCGCCTCGGTCAGCAGCAGGCTGGCGAACACCAGCAGCCGGTGGTTGAGGGCCAGCAGGAGCACCGCCAGCAACATCACGCCCCGGTTCTCGGGCAACTGGTAGCGCAGGAACCCCCACAGGCAGGCGAAGGCGCCCGCCATCGACAGCCAGCTGATGATCTTGAGATAGGGGTAGCCGTCGGGCAGCACCAGCATCCCTCCAGCAATGAGCAGGGGGAAACCCCAGGGGATCGAGGTCTCGAAGGGAGCGCCGGGCGCGCCCAGGTCCCGGTACTCCAGGGTCTCGGCCAGGGAGCGACCCAGGGCCCAGTACAGGGCGTTGTCGCCGCCGGGGTAGACCCGCGGGTCGTAGGCCATCGCGGTCAGCACGGCGACCACCGCCACGGGGATCGAGCCGAGCCACCACGGCGGCACCCGCTGGGCGGCCTCGAGGGCCAGCCGCGGCAGCGATAGCACGAGGCCCGACAGCTCCGTCCATCGCTCGAGGGATGAGCCGTTCACGCGCTCGCCTTCCGTCCACCGCGGACGATCACCAGTCCGGCCGCGGCGCCGACCAGATCCGCAACCAGCTGCAGCACCCGGACCGCCAGCGTGGCCACGATCGCCGCCTCCGGGCCGACCAACGGGCCCAGTGCCAGCAGCAACACCCCCTCGCGGATTCCCAGTCCGGCGGGTGCCACCAACGCCAGGAAGCCCAGGCAGAGAGCCAGGGGGTACGCCCCCGTCAGCGCCACCAGCAGCCGGGGCTCGGCGGGCACGCCCAGGGCGATGGCCAGCACCGCGAAGCCCAGGCCGCACAGCACCATCCCCGCCACGGACAGGGCGAGCACGCCGGGTGCGTCCGACAGGGGGACCTGGAGGTCCACCGGCGGCAGTCGCAGCAGGCCCGACACCCGCTCCACACCCCATCGCAGCAGACCCGGGTGGAGAAAGGGAACGCCCGCCAGCGCCAGCAGGGGCGCCAGCCGCAGCACGGTACCCGCTGCTCCGTCCCCGGAGGCGGCGTCGGTGTCCGCCGTTATCGAGTAGAGGCCCGCCACCAGCAGACCGCCGACGATGATCGCCACCTGGGCGTAGAGCAGCAGGTACAGCCCACGGCGACGGCCGTAGCCGCTGTGCTCGAAGGCCCACACCGTCCCCACCAGTACCGCCACCTTGCCCGGCACGTACTTGGCGATCGCCGGCAGGGTCAGCAGGGCGAAGGCGCGGGCCAGGGACGGCGGCGAGGGTTCCCGGCGCATCAGTAGCCGGTAGGTGGCCGAGAACACGAGCTGGGCCAGCAGCAGCGCCGCCAGCGCCGCAGCCAGCAGGGGCAGATCGGGCGACAGGTCGTAGGTCCGCAATTCCTCGACGTTGTCGGCCACGTAGCAGCCGATGAAGAACAACACGGCGCCCACCAGCAACAGGCGCAGGGCGAACCAGCCGACGCGGGCCCGCCGGCTGGCCCGCGGGCGCGCGGTGGGGGTGGGCACGGGATCGCTCACCGCTCGCCCGCCTCTCTGTGGCGGGGAGCGCACAGCAGGAAGGTCCACGGGATCGGGTGGTGGTGAGCCAGGATGTCCACCTCCGCGGCGCAGAATCGACGGAACCCGCGCCCGGACCAGTGGTTGAGGTGTCCGTCGGTGTTGCCCAGGTGTCGCAGGTACTTCCCGCGCATCACGTTGAGTACCCGCCACAGGGGTTCGCGGGGCACAGACAGCAGCAGCCGCCCGCGGCTGACCCGGGCCATCTCGCGCAGTGCCCGGGCCGGGTCGTCCACGTGCTCGAGGACCTCGGTGCCCAGGACCAGATCGAAGCTGCGATCGTCGTAGGGCAGCCGGGTGACGTCTCCTTGACGGAGCGCGACCCGGTCGGGGAGCGCGGCCCGGGCCACGTCCAGGCTCTCGCGGGTCAGTTCCAGACCCTCGAGTTGCCAGTCGCCGGCCTTCGAGAGGGTCAGCAGGTTGATCCCCTCGCCACACCCCGCGTCGAGGATGGTCCGGGCGCCACAGGCGTGGACCAGCCGCAGCAGGGTCTCGCGGAATCCAGAGTTGGCCCGGCGGACCAGCGGGTTGCGAGAAAGCCACTTGGTCTGGAACCGGATGGCGGGAAGTTCCCGGCTCACGGATCGTCGGTCTCCATCGGGACGCGGCGACGCTTGGTTTCGTACAGCAGCGCCTCGTTGGTACGCCTCATGCGCCCCAGCATGTCGGCCAGCAGTGCCAGCACCCCCAGCACGATGCCGACGATCAGCAGCGCCGTGCTCCCGAGCAGCACCGACCGGTAGGGGCTGGTGCCGCCAGTTCGCAGCCAGTGCAGGATGACGAAGCCGCCGAGCAGGACTCCGAGCCCCAGCGAGCCGGCACCGATGGAGCCGAAGAACGCCAGCGGGCGGTGGTCGCGCAGCGCGCGCAGGATGATCGCGGAGCTGCGGACGCCGTAGCGGACCACACTGTTCGCCACCCGGCTCTTGCCGTGCTCCCGGACCCCCCGGACGCGCAGCGGCACCTCCCGCAGCACCACGTTCTGGGCGGCGAGGCTGATGAAGCTCTCCTGGGTGTAGGTGAAGCGTCCGAACAGGTTCAGCCGCAACGCAGTGTCCCGCGAATAGCAGCGAAAGCCGCAGGAAACATCGGTGAAATGCTTGCCGACGATGGCGCTGATCAGTCGAGCCATCCCCCAGTTGCCCGCCCGCTTCACCCACGGCATCGACGGTATGAACTCCCGACGACCGAAGCGGGTGCAGGTCACGAAGCCGGCGTCGCCCGCCTGGACCGGCCGGATCAACGTGGGGATATCGGCCGGGTCGAACTGACCGTCACCGTCCATGTTGACCACCAGGTCGGCGCCGCGGTCGAGGGCGACCCGGATGCCGGTGGCGAACGCCGCGCCGACACCCTGGTTCTCGCCGTGGGAGACGACGGTCGCGCCCGCTCCCCGGGCCAGCTCCGCGGTGCGGTCGCTCGATCCGTCGTCGACCACCACCACCTCGACGCGGTCGACACCTTCGATCTCGCGGGGGATCCCGCGGACCACCGTGGCGACGGTGGCCTCCTCGTCGAGGGCCGGGATGATGACGACCAGCTTCAACGCGCGCTCCCCCGAGCTCCGCCGCGCATGGCGGCGCGATGGGGCTGCACCGTAGCGGTCTCGGCGGGGACAAGTCAATGGACGCGCAGGCCGCGCGCGCGCGTGCATAGGTGGCCGCGTGGCGGCGTCGCCATTACAATGGCGCCGATCGACCCGTTCCATCCCCGCCGACAGGGAGTCGAGATGAGCGACGAGGAGCTGTACAGCCTGGTCGAAATCGCAGATTTGCTGGGCACGCCCAGCACGACCATTCGCTATCGGGCGCGCCTGTTCAGCGAGTTTCTCGAGCCGCTGCGACGGCCCAAGCAGTTCCGGGGTGTGCGCTACCCGGCGTCGGATCTGCCCGTGTTCCAGCTGGTGGACCAGCTGTACAAGCAGGAACGCTCCACGGGCGATATCCGCCGATCGCTGGAGGAGGCGCGGGACGGCAAGGTGATCGACGTCGATCTGCCGCCCGCGGGGCGATCGGCGCCGCCTGCCCTGATGTCCAACGGACCCGAGACGGTCGCCCGCATCATCCGTGAGGGGATCGCGCAGGCGATGGCGCCGCTGGGCGACAGCAACCGCAAGATCGCCGAGTCGCTGGACAGCCTGCGGGACCTGATGTCCAGCCGGGAGAGGTCCGGGGCCGACGGTGAGACGGGGTCGCGGGACGTTGCTGAACTGGGGCGCAGGGTCGCCGAGATGGAACGGAACTCGGCCGGACTTCGCGAGCTGGATCGGCTGCGGGACCGGGTGCGCCTGCTCGAGGACGAAAACCGGCGGCTACGAGGTGAGCTGGAGCAAGCACGCCGGCCGCTTCCGTTGCGACTGGTGAGCCGCGCTCGCGGCCTGTTCTGATAAGGTACCGCGTCCAAGTCCCCGGAACTCGGGGCAACACGGGGCAAGACCATGGGTGATCCAGAGAACAACCACCCGGAGCCGACCGACGCGCCCGCGCCGGCCGAGGAGCTAGAGCAGGGCGAACCGACGCCGGGTGAGGACGCCGCTCCCCCTGAGGATGCGGCTCAGCCAGCCGAGGAGGAGGCCGCCGCCGCCGAGGAGGAGGCCCCCGCCGCCGAGGAGGAGGCCCCCGCCGCCGAGGA
>CAYTBN010000028.1:0-87908 GCA_964436045.1 uncultured Rickettsiales bacterium | reverse complement strand
ACTTGAGAGGAGCTGCCCCTAGTACGAGAGGACCGGGGTGGACGAACCTCTGGTGTTCCAGTTGTCCCGCCAGGGGCATTGCTGGGTAGCTATGTTCGGAAGGGATAACCGCTGAAAGCATCTAAGTGGGAAGCCCCCCTCGAGACCAGGTATCCCGTCGGGTAACCGACCTGAAGGGCCCTCGAAGACTACGAGGTTGATAGGCCGGGTGTGGAAGCGTGGTAACACGTGGAGCTAACCGGTACTAATTGCCCGTGCGGCTTGGTCACCTTTACTTGAAAGAACATTCAGCCCTCTGAGTTACTTTGCGATTGATCCAGTTTTGCTGGTGATTACTGCAGAGGGGGTCCACCCGTTCCCATTTCGAACACGGAAGTTAAGCCCTCTTGCGCCGATGGTACTGCACGAGCGATCATGTGGGAGAGTAGGTCATCGCCAGCATTTTACCGATACAGGCCCGTCGAGGCATATAGCCCCGGCGGGCCTGTTTTGTTCTGCTGTTTTGATGAGGGCGGTGCCCGCGCTCAACTCCGGCGCAGCACCCTGGTGGCCAGCTCCGCAGCGGTGGGCTCGCGGAGAGTCACGGGTACCGACGGAACCCCCAGCTGACCGGAATCCGGATCGGCGACGAGGGGAACCACGGACGCCGTCAGCGACGGGGGTTCGCCCCGCCCATCGGTCCCGCCCTCCAGGTCGCTGACAAAGCCGAAGTGGTCCGGAATCGCCACCAGGCCCCGTGGGACTCGGTCGGTGATCCACAGCCGCGCCGCCAGCACCCCTGCAGCGGACTCAACGGCCACGAACGCACCATCGCGCAGACCCCGAGTGGTGGCGTCGCGGCCGTTGACCTCGATCCACGCCCGCGGGCTGGCGTAGTGGAGCTCGGGGACAAATCCGGTCAGTTCTCGGCATGCTGTGTGATGGGCCGTGGCGATGGGGAACAAGCGCAAGGAGGGTTCCGTCCCATCCGCCAGACCCGGTGCACCCGAGTCGTGGGAGAGGCGTGGCTCCGGCGCTCGCAGGTGGGCCGGAACAGCCCTGGGATCAGCCGGCGACGATGCGCCTTCCGGATGCGGCCAGGATAGCCCCGGGACATCCGTGAGCACGGGGTAGGTCATGCCGGACAGATCGCAGACGGAACCGCGGCTCGATCGGCGGCAGGTCTCCCAGACCTCTTCGGGATCGGTTGTCGCCGGCCATCGATGCGGCAACTGGGCGGTGAGTGCCCCGGCGATACGAGCCACCAGGTCGAGGGACGAGAGAAGGCCCTGGGGCCGGGAGCCAGGTGCCGTGAGCTGCACTCGCCGGTCGCAGGAGATGAAGACCCCACGCTCCTCGAGCCAGGGGAGGGCCATCGGCAACACGAGGTCGGCCCAGGCCGAGGTCTCGGTGGGGTGCACAGGCGTCGCGTGGACCGCCAACGTGTCTGCAAGGGCGGACCGCCAGCGGCTGTTGGCAGGCAATCGCGGCAGCGGATTCCCTCCGATCCAGAGCACGCCACCGAGTGCGCCGGTCTCGAGGCCTGGCAACCACTCGCCCAGGCGCAGTCCTGGCGCGGAGGGTATCCCCGCGGCGTCACAGCCCCACAACTCCGCGATATCGGCGCGCGCAGCCGGGTCCGAGATCATCCTCAGACCGGGCAGCCGCTCGGTCGGCGAGCCCATCAGCCAGGCGCCGGATCCGTTGGCCCCCTCCAGCAGGGGGAGCACGGTCGCGCCGTCGGCGAGCCGCCCACGGAACAGGTGAAGATCAAAGAGTGTTCGCACGGCCCGCGCACCGCCCCGCATCAGCCCCCGCCCGAAGACCGAGAACGGCCGGCTGGCGCTGGAAAAGGCCTCGGCGGCAGCTTCGATGTCTGTTTGCCCTGCTCCGCTGAGTTGCGCCGCCCGAAGCGGGGACATCTGCCGGGCTGTTTCGACAAAGGCGTCGAGGTTCTCGAGCGCGAGGTCAGCCTCGAACCCCTCGCGCAACAGGATGTGCGCGATGGCCCGCAGGATCGCTCCGTCGGTCCCGGGCACGGTGGGCCGCACGAACACGTCGGCGAGCCCACACGACAGGGTACGGCGCGGGTCGATCACCACGGTCCGTGTTCCGTTTTGTCGCTGGCACTGGGCCATCCGGTAGAACAATGTCGCGTGCCGCTCGGCCGGATTGGCCCCCACGATCAGGAAAAGATCGGCGCCGTCCACGTCAGACGTTGTGCCGGTCGGCCCCGGGAGCCCGGTGGACAGCTCGGCCGCGCGAAGTCCAGCCGCCCCGTCCAGCCGCAGCGAGGAATCCACGTGGGCGCAGCCCAGGAATCCCTTGAACAGACGATTGGCGTCGAACTGGGTCTCGCAGGGGAGATCCGCGTCCAGCAGGGCCGCGGCCTTGCGAGCGGCGAACAGGGGGCCAAACCGCTGGGCGAGCCAGGCGCCGGCTTCCTCCCAGCTCACGGGTTCCAGCCCGCCCCCGCTGCCCTTGGTGGCGGCGTCCCGGCGGAGGAGTGGGGTGGTCGGCCGGCGGCCAGGCTGGAGCGCCGAGGGCAACGCCATGCCGCGGGTACAGAGCCGGCCGAGAGCCGTCGCGCCGAGTGGGTCCCCCTTGAGCGCGGCGATCTCCGTGCCGCGGTGCCCGGCGAACAGCGTGTCCACCAGCCCACACTGGCCGCATACGGCCCGGTGCCATCGATCCAACCCGGCCTCCGGGGCGTGGATCGACTGGGCCAGCGCCGGGCAGGCGAACCCGGCCCCCACGCACGCGCTCAGCTGCAGGAGTCGTCGGCGGGAGAAAGCCTGGCTCATCCTGGTCCCCTCACCTGCCGCCCGGCGTCCACCGGGTCAGGAGCGGATCGGCGTTGTTCAGCCGGTGTTCGGAGATGGCGCGGGCGTGACATTGCAGGCAGATCTGGACGAACGCCTCCCGGGCCTCGTCGTCCAGCGTGTGGGGATCCAGCGGAAGCCGTGAGAGCATCGCGCTCACGTCGTGATTCAGCACCGTGTCGCAGCGCAGGTCGGTGGTCTGTTCGTGGATCGGCGACAAGGTGACGTGACACATGTGGCAGGTCGCCGCGGCAGGGACGCCGTCCGCGTCGTATCCCTCCCGTGCGAACACGACACCCATCTTGGAGCGCGACCACGCCAGGACGTGCTCCGAGTCCTCGTGACACGACCCGCAGGTGGCCGGATCCCGGCCCTCGTCGACGTCGAAGCGGTGGGATCGGTGGCAGGAGTCGCAACGGACACCGCTGCCGTCCGCGTCGGTATGCTGACCGCTGCGCAGCTCGTGCTCCTGCTGCGGGTGGCAGGCGCGACAGCGGTCCGGGCCCGGATGGGGCACAAAACCCGCCTCGTGGGCACCGTGGCAGGCCTCACAGCCGATGCCCAGCAGTCCGTGCAGGCTCCCGGCCCACTCCTCGGTGGCGAACGAGGTCTGACTCGTCGTGTGGCAGTTGAGACAGAGGTTGGCCACGTGGCCGGCGTCACCCCCCGCGAATCGCTGGCCCACGCCCCGTGTGTGGGTGAAGTGGTTCGGCGGCAGCTCCATGGCAACGAACTCGGCGCTGTCGCCCGGCGGAGCCAGCAGATCGGCGGCCGGTCCCGCGGGAGCCGGAACGGCGTCCCGATCCCCCCCGCACCCGCCCGCGGCGGCCAGGCAGAACGTCAGCGCGGCGACGATCCGGCTCGCGATCTTCCACGGCCCGGCCAAGGGCACTACGCCTCCCATCACATCAGGTGCTCGAACGCCAGTTCCTTGACCCCGAACGGGTCGTGGCATTCGACGCATACGTTGGTGCTCGCCATCCGATCTCGCAGCGCTGTCGAGACGTCGTCCAGGAGTCTCTCCCCTTCCGCGTCGGCACCCATCGCCTGGAGCCGGACACCCGCCTCCATGGCGGCGCCGTACCCCGCCCCCGGCCCGTGGCACCCCTCGCAGGTGACGCCCTCCTGGGCGTACTCGCCGTTCCGGGGATCGTACCCCGTCGTGTGGCAGCGGAGGCAGGGAGTCGGATCCTCCACCTCGTCCAGACGCGCGAAGGACACGAACTTGGTTGCCCGCCAGCGTTCAACGTGTCGGCGCTGCCGAGATTCGTGGCAGCGCAGGCAGGAACCCGCCGCGCAATAGGCCAGGGGGCGACCCGACGCGTCCCGGTCGAGCGCCAGCAACCCGGGCGGTGCGGGGGGGGTGAAGGAGCTCCTGGACGCGAGCCACCAGGTGCGCCATGCCCGGACCGCATCGGCCCGCTCCACGGCTGGCGCGTGGTAGACATAGCCGAACTCGCGCCCCGTCAGTTGACGCAGGAACGCCGCGGCTCCGGCGCGGGTGTCCTTGCGCGGGCTTTCCAGCTCATCGATCACCGGCGTCAGGTCGTATCGGGACCCGCGGCTCCAGGGCCGCAGCGTGAGGTACCGGTGGGCGGGGTTGGTGCGCAGGGCGCGGCCGTTGCCCCCGTGGCAGACCGTGCAGCCCCAGCCCTGGTGTGGACTGGCCGGGCCGAGCTCGGCGTGGGTCGTCGCCAGGTCGTCCATGCCCGGATGACAGGTCGTGCAACGCTCGATTTGCCCGGCCGGGGTGACGATCTCGCGGACGCCGCCCGGGGTTGCCTCCAGCCGGGCGACTCGCGCCTCGGCACGGTCCAGACCCGCCCGGAACTCGGCGACCACGTGCTCGGCCTCCCGCGAGGGACCGACGATCACCTCCCGCTCGCTCTCCAGGGACGCAAGATCATCGGTCAGCTTTGCGTGCTCGGCGAAGGCCGCCGAGCGCTGCTCCAGTGCGTGCAACCAGGAGGGCTGGTGGCCCTCGAGCCAGGTCGCGAGCTCCGCCTCGGTCACGCCGGCCCTGCCGCTGAGCCGGACGTACTCGGCATGCAGCGGGCCACGGGGGCGCTCCATGGATACGATCCGCCGGTCCAGCTCGGCGAGCTCCGCCGATCCCTCCTCGAGCCGCGCCGAGATCGCTTCTCGCCGGGTTACGGAGAGGTCCGCCGTGCGCCGGGCAGCGTCCGCGTCGGCCACGGCACGGCGATAATCCAACGATCGTTCGATGCCGTCGAAACGCTCTCGTTCCCGTGCGACGTCGCTTCGCGCCCCGGCGAGCTGTTCGGCGAATCGGGTCTCCTGGATCCGTTTCCACTGCGGACGGGCAATCCTCCACGCGACCACGCCTGTCGCCGCCAGCGCGAGCAGGGCGGCCAGGGCGAACGCCCGTGTGGTGCGATCGTCCATCTCAGAAGATCCCGTTCACCCAGGGCCAGGTCCAGCTCCAGCCGGGCCCCCGGAACAGCACGCCGACCCCGGATAGAAGCGCCGCGACCGTACACCCCCAGGCCATCAACCAGCCGCGCAGGCTGCGGTCGGCCAACCAGCGGGTGACCCGGCCCCGCCGGCCCGCGAGGCCGGGCCAGGCCATCGCCAGGCCGAACAGGCCGGTCGGAGCGGCGATCACCCAAGGCGTGTGTGCCGCCGGGGCGACCACGACCGTCAGGCAGACCGCCAGCCCCAGGGTCAGGCGGACCAGCCGGGGAACCCGGGGGACCTCCCGGGGCCACAATGGCCTCCGAACGCCGGGGCGGCCCAGGTACGGCATCGAGATCAGCGCGGCCAGGGCCGCTCCCGGTACGAGGGCGCCAGCCACCGCGGGCGGGTAGTAGTGCAGCAGCTCCTGCAGACCCACGAAGTACCAGGGCGCCTTGGAAGGATCGGGGGTCACCGATGGATCGGCGATCGCCAGCAAGGGGGCGTCGACCGTGACGGAGAGCAGGACCAGGGCGGCGAACACCAGCAGCGCCGCCACCAGCTCCAGCACGAAGAAGCGGGGGAACCACAGCTGCTTCTGGCGGGGCCCGGGCGAGGTGGTTGGGTCCATCGATCTACAGGGGCCGCGAGAGGCCGCCGTCCTTTCGCACCCGCCAGAAGTGGACGCTCATCAGGGCCACCGCCGCCAGGGGTAGAACGACGCAATGCAAGACGTAGAACCGCAAGACGGCGCTGGCGCCCACCTCGTCGGCACCCAGCAGCAGACGCCGGGCCGCCGGGCCCAGCCAGGGCACCGAGGCCGCCATCTCGGTTCCCACCGACACCGCCCACAGGGCCAGCTGGTCCCAGGGGAGCAGGTAGCCGGTGTAGCTGAGCAGCAAGGTCAGGGCCAGCAGGGAAACCCCCACGATCCAGTTGAACTCCCTCGGTGGGCGGTAGGCCCCGCGGAGGAATACCCGCAGCATGTGCAGCAGCACGGTCAGCACCATGCCGTGGGCCGCCCAGCGGTGCAGGTTTCGCATGAAGGCCCCGCCGGGGATCGCGTACATCAGGTCCTCGACGTCGTGGTACGCCTCGGGCACGGCGGGACGGAAGTAGACCATCAGGAACACGCCGCTGAGGGTCAGCAGCCCGAACAGGAAGGCCGACAGGCCGCCCAGGCAGAAGGTGTCTGACAGGCGGTAGCTCCGTGGATCGACCTTCGCCGGCCGCACGTGCAGCCACAGGTTGGCGACCACGATCCGTGCTCGCCAGCCGGGCGCGAACCCGCGGGCCCGGCTCACGTGGTCCCCCCGGCGCCATCGGGATCCACCACGAGCCGGCCCTGTTCGTCCAGGCCGAGGGTCAGCGAGACCAGATCTCGGCTGGCCGGTCCGTTGAGCACGGCGCCTTCGGGGGCGAACCTGCTGCCGTGGC
This sequence comes from uncultured Rickettsiales bacterium, assembly GCA_964436045.1. Taxonomy (GTDB): domain Bacteria; phylum Myxococcota_A; class UBA796; order UBA9615; family CAYRNR01; genus CAYTBN01. The sequence continues at coordinate 81,255 of CAYTBN010000028.1, read as the reverse complement.
AGGGGCAGTGGAAGCGTCCCTCGCCCGCCATCCAGCGCACCACGCACCCCAGGTGGGGGCAGGCCGTGGACAGGGCAAAAAAGCCGTCGGAGGTGCGTCCGACCACGATGCGTGCCTGGCCGAGCACCACCACGCCGTCGTCGCCGATGTCCTCGGGATACCCCACCACGATCGCCCGCCCGCGCCGGTCTGGAGCCAGGGGTCGCAGAAAGGCCGCCGAGATGTAGCTGCCCAGCCCGGCGCAGGCAGCCAGCGCGGCGGCCCCCAGCGCGAGGGTGTGGCGCCGATCCAGGGTCCTACCCATCGTCGCCGTCGGCCCGGCCGAAATGGTACTTGAGGAAGGTCAGGATCTTGTCGCCCGTTCCCGGTGAGATTCCCGAGTTGGGCTTGCGGGACATCCGCGCCACGTAGCGGTCCCACTCGTCGCCCCGGTAGGTGGAGTTGATGGAGCGGGCGAGGGTGTGGCACTTGCTGCACTTCCGGGCGTACAGGGGATACAGCTCCCGCATCTCCTCGGGATAGTCGGACACGTCGACCGTGGCCGCGCCGAAATCGGCTTCGAACACCTTGTCCGAACCCTCGTCGGCGCCCTGCCCCGGAGTTGCTGCGAAAAGCAGTGCCAGCAGCGCCGTGATCGGGAACAACCTGCGGATCATCGTCCTCACCCAATACTTGACGGGGTGCGCACTTGCGTCATTCGACGCAGCCATTGCCCCCGAGCCTGTAGTGCACATGGTCGCCGGTTCCTCGCGGGCGCGCAAGCGAGCGCGCAGGACGCCTGCCCCCGATTCTGCTAGCTTGTTGCGCTGCGGCGCCCCGCTGCCCAGGGGTACGATCCCCGAGCCCACGGCAGCTATACGGACGTGTTCGACTCGGAGGTATGTCGCTGATGGACGCTACACGCGAGATCATGTGGAACGCTCATTTCATGCGCTGGCCGATCTACGGACCGGCGATGATCGCGTTTGCCGTTGCCCTCTGGGGTTTCTGGAGCCAGTACGGCAAGCGCTTCGCGTTGTGGCGCCAGGCGCAACCGGACGACGAACGACGAGCCGACCTGGGCGGCCGGATCATGTTCGGGCTCGGGTACATGTTCGGCCACCGGCGGATCCTGCGAGACGCCCGCCCCGGGATGATGCACCTGCTGATCTTCTTCGGGATGGCGGTGCTGTTCGGGGTGACCCTGGTGGTGATGCTCCAGGAGGATTTCACCGACCTGTTCTTCGGCTGGACCTTCCTCCATGGGCCGGTCTATCTGGTGTGGTCGCTGGCCGGAGATCTGTTCGGCGTGGCCCTGCTGTTGGGCGTTGCGATGGCGATCGTGCGTCGCTATGTGGTCCGTCCGCCCCGGCTGGACAACCGGCCGGTTGACCTGTGGGCGCTCGTGTTGATGGCCGCGTTGGTGTTCAGCGGGTTCTTCGCCGAGTCCCTGCGGATGGTCGGTGACGGTGAGGTCCACGCGGCGTGGGCGGCCTGGTCGCCCGTCGGCTGGCTGGGGGCGCTGGTGCTGGACATCCCCGCCCTGACAGAGAGCGTGCTGTGGGAGACCGAGCGAGAGGTCCACGGTACGGTGTCGCTGATCTATGTCACCCCGCTGCGGCTGATCCACGCGATCAACTGGCAGGTGCACCTGGTGCTGGCACTGGCGCTGATCGCCACGCTGCCCTGGTCCAAGCTGTGGCACATGTTCCCGGGCACGGCCAACGTGGTGTTTCACAACCGGCGGCCCAAGGGGGATCTGCCGACCCTGAACATGGAGGATCTCGAGGACGAGACCCGCGAGACCTTCGGTATCCACCGGGTCGACGAGTTCACCTGGAAGGACCTGCTCGACGCCGAGGCTTGCATGCGTTGCGGTCGCTGCACGTCGGTGTGTCCGGCGTTCAACACCGACAAGCCGCTGAACCCGAAGAAGATCATCCAGGATCTCAAGGCCAACGCCGACGAGAAGAAGGACCTCTGGCTGGACGTCAAGGGGCAGCCCCGGGAGGGTGTGGACCGGGAGTCCGAGGGCACCCTGCTGGTGAACAACTCCGCCGCCGAGGCGCCCCTTGCCGACGGCGCCATCGCCTTCGACGAGCTGTGGGCCTGCACCAACTGCCGCGCCTGTCAGGAGGCCTGTCCGGTCTACATCGAGCACGTCCCCAAGATCCAGGCCATGCGGCAGTACCTGACGCTGATGGAGAGCGACTTCCCCAAGGAGGCGCAGCCGGTGATGCGCAACCTGGAGAACAACGGCAACCCCTGGGGAATCGGGGCGGCCTCGCGGGGGGACTGGGAACAGGGCCTGGACATCCCCACCCTCGACGAGAAGCCGGACGCGGAGTACCTGCTGTACACCGGCTGCTCCGGCGCCCTGGACGAACGGAACAAGCGGGTGGCGGTGGCCACGGTCGAGCTGTTCAAGCGTGCTGGTGTGAGCTTCGCGACCGTCGGCGGCGCGGAGACCTGTTGTGGAGATCCGGCGCGCCGGATCGGTAACGAGTACCTCTTCGCGATGCTGGCCCAGATGAACATCGAGCTGTTCAACGGCTACGGCGTGAAGAAGATCGTCACGATCTGCCCCCACTGCATGACCGTGCTCGGCACCGAGTACCGGCACCACGGCGGCGAGTTCGAGGTGATCCATCACTCGGAGCTGCTGGCCCGGCTGGTCGCGGAGGGCAAGCTGCGCCCGGAGAAGACGCCCGAGGGCGTGGCCAGCGCCACCTATCACGACTCGTGCTACCTCGGCCGCTGGAACGACGTGTACGAGCCCCAACGCCAGCTGCTGGCGGCACTCCCCGGCGTGCAGCAGGTCGAGATGCCCCGACACGGCGCGACGAGCTTCTGCTGTGGCGCGGGCGGGGGGCGGCTGTGGATGGAGGAGACCATCGGCGAGCGGATCAACTACGACCGGGTCAACGAGGCGCTGGAGACCGGCGCCGACACGCTGGCATCGGCCTGCCCGTTCTGCATGATCATGCTGGGGGACGGTATCACCGGCATGGAGAAGGCCGACGACATCCAGCTCAAGGACCTCTCCGAGCTGCTGCTGGCGAGCCTCGGAGCCGCCGTGGACGAGGAACAGCCCGGCGACGATGGCGAGGCTGGTGAGGACGGCGGCGCCGCCGAGTGAACGGTGTAGAATGGCGGCGATGAGGGGAACCGTCGGCCCGATCTTGTTGCTGAGCGTCCTGCTGGCCGCGACCGGTTGCCAGGAGTACGGCCTCGACGAGATCCTGTACACCGACGTCTTCACCCAGGGTTCGGACGTAGACGCCGTCGTCGATCTGCTGTTCATCATCGACAACTCGGGCACGATGAGCGAGGAGCAGCAGCGCCTGGCCGCCAGCCTCGGTGGTCTGATGGTCCTTCTCGAGGAGACCCTGGCCGACTTTCGCCTGGGCATCATCACCACCGACGTCGAGGATCCGGACCACCGCGGCCGGCTGCAGGGGGAACCGGCGGTGCTCGGCCCCGGCACCCCGGATCTGCCCGGCGCCTTCATCGCCAACTCCCAGGTCGGGACCGGAGGCAGCCGGGACGAACAGGGACTATCGGCGCTGCAACTGGCGCTGACCGAGGCCGTCGACGCGGGTGCCAACGAAGGTTTCTTCCGATCCGCCGCAGCGAGGGGTTCTCGGGGAGCATCTGCCTGGCGGACTGGACCCCCCTGCTCGAGAGCATCGGGCTGGCGGCCCTGGGACTGCAGGACACCTTCTTGCTCAGCCACGAGCCAGATCAGTCGACCATCGAGGTCCGGGTCGACGATGTGCGAATCCCCGAGCGGGAATCCGATGGCTGGAGCTACGAGCCCGGCGTCAACGCCGTGATCCTCGACGGCGCCGCCGTCCCCCGGCCTGGCATGCAGGTCGTGATCACCTACTACCTGCTGCGTTGAACGCCCCGGCGACCACCTGCTGCGCCTCGTCGCGCAGGGCCACCACCTCCTCGTGGAGGGATAGCTGACCACCCGCGCGGACCAGGTTGTGGGCCCGGCGGGATGGGTAGCGGTCGGGATCCCAGCCGAAGTAGCGGTCTTCGAAGGCATCGGTGCAGAAGCGTGCCGCCAGCTCGAGGGAGATCCGTTCGAGGCCGACGAGTAGCGACTCGGACTCGGCCCGGGTCACCAGCCCCCCCGCCGACGACGCGTATCCCCGGGCGGCGGCATCCAGGAAGCCGAGGTCGAAGCGGGCACGGTCCTCGTCCTCACCCGCGCGGTTGCACCAGGAGCGCCAGGCGTCGCCCAGCTCGTCTGCTAGCGGGCCCCGGCGGAGGGTGTCCAGGTCGATCAGGCAGACCGCCGCTTGTCCCGCCTCGTCGAAACGGATGTTGTTGAGCTTGGGATCGCCGTGCAGCACCCGCGTGGGCATCGTCGGCAGCGGCCGCAGCGCCGCCGCGCGGTCGAGGATACGGCCCGCAAGCGCCCGTGCCTCCTCCAGCTCGGCGCCCGGCCCGCGGGCGCGCCTGGCCAGGGCGGCGAGGTGGGCATCGGTGTCGTGGACGGCGGCGCGGCGGAAGTGGAACTCGTGATCCAGCTCGGCCAGGGCGATATGGAAGCGACCCAGCAGCGCCCCGGCCTCGCGCAGGGGCGCGGGGTCGTCCGCACGATCCATGCTGACACCGGGGACATAGCTCAGGGCGCGCCAGATCGTGACGCCTTCCCCGGCCACCCAGAGCTGGTCGTCCCCGGTCCGCAGCAGCCGGGGGGTGGCCATCCCGCGGGCGGCGAGCTGACGGGTGACGGCCTCGATGTCGTGGTGGAGCTCCGCTCCGAAGATCGGGTGTAATCGCTGGAGGATGCCGCAGCCACCGGGTCCGTCGAACCGCCAGGTCTGGTTGATCAGCCCTCCCCGGACGGGCTGTAGGTCGGCCTCGCGGGCCTGCGGGAACTGCGCGGCCGCCGCGAGCGCGTCGGGGTCTACTCCTCCCACGCGCGCTTGCACAGCTCCACCGCGCGGGCCCTGGCGTCGGCGAGCCCCGGGACGTCCACCTCCTTGGCCTCGTCGGCCAGGGCGGCCTGGGCCGGTACGCACTCCATGAACGGGATCGCCCCCTTGTCTGTCCGATGGCTGACGTCCTGGACCGTCTGCTCGTACATGGCCTTGTGCATCTCGCCGTAGCACAGCTGTTTGGCCCGGCCCGACAGCTCGCGGTCCGCGTCGGTCTCCTCGTGGCCCTCGATCATCGCCATCAGGAAGGCGCAGTTGAACTCCTGCTCGACGGCGTTCCCGCCAGCGACCGCGGTCTGGATCTCCTCGTACTGGCGCTGGGCGAGTTCGCCCTGGACCGACAGCCGGGACTCGGCGCCGTCGCCGCCACCCCCGCAACCGAGGACTACCGCGGTCAATGCGATCATCGCCATTGCGATGGGCGGGATACGCATCGGTTGCACCTCGCTCTTGTTCTCCCGGTGTCGTGGGCGGAGAATGGGCGGAAACAGACGGGCATGTCAAGGTGGCCCGGGAGGCGGCGGATCGCAGGATGGAGTTGCTCGATTTTTTCGGTCAGGGGGTGTGCCATCTGGACCCCGCTCGCTCGCCGGGGGACACCTGGCTCTGCCACCGCTGCAACGCGTTGTACCTCGGGGGCATGCTGGGACTGGCCCATGCTCCGGGGTTGGCGAGGGTCGCGGGTCTGGGCGCGCAGGTGCTGCTGTTCGGCTTGCTGGTGACTCCCATCGCCTTCGACGGCGTCGTGCTGGGGCGCGGTTCCCCGCTGGATCAGCCCTGGTTCCGGGTGCTGACAGGCGCCATCGCCGGATTCGGCAGTGGCCTGCTGTTCGGCGCGGTGGGGTGGGAGGCTGTGCGCTGGCCACGCCCGCTCCGGGGCCAGCGCCGGATCTGGATCCCCGCGTGGGTGTGCCTGGTGGCGGGTCTGGGCACCTATGCCCTCGGTTGGCCGGCGTTGCTCGATCTGGGGGTTCTTGCAGGTCTGGCCGGGCTGTGTGCCGCGGCGACCGCTGCGGTGCTGCGCGGCGGCATCACCTTGAGACGCAGGTTCCGTCGCGGCTTGCCGCCCGCGACTCCGGAGGCGCTGGCCGCGGTCTGGCTGCTGCCGCTGGTGGCGGCCGAGTTGACGTTGGCCTCCGTCATCCCGGCGTCCTGGAAACCGACCACGAGCTGGATCTGGACCTCCATCGACTGGCTCCGCGGGGGCGGAGGATGACGCCCGGGCACCGCGGCACAGGCTGGCTGGCGACCCTGGCGACGGCGGCCGCACTGGGCGCGTCACCGGCGTCGGCCCACTTTCCCCATGATGTGATCGCCGAGTTGGCGGTCTCCGGCGACGGCGCGGACGCCCAGATCGTCGCCCAGTACCTCTACCCCGATCGCGGTCTGATGCTGATCAGCGAGGACGGTGGGCGTTCCTGGTCGTTCACCGCGCCCGAGGTGGCCCGCACGGTGCTCGAGTCCCTCGACGCCGCTGCCGACGGCACCCTGTTCGCAACCGACGCGCTGACGGACGCTCCGCTGCGCAGCGACGACGGTGGATGGACCTGGTCGGCCACCACCCCCCCCGACGGCACCCCCGTGCGTTGCGCCGTGCCGTCTCCGGATTTCGGGCAGGTGCAGACGGTGTTCGCCTGCGCCGAGACCGGGCTGTTCCGCAGCGACGACGGCGGCGCGAACTGGGCCGTGGTCGACGATCTGCCCGGCACGGTCGTCGACGTGGCTCTGCCGCCCGCCTACCCCGGCGATCCGACCCTGTTCGCGCTCACCGGGGAGGCCGGGCTCTGGCGGACGCCGGACGACGGTGACCAGTGGCTACCGGTCGCCCTGCCGGACGACGGTCGGGCGACCTCGGTGAGCTTCTCCCCCGACTTCGAGGCGGATGGGTGCCTCTGGGCGGGCATGTCTTCCGGCGCCGTGCTGGCCAGCGAGGACCGGGGACAGACCTGGTCGGTGACCTGGCCCGATCCCGACGGCGAGCTCCTGGACCAGTCGATCCACGACGTGGTCGCCCTGTCCGCGGATCGGGTGCTGGCGATCACCGCCGACCACGCCGTGCTGTGCAGCGAGGACGGCGGCGGGGTCTGGGAGCTGTGCGAGGCGGGGATTCCGCGAAAGGCGGAACAGCACTCTCGATTCTGGGGGCACTACCGGAGGCTGGAGCGCCCCACCGGGGGCAGCTCACCGGTGGCCCTGGCGGCCTGGGAGGGGTTGGTGCTGGGCAAGGAGGCGGGGAGCCGCTGGACCGAGTCCTGCGTGCTGGGCCCGGACTACGTCCGCGCGGTGGCGTTCTCGCCGGGGTACCCGGCCGATCCGACGATCTGGATCGGGACTTACGGTGGTGGCGTCCACGCCAGCATGGACGGCGGCCTCGGGTGGGAGGTCCTGGCGGGGGACAAGGAGCACCTCTTCACAGAGGCGCTGACGCCCTCCCCGGACTACCCGGATCATCCCTACCTGTTCGTGGTCTCCAGCCGCCGTCTGCTGCGCACCGACGACGCGGGCGCGAGCTTCCGCCAGCTGCACGCCAGCGGGATCGCCCTGGCCCACGACGTGGCGCTCTCCCCGGGCTTCGCCGACGACGGCGTGGCCTTCGCCATCGGCACCTCCGACGACGAGGGGCAGTGGGTCATCGCCCGCAGCGAGGACTTCGGCGAGTCCTGGTCCGAGGCCTGGCGCGGTGACGAGGACGGCGAGGCCCAGATCGTGTCGCTGGCCCTCTCGCCCGGCTATCCCGATGACGGGAAGCTGTACGGGATCCAGGATGATCCGCCGGCCGTGCTGCTGTCCCTCGACGAGGGCGGCAGCTGGGAGACCCTGCTCGAACTGGACGATGGCGACCCCCTCGCGCGCCTGGTGTTCGCCAGCGACGGGCTGCTGGCGGTGACCGCGGCCGGGGTCGTCTGGCGGGCCGAGGCCGACAGCTTCGAGGCGGTGGCCGACCTCGAGCGCGGCGTCGTCGGCGCCCGGGCCTTCGACCTGGCCGAGGAGGGTTCGGTCGTCTACCTCTCGCTGGACCCACCCGGGCTCGCCCGATCGTTCGACGGCGGGCTGGAGTGGGGGGCGGTATCGACGCCATTCTCGTCCCTGGTCCTGGACCTCGCCGTCCCCCCGGACGACCCCCAGCGGGGAACCCTGGTGGCCTCGACCCACTACGGCACCTTCGTGTCCTGTGACGACGGCGAGAGCTGGCGGTTGTTAGGTCGGCTGCTGCGCCTGGAAGATGGCGCCTGCCCGCTGCGCTACGAGGGGGAGGGCTGGCGCCGGGTGGCCGGCCAGACCGGCGCTCTGGCCACGCGTTCCCACGTCGCGGGTGACGCCATCGAGATCGAGTTCTCGGGCAGCCGGATTCGCTGGCTGGCGTCGCGGTTCCCCGACGGCGGTACCGCCCAGGTGTCCATCGACGGCACCCCGGTCGCGCAGGTCGATCTGCGGGACGCGACCGGCGTCGAGACCGACGTGGTCTTCGAGCGCCTGCTGGACGAAGACGGCGACCACAGCCTCCGGCTGGAGGTCATGGGCGACGGCGAGGTGGAGGTGGACGCCATCGAGGTGATCCGCGAGCGGATCTCCAACGGCGCGGAGAACTACGAGGCCGGCGACTGGTGCATCGACCTCCCCGAGGACAACTCACCGATCGTGATCACCGCGGTCTGCTGTCCGCAGCGGTGCGACCCCGGAGCGCGCTCCGGGGGGGCATCGACGCTGGTGCTGGGGATCGGCGGGATCCTGTGGATTGCGCGCCGTCGAGGCCGGCGCGGGGTCTGATCAGCTCGGCTTGGCGTCCCCGGCCTCGGCCCCCTCCTCGCCTTCCGGCGGGGCGGGCGGGGTGGGCGGCTGCCAGTCGCGCAGGGGCGCGTACCAGGCGTCCTGCTCCTGGGCCGTGCGGATGGTGGACAGGGCCTTGTCGGTCTGGCCGGCCAGGAACTGGGCGTTGGCGCGGGCGATGGCCAGATCGGAGCCGATGCGCGGGGTGATCTGACCCTCGTACTTCTTGATGAAGCCGTCGATGGTCGCCACCGGGTCGGCTCCCTCCGGGATCGACAGCAGCATCTTGTAGGCCTCGGCGCCCTTGTGCGCGGGATTACCCTGCAACACCTTCTCGTACTCGGCCAGCGCCTCGGCGGGCTTGCCGCCCACGTCGAGCACGCGGGCCAGCGCGAAACGATGGTGGGGGCAGTCCGCCGCCTCGACCGCGCGCTTCATCGCCGCCTCGGCCGCGTCCCACTCCCCCTTGCGCCAGTGGGCGACACCGATCCAGAACTCACGCTGCCCGGCGGGCAACATCGACGGGTCCATCTTGTTGAGGAACTCCAGCGCCTCGTCCTGCCCGTCGTATACGGCCTTGTAGACGGCGTCGGCCACGAACGTCATCGGCTCGTCTTTGTACGGGGATTCGAAGGTGGCGCCGGTCTCGTCGACCAGCGGCTCCTTGAGGAAGGCCAGGTACTTGCGGACATCGCTCATCAGGACCTCCTCGCCGGTGAAGGCGAACCAGATCCAGGAGCGCAGGGCGATGTCGTAGGCCACCGTCTCGACCCGGGGGTTGTTGTCCTTGGCGCGCTCGAGGACGGCCTTCTCGGCGGCGTCCAGCGAGGCGTAGTCGCCGAGCCGCAGCCCCTCGTCCATCTTGGCCATCGCGTCGATGAACTTCTGCTGCTCGACGTGTTTGCCATACATCACGTAGCCGACCGATCCGCCGACCAGGACGAAGACCACGAAGAAGACCAGCGCGTAATAACGGCGTTTCTTCTGCTTGATCGGCTTCATCGCCAGCCGGGTGTCCTTGCCGTAAACCTCTTTTGCCACGTCCGTTTTCCTCGAATTACGGTTGGTTTGTGCAGCCCCCGCCCGCGCGCGCGCGCCGATTCGGTTGCCGATTGGACGCACCATGCTACCACAGCCCGGTTCGCTTTTGCCCTGACCCCCAGCCCGTCGGCGGAGTGGCAATCTGGCGGTTCAGCACGCAAGATGGGTGCTCTGCGGGGAGGGAACCCGCGGAGGAGGGAACCACGAATGCTGATCCGCTACACGTGTGGCGCGCACGCGCGGGTACGCCTGTCTCTGGCGGGACTGGTGCTGGTCCTGGTGTTCGGGTGCCCCCCCGATGACGACGACGTGGCCGACGACGACTCGACCGGCGACGACGACACCAGCGACGACGATACCGGGGATGACGATACCGTCGGTGACGACGACACGGTCGGGACGAGCGTGCTGTCCGAGGACGACGCCGAAGGGGACGCCAACGGCTACCTGATAGACATCAAGGACCTCCGGTACCAGTGGGACGGGCAGACGCTGACGATGCGGACCACCAGCTGGCAGGACTTCGACGACAGCGACCCCGACCTGATGATCGACATGTATCTGCGGGACGGCAGCGACGAAACCACCTATACGCTGACCTACGACAACGTCGCCCTGAGCCCCGGGCCCCTGCAGATGTGGTCCAACATCAACGGCTGGGCGGCGGAGCTGGCCAACCCCGACTCGCTCTTCTTCGACGCTGCCGGCGAAGACAGCATCGCCATCGGCGTGAACCTGGCCGATATCGGGTTCGACGATCTGTGCGGCCTGGAGGCGGCGGTGATGGTCAACCTGTACGGCGCCGCTGGCTACGACGACCACGCCCCGGAGACCGCCAACACCGGCACCTACTCGGCGTTCCAGTTCCAGGAGAGCGCGGCCGTGCGGCTGGCGGAGGTCGCCATCGATGACACCGGGGGTGGCAATGGCGACGGCGTCGCCGACCCGGGTGAGACCGTCGAGTTGACCATCTCGCTGACCAACGCGGGTTGCATCGCCACGGGCGGCAACCTGGCGGCGACCCTGAGCCTGAACGAACTGAGCTCGGGTCTGGCCACGATCACCACCGATTCCGTCACGTTCGGTGGCGGCGCGCCGCTGGACGCCGAGGGTGTGGTTTCGGGCGACGCTTCCTTCCAGATCGAGGTCGACGCCGAGGCCATGTCTGGTCAGTCCCTGCAGTTCGACCTGGATGTGGTCGATGACGAGGACGGCGGCTGGATGATCGTGGTCCCCAGCCTACCGGTGTCGATGAGCGGCTTGCTCAGCGATCCGGCCGACGTGGCGATCGGCTACGACATCAAGGACGTCTTCTACGCCATCGACGGCGCCGACCTCACCGTGATGGTGACCGGCTTCGACGTTCACGGCGGCAACATCCCCGTGGAGGTCTACCTCGACACGAACGTGGACATGACCGCCGACTTCGTGCTGTCCACCTACGATCAGGTCAGCGCCAGTTACCTGGGCGGCGTCTATGGTTGGGAGGCGGATCTGGCCGGCTGGGCCCAGCTCGGGGCGCCAACGGCGTTCGAGTACGTCGCAGGCACAGGGCACGTGTCTTGGACCCTGCCGCTGGCGGATCTGGGGGACCCGGCGCTGGCCTATGTCCACGCCCTGTCCATCGCGGGCTACTACGCGGACTACGCGCCCGACGACCCGTCGGTACCGGACGACCTGGGAATGCTGGTGGTGGTCGACGTCCCCTACATCACCGACGAGGGTGGCCCGTTCGCCCTGGACGTGGCCTTCTGATCGGCCGCCAGGCCGCTACCACCGCAGGAACTGCTTGATCCGGTCCTTGGTCGACTGGGGCATCCGCTTGATCAGCTTCTTGCGCCACAGCGACGACTGACCGAACACGCCGTCGAGCTGGTCGTACAGGGTGTCATTGCCGTTGATCGCCAGCGGCACCTTGTCCAGCGGACGCAGGGCCGCGGCCACCTTGGGATGGCGGACCATCAGCCGGAAGAACTTGTGGTAGTGGGCCACCACCGAGGCGTCCACCGAGGGCTGGTCGAGCACCGAGGTGTGCTCGAAGTAGCTGCTGACCACCCGGTCCGACAGCCACCCCTTGTCCACCACCAGGTCGTGGAGGTCGGTGCCCGGGAAGGGGTTGAAAACCGAGCAGAACACCGTGTCGGGCAGCACCTTGCGGTTGAGCTCGACCGTGCGGCGCATCGACTCCTCGGTCTCGTAGGGGATGCCCAGCATGTTGAACCCGAAGGTCAGGATGCCGGCCTCCCTGCACCAGCGGAACGCGTCGATGATCTGCTGGTCGTCCACGTCCTTCTTCAGCACGTGGTTGCGGATCCACGGATCGCCGGACTCGATGCCGATGTGGATCTCGAAGCAGCCGGCGTTCTTCATGATGTGCGCCAGCTCCTCGTCCATGTGGGAGGCGCGGGTGTTGCACCACCACGGGACCTTGACCTCCTCCTTGAACAGCCGGCAGACCTCGAGCGCCCACTCGCGCTCCAGGGTGAAGGTCGGGTCGTGGAAGCCGATACACGGCTCCACCCGCAGGGGAAAACGCTCGATGGTGTCGAGGACCTCGTCCACCAGCCGCCGGGGGCTCTTGAAGCGGACATAGCCGAGGTCACCGTCCAGATTGGCCATCCAGGAGTGGTGGAAGCAGTTGGTGCAACCCACCGGGCAGCCGCGGACGCCGATGAACTCCCAGTACGGGAGCTGGTTCATGTGCGGCTGGTCCTGGAAGATGCTGCGATCGGGGAAGGGAAGCTTGTCGAGGTCGTGGATGTAGGGCGGGTTGTCGTTGCGGACGATCTCGCCGTCCTTGCGGAACCAGAAGCCTCCGATGTCGGTGTAGTCCTTGCCAGCGGCCAGCCGCCGCACCAGCTTGCGGAAGGTGTATTCCGCCTCGCCGCGGGCGATGCCGATCACGTCGGGGCAGGCGATGGCGTCGTCGCCCTGGGTGGTCGGCCAGATGCCACCGAAGACGACCGGCAGACCGTGGTGACGGTGGAATCGAGCGGCGTAACGTTGGGCCAGGTCCGACTGGGGGTAGGTCACATAAAGTCCCACCAGCTCGGGTTTGAACTCCGCCACGACCGCGTCCAGCTCGTCCTCGTGGTACTCGTAGTGGGCGTACAGGCGGGTGTCGTGCCCGTCCTCCTTCAGGACGGCCGACACCATCGCGATCCCCTGCTGCATGCCGAAGATATCGAAGTTCGCCGGGGTGATCGGATAGACCAGAAGGACGTTCATCGGCGCTCAGCTCCAGGATTCGCGGTCCGGTTCGCGGTCAACATAGCCGGAGGCCGCGCCCTGTCAAGCCGCGCATGTGGTCGCGCGGGCGCGATGCGCGGGAAATGTGGGCACGGAGGGGGACCGGCTAGCGCCGGGTTCCGGCCGCCCTGGGGAAAAGGGAGCACCCCCTCTCCTGGGGACGCTCGTCGGCGTCCGTCCGGGACGCCTCCTCACTCGGCTTCCGCCTCCCTCTTGTCCGTCCAGGACCCGGTCGGCTCCAGACGCCCCTGGAGAGGGGGTACTCCCTTTTCCCTTGATCGGGCGGCCTCGGTGCCAGCTCGAACTCTCCAAAGACCGGCTTCAGGCCCAGTACAAGGCCGCCCGATCAAGGGAAATCTGGTTCCGGTGTGCCGGACCACCCCAGGGCGGCCGGAGCCCGGCGCTAGCCGATCCCGGCCGTCGGGGTGGAACGGTGGTGGCGCAGCGCTTGTTGTCGGTCGGGTCGGTCCGGGGCCTGCTGGAGGCTCTAGGCGTCCTCGGCGACCTGGTACACCACCCGGAGCTTGGCGCTCTCCGGTGGCATGGTGTCGAAGGTGAAGTCCAGGCTGTTGCTGACCCGGTTGTAGACGAACGAGTAGGGCTGACTGTAGGTCGGATCCTCGAAGATCTCGAACTCGTCCTCGTTGCCGTACTCGTTGCCGTCCTCGCCATCGGGATCCAGGAACACCTGCAGGGTACCCGCCACCGGCACCAGGCTGAGGTGGAAGGACGTGCGCAGGCCCGCGGCCTCGAGGCCCAGCCGGGTCATGACCTCCGACCAGTCCTGATCACAGACCGAGAAGTAGGTCGAGTGTTCGTCCCCGAGTGCTGTGTAGACCTCGTAGTAGCCCCGGCCGGGGTCCGCGTCGCCCCAGTTGGATGTACAGCCGTTGGGCTGGTCGCCGACGATGGCGGCAAAGTGGATCATGTCGATGGAGTGGCTTCCCTTGAGCGTGGTCAGCCACGGGATGTACTCCATGTACGAGATGGCGTCGCAGCCCGTGACGCTGCCGTCCACCTCGTCCGAGACGATGACGATCGAGAGCAGGGCGTCCTCGCGGTAGAACCCGGCGTTGTACCCGCTGACCAGCGGCGGCGTCAGCGCGCGGTAGCTGGCCTCCAGCCCCACCTCGCAGGCGCCCATTCCGTCGTGGCCCATGGTCATGTTGGCCGTGAACGCCGCCACCGGATCCGGGGTGGTGGGGTCGATGTAGCGGGTCGACCCGTAGAGCTGTCCGATCGGGGGCTGGTTGGCCCAGTCGTCCAGCACGGTGACGCCGATGTGGTAGTCGAGACCGGAGCCGACGAAGAACTGGATGAAGTTCCAGAAGTTGGTCTGCAGGGCGTTCTGCTCCTCCTGCATCGAGCAGGAGTTGTCGATCACGAACAGGATGTCGCTGGCCTCGGCGGTCCGCTGGATGAACTCGTCCTCCAGGTAGGTCTCTCCCAGCTGCTCGGGCTGGTCGGCGGGCTGCCACTCCCCGGGGCCGATGATGTCGTATTCGGTGCACGCGGTGCACAGCAGCCCCACGAAGAAGATGCTCAGGCTGCCAGTTCGGATCAGACGCCTCATGCTCGCCACTCCTGGTCGCCGGGCGCGCCCGGCCGGGATGAGTGCCCCTGCGGGCTCCGCCCGCGCGCACGGATTCCCTATTCCGGGCATCCGTGGCCGCGTCAATCCTACCTGCGAGGCCTGGAAGCGGCAAGGGTTTAGCTGGCGCGAGTTCCGTGGACGTCTCCATCGGAAGAGGGATGGGCCGGCCGGGGTTCGCGCCGGTGGAGGGCGGGCGAACCCGGACGGGGGGCAATACGGGTTACCATGGCGCCCGACGGACGGGGTGCGATGAACGAGGAAGGCCCAGCGCGGACCAGCGACGGTGGCCGCGGCCGGCTGTTGCGGGCGGCCATGTCGATGGCGACCATCACCCTGCTGTCGCGGGTGCTGGGGCTGGTTCGCGAACAGGTGCGGGCCTTCTACCTGGGTACGGGCGGTGCCAGCGACGCGTTCGGCGTGGCCTTCATGCTGCCCAACCTGCTACGCCGGCTGGTGGGCGAAGGGGCGATGAGTGCCGCCTTCGTCCCGGTGTTCAACGACATGCTGGAGAAGGAGGGGGAGGAGCGGACGTGGCTGTTCGCGAATCGCTTCCTGACCCTGCTGGGCATGCTGCTGGCGGTGCTGTCGACCCTGGGAGTGCTGGGTTCGGGGGTGCTGGTGGCGCTGGTGGCGCCGGGCTTCACCGCCCACTACCCCGAGACCCGCGAGCTGGCGATCACGCTGGCCGCGATCATGTTCCCCTACATCGCCCTGGTCAGTCTGGCGGCCGTGATCCAGGGCATGCTCAACAGCTACCGGATCTTCTGGGTCTCGGCCTTCACCTCGGTGTTGCTGAACCTGGCGGTCATCGGCACGACGCTGGTCCTGGCGCCCCGGATGGAGCAGGCGGCCTACGCCCTGGCCATCGGCGTGATGATCGGCGGCGGTCTGCAGCTGTTCTTCCAGGTCCCCTTCCTCTACCGGCTGGGATTTCGCTGGCGGCCGCGGCTCTCGTTCGGGCCCGGGGTGCGGCGGGTGCTGTGGCTGATGCTGCCGGGGGTGTTCGGGGCCGGCATCTACCAGATCAACGTGCTGGTCAGCCAGGCGCTGGCGTCGACGTTGCCCGAGGGATCGATCTCCAGCCTGCAGTACAGCACCCGGCTGCTCGAGCTCACGCTGGGGGTGTTCGCCATCTCCGTGTCCACCGTGATCCTGCCGACCCTCTCGCGGCAAGCGGCCCGTGAACAGTGGTCGGAGATGACCGACACCATGGGGTTCGCGGTCCGGATGGTGGTCTTCATCTGCCTTCCGTCGATGTGCGGGTTGTACCTGCTGCGCACTCCGGTTGTGCGGTTGCTGTTCCAGTACGGCGAGTTCGACGAGGTCTCGCTGCAGATGACTACCTGGGCGCTGACCTTCCACCTGACCGGACTGGTGTTCATCGCGCTGTCCCGGATCTACGTGCAGGCCTTCTACAGCCGGATGGACACCCGGACGCCGGTCTTCATCGCCGCCGGGGCGATGGTGGTCAACATCGTCGCCTGCCTCACCCTGCGCGGGCCCCTGGCCAACGGCGGCATCGCCCTGGCCAACAGCCTGGCCGCGGCCTTCCAGGTGGTGTTGCTCGTCGCCCTGCTGCGGCGCCAGCTGGCCGGCATCTGGAGCGCGGGCACCTGGGCGGCGATCGGCAAGTCGATGGTGGCGGCGGGGGGCATGTCGGCGGCCGTGATCGGTCTCGTGCGGCTGGGTGCGATGGAGCAGGCCCGCTCGATCCCCCTGCAGATCGCCTGGCTGTCCGCGGCGATCGGTGCCGGCGTACTGGTCTACGGCGGACTGTCCTGGGCCCTCCGCAGCCGCGAGCTCGGCGAGGTGGCCAGCATGTTCGCCCGCCGGCTGTCCCGCAGGCGCTCCTCCGGTCGTTCTTGAATCGTCGACCGGTCGCGTCTACTGTTACGCCGCCTCGCGGGCGCGAGGCGGAGGTAGAGCCATGAGCAGACAGCTGCGGATCTACAACACCAACTCCCGCAAGGTGGAGCCCCTCGAGCCCCAGGTCGCCGGTGAGGTCTCCTACTACTCCTGCGGCCCCACGGTGTACGGCTACGCCCACCTGGGCAACCTGCGGACCTACGTGTTCACCGACGTGCTGCGGCGCGTGCTGGAGTTCGACGGCAACGAGGTGACCCACGTGATGAACGTCACCGACGTGGGGCACATGACCACCGACGAGGACGAGGGCGAGGACAAGATGGAGGCCACCGCCCGCGAGCGGGGGCAGTCGCCCTGGGAGGTCGCCCAGTACTATACCGACGCCTTCGGGGCGGACATGGACGACCTGAACCTGAAACGGCCGACGCTGATGCCGAAGGCCACCGACCACATCGAGTGCATGCTCGACCTGATCCAGCGGCTGGAGGACAACGGCTACGCCTATCTGACCGACAGCGCCGTGTACTACGACACTGCGAAGTTCCGCTCCTACGGCAACATGGCCGGGCTCAACCTGCGCGGTCAGGAGGCCGGCGCGCGGGTCGGGGTGGATCCGGACAAGCGCAGTCCCCGGGACTTCGCCCTGTGGAAGGTGAACCAGCCGAACCACATCATGCAGTGGGACTCCCCCTGGGGGCGGGGCTATCCGGGCTGGCACCTGGAGTGCTCGGCCATGTCGATGAAGTACCTGGGCGAGACCCTGGACCTCCACTCGGGCGGCATCGACCACATTCCGGTGCACCACACCAACGAGATCGCCCAGAGCGAGGGAGCCACTGGCGTGCCCTTCGTCCGCACCTGGGTCCACGCCAACTTCCTGACCCTGCCCGCCGACGGCGACCAGGAGCGGCGGATGGGCAAGTCCCTGGGCAACGTCTCGACCCTGGCGGGACTCAAGGAGCAGAAGATCCACCCGCTGGCTTACCGGGTGTTCTGCTACGGCGCCAAGTACCGCCAGCCGCTCACCTTCGACATCGTGGCGATCCGCGGTGCGGGCAAGACCCTGCAGGGATTGTACGGGTTCGTCCGCTACGCCCCCCCCGAGGCCGAGGAGGGCGACGAACCCTGGGCGGCCGAGATCATGGAGCGCTTCCTCACCGGGGTGCACGACGACCTGAACATGCCGGTGGCGTGGGCTGCCGTGCTGGAGCTGGTCCGCGAGGCCAACCGCAGCGGCGAGCCCCGGATCCTCAACACCCTGTACGAGATGGATCGCATCCTCGGCCTGCGCCTGCGCGAGGTCCGCGCCGAGGAGCTGGACCTCCCCGCGGAGGTCAAGGAGCAGGTCGCCCGCCGCGAGGCCGCCCGCGAGGCAAAGGACTGGGGGATCGCGGACGCCATCCGCAACGAACTGAACGAGTCGGGTTGGATCCTGGAGGACACCCCGCAGGGGATCCGGGTCCGCAAGGCGGAGTAATCTCGACCAATCCTGGAGCTGACATGCGTCAAGAGGCCGCCCGGATCGCTATCACCTGCATCGTCGTCGCCTTGTTTCCCCGGCCAGCGGCCGCCTCCGACTGCGGCCTGATCCAGGACTCCGACCGCCGCCACATGTGCTACGCGATCGCCGACTCCAGCAGCTCCCAGTGCGGGCTGATCTCCGACTCGGATCTGCGCCACTACTGCTACGCGCGAGTGGACAAGAGCAGCTCCCAGTGCGGCCTGATCTCCGCGTCGGACCTCCGCCACCAGTGTTACGCCGAGACCGGCTCGTCCAGCGGTCAGTGTGGCCTGATCTCGGACTCGGACCGCCGCCACCTCTGCTACGCCCGCGCCGACTCCAGCAGCTCTCAGTGCGGGCTGATCTCCGACTCGGACCTGCGCCACTTCTGCTACGGCGTGGTCGACAAGAGTTCGGGGCAGTGCGGCCTGATCTCCGCTCCGGATCTGCGGCGGCAGTGCACCTCGGAGAGCAAGTAGCCAACGAATCCCGCGTCCGCGTCTGGCCGCCGGCATTTCCGCAAGATCTGATACCGTGCCCGGTGGGGGTCCGCCGGACGACAGGCACTTGCCGAGGACAACAGGCGGGCCCCGATCCCCTCTAGGACCGGAGGCCTGGTATGCGCTCGTTCGGATGGCTCGTCACCTCCTTCGCCCTCACCTTCGCGCTCCCGGCGGCGGCGGCAACCTTGATCGTCGACCCCTCGGGCTCGGAGCCGGACTCCTACCTGACGATCAACGACGCCATCGACGCGGCGACCAACCTCGACACCATCGAGGTCCTCGCGGGCACGTATGCCGAGGACGTGGACTTCGACGGCAAGGCGGTGCACGTCGTGGCGGTCGACGGGGCCGGTTCCACGGTGATCGAGGGCACCGACGTGGCGGTGCGGCTGGACAGCGGCGAGGGGCCCGAGGCCGAGCTCGAGGGCTTCACGATCCACGTCAACGGGTACTACGGATTGTACCTGGCGGGCGGCTCCTCGCCCACGGTCACCGACTGCGTGGTCGAGGGGGTGTCGGGCTACGCGGTCTACATGAACGGCGCGGGGACGCCCGTGTTCGAGGGTCTGACCGTGCAGGACAACGAGTACTACTACCCGGTCTACATGCGGGACTCGGCGCCGACGTTCAGCGGGAGCACCTTCCAGGACAACATCTCGTGGTCCTACGGCGTCGCGTTCGCCGACGACGGCACCGAGCTGACCCTCGAGTCGTCGGTCCTGCGGGACAACACGGGCTCCAGCGGCGGTGCCCTGTACGCCGACGGCGCGGACACCAGCGTGGTGGTGATCGGCAACCGGTTCGAGGGCAACACCGCGAGCTACGGCGGTGCCGTACGGATGGCCAGCACCACCGGGACCACCTGGTTCGAGGGCAACACCTTCTTCGACAACCAGGCGACCTCGTACGGCGGCGCCCTGTACCTCGACGGCATCACCCGGGCCACCTTCACCGGCAATCTGTTCGTCGAGAACCACGCCGTCCGCGGCGGCGGCGTCTACGCCGTGGCCAACAACCGCCTCCTGTTCCTGGGCAACACGTGGGCCGGCAACGACGCCACCGGCGGCGGCGGCGCCTACCAGATCCTCGCCGACAACACCGTGATGATCGCGGGCGACATCCTGGCTCACCACGCGGACGGCGCCGCGCTGCACACCGAGAGCGACGTCAGCTGCCGGGTCCAGGTGGTCCACAGCAACTTCTGGAACAACTACGACGGCGACCACGCCGGCGGCTCCTACCCGCCGGACGAGTCCTTCGGCAACACCTTCGTATCTCCGGAGTTCGTCGCCTACTCGCGCGACGGCGATAGGTCCAACGACGACCTGAGCCTGGACGCGGGTAGTCCGTTGCTGGACGTCGGTCCTCCGGGCATGAACGACCCGGCGGGCGGCGCCGCCGACGTGGGGGCGGGCGGTGTCGATCCCCGGGTGGACGTGACCGGCGCCTACGACTACACCGTCAGCACGTATCTGCCGGGTGCCTACACCACCATCGCCGAGGCCGTCGCCGCCGCCACCAACACCGAGTCGATCGTCGTGTACCCCGGTATCTACGACGAGACGATCAACTTCGGTGGCCGGGCCATCGCCCTCGAGTCGGCGTTCGGCAGCGCGACCGTCGTCGTGTCGGGCTCGACCGGATTCTCGGCCACCGCCGGGGAGGGAAGCGACGCGTCGGTCGGCGGCGTGACCTTCCTGCCATCCGGCAGCTACGGGGTGTACACCTCGGGCTCCGCTCCTGTGGTGTCGGACTCGGTGTTCCGGTTCGTCTACGGCTACTGGGCGTACGGCTCGTACTCCGCGGCACCGACCTTCATCGATGTGGAGGTCGTCGACTCCCAGTATTATTACGGCGCCTACTTCTCGGCCTCGTCGCCGACCTTCGTTGGCGGGATCTTCCGGAACAACACCGCCTGGTACTACGGCGGGGCCGCCTACATCGACGATGGCAGCACCGGCTCGTTCAGCGGCTGCACCTTCGAGGGCAACCAAGCCGGCTACGTGGGCGGCGCGATCTACCTGGATGGCTCCGGGGCATCGGCGACGGTCACCGACTCGGTGTTCGAGTCCAACGAGGCACCCAACGGCGGCGCCCTGCAGGCCTCCAGCGCCGATTCGCTGGACTGGAGCGGCAACCTGGTCTGCGGCGGGAGCTCGGCTTACAAGGGGGGGGCGCTGAACCTGGCGGCCACGCCCAGCGAGGTCACGCGCTCGGTGTTCCAGAACAACGAGGCCGCCCACGGCGGGGCGGTGTACGCTGACGGGTCCGATTTCACCTTCCTGAACAACACCTTCGTCGAGAACACCGGGAACACCGAGGGTTCGCACCTGTACCTGGGCCCCAGCACGACCTCGCTGGATTTCCGCAACAACATCGCCGCCTACTCCCTGGACGGGGTGGCACTGTACGTCGATCCGGCGGTCCCCGCGGCCACCGTCGAGTACAACAACTTCTGGTCGAACTACGACGGAGCCGTCGACGGCGCGCTGGTGGCCCTGCCGGCCAGCAACCTGGAGGAGGTGCCGCTGTTCGTGGACTTCGACGCCGACGGCGCCTGCTTCGACGACTTCCTGGCGCTGGACGATGCCTCCACGCTGATCGACGCCGGCGATCCGGCGACCACCGATCCCGATGGTTCGGTCGCCGACATCGGCGCCTTCGGTGGCGGCGGCGGTCCCGGGATCGACCTGGACGGCGACGGCTGGACGATGGTGGACGACTGCGACGAGGAGGATCCCGAGGTCAACCCCGGCACTGAGGACCTGCCCTACGATGGCATCGACCAGGACTGCGACGGGGACGACCTGACCGACGTGGACGGGGACGGGTACGCGGCCGCGGCGGTCGGTGGCAGCGACTGCGACGACGGGGATGCGGCGGTCCACCCCGGCGCGGACGAGCTGTGCAACGGGGTCGACGACGACTGCGACGGCACGGTGGACGAGGACGACGCCATCGACGCGGAGACCTGGTTCGCCGACGCGGACCAGGACGGATTCGGCGATCCGGCCACCACCATGCCGGCCTGCGCCGAACCCCCGGGGTACGTGATCACCCCCGGCGACTGCGACGACACCGACGCGCTGGTCAACCCCGGGGCGCCCGAGTGGTGCGACGGGCTGGACAACGACTGCGACGGGACGGTGGACGAGGACGACGCCATCGACGCGCCGCCGTGGTACGCCGATGCGGATGGAGACGGGTACGGCGATCCGGGCGACGCCGCGACCGCCTGCGAGGAGATCCTCGGCCGGGTGGCCAACGCGGACGACTGCGACGACAACGACGCCGCCGTGAACCCCGCCGCCGCGGAGCTGTGTGACGGGGTGGACAACGACTGCGACGGGGTGACGGACGAGGACGACGCCATCGACGCGCCGACCTGGTACGCGGACACCGATGGGGACGGCCACGGCGACGCGGCGGTCACGGTCGCGGCCTGCTTGGCACCCCCCGGCTTCGTGGCCAGCGCGGATGACTGCGATGACGGCGACGCGGACGTCCACCCGGGAGCCACCGAGGCGGAATGTAACGGTGTGGACGACAACTGCGACGGCTCCCTGCATGCGGCCGAAGCGGACGCGGACGGGGACGGCTGGAGCCTCTGCGACGGAGACTGCGACGACGCCGATCCCGCCGTCAGCCCGGACGCGGTCGAGGCCCCATGCGACGGGGTGGACAACGACTGCGACGGTGTCCTACACGACGAGGAGGTCGACGACGACCTGGACGGATCCGATGAATGTGGCGGGGATTGCGACGACTCCGATCCAGCGGTGTATCCGGGGGCCGACGAGATCTGCAACGGCGTCGACGACGACTGCGACCCCGCCACGGACGAGACCCTGGACGGGGACGGGGACGGCTTCGCTGTCTGTGACGGGGACTGCGACGACGCGGATGACGCGGTCCACCCGGACGTCGACGAGGTCTGCAACGGGCTCGACGACGACTGCAACCCGCTGACCGACGAGGGCGTGGACTTCGACGGCGACGGCCTGTCCCTGTGCGACGGGGACTGCGACGACACCGACCCGGCAGCCTTCCCGGGAGCCACCGAGATCTGCGACGGGACCGACAACGACTGCGACGGCGTGACCGTGGACGAGGAGGACGCGGACGGCGACGGCCAGATGGTCTGCGAGGGCGACTGTGACGACACCGATCCGGTGACCTACGACGGGGCACCCGAGCAGTGTGATCAGCTGGACAACGACTGCGACGGGACGGTGGACGAGGACGTGGACGAGGACCTGGACGGTGACGGACTCAACGCCTGCCAGGGGGATTGTGACAACGACGACGCGGCCGTCTACCCGGGCGCCGCCGAGATCTGTGACGGCAAGGACAGCGACTGCGACGGCGACCTGCCCCTGGACGAGCAGGACGGCGACGGCGACGACTGGATGTCGTGCGAAGGGGACTGCGACGACGGCGACGCGGACCTGCAGCTCGACGACGAGGACGGTGACGGTTACTCCACCTGCGACGGCGACTGCCAGGACTTCGACGCGGCGCTGGATCCGGCGGACGCCGATGGCGACGGGGTGAGCACCTGTGACGACCCGCCGGACTGCGACGACAACGACGGCGACGCGTTCCCCGGCAACGACGAGGTGCCCTACGACGGGGTGGACAACGACTGCGACGGCGCCGAGCTGTCCGACGTGGACGGCGACGGCTACGACGGCGGCACCGCGGGCGACGACTGCGACGACGAGGATCCGGACGTGAACCCGGCCGCGGCCGAGGTCTGCGACGACGGCGTCGACAACGACTGCGACGGGGACATCGACGGCGACGACGGGGACTGTGAGGTCGCGGACGACGACGACGATGACGACGACGACATCCCGGGCGACGATGACGACGACACCAGCGAGGAGCAACCGGACGACTGCCAGTGCCGGCTCGCCAGCGGCCGGACCACCACACCCGCGGTGGCGCTCCTCGCGCTGGCGAGTGTGTTGTTGTCCCGCCGCCGCCGCCCCGGGCGATGATCCGGGTCGCCGCGGCGACTCAGCGGTGTTTCACCCGCAGCCTCGACAGGGTCATGCCGTCGTGCATCCCCACCTTCAGGTGCAGGCAGCCGTCGTAGCTGTCGACGGCGTGGCCCGACACGATGGACTTGCCGTCGATGGAGACCGATAGCTTGGACCGGCGAAAGCGGATCGAGGCCCGGTGCTCCTCGTCGTCGTCCGCGGGTGGATCCAGGGTGAAGTCGTTGCTGGGAGCCCCGATCTCGAGGGTCTCGTCGTCATCGAGGTTGACGTAGGTCACCGTCGAGTCGTCCGAGTCCTCCAGGACGATCTTCCACTCGTCGCTGCCGTCGTCGGCCATGAAGCGGAACGAGACCGAGAAGTCGTTGGTACACAGCCGCTCGAGCTTGTCCGACGCGCTGTTCTCGCTGGAGTCGGTCACCGTGCCGATCGTGAGGCTCTCGTATTCGTCCTCCACCTGCGCAGCGGCCGCTGGCTCCGCGGCGGCCTCCTCGGCGGGCGCCGCCTCCCCGGTCCCGGGACCGAGTGGATCGCTCCCCCTGGCCAGCTCCGCGCCGTCGGTGGTCCCGTCGCCGTCGGTGTCGGGATCGGTGGGGTTGGTGCCGATCTGGACCTCCATCGCGTTGGTCAGCCCGTCGCGGTCGCCGTGAGATCGGCGGCGGGGGCGTCGGGATCCGTCGGTTCGTCCCCGGGGCAGCCGGGGAGCAGCGCCGCGGAGATCAGGAGGATTCCACCGTAGAGAAGGATTCGCATGAGCATTCCAATCGCACGGCATGTGGCGCCCATTCTGGCACGACCGGCGGCTGCGATCCCGGGCTACTTCTCCACGACCAGCGCCACCCACTCCCCGTCGGTCCGCGTCTCGGCCAGCGATAGCCCGGCGGCAGCGAAGGACTGGACCACCTCCGGCTGCTGTTCGGCCAGCAGCCCGGACGCGATCAGCCGGCCGCCGTCGGCGACCGCGGCGGCCAGGTCCGGGGCCAGGTGGCACAGCAGGGGGGCGAGCAGGTTGGCCAGGACGAGGTCGAACCGGCGGGGCTCGTCGGCGAGGGTGCCCTGCCGCAGCTCGACCCGGCTGGCGACCCTGTTGAGGGTCAGGTTGGCGCGGGCCACGTCGATGGCGTCGGCGGCGGTGTCGAAGGCCACCACGGGGCCGGCGCCCAGCTGGGCGGCGCCGATGGCCAGCACCCCGGTGCCGGTGCCCACGTCCAGCACGGAGGGGGGGCCATCGGCGCCGTCGACAGCCCCCTCGAGCAGCTCGAGGCAGGCGGCGGTGGTGAAGTGGGTGCCTGTGCCGAAGGCCATGCCGGGGTCGATCACGATCTCGATGCGGGTTCCGTCTCCCGCCGGCTCCCACGACGGGCGTATCCGCAGCCGGCGGCCCACGTCCACGGCGGTGTAGTGCTCCCGCCAGGACTTGCCCCAGTCCTCGTCGGCTACCCGCTCCAGCCGCGGGTGGACGCCCGCCAGTCCGGCCAACTCCGCCAGCCGGGCCTCGACCTGGCGAAGCGCCTCGACCGGGTCCTGGTCCCCGGGCAGATACCCCGCGAGCTCCACCGTGCCGTCGGCGGGCGGCGGGGGAGGGGGCGCCCACTCGCCGGGATCACCGGACAGGGCCGGTCCTTCATCTCGCAGCTGGGGGTAGTCCTCCACCAGGCCGGTCGCCCCCGCTTCGAGCAACACGTCACCCACCCGTTCCACCGCCGCGGCCGGGATCGTCACCGCGATCCGGTGCCAGCCACGGGCCACGGGCGTTACTCCTCCAGCAGGAGAGGGGAGGGGAGGGGCTGGCCGTGGGCGGTGAGGTGGTCGCGGAGCAGACGCTCGAGGTAGGCCGGCGAGCCGCCGCCCTTGTCGATCAGCACGCCGTTGACGAACACGGCGGGTGTGCCACGGACCCCGGCCTTGCGGCCGTCTTCCACGTCCTGGATCACCGCGGCCCTGACCTCTTCCTCCTCCAGGCAGTAGTAGAACTCGGAGGCCGGGATCTCGAGGAAGTGCGCGATCTCCCGCATGTTCTCCACCGTCGGCCGGGTCTTCTCCGAGCTGGCCTTGGCGAAGATCGTGAACAGGGAGTCGTACATCTCCCAGTACTTGCCGTGGCGCCCGGCGCACTCCAGGGCGTAGGCCGCCATGCAGGCGTCCGGATGCAGGTTGCGCGACACGTAGGGGTGGCAGTCCTTGCACAGGGGATAGTGGCGGAAGGCGAAGTCGATCAGCCCCGGATAGGCCTCCGTCAGCTCGTGGATCTCCAGGGCCGCGACCGCACAGTAGGGGCACTGGAAGTCCGCGAACTCGATCACCTGGAAGGGCGCCCCCGGCGTGCCCCGGTGGGATTCGTCCCCGCGCAGCAGGCCCATGATCGGCGTCTGGTCCGCGAAGGTGTCGGCGAACTCGTCCAGCGCGTTCCTGCGATCCTCTTCGGCCTTGGCCCGGCCCTGCTCGATGATCGGATCCAGCGTGGCGCTGTACTGGCGTTGGCCGATCAGCACCGTGGCCACGAACACCGCGGCGAACACCAGCCAGTTGTAATGGCGGAAGAGGGCGCGGAAGGCGTCGCCGAGCAGTCCTCGCCAGCCTCGGCTGCGCACCAGCGGAGTCAGGATTATCAGCGTCAGCGTGGCCAGATCGATGCCGAGACAGACGATGCACCACGTCTTCAGCTGGAACTTCATCACGTAGATCAGCAGCAGGTCGACCACCGCCGCCGGAAGCAACAGCAGCCAGGCGAAGGCCAGGGTCTGATCGCGCACCTCGGCAGCGCTGAGCCCCTTGCGACCCTGCCGGAACAGGCCGAGCAGCACCAGGACGGCGAAGCCGGCGAAGAACCCCAGCGGAGGAATCGAGGTCGGCAGCGGGTAGCGGAACCACGGGAGCGGGTGTTCGGACCAGCGCGAGGAGCTGACCTTCGCGCAGTCGAAGCTCGTGCCCTCCACCTGACACCAGCTCTCGTGCTCGGTCTCCAGGATCGCGGCCTCGATGACCTTGACGTGCTCGAGCGTCAGGTCGACGGCAGCGCCCACACCGACCAGGGCCAGCAGCAGGACGGCGATCCCGACGACGGTCCGGCGGCTCACGGTTGCTCCTCCAGCAAATCGCCCACCTCGCGAGTGATCACCGTCAAGGTCGAGCTGTCGAAGCCGTCGAAGCGCGCGCGCACTCGCCCCTTGCGGTCCACGATCACGGTGCGCGGGAGGGCCATCACCCGGTAGAGGTCCGACACCTCGCTCCGCTCGTCCCACAACACCGGAAAACTGACGGGTACCTCGTCGAGGAAGGAGCGTGCATCCCGGGCGTCGGCGTCCACGTTGACCCCGAGGATCACCAGCCCGTCCTCCTCGTAGCGGTTCCACAGGGTCTCGAGCTCAGGCATCTCCATGCGGCAGGGGAGGCACCAGCTGGCCCAGAAGTTGACGAGCACGACCTTGCCCTGCTGCTCGGACAGGGACCTGGCGCTCAGACCGTAGATGTCCTGGAGCTCGAAGTCCGGGGCCTGGTCGCCGATCGCCAGCCCCTCGCCCGGCACACCGCTCCCGCCGCAACACGCGGTCAGCATCAGCATCGCGGCCAGGGCAAGCGGTTGGAGGGGACGGTCGTGTTTCATGATGCGTCGGGGATCGTGGGTATTCACCAGCGTCCTGTCAATCGGCGGCGGTCAGCGCGTCCGCACGGCGCGAACGGCGGTGTACCAGCGCTCGACGTCGTCGTCGGCGGGCTCCACCCGCAGTCCGACGGCGGTCTCGCCACCGCTGAACACCCAGACCCCCGGTCGAATGCCCTCGGCTTCACCGTCGCCGATCCAGCTCGGCTGCGTGGGATCGAGTCGCTCGAACAGCGCGCCGGTCGCCGCCCCGTTGGGGCAGCGCGCGGTCGTCTTCGCGCCAGTCTCGATGGCCACCGTCCGGCCGAACCCACCGCATTCGATCCGGTGGCTGCCCACGGGCACCCTCGCCAGGTGCAGGGGGGGGACGCCCAAGGGGCGTCCGTCCAGTGACACCGGGACGGGCGGCCCTTCGATGGCCAGCTGCCCCCAGGACAACGTCTGGCCCAGCTCGGCGGCGCGCTGGATCACCAGCGGGGGAAAACGCGCCGGCCCGAACAGGTGCCCAGGTCGGGCGACGAGCAGCGCCCGGAGCGCCTGGTCCAGGGCGGTCCAGTCCTCGAGGGCGAAGGCCGCGTCGACCATCCCCTCGCACCCCTCGACCCAGTCGTTCCACCACGCGGTTCCCGCGCCGCCGGGAGGGGTGAGTTCGCAGGCCTGCCGGTAGCGGCGGAGGGCGGCGCCGAGGTTGAACGCCTCCTCGTGAAAGTCCGCCTCGTCCAGGAAGGTCACCAGCCAGTCGCCGTCGGCGTCGGGCGCTGCCGGCTCCCAGCCCTCGGCAGCCCGGGACGGACCGGCCGGTAGGATGGCGAGCGCGACGGCGATCGACGCCAAGGGAGCCCACGGATCGCGGCCCCTCATTCACGGCCGTCCCGGCGCAGGGCCCGGGCCATGTCCCGCTCGTCCTCGCGCTTGCGCAGGTCCGCCCGCCGGTCGTAGAGCTTCTTTCCCCGGGCCAGCCCCAGCTGGACCTTGGCCCGGGCGCCGAGGAAGTACATCTTCAGCGGGATGACGGTGTAGCCCCGCTCTGCAACCCGCTGGCCCAGCTTCCTGATCTCGCGGGCGTGCAGCAGCAGCTTCCGCTCCCGTCTCGGCTCGTGGTTGAGGCGATTTGCCTGTGTGTAGGGGGCGATGTGAACCCCCACCAGGAAGGCCTCGCCGTTGCGGAATTGGACGTAGGCGTCCGCCAGGTTTGCGGTTCCAGCGCGGAGGGATTTGACCTCCGAGCCTTCCAGCACGAGACCCGCCTCGAGGGTCTCGTCGACCTCGTATTCGCGCCGTGCCCGGCGGTTCTCGCAGATGGGTCGGATCGCGGCCATCGTCGATTCCCCGGAACCACCAGATGCGGGGTTGCAAAAACGCAACGCCACTACATCTTGTGGTTGAGATCAGATTATCAAAAAAACCCTGTGATTTCAATGTGTTAACCACCGACCCGCCGAGGGGGGGCGATGTGGCCTTCGTGGCGAAAAACGCGTTGACAGATCGGGCCTGCAAGTGGGATAACGTGGTGGTCGGTGGATCAATTTAGATCGAAGTGGATCGCAGGTGGCGGCCGGGTCGTTCCGGTATCGCCGGGGTGGACCGGTGTACAATGTTCAAGGCTGTTTCCACTGCTCGCTGGACAGCAAGGGGCGTCTCACCCTTCCCGCCAGGCTCAAGGAGGCCGTCAAGGCCCACGAGCAAGGCTCCCTGGTCCTCGCCTTCTTCGATGACAGCCTCCAGGGCTACACGACCGAGTACTGGCGCAAGCTGGAAGCCAAGGTCTCGCGGCGGTCGCTTTTCAGCCGCAAGGCCCGGTCCTTCGTGATCGGTTTCCTGGCCAATGCGCACGAGGTCTCTGTCGACAAGCTCGGGCGGATCCTGATCCCCCCACCCTTGCGGAGCAAGGGCGGACTGGAGCGGGAGGTCGTGGTGCTGTCCTACCTGGGCCAGATCGAGATCTGGGATCGGGATCGCTTCGAGAATCGTCAGGTGGCCGAGACCGCGGACATGGACGTCGACGACTTCGTCGACGACCTCGCGGTGCCACTCGACGATGAGGGTATGTGAGGTACGACGTTGTCAGCCGCCGGGCACGTTCCGGTACTCGCGACGGAGGCCATCGACGCGCTCCAGGTGCGGCCGGATGGCTGCTACCTGGACGGGACGGTGGGGCGCGGTGGGCATGCGGAGGCCATCGCGGCTCGCCTCGGGAGGAGCGGTTTCCTCCTGGGGCTGGACAGGGACCCCGCGGCTGCAGAGGCCGCGGCGGCGCGCCTGGCTCGTTTTGGCGAGCGGGTGCGTGTGGTGAGGAGCTCGTACATCGCGATGAGGGACCAGGCAGCCCGGACCGGACGAGGAGACGCCAGCTGGGATGGCGTGTTGCTCGATCTGGGCATCGGTTCCCACCAGCTGGATGATCCCGACCGGGGTTTCTCGTTCCGTCACGACGGCGCCCTCGACATGCGCTACCACCGCGGTGGTGGAGTGACGGCTGCGGACCTGGTCAACGATCTCGAGGAGTCGGAGCTGGCGGATCTGCTGTTCCGGCTGGGAGAGGAGCGGGCGTCCCGCCGCATCGCCCGCGCCGTCGTCCGTCGCCGCGGGCAAGCCCGCTTCGAGCGGACCGGGGACCTGGCCGGCGTCGTCGCGTCGGCGGCGGGGGGGCGCAAGCGCCGGATCCACCCCGCCACGCAGACCTTCCAGGCCCTTCGGATCGCGGTCAACGACGAGTTGGGGCAGCTGGAGCGAGCGCTGCCCGACAGCCTGCGGTTGCTCGCTGTGGGAGGGAGGCTGGCGGTGATCAGCTTCCACTCGCTGGAAGACCGAACCGTGAAGCGGTTCATGCGGAACATGGCCAACCCGTGCCTTTGCCCCCCCGATCTCGGGATATGCAGTTGTGGGCGGAAGCCGATGCTGGAGCTGGAGCGGAAGAGGGCCGTGATGCCCTCGGCAGGAGAGGTCGAGCGAAACCCGAGGTCTCGGTCGGCACGGCTGCGGGTGGCCGTGCGGACAGACGAGTCCTGGGCGTAGCCTCGACGACGCAGATGCAGTAGCGCTGGATGTGGAGGCGGAAGATGACGCGGACGTCGAATCTCCCGGGGTCGGGTGGGGCCAAGGTAACGGGTACGGGAAGGCGGTTGGTGCTCGCCAGGAGGTGGCTGCCCTGGGTGGCGCTGGCCTACCTGCTGGCGGCCGGGCTGTTCGTGGCCTGGGCAAAGATGGAGACCACCCAGCTCACCTACGAAGTCCACAGGCTGCGCGCCGAGCGGGCGGAGCTGGCGCGGGAGCAGCAGCAGCTCGGGATCCAGGTGGCGGGGCTGCGATCGCCCGCCTACCTGACCGAGAAGGCCTCCGAGCTCGGGATGGCCGCGCCCAGCCCCGGCCTCAAGATCCGCGTGGAGTGAGGGGGGCGGAATGGCCAGCGGTGGACACCCACGACGCGGACGGCGCTCCCGCTTCGACAGCGGGCCGCACCAGTCGGCGCAGGGCCAGCAGGTCGTCCAGTGGAGGACCTGGGCCGTCCTGATCTTCTTCGGACTCTGTTTCGGCGCGCTGGCCTACCGCGCCGTCACCCTGATGGTCATCCCCGATCCGCAGCTGGAAGCGAGCATCGCCAGCCAGTACCAGAGCACGGTGGTGCTCAATCCCAAGCGGGGCTCGATCCTCGACCGCCACGGCCACGAGCTGGCCGCCTCGGTGACCCTGGATTCTGTGTTCGCCGATCCCGCGCTGGTCGAGGACCCGCTGGGGGCGGCGCGCGAGCTGGCCCCGGTCCTCGAGCTGCCCGAAGACGAGCTGCTGCGGAAGCTGCGCCTCGAGGGGAGGTTCGTCTGGTTGCGCCGGCAGGTCGATCCGGCCATCGGCGACCGGGTCAGGGAGCTGGGGATCCGGGGAGTCCGCTGCACCGCCGAAGCACACCGGACCTACCCCAACGGGCAGCTCGGCGGCCAGTTGCTGGGCTTCGCCGGTATCGACGGCAACGGGCTGGAAGGGCTGGAATCCCGCTACGACGAGATCCTGATGGGCGAGAAGGAGACCTATGTCGCCCTGCGAGACGGCCGTCGCCGCAACATCACCCCCGAGGGGATCGTGGTCAAGCGCTCCACCGAGGGGCAGTCCATCACCCTGACCATCGATCGCCAGATCCAGTTCATCACCGAACAGGCGCTGGGGCGGGTCGTGGAGGCCTACACGCCCAGGGGTGCCTTCGCCATCGTGATGGACCCCGACAACGGCGACATCCTCGCGCTGGCCAACATGCCGGCCCTCGACCCGAACCACTTCACCGAATACGAACGAGGTACGTTCCGCAACCGCGCTGTGGCCGACACCTTCGAGCCGGGCTCGATCATGAAGCCCTTCTTGATGGCCAGCGCGCTGGACATCGGCGCGATCCAGCCCGGCGAGGAGTTCGACTGCGAGCACGGTTCGTTGCGCATCGGGCGCAACACGATCCACGACACGCACCCCTACGACCTGATGACCATCGAGGAGATCCTGCAGGTCTCCAGCAACATCGGCTCGGCCAAGATCGCCCAGCGGATGGGCGCCGAGACCCTGCACGACGCTTACCAGCGCTGTGGGTTCGGCCGTGCGACCGGCGTGGACCTGGCCGGGGAATCGGGCGGCATCCTGCGGGGCTGGAAGAGCTGGCGACGCATCGGCCTGGCGACCCACGCCTTCGGCCAGGGTGTGTCGGTGACCGGCATGCAGCTGGCGTCGGCGCTGGGGGCCATCGTCAACGGCGGCACCCTGTACAGGCCGCGGGTGATCTTGGAGATAGTGGGCCGGAAAGGACAGGTCGTGGATACCCGGGAGCCGACCGTGGTCGACCGGCCCTTCAGCGCGGCCGCCGCCGACTCCGTCCGCGAGATGATGGGGCTGGTGGTCCTCGAGGGGGGCACCGGACCGAAGGCGCGACTCGAACACTACACCTCTGGGGGCAAGACCGGGACTGCCCAGAAGGTCAACTCGGAGACCGGACGGTACGACCGCTCGATGTGGGTCAGCTCCTTCATCGGCTTCGCGCCGCTGGAGGATCCCGAGCTGGTGATCGTGGTGGTGGTGGACGAACCGCAGGGCAAGCACTACGGCGGTACCGTCTCCGGTCCGGTGTTCAAGGAGATCGCCTCCCGTTCGCTGCAGACCATGGGCCTGCCGCCGATGGCGTCCTGGATGGTCAATGGCGAGGATCCGGACCAGGTTGCGCAGGGTGATGCGCTGGTGGGCGGGATCGGTGGCGAGGCGCCGGCCGGGGTGGGCGACGGCGAGGATCCGGGGTCCGCAGAACCGGGCAGCGCAGATCCAGCCGTACCGGTCGACGGTGGTCTGGATGAGCCAGAGGCCGACGGCCAGCTGGCCATGTCGGTGGGCGAGCTGGTGGACCATCTCGATGGTCTGCCGACCATGCCCGACCTGGGCGGCCTGACCCTGCGGCCCGCGCTCCGGGCCCTGGCCGACCACTCCCTGGATGTCCAGGTCGAGGGCAGCGGATTCCTGGTACGGCAGACGCCGGCCGCGGGCGTGCCTGTTCGTGAGGGTGACCCCGTCGCGCTGTTCTTCTCGGCAGACGGCAGCGCCGAGGCCTCGGACTGAGGATGGCTTCCCTCGACGTGGCGGACGCCGTGCGGTTGCTGCCGCAGGCGGAGGTCCGCGGCGCCGGCCGCGGGGCGATCGCCTCGCTGACCTGTGACTCGCGGACCGTGGTCCCGGGCAGCTTGTTCGCTGCCATCCCCGGCGCGCTGACCGACGGCCATCGATTTGTCGGCGACGCCGTCGCCGCGGGCGCCGTCGCCGTGTTGATGGAGCGGGAACCGGCCGTGCCCATCCCCGAGGGGACCACGACGGTGAGGGTGCCCGACGCCCGCCGCGCCCTGGCCCGGCTGGCGGGGGCCTACTACGGTGAGCCAAGCCGCGCGCTGCGGATCGTCGGGGTGACCGGGACCAATGGCAAGACCACGGTCACGTATCTGCTCGAGGCGATGCTGGGGCGCGCAGGGGAGTCGGTGGGTGTGATCGGGACCACGGGCGTGCGCCTGTCGGGACGGTCGCGGCCCTCCACCCACACCACCCCCGACGGCCCCGAGCTGCAGCGGACCCTTGCGCAGATGCGAGATGCCGGGGTGGATACCGCGGTCGTCGAGATCAGTTCCCACGCCCTCGCCCAGGGCAGGGCGGTCGGCACCCATCTGGATGTGGCGGCGTTCGTGAATCTCACCCGTGATCATCTCGACTTCCACGGTGAGATGGACACCTATTTCGAAGCCAAGCGGCGCATCGTGACCGAGCTGCTGACGGAGAGTTCCAAGCCCAGACGGACCCTGGTGGTCAACCTGGACGACGCCCGAGCCGCCGATCTGGCCCGGGATTGGTCGCCGGTGACGACGACCTCCGCCATCGCCGGGAGTGACGCCGTCGTGCGGCCCCGGGAGCTGGAGATCGACCTGGATGGAATCCGCGGCGAGCTCGTGACCCCGGCGGGTCCGATCCCGCTGCGCTCGTCGCTGGTCGGCCACTTCAACGTGTGCAACATCGCCGTGGCGGTGGGGATAGCACTGGCCCTCGGCGTGGACCCGGCCGCCATCGCCGCGGGTCTGCGGGCGTTGCGCCGGGTGCCCGGGCGGCTCGAGCCGGTGATGGTCGCGGAGGGAGGGACCGGACCGAGGGTGCTGGTCGACTACGCCCACACCCCCGACGCGCTGGCATCGGTGCTCGCCGCGCTGCGGCCCCTGGTACCGGGACAGATATGGACCGTGTTCGGCTGTGGCGGAGACCGGGATCAGGGAAAACGCCCGCTGATGGGCCAGGTCGCCGCCGGGGGATCGAACCAGCTGGTGGTCACGTCGGACAATCCCCGCGGTGAGGATCCGCAGGCGATCATCGATCAGATCCTGGTCGGGGTGGCACCCGTGGGCACTCCCCATCGGACCGAGGTCGACCGTCGGGCTGCCATCGGCGCCGCGCTGGCGGCCGCCGGACCTCAGGATCTGGTGCTGATCGCCGGCAAGGGCCACGAGCAGGTCCAGGTGATCGGCGATTCGTCGCGCCCCTTCGATGACCGGGAGGTGGCCCGTGAGGCCATTCTGGCGGGCGAGGCGCGATGAATTCGCCCTTTGCGCCGCCCTTCCGCTTCGACGGTCGCGATCTCCCCGGGATCGTGGGCGGTGAGCTACGCGGTGAGGTTGCCGCCGGCCGCTGGCGGGTGACGACCGACTCGCGGCTGGCGACCGCCGATCGGCTTTTTATCGCCCTGGCGGGTGAACGCTTCGATGGGCACGATTTCGTGGCCAAGGTCCTCGAGGACGCGGCCACCGGCGCCGTCGTCGCCGCCGACCACCCGGTGGCCCGGATCGACCCGCCGGCTGGCCGGTTCCTGATCACCGTCGACGATCCCCTGCGTGCCCTCGGCGCCCTGGCCGCCTGGGTGCGAGCCTCGGTGTCCGTGCCCGTCCTCGGACTGACGGGCTCGTCCGGCAAGACCACCACCAAGGAGATGATCGCCGCGGTGATGTCCGGGGGCAGTCGCGGGCTGGCGACCCAGGGAAACCTGAACAACGAGATCGGCTTGCCGTTGACCCTGTTGCACTGGCAGGAGGATATGCGGTGGATGGCCCTCGAGATGGGCATGAGCGCCGCGGGCGAGATCCGCCGGATGGCGGAGATCGCCCAGCCGACCATCCGACTGATCACCAACGTCGCGCCGGCCCATCTGGAGAATTTCGCGGACCTGGAGGCTGTCGCGGGGGCCAAGGGGGAGCTGTTCGAGGGTGCTCACCCCGGGGATCTGCTGGTCAGCAACGCCGACGATCCGCTCGCAGCCCTGTTCCCGCGCCCCGAGGGGGCCCGTGAGATCCGCTTCGGGACCAACCCGACCGCCGATGTGCGGATCGTCAAGGTGGAGCCCCGCGGTGACTACGGCCACCGGATCTGGCTCTCGATGATCGGCCAGGAGCTGGTCGTGGACCTGGGTCTCCCCGGGCGGCACAACGTGGAGAACGTGGCCGCTGCGGCGGCGGTCACCTGGGCCGCCGGGGTACCGCTGGACTCCATCGTCGGGGGACTGGAGAACGTCCGGTTACCCGCGGGACGGATGGCGGCCCTGACCCTGGGTGACGTGCTGGTGTTCGATGACAGCTACAACGCCAACCCCCGATCGATGAAGGCGGCGCTGCGCACGCTGACCAGCGGATCCCGCCAGGGGCGGTGCGTGGCGGTGCTGGGCGACATGCTCGAGCTGGGTCCGACCGGCCCCGCCCTCCACAGGGAGATCGGGCGCCTCGCCGCCGAGCTGCGGGTGGATCGGCTCGTGGCGGTCGGGCCCCTGAGCTGGCATGCGATGGAGGGCGCCCTGGCCGCGGGGATGCCCACGGAATGTGCCCTGTGGCGGGAAGACGCCGACGAGGTCGCCGGTCTTCTTCGGGATGACCTGAGACCCGATGACCGGTTGCTGGTCAAGGGCTCACGGGGAATGCGAATGGAGCGGGTGGTCACCGCGCTGAAGGAGGAACTCGGGTGCTGAGCTGGTTAGAACAGCTGTCCGACGCCTACGGCCCGTTCCGGGTGTTCGGCTCGATCATGTTCCGCTCGGCGGCGGCGCTGGTCACCGCCGTGGTGATCACGTGGTTCGCCTACCCGCGCTTCATCTCCTGGTTGCAGGCGGCCCGCGCCGGCCAGGCGATCCGCGAGGACGGACCCCAGTCCCATCTGAAGAAGGCCGGCACACCGACCATGGGCGGTCTGCTGATGCTGGTGGCCATCGTGACCGCGTCCGTGCTCTGGGCACGCCCGGAGTCGCGGATGTTGTGGGGGGTGGTCATCATCGCGCTCGGCTTCGGCGTGGTGGGCTTCGTCGACGACTACAAGAAGGTCGCCAAGCGCGACAGCGCGGGTCTGTCGGGGAAGATCCGGTTGCTCCTGGAGTTTGCCATCTCCGGAGCGGTCCTCGTCTGGCTGATGCTCGCAGGCGATCTGGCGACGTCCATTCCCCTGCCCGTCTTCAAGGGTGTCGAGATCGAGCTCGGCTGGTTCTATGTCCCGTTCGCTGCCTTCGTGATCGTGGCCTTTGCCAACGCGGTCAACCTGACCGACGGCCTCGACGGCCTGGCCATCGGACCGGTGATGACCTCGATGATGGCCATCGCCGTGATCGCCTACTTCGCCGGCCACGCTGGATACGCGGCCTACCTCAACATCCCCTACGTGGAGGGTGCCGGCGAGCTGTCCATCGTGGCGGTGACGGTCATGGGCGCCGGGCTCGGCTTCCTCTGGTTCAATACCTTCCCCGCCTCCGTGTTCATGGGGGACACGGGTTCGTTACCGCTGGGGGGCATCCTGGGCGCCATCGCGGTGGTGACCCGCAACGAGCTGGTGGCGGTGATCGTCGGCGGGATCTTCGTCTGGGAGGCCCTGTCGGTGGTGATCCAGGTCGCCAGCTTCAAGACGACCGGCAAGCGGGTGTTCAAGATGGCGCCCTTCCATCACCACCTGGAGCTCATCGGCTGGGAGGAACCCAAGATCATCGTGCGATTCTGGATCGTCTCCATCCTGCTGGCGCTGATGGCCGTGCTCACCCTGAAGCTGAGGTGACCGTGGAGCTGCGCGGCAAGCGGGTGCTGGTGATGGGCCTGGGCCGTAGCGGCCTCGGCGCGGCGCGGCTGTGCGCCGAGCTGGGCGCACAGGTGACCGGCACCGATCTCCGCAGCGGCGACAGCCTGGGCGACGGGGCGACCGAGCTCGCGGGCCTCGGGGTCGCGCTCGTACTCGGTGAACACCGGTCCGTGGATTTCGTGGACGCCGACGTGGTGGTGCTCAGCCCCGGGATCCCCCTGGACCAGCCCCAGGTGGCGGCGGCGATCGCCGCGGGCGTACCGGTCCTGGGCGAACTGGAACTGGCAGCCGGCCAGCTGGGCTGCCCGGTATTGGCCATCACCGGCACCAATGGTAAGTCGACCACGACCACGTTTGCCGGCGAGCTGCTGCGGGCTGCCGGCCAGGCGACCTTCGTCGGCGGCAACCTGGGGATTCCCCTCAGCGAGGGAGTGCTCGAGAGGCGGTGGGACGCCGCCGTGGTCGAGGTCTCGTCGTTCCAGCTCGAGTCGGCGCCGGGCTTTCACCCCCGGGTCGCGGCAATGCTCAACTGCACCGAGGACCACCTGGACCGCTATCCGGCTTTTACCGCGTACCGCGCCGCCAAGGAGCGGATCTTCGCCAACCTGGGACCCGGGGACGTGGTGGTCTACAACGCCGCGGACCCCATCGTGCGGGAGATGGTCGCGGACCTGCCCAGCCGTCTGCTGGCCTTCCGCGCGTCCGATGTAGATGGCGCGCACGCCCGCGAGGGGGTGCTCGTGTTGCGGGAGGGCGACCGGACCGACGAGATCGACCTGTCGCCGTTCCCGGTCCCCGGCAGCCACAACGTGGAGAACCTGATGGCGGCGGCGCTAGGCGCCCGCGCGATGGGGGTCCCCGTGGATGTGATCCGCGACACCCTGCCCCGGCTGCGCGGGTTGCCCCATCGCATGGAGCACGTGCGAACGCTGGACCGGGTGTCGTGGTTCAATGACTCCAAGGCCACCAACGTGGCGTCGGCCGCCAAGACCCTGGA
This sequence comes from uncultured Rickettsiales bacterium, assembly GCA_964436045.1. GTDB lineage: Bacteria > Myxococcota_A > UBA796 > UBA9615 > CAYRNR01 > CAYTBN01. The sequence continues at coordinate 43,607 of CAYTBN010000028.1, read as the reverse complement.
GGGCGCCGTGGGACCCCGCGGCGCTGCTGCTGCGGTCATCTTGCTGGGCGGCAAGGACAAGGGCGGCGACTACCGGCCGCTGGTGGAGGCCATGCGGGGACGCGTACGTTGTGCGGTTCTGTACGGCGCAGCGGCGGCACTGATCGAGGAGGCGCTGGTTGGCGAGGACATCACCTACCAGCGGGTGGACGATCTCGACGCCGCCGTGGCCGAGGCCCGCGACAGAGCCTACCCCGGCGACACGGTGCTGCTGGCGCCCGCCTGTTCCAGCTACGACCAGTTCCGTGATTTCGAACAGCGCGGGGATCACTTCCGCGCGCTGGTGGAGGCGCTCCGATGAAACCGGTCCAGCGCCATATCGATCCTGTCCTGCTGACCTGTGTGCTGCTGCTGGTCGGACTGGGGATCGTGATGGTCTACTCCGCAGGTGCGATCCGTGCCGCCGATCTGTTCGGCAAGGAGCACCACTACCTGTTCCGTCAGGCAACCTACGCCGGTATCGGGCTGACGGCGATGCTGGTGGCATCGCGCATCCCCTACCAGCTGTACAAGCGCTGGACCTACCCGGTGCTGGGTGCGGTGCTGCTGATGCTGGTCCTGGTATTGATCCCGGGGATCGGCAGCACCCAGGGCGGGGCCACCCGCTGGTTGTCGTTGGGCTCGTTCTACGTGCAGCCCTCGGAGCTCGCCAAGTTTGCCCTGGTGCTCTACCTGGCCTACTCGCTGACCAAGAAGCAGGGACACATCGACACCTTCTCCATCGGGATCCTGCCCCACCTGATCGTGGCCGGCCTGGCGCTGATGTTGATCCTGGTGGAGCCCGATTTCGGGACCACCGCCGTGCTGGCGGCGATCCTGTTCGCGATGATGTTCGTGGCGGGGACCCGCATCCTGCACCTGGCCGGCCTGTTCGCCGCGGCCGCGCCGTTGGCCTTCGTCGCGATGATGGGCGCCGAGTACCGCCGCGATCGCTTCATCGCCTTCCTCGATCCCTGGCCCCATCAGGCGGATACCGGCTTCCAGCTGATCCAGAGCTGGCTCGCGTTCCACAACGGCGGGGTGTTTGGTGCCGGCCTCGGCGCGGGCACCCAGAAGCTGTTCTACCTGCCCGCCGCCCACACCGACTTCATCTTCTCGGTGCTCGGCGAGGAGATGGGCCTGTGGGGGGTGTTGCTGACCCTGATCCTGTTCGGCGCGTTCATCTATCGAGGCACCACCTTCGCCGGGCGGGCGCCGGACCTGTTCGGTCGGCTGCTCGGCATCGGGATCACCTTCATCATCGGCCTGCAGGCGGTGATCAACATGATGGTGGTCATGGGTCTGCTGCCCACCAAGGGGCTGACACTGCCGTTCGTCAGCTACGGCGGTTCGTCGATGGTCGCCTACCTGTTCATGGTCGGCGTGTTGCTCAACATCAGCTCCCAGGCGCTGGTGGACAACCGCCGGATCGTGGGCGGCCTGCCCGACGCGTCCGACCGGCGCTGGTCCCCCATCGGCGGCGCCCGTTCCGCCGCGTCCCGCCCCAGCCGGGGGCAGTGAGGGTGAGCCGCAGCTGGGTCATCGCAGGGGGCGGCACCGGAGGGCACTTCTTTTCCGGTGTGGCCATCGGCGACGCGATCCTCGACCGCGATCCGGACGCCCGGGTGGTCTATGTGGGCACCGAGGCCGGGATCGAGGGCCGCACCAGCGAGCGCGATCGGCTCGATATCCGCTACATCGACGTGGCCGGCATCAAGGGGAAATCCCTGGGCCGCCGGCTGCGTTCCACCGCCCAGCTCCCGGTCTCGCTGTGGCAGAGCGCGGCGATCCTGCGTGACGTGGGGCCGGACGTGGTGCTGGGCGTGGGGGGCTACGCGTCGGGTCCCGTGCTCCTGGCTGCCTGGCTGGCTGGGCTGCCCACCGCGGTCATGGAGCAGAACAGCGTGCCCGGCTTCACCAACCGCACGGTGGCCCGCTTCGCCGGGCTGGTGTTCGTCGGCTTTCCGAGCGCCGAGTCGCGTTTTCCCGGCGGTCGCGGCGAATTTGTCGGCAATCCGATCCGGCTGTCCGTGGTCCGCCGGCTGGCCGAGCAGCCTCCGCGCACCCCCCCCGCCGCCGGCCCGCTCCACCTGCTGGTGTTCGGCGGCTCCCAGGGAGCGCACCATCTGAACACGGCGATGGTCGACGCCGTCGGCCGACTGCCGGCGGAGCTGCGAGGACGGTTGCGGCTGGTGCACCAGACCGGGCCCGCCGATCTGGAGCTGGTCCGGGCGGGCTACCAGGAGGCCGGATTCGAGGGCGTCGAGGCGACGGCATTCATCGAGGACATGGCCGCGGCCTACGGGGCGGCCGACCTGGTGGTGTGCCGGGCCGGAGCGCTGACTGTGGCCGAGCTGACCATCTGTCGCCGGCCGGCGATCCTGGTCCCGTTCCCCCACGCGATCTACAACCATCAGGAGATCAACGCGCGCACGCTGGTGGACCACGGCGCGGCTCGGTTGCTGCTCGACGGTGCCCTGGACGGGGAATCGCTGGCGGCGGAGATCGCCGGTCTGGCGGCCGACGGGGCGGAGATGGAGCGGATGTCCGCGGCCGCGGGCGAGCTGGCCCGGCCGGACGCCGGCTTCGAAGTGGTGCGACGCTGCGAGGAGCTGATCGCGTCCGCCGGGGCGTGAGAGCGGAGGAAGGTATGAAGGGTTTGTTCCGCCGGACGAGGCGGGTTCATTTTGTCGGAATCGGCGGGATCGGCATGAGTGGCATCGCCGAGGTACTGCTCAACCTCGGCTACGAGGTCACCGGATCGGACCTGCGGGAGAGCGCGACCACCCGCCGGCTGGTCCAGCTCGGGGCCCAGGTGGCCAAGGGACACCGGCCGGAGAACGTGGAGGGCTGCCACGTCGTGGTCACCTCCAGCGCGGTGCGGACCGAGAACCCCGAGGTGGTGGCCGCCAACGAACGGGGTATTCCGGTCATCCCGCGGGCCGAGATGTTGGCCGAGCTGATGCGGATGAAACACGGTCTTGCCATCGCAGGCAGCCATGGCAAGACCACCACGACCTCGATGCTGGCCCATTGCCTGGCGGCCGGGAATCTGGACCCGACGGTGGTGGTGGGGGGGCGCCTCAACTCCCTGGACAGCAACGCCAAGCTGGGGGACGGAGACTACCTGGTCGCCGAGGCCGACGAGAGCGACGGATCGTTCCTCAAGCTGTCGCCGACCATCGCGGTGGTCACCAACATCGATCCGGAGCACCTGGACCACTACGGCGACTTCGAGAGCCTGCGCTCCGCCTTCATCGATTTCATCAACAAGGTGCCGTTCTACGGCGCGGCGGTGATCTGCCTGGACCACCCGGTGATCCAGCAGATCATCCCCCAGATCCACAAGCGCTACATCACCTACGGCCTGTCGAGCCAGGCCGAGGTGCATGCCGTGGACCTGAAGTTCGACGGCGGAACCAGCCAGTTCACCGTGATGCATCACGATCGCTGGCTGGGCACCGTCGAGCTGCAGATGCCCGGCAGGCACAACGTGCTCAACGCCCTGGCAGCGGTGGCAGCCAGCCTCGAGGTCGACATCCCGTTCAAGATCATCCGCCGAGCGCTCGAGGGCTTCGACGGGGTGGCTCGCCGTTTCACGGTCCGCGGATCCTGCGCCGGGGTGACGGTGATCGACGACTACGGGCACCACCCGGTGGAGATCCGGTCCACCTTGGAGGCCGCCCGCGAGGGGTTCGGCCGCCGGGTGATCAGCGTGTTCCAGCCCCACCGTTACTCGCGGATCGCGGCGCTCAAGGATGAATTCATGAGCGCGTTCAACGATACGGACATGCTGGTGGTCACCGACATCTACGCAGCCGGCGAGGCGCCGGTCGAAGGGGTCTCTGGAGAGGCGTTGTACCGGGGGCTGCGGGAGCACGGCTACAAGAACGCCGTGTTCATCCCCGAGCGGGAGAAGATCGTCGACTTCCTGCGCAACACCGTGAACAAGGGCGACATCGTCATCACCCTGGGTGCTGGAGACATCAACCAGGTGGCGGACGAGCTGCTCGTGGTGCTGGCGGACGGGGACGGGGACTGATGGTCCGCGACGTCCGCGGTCGCAAGGGGGGGCTGGACGCCGCCCTCCGCGCCGAGCTGCGGGCGCTCGAGATCGACGGACTCGGCGTGGACGAGCCTGTGGGGCCGTGCACGGCGTTTTCCTGCGGCGGCCCGGCAGACGCGGTCGCCCGGGTGACCGATCTGGACGACTGGGCTCGGCTCCTGGCCTGGTGCCGCGGACACAAGGTGGCGGTGACCCACGTGGGGTGGGGCTGCGGCGTCGTGGTCAGCGACTCCGGCATCGTCGGCGTGGTGGTGAGCACCCGCGCCATGGACCGGCTGGAGCCGGTGGAAGCGGTCGAGACCGGAGAGTCGCGGGCCAGGATTCGCGCCGAGGCGGGCGTCCCGGTCCGCGAGCTGGTCCGCTGGGTGGCCGCGGCCGGGGCCGAACCCTCGGAATCACTCGCCGAGGTGGATGGCACCGTCGGCGGCCTCCTCTCCCGGTTCTGGCCCGAGGTGAGACAGCACGTGGTCGCCGTCGGGTTGCTGGGAGATCGGAGCCGCGTACGGGTTCGCGACGCCGCCGAGTTGGGAGACCGCCTGCCTCTGCCCGGCCGGTCCGCGCTGGCCTGGGCGACCTTCGCCTTCCCCGTCGCGAGGGGCGAAACTCTCTTCGAGGACGAACGATTTACCACGGATGGCGCTCGCACCGCCGATCCCGGGGCCCGTGGGAAAATGCGCCTGTTTCGCGACCTGAAGGACGGACGGAAGCCCGGGGAGGTGCTGGCGGATCTCGGGCTCTGCGGGATCAGGCTGCGGGGTGTGACCATCGACGACCGGGATCCGAACCAGGCGATCAACCGGGGCGAGGGGTCTGCCGAGGACCTCCAGCAGCTGGCCCAGTACGTGAAAAGGCGGGCGTCTGAGAGCGCCGGAGTGGAACTCGAGGAGGCCTATCGACTCATCGGTAAGAAATGACGACGTTTGGCGCAGTTTCGTTTGACAATAGTAGTGGTTTTTCCCAAGATCACGATGCGGCAGTGGCAGTGGTAGTAGTTGCAGAGGCAAGCTGATGCAGAAGCGGTGGCTGGGGCGCAGGGTGGCCGTCCTGGAGGGCGGTCTGAGTAGCGAACGCGAGGTGTCCCTCGCGAGCGGCAAGGCTGTTGCGAGCGCCCTCCGCACCCGCGGTCACGACGTGGTCGAGATCGACGTCGGCCGCGACCTCCCCCGACAGATTCAGGACGCAGGCGCCGAGGTGGCCGTGATCATGTTGCACGGCACCTACGGCGAGGACGGCTGCGTCCAGGGCATGCTCGAAGTGCTCGACGTGCCCTATACCGGCAGCGGAGTCGGCGCCTCCTCCCTGTGCATGGACAAGGTCCGCACCAAGCGCCTGCTGGCCCAGGCCGGACTCCCGGTGGCCGAGGACAAGGTCGTCGGACCGGGGCACTGGCAAGACGCGGTCCTGCCCTTCGATCCACCGGTGGTCGTCAAGCCCGCCGAGGAGGGCTCCTCCGTGGGGTGCTCCATCGTCGACGCTGCCGGAGACTACGGCGCGGCGCTGATGGAGGCCGGTCGCTGGGGATCGGTCCTCGTCGAGCGCTTTCACCCGGGTCCCGAGGTGACGGTCACGGTGCTGGACGGCGAGCCCCTGCCCCCGGTGGAGATCCGGCCGGGCGAGGGGTTCTACGACTACACGAACAAGTACACATCCGGGCGGACCAGCTACATCTGCCCGGCCGAGATCGATCCCGCCGTGGCGGAGCGGATCAAGGGCATGGCGGCGACCGCCTGCGAGGCAACCGGCGTGCGGGGAGTGGCCCGGGTCGATTTCATGCTCGGCGGCGGAGCCGACCCTGTGGTGCTGGAGGTGAACACCATCCCGGGGATGACCGAGCTGTCGCTGGTGCCGATGGCGGCGCAGGAGGCAGGGCTGACGTTCGAGGAATTGGCGGAGCGGATCCTGGAGGGAGCCTCGCTCCATTGCGAGGCGGCGAGCTGAGGTAGGCATGGGTGTCCTGGAGAATCAGCGTATCCGGCAGTCCAGCAACCGCGCGTTGCGGCGCCGGACCCGCGCCGTGCAACCGGCGGGGACCCCGGAGCGGGGCGGCTGGAAGCCCTTCCGCTGGCTGCGCCGTGATCCGCGGGATCTGCTGACCGAAGATCGTCCGGACGCCCGTCGGGGTCGGTCGGTCGTCGAGGGCCAGGCCGGGACCGGAGCCGGGGCGCGGGCCTGGGCCTATGCTCAGGTCTGGATCGCCGAGACCTGGGAGGGCGCGACCTGGCTGTCGCTGGCCGCCGTCCACGGCACGGTCTACGTGGCCCAGTGGCTGGCGGTGGTCACGGTGGCGCTCCTGGGCTGGACGCGGTCGGCGCTGCGCCGGGCGCGGCCCCACGTGGGCAAGGGCGCCCGCTGGTCTGCCAACCAGAGCCGCCGGGTGGCGTCTCGGACCCGCACCGGGCTGCGCAACCAGGCCGAATACATGCAGGACGGCTTCCCGGACGTGCGCCAGGGAGCCGCTGTCGTGCGCCGGGGCGTGGACGGTGCCCGGGAGCAGATGGCCCGCAACGTGGCGCGAGTGAACTGGCCGGGGCAGCTGGGGTGGCCGGGCTGGCGGCAGGTGGGCCGCGCCATCGGGACGGGGCTTGTCCTGGGATTCGCCTCGGCCGCTGTCATCGCGGCGGGATTGGTGGTCCCGGCCAAGCTGGAACAGAGCGGGGCTCTCACGGTCCGCGAGATCTCGGTGGAGGGGTACGACAAGGTCTCCGAGCAACAGATCCTCACCGCGGCCGGCGTCGAGTACGGGGAGCAGCTGGCGCAGGTGGATCTGGAGCGGGTGGCTGACGGCGTCCGAAGTCTGCCGTGGGTCGAATCGGTGAACCTGCGTCGTCGATACCCGGACCGTTTTGCGATCCAGGTGGTCGAGCGCGATCCCGCGATGCTCCTCGCCGATGGGCAGCTGTGGTTCGTGGACGGCCAGGGCGAGGTGTTCAAGCCGGTGGCTCCAGGGGAGTGGATGGACCTGCCGGTGGTGACTGGACTGACCCTGGATGACCGCGTCGCAGATCCGGACGGGGCGCGGCGGCGGCTGCGCGAGGTCGAAGCTCTGGTGGGAGCCGTCGACGAGGCTGCCAGTCTGAACGCGGCGGACATCGCCGAGATCGAGCTGCTGGCCACCGGTGGCTACCGGATCCGCACGGCGGACGCCGGGGTTGCCCTGGAGCTGGGACCCGCGGACTACGAACGTGGCCTGGAACGATTGGACACGCTGCTGAACGCCGAGCTTCTGGAGCTGGACGGCGTGACCGAGGTCGACCTGTCGCTACGCAACCAGGTCGTGGCCGTCCGGAAGGTCGACCCATGAGCAAATCGAACCTGCTCGTCGGTGTCGACATCGGGACGACCAAGGTCGCCTGCATCGTCGGCGAGGAGACCGAAGAAGGGGTGGATATCGTCGGTATCGGCACGCACCCCAGCGAGGGGCTGCGCAAGGGCGTGGTGATCAACATCGAGGCCACCGTCAACTCCATCAAGAAGGCGGTGGACGAGGCGGAGTTGATGGCCGGGTGCGAGATCACCTCGGTGTTCGTCGGCATCGCCGGCGGCCACATCAAGTCGCTCAACTCCCAGGGCACGGTGGCGATCAAGGACCGCGAGGTCTCCGACCTCGACGTCGCCCGGGTGCTGGACACTGCCCAGGCCGTCGCGATCCCGATGGACAGGGAGTTGATCCACATCATCCCCCAGGAGTACATCGTCGACGATCTGGAGGGGATCAAGGATCCCAAGGGTATGCGCGGTGTGCGCCTGTCGGCCAAGGTCCACATCGTCACCGGGGCCGTCACCTCGGCGCAGAACATCGTCAATTGCTGCAACAAGTCCAATCTGAACGTCAAGGACATCGTCCTGGAGCAGCTGGCGAGCAGCGAGGCGGTGCTCACCAAGGACGAGCGCGAGCTGGGGGTGATGCTGGTCGACATCGGCGGCGGCACCACCGACATCGCGGTCTTCGCCGACGGCGCCGTGGTGCACACCAGCGTGCTGGCGTTGGGCGGAGATCACATCACCCACGACATCGCCTACGGGTTGCGTACGCCCCAGAGCGAAGCCGAGCTGATCAAACAGAAGCACGGTTGTGCGATGGCGGCGCTGGTGGAGGACGAGACGCCCTTCGATTTCGAGTCGGTGGGTGGATCCCGCTCTCGCAGCGGCTCCCGCGGAGTGCTGGCCGAGATCATCGAGCCGCGGGTGACCGAGATCCTGGCGCTGATCCAGCAGGAGCTGGGTCGGACCGGGCTGGAGGATCATCTGCCGGCGGGTGTCGTGCTCACCGGTGGGACGGTTATCCTGCCTGGCTTCCCCGAGCTCGCCGAGCGAGTGCTGGGGATGCCGGCGCGTCGGGGCGTGCCGCGGGGCGTGGGTGGGCTCACCGAGGTCATCGGAAGCCCCATCTTCGCGACCGGGGTCGGCCTGGTGCAGTACGGCCACGCGAATCACCGACAGGAGTCGCGGGGCCGCGGACGCTCCCCCTCGTTCTTCGACGGGGTCAAGGAGCGGATGAAAGACTGGAGCAAGAACTTCTTCTAGCGGGCCGCTAGGATGGGGATGGTGTAGCAGAGAATTCGTGCGGAAGCAGAGCAGGCGGAAGAGCAGGCGGAAGAGCAGGCGGAAGAGGGAGCAGGCATGGCGATCCAGTTCGCGGACGATCCGGAACAGCGGCCCCAGGCGACGATCAAGGTCATCGGGGTCGGGGGCGGCGGCGGCAACGCCGTCAACACAATGGTGGCCTCGGGGCTGAGGAGCTCCGAGTTCATCGTGACCAACACCGACGCCCAGGCACTGGGGCAGTCGCTGGCGGCCACGAAGATGGCGCTGGGGGGTGATCTCACCGGAGGTCTGGGCGCCGGCGCACGCCCGGATGTCGGGCGGCAGGCGGCCGAAGAGAGCATCGAAGCCGTCCGCGCCAACCTCGATGGCAGCGACATGGTGTTCATCACCGCGGGTATGGGCGGTGGTACGGGCACCGGGGCAGCGCCGGTCATCGCTGGCGTGGCCAAAGAACTCGGCGCGCTGACCGTAGCTGTGGTCACAAAGCCGTTCAATTTCGAGGGCAAGAAGCGCCGACGGCAGGCCGATCAGGGCATCCGCGAGCTCAAGGAGGTCGTGGACACCCTGATCGTGATCCCCAACCAGCGATTGCTGTCCATCGCGGGCGAGCAGACCTCGATGAAGGACGCCTTCCGCAAGGCAGACGAGGTTCTGCTGCACGCGGTGCGTGGCATCGTCGAGTTGATCAACGTCGAGGGGATCATCAACGTCGACTTCGCCGATGTCCGGACCATCATGAGCAACCAGGGTATGGCGCTGATGGGCTTCGGCTCGGCCAGCGGCAAGCACAAGGCGGTCGAGGCGGCCCAGCGGGCCATCTCCAGCCCGTTGCTGGACGAGATCAGCATCACGGGGGCCACCGGGATCCTGATCAACATCACGGGCAACAGCGATCTGAAGCTCTACGAGGTCAACGAGGCGGCGACGCTCGTCCAGGAGGAGGCCCACGAGGATGCCGAGATCATCTTCGGCTGGGTCATCGACGACAGCATGGGCGACGAGGTCCAGGTGACGGTGATCGCCACCGGCTTCAACCAGGAAGAGCAGGCCCTCAGCCCGACGGCACCACCGGTCTCGGGGCTGTTCCGGCCGGTCACCGCAAAGACCCAGGCCGTGTCCCCGTGGGGGCAGACCCGGGACCCGATGGCCGTGCCGCCATCGGTGCGGGAGCAACAGATGGCTCGCGAGGCAGCGGAGGCCGAGGCGACCAAGTTGACCACGCCGCTGACACGGGATCGACAGGAGCTGCTGGACCAGCAGCTGGACCTGGACATGCGGGAACTGGAGCGTCCCGCGTACATGCGCAAGATCGCCGACTGAGGATCAGGGCGGGAGCGGAACCGCGCCAAGGATGGCCAGCCGGAATGGAAGCGCCGGCATAGTAGATGCAGAAGCTGAAGCTGAGCGGAAGCGGTAGTTTGCAGAGACAGAAGCAGTAGCAGAAGCAGGGCGAATAGACTTCCGTCTGGGAGAGGGTGTTGGCGACACCCTCTCCCTTTTTTTGTGCCGAGACCGAGACCGAGTCCGGGCCCCAGCGCTCAGTCCTCCATTCTCGGTTTCTGCCTTCTCTTCTTCCGCTCGCCCCTGCGACGTTTCGTCTCCAGCCGCCGCTTTTTCTGCGACCGCGGGATCTTCGTCGGTCGGCGTTCTGGGTTCTCGTGGAGTGCGTCGTTGATCAGGGCCACGAGCCGGGCGCATGCCAGTTCGCGGTTGCGGTGCTGGCTGCGCTCGGTGTCCACGTGGATCGGGAGGATCCCGTCCCGGGTGACTCGCGACGACAGTCGATCCAGGAGTTTGTTGCGGACAGCGTCGTCGATGGCCTGGCTGTTGGCCAGATCCCACGACAGGATGACCTTGGAGCTGGTCTTGTTGACGTGCTGGCCGCCCGGACCGCTGGCGCGGGCGGCGGTGAGCGTCAGCTCATCGCCGGGGATGATCAGGTCGTCGTCGATGGGGAGGTCGTCGGGCATGGCAACCCGTTGGACAGCACTGTCCTACTCGAGGTCCTCGGGCAGCGCATCGCGGTCGTTCTTGCACTCCTCGCCCGCGAGGAAGGCGTCCTCGTTGACGAAACCCTCGTCGATCCCCTCGGCGACCAGGTTGGAGTACGCGTCGTCGGTGATCAGCGGCATCTGGACCGAAGACCAGAAGGCCAGGAAGCGCCAGGTCTTGCCGGGTTCGTCCACGTCCGGGATCCAGACGTTGAGGGTGAACCGCTGGTCCCAGCTGCTCTCCTCGTTGTCCGACAGGAAGGACTGGTCGGTGTAGCCCCGCTGGTAGACTGCCGTTCGCCCGTCTTCCAGCTCCACGCGGCGGAATTCCTGATACTCGTCGACCCAGATCTTGGCCAGCAGGCTCTCGTAGCGGATCTGGGCGGTACCGGTGAGCTCGGTACAGGTTCCGTCGACGAAACAACCCGTGTCGCCGTCGAAGGTACGCTCGTAGAAGAGATAACTGTCGTTGGCGATGCAGACCTGGTTCGGATCGGTGATCAGGGTCAGCGCGGCGTCGACGTCGTTGGCGCTCTGGTTGGTCACGCCCACGGGAACCTGGGCGTCGGCCTCCACGCCGGCCGGCATGGTCGCGCCGCCGAGGTAGTCGGCGGTCAGCGTGGGCAGGGTGACCGCGCGTTCCTTGTCTTCCAGCGCCAGGTCGACCGTGGCCAGGTAACTCTCCAGGTTGACCGCGCCGGCCGCCAGCTCGGCCCCGGTCTCGGAGCCGAAGTTGGCGAACAGGTAGCGGGTCAGCTCGCCCGTCTCCTCCGGCGCCTCGACCGGAGGCTCGCAGGCGGTCAAGATCAGCAGGCCAGCACAAGCCAATAGGATTTGATGTCTCATGTATTCACCCTTCGTCTGGGATCAGTAGATGTAGATCAAGTACGGACCGTAGTCGTCGATCAGGATGAGGTCGCTCCCCGCCTCGAGGTAGTAGTACCCATCGTAGGCGAAGGTGTAGCTGAAGAGCGGGTCGTAGGGCCAGTAAGGTTCGTCCAGCTCCAGCAGCGTGAAGCCGTCGGTGTCGTAGAGGGCCAGCTGGGCGTTGAGGGTCGAGCCATTCTCGTAGGCGTCCATGTCGAAGGTCCAGGTCTCGCCAGCGGCCGCGAAGAAGCTGAACCAGTCGTCGTCCAGCCAGCTGTCCACGTGACCGCAGGCCACGCCCGCCAGGGTCACCGGATCGGCGTAGTAGTAATCGTCGTTGGACTCCACCTCGACGGTGTCGCAGGCCTGGGTCGCGGTCACCGTCAGGCTGTAGAAGTAGTCCGGACCGCCGTAGAACGGTGACTCGTCGGTGACCTCCACGTAATAGGTGCCCCCCGACGGGAAGATCATCGCGGTCTCGGCGTCCTCGCCCCCCGCGCCATCGTCGTCGGCAGTGCCCAGCAGCGTGGTGCCATCGTCGGCGTAGATCGCGATCTCGGACCACAGCAGGGAGTTCTCGGACTCGGCGTCGATGTCGAAGGTCACCAGGGACCACGCACCCGCGGTGAAGCCGTACCAGTCCTCGTCCCCGGCGGGGTCGATGGTGCCGCAGCGAGTCGCGGGGGGCAGCATGCCGTCCGCCAGCGAGTAGTCGTCGTTGGACTCCACCTCGGGGTAGTTGCAGGGCAGCCCCAGGTCGTCGACCACGCCGTTGCAGTCGTCGTCCAGCCCGTTGCCGATCTCGTCCGCCCCGGGGTGGACGTTGCCGTTGCTATCGTCGCAGTCGCCGTCACACGCGGACCAGCCGTCGCCGTCCGCGTCGGACTCGTCACCGGGCACGCTGCCATCGCAGTCGTTGTCCAGCCCATCGCAGATCTCGGACGCACCGGGGAAGGTATCGTCGTTGCCGTCGTCGCAGTCGCCAGCGCAGGCGTTGTAGCCGTCGCCGTCGTTGTCCTCGCCCGTGTCCTCGTCGACCTCGCCGTCGCAGTCGTTGTCCACGCCGTCACAGAGCTCGGGTGCGCCCGGGTAGACCCACGCGTCCTGGTCGTTGCAGTCGCCGTTGCAGGCGTTGTACCCGTCGCCGTCGCCGTCGTCGCCCGTGTCCTCGTCGATCTCCTCATCGCAGTCGTTGTCGAGCCCGTCGCACTGCTCCGGCCCGTCGGGGTAGACGGTGGAGTTGCCATCGTCGCAGTCCCCGTCGCAGGTCGACACTCCGTCGCCGTCCGCGTCGTCGTGGTTCAACGCCGGGTCGTTGTCATCACAGTCGACGCTCTCGTCCCAGCCGTCGCCGTCGGCGTCCACCGGAGATGTGTCGTCGTCACCCGTGTCGTCATCCCCGGTGTCGTCGTCGCCGGTGTCGTCGTCGCCGGTGTCGTCGTCGCCGGTGTCATCGTCGCCGGTGTCGTCGTCCGCCGATGCGTCGTCGTTGTCGTCATCGTCGTCCGGCTCGGCGGTGGGGCAACCGCCCAGGGCCAGCGACAGATAGGCGAGCGTGGCGATCAGGGTCAGGTGCAGCTTGATGGTCATGGATGATCCTCCTCCAGGAAACGCCGGCATTGTGCGGAAAAGACTGAATTTGTCCAAGGAATTCCAGCGCCCGGGCCGCGATCGGTCCCGCGATCGATCGCGGCTCAGCGACGTCGGCGCAGGGCCGCCAGCACGGCAAGGAGGGGAATACCGGCGGCGGCGAGGGAGGGGGTGGGATCGTGGCGGCAGGCGCAGTCGTCGTCGTCGGAGGTGTCGTCGTCGTCGCCGGGGAGCGGATCGACCTCGATCCAGATCGGGCTGGACCACAGGAACTCGCGGGTATCGTCGCCGCCGTCGTCGCAGTCCACCTCGGCGTCAGCCCAGTAGGCGGCGCCGTCGAGCTCGACGAGGACATAGACGACGGCGACCTCCCCCGCCGCCAGCGCCAGCGGCTCGCGGAAGCGGCCGGTGTCGACCTCGGTCATCGGCGCCGTCGAGACCTCGGGCTGGACGAGGGATGCCCCGACCACATAGGGCGCGTCGGCGGGATCGACCTCTGCGACGACCTCCAGGACCGCACCGGCGGACGCCTCCGCCTCCTCGCCCATCCAGGCCACGGGCGTGTCGTCGATCCAGAGCTGGACGTCCAGGGGGATCCGCGGCCCCGAGGTGGCCATGGTCCGGCGATCGCGCAGCGCCCCGTAGATCGCGGCCCGGTCCAGGGGCTCGCCCGCCGGCAGGGCGACCACGGCCAGGCCGCCGCCGAAGTTGGGCTTGCTGGCGAAGCGGGGATCGGTGGAGCACACCGAGCCGGGGCGGGTGTCGTGGGAGTCGGTGCCGCTGATCAGCCCCAGCCGCAGGCCGTAGCCGTCCAGAGCCAGCGCGTGGTCCACCAGCGAGTCCGCCTGCTCGGCGTCCTCCCCCGAGTCGAAGCTGCCTTCGAACGACGCGGACTGGGAGTTGCCGTGCTCGCTGTAGTTCTCGACCACCGGGTTGAAGCGCAGGTCGCTGCACTGCCAGTCGGTGGCCCCGGGGGGCTGCAGCGCCGGATGGTGGGGGATCAGCAGCGCCGGTCCGCGGGTCGCCTCGACCTCCTCCATCCAGTCGAACACGGACGGGCAGTCGTCGGTGGTGAACGGGGCTGCCTCCTCGTCCGGGATCAGCTCCGCCAGGGACAGGCCGTCGAGATCGTCGGCGTCGCCGAAGAGGTACAGGTTCCGGTGGTCGCGGATCTCACCGTCCGCGTGCCACAGCCAGACCTCCACGCCGGGGACCGTCACGAACCCGCCCTCGGGATCGTCGGCGGCGAGCACGTCCGCGAGCTGCGTCTCCCAGTCCTCGGGATCCAGCACCTGGTGATGACCGTTGCCGTGGTCGGTGAGCGCCAGGAAGTCGAGCTCGTACAGGTCCCGGGCGTCGACCAGCACCGTGGAGTAGTCCCCGCAGGCCTCCCCCCAGGGGCAGTCCAGGTCGTTGGAGCCGCCGTCCTGCGAGAGCCCGGTGTGGACGTGCAGATCGCCGAAGTAGTAGTCGTGGTCGCCCAGCTGCACCGGCTCCGCGCGGGCGCCGGTTCCCCAGGTCGAGAACAGCACGAACGCGAGCGCGCACGAAAGACGCGACGAACTGGCGCAGGTCATCGGCTACCGCCGCCGTCTCGCCAGGGCCCAGGTCGCCAGCGGGATCACGAGGCCGAGGGCGAGGGGGACAGGGCGGGGCCGCAGCGGGTCGAGACCGCAGTCGCAGCCGGTGTCGTCGTCATCGTCGGTCGAATCGTCGTCCGCGACATCGTCGTCGTCGTCACCGCTGTCGTCGTCGCTGGTGTCGTCGTCTGCGGAGTCGTCGTCCGCAGCACAGAGGCCCGCGGGGTCGGGCACGTCTGCGCCACAGTCCGGATACAGGTAGATCGGGCTCGTCCAGGCCTGGCCCACGTCTTCCTCGTCCACGTGCAGGTAGAACGCCGCCGGCCCCTCGAGTTCGTAGCCGTCGTCGCCGGGACCGAAGGTCAGGTGGGTATCCATCGTGTCCGGCGCGAACGACCACTCGGCCGCCGTCTCGACCCCGCTCAGTCCATCCAGATAGATCCGGTACAGGGTGGCCGATACCAGGGCGCGCGTGCCGTGGAGGTCAAGATCGAAGGCGGGCTCGAAGGACACCAGCTGCTCGCCCTGCCGGGCCATATGGCCCTCCTCCTCGCTGGTCAGCGTGACGATCATCCGCTCGACGGCCGTCCCCAGGGTGACCCGCGACTGCAGGGCGCCGAAGATCTGCTCGCGGGTGCGCTCTTCGACCAGCACGCCGACGAGACCGCCGCGGGTGGTCTTGGCTGCCAGCGGGTTGCCCATGAAGCCGTCGTGGTTGTCCGACGAGGCGATCAGACCCATGATGTTGCCGGCCAGGATCCCGTCCGGGATCGACCGCTGGCCGTCCACGTCCATGCTGGATCCCCACTCGCTGTAGCTCTCCGCGATGGTGCGGTAGCCGTCGTGGTGGGTCGCCCAGCCGTACCCGGTGTACTTGGTGGCGTGGGGTACGGTGATCGCGTCCAGGGTCGGGTCGACGGCGATCTGGGCGTCCAGTAGCGCCCACAACCCGTTCTCGGAGTCGAGGCTGTCCAGCAGATAGGACTGGGTGATGCCGCCCGTGCATCCGTTGAAGTAGATGTTGTGGTGGCCGCTGCCCACCGGCCCCATCCACTCGAAGGCCAACATGGGCACGAAGTCGGCGCTCTCGTACTGGTCGCAGGCCTGCTTGAGCTGCTCCCACACCGCCGCGCCTTCGGCCTCGAGGGGCGGGAGCTTCATGGTCTCGGCGGCGAAGTCGAGCCCCGCGACTCGCTTTCCGTACTCCAGGTTCTCGTCCACCAGCTGGCCGCTGTCGTCCAGATAGGACACGCCGTGGTGGGCGTGGATGTCCCCCCACAGCAGCTGGATCTCGGGGGGGGCGGCGGTGACCACGCAGGGGTTGGAGGTCGCGGCCAGCCCGTCGGTCCCGGTGACCTCGATCCGCAGCACACCCTCCTCGTCCACCGTGCCCTGCATCTCGATCACGCCCCCCATCTGGATCGAGATGTCCATGGCGTGGGGCAGCTCGGACATCGCCAGGTCGGGCTGGGTCACCAAGCTGCCCGCGAAGCCGTCGAGGGAGTTGCCGTACTGGTCCAGCAGGGCAACCCGCACCGGGATCGACTCGCCCACCTGGGCGAACGACGGCACGATCACCCGGGTCTCGGCGAGATCGGTCGCCGATCGCACCTGCAACCACGGCACGCCCTCGTCCAGCATCGCCCAGGTGCTGGCCGCGTCGAAGCGGCTTGCCGTGGGCCAGTGGAGACGATCGAAGGATCGGTAGGGCGCGCGGCTGGAGCACAGCGGCTCCGCCGGACCCAGCGGGGTCTCCTCGGCCATGCCCAGGGTGACGGTCATCACCGTGCCCGCGGGCACCGCCTCGCTGACCGTGAACTCGGTGTACATGTCCTGGTGCATGTCCTCGGTGTGCTCGGGACGGAGCACCGTCACGTCCACGCCGGGCGCGTTCACCTCGGCCCAGATCAGCCCCTCGTAGCGCTTGTGGTCGGCCCCCTCCTCGTATTCGTCGTTGCACAGCGCCGGGTCGGTGACCCAGTCGGCGTACTTGATCATGGTCACGCCGTGGAAATAGGGGTCGATCAACAGCAGGCCACCGCCGGCATCCAGCCCCGCCGCCCCGACGGTGAACGTGAACTGGAAGCTCTCCTCGTCGCCGGCCAGGAAGGGATCGGTGCCGCCGATCTCCAAGGTGCCCTCCCCGCCGACAGGATCGATGGGGGGCAAGGTCACGGGCGCGTGAGCCACGGCGGTCGGATCCCCGGGAAGGGACTGGCCACAGCCAGCGAAGAGGAGCAGCAGCGGAAGCACACCAAGTGCGGTCGTATCTCGCATGTCAGACGTCCCAGTTCCCCGGTCGCAGGGAGCGCAAAGTATAGCTGGCGGGATCGGGGATCGCGCCCGGATTGTTCAGGTCTCGAGCCGGACCGTCACTTGGCGGCAGCCTGCTCCTCGATCTCCTTGGCCGCGCCCCAGCGGGCCAGCAGGAAGCACACACCCGCCAGGGCCAGGAACATCACCAGACTCAGGGCCTGGCCCGGGAAGCCCTCGTACCAGTGGGCCGCGGTGCTCGCCAGGTAGGAGTCGCCGGCCGCGTTGGTCTCGACGGCGAACTTCTCACCCACGGAGATCAACCGGATCGGGTACTCGAGCACACCGCCGCCCAGGTCCAGACGGAGGACGGCGGTGACGATACCGATGATCGCCGCGCCGGCCATCATGCCCGATGCGATCAGGATGCCCTGGCCGGCGCGGGCCTTGCGGACCTCGTCGCTGCCACCGGTCCGGCTGATGACCCAGGAGGTCACCCCGCCGAAGAGCACCGCGAGGTTGATCGATATCGGCAGGTACATGCCCAGGCTGAAGGCCAGGGGCGGGAGGCCGACCATCAGCAGCATGATCGCGATCAGCCCGCCGAGGCCGTACAGCATGTAGGGCTGATCGCCACTGGTCATCATGCCCTGCACGATCACCGCCAGCATGTTGGCCTGGGGCGCGGGCAAGACCTCGGTGTTGGAGGTCAGCGGGCTCAGCGGATCGGTCGGGTCGAGGGGCACCATGAAGTGGTAGCTGGCGTCCATCAGCGGGACGACGAAGGCCACGGTCAGCGAGGCGACGACCACCCCAAGGAACTTCCAGAGCTGCTGGTTGCGGGGTGTGGAGCCGATCCAGTAGCCGATCTTGAAGTCGGAGATTAGGGCGCCGGAGGTGGACAGGGCGGTGCAGACCGCGCAGCCGATGATGATCGCCACGAAGATCCCCGCCGAGCCGACCAGGCCGATGGCTGCCATGGCGACGCAGCCCAGGATCAGGGTGATCATCGTCATGCCCGACACCGGGTTGACCCCCACGATGGCGATCGCCTCGGCGGCCACGGGGGTGAACAGGAACGACAGGGCGAAGCCGACGACCATACCCACGCCGGAGTACAGCAGCGACTGGGCGACGGTGTAACCCCCGCCGTCGGGACCGGAGTAGGTCGAGGTGACGATGAAGAAGAGCAGTCCCATCGCCAGCGCGGAGCCGACCTGGATCAACATCACGTTGCGGGGCTTCATGTCCCAGGCGGTGCGTTCGGGCGTGGCCTCGCCGTCCTCGGACCTGGACAGCAGGCCCTTGAAGCCGAGGGTCACGGACTTGAGGATGATGCTGCCCATCTTGATGATGCCGATGAAGCCGGACACCGCGATGGCGCCGATGCCGACCGGCTTGACGAACATGGCGAAGATATCGCTGGGGCTCATGGCCTGGACGTTGATCGTGTCGCCCATGAACTGCATCTCGGGGACCTGGGCGCCGACCACGTAGATCATCGGGACCATGACCATGTAGGCCAGCACCGAGCCGCCGGCGATGATCGCGGCGTACTTGGGCCCGATGATGTAGCCCAGCCCGAACAGGGCGGCGATGCCGTTGAGCTTCATCTCCGAGCGCACCGCGTACATCTTCTCGCCGATACCGCCGAGCAGGACGCGGGTGGTCAGCCCCGGGTTCCAGGCGTGGACCGCCTCGACCAGGAAGTCGTAGAGAGCACCCACGCCGAAGGATGCGATCAGCACCTTGCCCGCGCTCTTGCCGCTGGACTCGCCGGTCACCAGGATCTCGGTGGTCGCGGTGGCCTCGGGGAAGGGCAGCTCGCCGTGACGGTCGGCCACGAAGTACTTGCGCAGCGGGATGATCAGCACCGTGCCGAGGAAGCCACCCACGGTGCAGGCCAGGAAGATCTGCCACCAGGCGGGCGGGACCTGGTTGATGTACATCGCCGGGATCGTGAACGCCGCCCCCGCCGCGACGACGCCGGAGGCCTGGCCGATGGACTGCACGATCACGTTCTCGAGGATCGTGCTCCGCCGCTTGCGCATCCGGCCGAAGAAGATCGCCAGGATCGCGATGGGGATCGCCGCCTCGATGCCGTTGCCCGCGCGCAGCGCCATGTAGATACACGCCGCCGAGAAGATCACCACCATCACCATGGCGGTGCTGACCGCCCAGATCGTCACCTCGGCGCGCAGATCGCTGGCCGGAACGATGGGCTCGTAGCTCTCGCCGGGCTCGAGCTTGCGGTAGGCGTTGTCGGGGAGGAGCTTGCTGTTTCCGGAGGGGGCGTCGTGCATGGCGTCGCTTCCGTTTCCGCGTTTGTAATGGCACGCCCGCGCCCGCGGGCCGCACAAGAAAACACGGATCGCAGGTCGAGATCAATGGAGCGCTCGTCCCGGCGGGTTTCGCGGGAGGGCGATTCGAGTGCTATCGTGGCGGCCCGCCGCGGTGGCGGCAGCGGAGCGCGATCATGCGGTTGGTCCACATCTCGGACGTCCACGTCTACGACCCCTCGTCGGGGGCGATGACCCGGGTCAAGCAGTGGAGCAAGGTCGCCATCGCGCTGGCGGCCGTCGGCGGTGTCTTCGCCGCGGGCCGGATGCGGCGTTTCGCCGGCATGAAGGAGCAGTACCCGTGGATCTTCCGCGGGATCCAGGCGATGGTCATCGTCGGCCTGTCCGGCTACCTGATCCGCCGGCTCATCGACCACGGCCACCACCGGGCCTACCGCTCGCTGGCCAGCCAGGAGTCGCGGCGGACCCTGTTCGCCGATCTGGAGTCCCAGTCCTTCGACCACCTGCTGGTGACCGGCGACGTGGCGCTGACCCCCACCGAGGCCGAGTTCCAGCAGGCCGCCGACCTGTTCCGTCCGTTCTGGGACCGGCTGACGGTGGTCCCGGGAAACCACGATGTGCCCTTCATCGCCGGCTCGTCGGGGGATTTCGAGCGCACCTTCGCCGACCGCCTCGAGCCGTTTCCCATCGTGCGCGACCTGGGCGAGGGGGTCGTGCTCGCCGGCCTGGATACGACCGTCCGTGGTCTGCTGCAGGATCCCTGGGCTCTGCTCTCCAACGCCCGCGGCCGCATCACCGACGACCAGCTGAAGAACCTGCGGGCCAAGATGCCTGCGGCCGGTACCCGGTTGCTGGCGATGCACCACCACCTGCGGCCCACCCCCGCCGGGCCCGGCGGTCTGATGCAGCGGATCTACATGGGTCCGGTCAAGGGCGCGAACTGGGTACGGCGCAACATGCAGCAGCTGGGCGTCGACCTGGTGCTCCATGGCCACCAGCACTGGAATTACCACGGCCCCGGCTACCTCTGCGCGGGCACGTCCACCCTCCAGCCCGACGGCGGCGGCGAGTACCCCACCTACAACATCTACGATTTCGACGGCGGTGAACTGGTGGAGATCGAGCGGCGCGAGATCGAGGGTGGCAAGGTCACCCGCTCGAAGATCCCCGTCCGCGACGTGCTGCCCAGGCGTCGATGAGGCCACGATGATCCGGTTGCGCGCGGTGAAGCGCACCTTCGCTGCGCCCGGCGGCCGCGCCGTGACGGCGGTCGACCTACCTCACCTGGATGTCGAGCGGGGGACCCACCTGCGGGTGACCGGACCCAACGGTGCCGGCAAGACCACCCTGCTGCACCTGCTCTCCGGCCTGCTCAAACCCGATTCGGGCACTGTCGAGGTGGACGGCCAGGATCTCGGCCGGTTCAAGGAGCACCAGCTGGATCGCTTCCGCGCTCGCCGGGTCGGAACGTTGCTCCAGCGCCCCCACCTGCTGGCGGGGCTGACCGCCGAGCAGAACGTGATGGCCGCGCTGCTGTTCGCTGGCTGTCCCCGGAGCGAGCGCGCTCCCCGCGCCGCTGCGCTGCTGGCGCAGCAGGGAGTCGAGCACCGCGCCCGCCACCTGCCGTCGGCGCTCTCGGGGGGGGAGCGGCAGCGGGTGGCCCTGGCCCGTGCGCTGGCCAACGATCCGCCGCTGCTGCTGGCCGATGAGCCCACCGCCTCCCTGGACCGGGAGGGCGCGGACGAGCTGCTGATCCACCTGGAGCGCCTGGTGCGCGAGGAGGGCCGCACCCTGGTGCTGGTGACCCACCGGCCCGGCGAGTTCCCCGGAGCGGGGCCTGTGTTGCGGATGGAGCCCGGTGAGTCCGCCACCATCGTGGGGGCCCCGTGAGCACCCTCGGGCTGGTGTGGCGACTGCTGGCCGGGCGACTGGAGCGCCACCTGCTGACCGCGGCGGTGGTGGCCCTGGGTGTGGCGATGATGCTGGCGGCCGCCGCGTCCGGCGAGGCGGCCCGCGGCGCCTTCCGCTCGTTGGCGGGCCGCTACCCGCTGGTGATCGGCGGCGAGGTCGGCGCGGTGCCGCTGGTCCTCGGGACGCTCACCGGGTTGCAGGAGCTTCCGGGGCACGTGGACGGCGCGGTGGTGAGCGCGCTGCGCGCCGATCGCCGCGTCGAGGTCGCCGTGCCGGTCGAGGGGGGACACCAGATCGACGGCTTCGCGGTGCTGGGCACGACGCCGGACTACCTGCGACCCCGCGAACGTTATCCCCTGGCCCGCGGCCGCTCCTTCGAGGAGGGAGCAGCCGAGGCGTTGCTGGGCGCCCGGGCGGCCCCGGGCCTCGGGCTGGGCCTGGGAGATGACGTGGAGGTCGGCCACGAACACGGCGGCGCCCATCCGGCTCTTTCGCTGCGGGTGGTCGGGGTGCTGGCCGAGACCGGCACCGACGTGGATCGCACGGTGTTCGTTCCCGTCGACGCGATCCACCGCAGTCACGGTGGTGCCGATCAGGTGGGCGCGGTCCTGGTGCGACCGGTGGACGATCGCGCGCTGCTCGACCTCCAGGAGGAGTGGGAGGCCCATCCCGGCGTCCAGGTCGCGCTCACTGGCCAGACCTTGAGGCGGATCTCGGACCAGCTGGCCGCAGGTGGCCGCCTGCTGCGGGTGATGGTCGGCGGCGTGCTGGCGATCACCCTGCTGGCCCTGGTGCTGGCGGTGTACGGCAGCGCCCTCAGCCAGGCCCGCGAGGTGGCCGTGATGCGGATGCTCGGTGCCCGCCGCGGGCAGGTGATGGTCGTGATGGGGCTGATCTCGATGGCCGTGGTGGCGGCCGGCATGATCGCCGGCGTCGGCGGCGGGGCGCTGCTGGCCCGGATCGCCGAGGGGATCCTGCGGGGCCAGCTGGGGCTGGAAGCCGAGGTGGCCCTGGCCAGCGGCCCGGTACTCGGCAGTCTGATCACCGTGACCGCGTTGCTGTCCCTGGCCGGAATCCAGCCGGCCGTCGCCGCCTACACCGTGCCAGCGGCCGAAGCGTTGGCCGATCCCGCGGGTGGCCGGGCGACCCGGATCTACCTCGGCTGGAGCACGCGGGTGCTGGTGGCGCTGATCGTCGCGGCCTGGGCTCTGCAGGCCCTGTCGACCCACGGCGGCGAGGAGGTCTCGATCCCCATCGACGGGCCGTCGCGAGCCCTGTTCGTGGCCCTCGCCGGCTGGAACGACGGGGCGCCGCCTCCCCCCATCGAAACCCTCGACGGGCAGCCCGTGGCGGTCCAGGGCTACATGTACGCCCTCGGCGATCCATACACCGTCGAGGACTTCTTCCTGATCGCCGTCAATCCCCGCCTTCCCCGCTGCCCGTTCTGCTATCGCTCCCCGGGCAAGACCGAGCGGATCGGCGTTCGCAGCGGGGGCCGCTCACTGGACCTGTTGCCCGGGCCGGTCACGGTGACCGGCACCCTGCGGGCCGACCTTTCCGCCGACGATCCCCTCAGCATCGACCTGGACGACCTCGACGCGATCCTCCCCTGACCGCCAGATCCCAGCCCCTTTCCCCTGACGCCTGACGCCTGGCGCCTGACGCCTGACGCCTTTGTGGTATGAGAGTCCCGTGCGATTCCTCGCCGCCATCGCTCTGATCGGCTGTCTGCTCCCCCGGCCTGCCCTGGCCAGCGCCCCGCTGGATCTGGGGACGCCACCCACGCTGGAGTGGGGCGAGCACCGGCTGGCGCTCCAGATCGGCTGGCCCGTGCAGGCGGTCACTTTCAGCTGGGGGACACGCAGCGGCTGGGCGGGCAGCGCGTT
This sequence comes from uncultured Rickettsiales bacterium, assembly GCA_964436045.1. Lineage (GTDB taxonomy): Bacteria > Myxococcota_A > UBA796 > UBA9615 > CAYRNR01 > CAYTBN01. The sequence continues at coordinate 20,600 of CAYTBN010000028.1, read as the reverse complement.
TGCCACGTTGGGGACCGGCGCGCCGGACACGACCATCGCCCTGGGCATGGCCACGACCCGGCCCTTCGCCCATCGACAGCGGACCAGCCTGTTCGTGCACATGGCCGCGGCCTTCGATCTGCAACCCCACCACCCCGGACAGCGGACGCGGATCGGGGGCGAAGCACAGGGTGGCCTGTTCCTGGGGGTCGGGCTGGGCAAGCTGCGGCGGGTGACCTGGGAGCTGGGGGTGGTGCCCTCGCTCCGGATCGGTCCGGGCCTGGGCGATCTGGGGCCGACCCTGGCGGTTCACGGTTCCGCCGGCCTGACGTTCCACCTGGCTCCCGAGGCGGCGCTGTCCCTGCGCGGCCGGGTCGGCATCGCCGGCATCCCCGGGCAGCCCCTGGCCCTGGACTGGGGCGCTGGCGCGGTGGCGTCGAGGCTGTTCTGACCCCATGGCTCGTTCCCGGACGCCCACCGACGAAGAGCTGCGAAGCGCCGAGCGGTGGCTGATGGACAGGCCCGGCGTGGTCGGCCGCACCGCCGCGATCTGCGTCCCCAGCCCCTACCACGTGGCCATGAGCAACCTGGCGTTACACCGCCTGCTGGAGCTGTTGGGCGACCAACCGGGCTGGACCGGATTGCGAGCGTTCTTGCCCTCGACCGAGACTGCGGGCGAACTGATTCGCCGCGGTGAGCGGCTGCGCACCTTCGATCGCGAGGTGCGGCTGGACCAGGTGGATCTGTGGCTGGTCAGCGTGGCCTACGAGGAGGAGTACGAGTCCCTGTGCCGGATGCTGGAGCTGGCCGGGTTGCCACGGCAGGCGAGGGATCGGGAGGTCGACCAGCCGCTGATCGTCGTCGGCGGGTTCGCCCCGACCCTCAACCCGGAGCCGATCGCCGAGATCGCCGACGTGGTGTTGCTGGGACCCGCGGAGCTGACCCTCGACCCCCTCCTGCGGCGGTGGTCTTCGTTGCTGGACCGCCACGGGCGCCGGGGGCTGGAGCGGGGGGTGCTGGGCGACGCCCTGGCCGAGCTTCCGGGGTGCTACGTGACCGCCGACGGTCCTCCGGAGGCGCTGGTCGTGCCGGGCACCACCGCCGACTGGGATCCCGATGGGGAAGCCCGCCTCCGGGTGGATCGCTCGCGGGCTGGAAATCCGCCCCGCACCCGGATCTTGACCCCCCACACGGAGTTCGCGGATCGGTTCGTGGTCGCGGTGGGGGAGGGCTGTCCCACGGGGTGTCGCTTCTGCGCCGCCAGCTTCGCCCGCCGACCGCCGCGGGCCTGGCCCGCCACGGCCCTGGCCGCCGCTGTCGACCAGGGGCTGGCGGCCACGCCGCGCATCGGCTTGCTCGGCGCGGCCGTCTCCGATCTGCCCTCCCTGGGTTCGCTGGCGGCGCAGGTCGAGGGGGCGGGGGGCGAGCTCTCGACCAGCTCGTTGCGGGTGGGGACGCGGCTGAAGGGACGGCCGCCCCTGGTCGGACGGACCGCCACCATCGCCCCGGAAGCGGCGACAGCGGCTGCCCGTTGCGCGATCAACAAGCCGCTGTCCGACGATGAGATCGACGCGATGTTCGCCGCCTGTGTGGAGGCGGGGGCGGTGCGGGTCCGCGCCTACCTGTTGCTGGGGCTGCCGGGCGGTGACGACGGCGAGGTGGACGCGCTGATCGACCTGGTCGAGCGCGGCCGCCGGGCGATGACAGTCGCGGGCCGGGGCAGCGGGCGCCCGACGGAGCTGGTCCTGTCGGTGAACGCATTTGTGCCCAAACCGGACACACCGCTGCAGTGGGCGGCGATGGTCCGGCCGCGTGTCCTCGAGGCGCGCGCCCGGGCCTTGGGGGCGGCCCTGGGCCGGAGGGGCGGTGTCCGGCTGCTGTGGGGAGGCGCCCGTGGGGCACTGCGCCAGGCATTGCTGTCCACCGGGGATCGGGATGTCTGTGAGTGGATGGCCCCGGGGGAGGGCGTCGGCCGGGGGAACCTGCGCAGCTGGCACCGTGCGCGGGGCGACTACCTGTTCGAGGACCGATCCCGTGACCAGTTCTTGCCCTGGGGTTTCGTGGACCGCGGGGTCTCACGCGGCTTCCTGTGGCGCGAGTGGCGCCGCACCCGCCGGGGCGAACCGACGCCCCCCTGCGATGTGCTGACCTGCCGAGCCTGCGGAGCCTGCGGCGGCTAGCTAGTTCCCGTCCCGAAATGGCCCTTTTCCGCGATCTCGGCGTCGGGCCGCGGGTTTCCTTGTGCGACGTACACGAGTACGTCTCCGCGGAAACCCTTGCCCTCCTTGACCTCGCGAAAAATGACTCATTTCGGTCTCGGGAACTCCGCAGTCTCCATCCCGCATTTCGGGATGGAGACTAGCTAGCCTGCAGTTCGGGATGGAGACTAGCTCGTTGGCGGATCCTCTTCGTCCGGGGGCGGGGCTGGGGCAACCACGGGGAACTCGTCGGTGGGTGGGCCGACCAGGTCCAGCTGCGCCGACTGCGTGGTGGCCTCGGCGGCCTTGCTGCCGCGACCCCTGGATCGGCCTCGCGAACCGCGCGATCTGCGCGCGCGGTTCGGCTTCGGCGCGGGCTCCGCTGGCTCGACGAGCACCAGTTCCGGTTTGTCGTCGAGGGTCGGCTCGTCGGCCAGCGGCTCGTCGGGGGGCGCCTGCTCGGCCTCGACCTCGACCATGGCCGGGTCCGGCGCCCGCGAGACCATCTCACGCAGCAGCTGCATGACCGAGGGCCTGCCGGGTTTCGCAGCGGGTTCGGGGGAGCCGTCCCCGGGGCCATCCACGGGGCCGTCCTGGGGGCCATCCTCGGGGCCGCTCACAGGGCCCGGGGAGTCGTCCACGGGGGAGTCGTCCACGGGGGAGTCGTCCACGGGACCACCGTCGTCATCCGGGCCCGTGGATTCCTCCGGGGGGCCGTCGTGGGACACGGCCATCTCCTCGCCGTCGTACTCCATGCGCTCGCGCTCGCGCTTGCGCTTGCGCCGCTGGCGCCGCTTCTGGCTCTTGGTCATCCTCGGCTCGTCGCCGTCGCCCGCCGCGGCCTCACCTCTCTCATCGGGGGCCGGGCCGTTGGCTTCCGTGTCCTTGCGGCGGGCGCCTCCCCGGCCACGACCTCGTCGGCCGCCGCGGGACCGTGACCGTGCGGGCGCGCCCTCCTTGGGTTGCGCGTCGGCCGTTCGGTCATTGTCGGTGGGCCTGTCCGCAGGGGCCTCCTGCGCGGCTGGCTGGGCGTCCTTGTCAGCGGGCGGCGCCTCGGGGAGCTTCTCCTTCTCCTTCTCCTTGTTCCTTGCCCGGCCGCGCCCTCGTCCCCGGCCGCCCTCGGACTTGGCGGCCGCTGCCGCCTTGGTGCTGCCCTCGCCGCCGGTCCTGGATCGACCCCGTCCCCCGCGCGACCGATCGCTGGCGGACTTGCCTTTCTTCCCACCGCTCGGTCTCGCGTTGAAGCTCACGTTCTGCTCGTTGCGGCGCAGGCCAGGCCGGCCAGCGACCAGGATCCGGATCTCCCCGTCTCGCTCGAGCTCCGCCAGGTCGTTGCGACAGTGATTCTGCAGGAAGTCCGCCAGCTCGGGATGCAGGTCGACGTGGACCTCGGCCAGGTTGCCCGAGGCCGCGCGCGCGTCGATGTGCCGGATGATCTGCATCGCCACGAATTCCGGCGAGGGGATCGCTCCGGCGCCCGAGCAGGTCGGGCACTCCCGGTGGGTGCGGACCTGCAGCGACTGCTTGATCCGCTGGCGGTTGATCTCCATCAACCCGTTGTCGCTGATCCGGCCCAGGTAGACCCGCGCCTTGTCCGGCTTGACGGCCGCCTTGACGGCCTTCTCGACCTTCCTGTTGTGGGCCTTGGAGGCCATGTCGATGAAATCGACGACCACCAGCCCCCCGAGATCCCGCAGCCGCAGCTGGCGGGCGATCTCGGCGGCCGCTTCCAGGTTGGTCTTGACCGCAGTCTCCTCCTGGGAGCGCTGCCGGGTCGACTTGCCGCTGTTCACGTCGATGGCGATCAGGGCTTCGGTGGGATCGATGACGATCGAGGCCCCTGAAGGAAGCTGGACCTTGCGCTCGTGGATCGTCTCGATCTGCGCCTCCAGCTTGAGGTGGGTGAACAGCGGGGCGCGCTCGCGGTGCAGGCTGATGTTGGCCTTGGTCCGCGGCATCACCGCCTTGAAGTACGTCTGGACCCGCTCGAAGGCCACCTCGGTATCCACGATCAGTTCGTCGAAATCGCTCGAGTAGTAGTCGCGGATCATCCGCTCGACCAGATCGCCATCCTGGTGCAGCAGCGCGGGCGACTTCCGCTTGCCGGACTCCCGCTCGATCTTCTTCCAGAGCTTGACGAGCGCGGCCAGGTCACGGTTGAGCGCGGTCTTGTTCACCTGCTCGCCCGCCGTGCGAATGATGAAGCCCATCCCTTCCGGGATGGTCAGCTTCGAGGCCAGCTCTTTGAGCTGCTTGCGCTGCTTCTCGTCCTCGATCTTGCGGCTGATGCCCCGGGAGCTGTCGTGGGGCATCAGCACCAGGAAGCGGCCGGCCAGCGAGATGTCGGTGGTCAGCGCCGGGCCCTTGCTGCCCACCGCGTCGCGGGTCACCTGGACGACGACGTCGCGGCCCCGCTTGATCACGTCCTCGATCCGGGGGCGGCCGCCCTCCTTGCGGGGCTTCTCGTGGTAGGCCGACCGGACGATATCGTTGGAGGGCATGAAGCCCTGGCGCTCGGTCCCGATCTCGACGAAGCAGGCGTTGAGGCTCCCCTCGACGTTGGCGACCTTACCCTTGTAGACGTTCCCCTTGATGATGTTGCTGCGGGCGGCGTCGATCTCGAGGACCTCGAGTACGCCATCGCGCACGATTGCCGCCCGGACCTCTTCCGATCGGGTGGCGTTGATCAGCATTTTCAGTGACATCTATGAAGTTTCTCCTGGGCGGGACGGACGGACCTCCGCTCCCTCGGGGGAGGTCCTGCTGAGTCGATGAAAGGGCGCCCGCCACGCGGGCGTCGCGTCAGAGGTTCACGACCTCTCAGTACCCGGGTTCGTCGCCGATGGCCGTTCCGCCCATCACGCCAATGCGAGGTCCGCCGCGACCCCGGCCGTGTCCACCACGACCGCGGCCACCGCCGCCTCGACCCAGGGAACGCTTCGCCAGCACGTCTACCAGCGCGTCCTCTTCACCGAATCCGGCGGTGATGATCTCCCACCCCTCACCGCCAAGCTGGTTCAATTCGTCTTCGGGTAATTCCCGAATGACCACGTATTCCCACTGCATCGATTGCCTCCGGATCCCGCCTCGAGCGTTCGTCAGACAGCCAGCACGAAGAACGCGAAGTTGCGTTCGTACTGCGGGCCGTCACAGACGACGTCGCTCCAGTCGTAGCTCCAGACGTTCGTGATCTCGAAGTCCACCTCGGCGCCGGCCTCTCCCAGCTGGAAGCTGCTGGTCTCACCCGGCCACAGCCGCATCGACTCGCCGGTGGTGGTCACGAACTCGGTCTCCAGGTTGTATTGGTTCCCGCAGTCCAGCTGGATCATCGGCGAGCAGTCGTGATCCCGCGGGATCACGTCGCTGAACACGGGGTTGGTCGTCTGATCGGGGAACAGGGGGTCGTTGCTGAACGTCAGCCCGTTGGCCCCCGGCTCGCCGTAGAACAGCAGGCTGCCGTCCTCGGCCAGGAACAGCGGCGCGGTGGCCGGCTCCGACACGAAGTTCCACACGTAGACCCACTGCACGTTGTCGCCGGCCGCGACCGGGATCGTCTTGCCCTGGGGCAGGAAGTACCAGAAGTTCACCGTCAGCAGCGGCAGCCCCAGCTTCGGATCCAGGAATTCCAGGGTGATCACGTGGCCGCTGCCATCGGGTTCGTGGCCACCCACGCTGAGTCCCCAGGCGAGCATCAGGACCGGCGTGGAGGTGCTGGCGAAGGTCTCGGCGTAGTCCATCCACCACTGGTCGTCGGTGAGCGGCTCACCCAGCCCCAGCAGGTCCTCGGGGTCCTCGACGGTGAACTCGTACTGGATGTTGTTGAGGCTGAAGCTCTCGCAGCTCTCGGGCTCCGCGGTGGCGTCGTCGTCGTCTCCCCGGGGCTCCTCGGGGCAGCCTGCCAGCGACACGCACAGCCCCACGCACAGCCCCACGCACAGCAGCGCGAACATCGGCGGCATCCACCGGGTGCGGTCCATGGCTGGGCTCCTTCCTCGCCGGTGAAAGAGGACCGGAACGGCCCCGCGGCGGTTGAATGAAGGCGCCTGATTCTGTTGCGGTCCACGTGCCCTGTCAATGGATGCGCGTGCGTGGGGCTCGCTCCCTCAGAGATCGTTGCTCTGGATCAGAGGCTCCACGTCCAGCTCGTCCAGCCGCAGACGCGCCTGCTCGACCCAGCGGTTGTCCACCCGGGCCATCGCGGCGAACCGTAGGGTCTCGCGGTAGACCTCGGCCGCCGCCTCCAGGTATTCGGCGGTGCGGCGCACGAGCTCGGCGTGGTACAGCGCGGCCTGTTCCTCGGTCAGCAGGGAGGGCGGCGGCGCGGCCAGCAGGTCCTCCCGCGCCCGCTCGTAGAGCTGCCCCAGCCGTGCCCCGGCCGCGCAGATCCACAGGGGCGAATCGTAGGACTGGGTCGCCAGGTAGTGATCCCGGGCCTGGCTGAACAGCTCCAGCCGCCGCGCGAGGCGTTCGCGCTGCTGGTCGCCGTCCACCGTGTCCAGGGAGACCCGTTCCATGCCGTCGGCCAGGAGGTCGCCCAGCACCACGTGGGCCTGGGCCAGGTACCAGGCGGCGTCCGGATCCTCGTGGAGATCCACCTGCTCCAGGGTCTCCTGGGCCTGCACCACCAGGCGCGCGGCCCGGGCCGTCCGTCCGAGCGCCCCGTGGCAGGCGCCCAGCTGCAGGCGCAGGACCGCCTTCTCGCGTTGGTCTCGCGCCGCGCCCGTGCGGCGCAATCGTGAGAAATCCGCCAGGGCCCTGCGGGGGTCCGCCAGCGCGGCGTGGGTCAGACCCCGACGGAAGAGGGCGTCGCGGAAGACCGTTGACCGCCGATGGGAGTGCAGCACGTCGCCATAGGCCAGCAACGCTGAGTCCAGGTCCCCCTGTCGCTCCCTGCACAGCCCCAGGTCGAACAGGGCCGTTGGCACTTCGCGGGCGCGCGGGTGGCTCGCGACCAGCTCCTCGAGCAGGGGCACCGCCCCGTCGCAGGCCCCGGTCTCCATCAACACCACGGCGTCGGCCAGCAGCGTTGCGGGGGCCTCCGCCGCGGAGGCTGTGAGGGGGAACAGCGCCGCCGCCAGCACCAGGTTGGCGAGCGGGGCAGGAAGGAGGTAACAGGGCCCCCCCCGATGTGGCCGTGTGGACATCTGCCCGAAACCCCATTCGCTGAGGTGGGCTAAGTATGACCGCATCAGGCTCCCCTGATCAGAAGGGGCGCTCAACTGCGGTCAGGAACAAATCCCGAGCTATTGTCAGGGATCGAGCCTCCTTGTCCAAACACGCACCACCCAGGGAAAGCCCTGTACCCAAGATAGTAAGGCCGGCGGGTGGCCGCGGGCAAGCTTTCTGCGAGCCTGTCCCGCCGCGGGTCGCCCGCGGGAAATAATCCCCGTGGGGAGGGGGTTTGGCGGATGATCCAGGGCCGTCCGGAAACCAGGGTTGACACCCCTGTGGGCCCTTGGTAGCGTAGCGGCGATTTTAAGCTGAACATATTGAAATAACGTGGCTTTTTCGAATTGAGAGGCTGCGGTTGGTCAGGGCGGCCGTCCGGGCGGACTCGCCGCGCCGGACCGAGCCCCGCGAAACGAGGATCTCCATGCAGCTGCGAAGTACCTCGCGCCTGGTCCTGACGCTGGCCGTGGGAGCCTGCCTGGTCGCCATGGTCGGTTGTCCCAAGCCGAAGCCACCTCCGGTCGACGACGATCCCGTCGACACGGGTCCCCACTACGACGGTCCCGAGCCCATCGTTCGAAACGTCCAGCCCGGTTCTGCCGTCGAAGGCGAGTTGGTGGACCTGACCGTCGATGGCGAGTACTTCCGCCAGGGTGTCGTGGTCTACGTGGGCCGCAGCCGCGCCGGCAACATCTCGCTGCTGGACGGCGAGACCGTTCGCTGCACCGCCCCCACCAGCCTGGCTCCCGGCGTCTACGACATCCGGGTGGTGAACACCGACACCTCCGAGGCCGAGATGGTGCGGGCGTTCGAGGTGGAGCGGGCGACCGATTGCTCCTTGCAGCGCGTCCTGTTCGACTACGACCGTGCGGAACTGACCGGATCGGCCCAGGCCTCCCTCGAGGCCAACGCCGCTTGCATCCAGGACAGGGGCTTCTCCAGCGTGACCGTCGAGGGCCACGCCGACGAGCGCGGCTCCACGGAGTACAACCTGGCGCTGGGGCAACGCCGCGCCGAATCGGTCAAGAAGTACCTGATCAATCTCGGCGTCCGGGCCAACGTGCTGCGGACCATCTCCTACGGGGAAGAGAAGCCGTTCCAGGGCGGCGACGGCGAGATCATCTGGTCCAAGAACCGCCGCGCCGAGCTGATCGCCGAGTGACCGGCCCGTGAGCGGCACGACCTGGGCCACGACCATGAGCCCTGTCCACCTCCCGATCCTGCTGCTGATGCCCGCCCTGGTGGCCGGGTGCGTCATGGACCGAACCGGACGCAGCGGCACCGCGATGATCGTCCGCGACGTCCAGGCCAACCGGGTCGCGGTGGACCGCACCCGCGGCGAGATCGCCCTCGAGCGAGGCCGGCTGGACGAGATGGACGAGCGGGCGGCGCTGGCGCGCAGGAACATCGCCCAGTCCAACGCCACCGCCGAGAACCTCGTGGAGTCGATCCAGGCCCTCGCCGGGGAGTTCCAGCTGCTGCGGCGGCAGCTGGAGTCGTCCCAGGCCTTCGACAACGACGTGGACTACCGGTTGTCGGACATGGAGTTCCGGCTGATGGCCATCGAGGATCAGCTCGGGATCGAGCCGCCGATGGCGCCCGAGGAAGACGCGGTCCTCGACGGAGGAGACGAGACCGGGGAGAGCGGCGGGGGAGTCGAGACAGCGGAGGATGGCGGGACGGGATCGGCGTCGTCGGCGGGCTCGGAGACGATGGCGGCCATCGACATGGGCGCGCTGACCCGCGACGGCGGGCCCGAGGGGGCCGGCGAGCTGGACCTGCTGACCTACGCTCTTCAGGCGATCCAGGACGAACGGCACGCCCAGGCGGGCAAGGCGTTGACCGACTTCCTCACGCGTTTCTCCCGCAGCGAGCGGGCCGCCGAGGCGCGCAAGCTCCTGGGCGATACCCTGTTCTCGATGGGCAAGTACCGCGACTCGGTGCGGAACTACGAGACCTTCATCAACGACCACCCGGAACACACCCTCGTCCCCGAGGCCATGTACCGCCAGGGGTTGTGCTTCATCGAGATGGGGACCGACACCGATCTGGAGTCCGCGCGGGTGTTCCTCGACGACCTCATCGCCCGCTATCCGGCGTCGCCGGAGGCCGACAAGGCGAAGCGCAAGCTCGAGATCCTCGAGTAACGGTTCGTCCGTTCGCGGCGACCGGGGTCCTGCTTTCCCTTGCCCTTGCGCCCAGAACCGAATATCAACCCCGACATGAGTAATCGACATCGGACCGCGACCGCGTTGATGATGTGCTCCCTGGGGATCTCGCTGGCGTCCTGCAAGGGAGACGGCGGCGGGAGTGTCCCCGCGGGCACGGAACTCGCCCTGGTGTACGCCGGCAACAACATCGGTGAGATCGAACCCTGTGGGTGAAAGTCGAATCAGCAGGGCGGTCTTGCCCGGCGAGCGACGACGCTGAACGAGATCCGCGCCAAGGGGGCCCCGACCCTGGTGCTGGACGCAGGGAACCTGCTGGCGCGCAACGGTCGCGTCACCGATGCCGCCCGTGAAGGCATGGAGATGAAGGGCGACCTGATCCTCCGGACCTTCGCCGAGATGGGCATCGACGCGATGACGGTGGGGGGGGGCGATCTGGCGTTCGGCGTGGACTGGCTGACCCAGCGCGCCGAGCAGCTGGAGCTGCCCTACGTGTGCGCCAACCTGACCGACGAGGCGGGTACGGCGATCTTCCCGGCCCACCGGATGATCGACGCCGGTGAGGTCAAGGTCGGCGTGTTCGGCATCACCGGAACCGTCAAGGATTGCGAGGGCTGCGCGGTGACCGATGCCGCCGCGGCCGCCACCGCTGCGGTGGCCGCGCTGCAGGCCGACGGCGCCCACGTGATCGTCGCCCTCAGCCAGCAGAAGATCGACGACGCCGTCGAGCTGGCCGAAGCCGTGCCCGGGATCGACTTCGTGATCAGCGGGCAAGCCGGGCGGCGCAACGCCGTCCCGGGGCTCATCGGCGAGACGCCGACCTACCTGTTCCGTTCCCCCACCCGCGGGCGCCAGCTAGCGGTCCTCTCGCTGACCTTCGCCGAGGGTGGCAAGGGCTACTTCGATCCGGATCTGGTCGAGAAGGCGGCCGCCGAGCGGGAGAAGACCCAGCGGCGCATCGAGCGGCTGGGGCAGCAGGTGGCGGAGGCCTCCAGCGACCGCGAGGCCGAACGTCGTCAGCGCTCGCTGGACCGGGTGATCGACGAGGCCGCGCAGCTGGGTATCGCGGATATCTCCGCCGATGGCCGCCACACCATGAGCACCGAGACCATCGGCCTGGGCAAGAAGGTCGCCGACGATCCGGCCATCGCCGCCATCGTCGAGGAGACGACGGCCAAGTTGCCCGCCGAGCCCAAGTCCGACCACGCCAAGCGCGCCCGGCCCAAGGTAGGGGAGTTCGCCGGCGCCAGCCAGTGCCGCGCTTGCCACCAGGGTATCTATCGCCACTGGCGGGCGAGCGACCACGCCCGCGCCTACACGACGCTGGCCCGGGAGCAGAAGCAGTCCGACACGGCCTGCTACTACTGCCACATCACCGGCTTCTATCTCGAGGGTGGTCCCCGCGCGGTGGAGGAGGTGTCCTACCTGCGCAACGTCCAGTGCGAGGCCTGCCACGGCGCATCGGCCAAGCACGTGGCCGAACCCGAGCTGCCGACGCCGCTGAAGGGCAAGATCGAGTCCACCTGCGACAAGTGCCACAACGAGACGGCCCACGGCGGCGAGGCGGCGGAGTTCACCCTCGCCTCGGCGATGGAGACCATCAAGTGCGAGGACAAGCCGCTGGAGGGTATGCCCGACGGCATCCAGCCCCTCCGGCTCGGCCCGGTCCCGACAGCTTCCCAGCCACCCGCCGCCGCCACCCGCAAGTAGCCCCGTTCGATCGGCACACCGTGAGCCTGCGCGTCCTCGGCATCGAGTCCAGCTGCGACGAGACCGCCGCCGCGGTGATCGACGGGGACGGCCGCCTGCTGGGCGACGTGCTGCACAGCCAGGTGACGATCCACGCGCCCTACGGCGGCATCGTCCCGGAGCTGGCGTCCCGCTCCCACCTGCGCAACATCGGCCCGATCGTCGACGCGGCCCTCGAACGCGCGGGGGTGGACCTGGACTCGCTGGACGGGCTGGCGGTCACCCGCGGCCCGGGGCTCGTCGGCTGCCTGCTGGTGGGCGTGTCGTACACCAAGGCGTTGGCCTATGTCCTCGACCGGCCGTGGATCGGGATCCACCACCTCGAGGGCCACCTGCTGGCGCCCTTCCTGGGGCACGGGGAGCCGCGTTTTCCCTTCGTCGGGCTCGCGGTCTCCGGGGGGCACACTTCCCTCTATCTGGCCCGTGCGCTGGGTGAGTACCGGCTGCTGGGGCGCACCCGGGACGACGCCGCGGGCGAAGCCTTCGACAAGGTGGCCAAGCTGCTCGACCTGGGCTACCCGGGGGGCCCCATCGTCGAGGAGCTCGGACGACAGGGCGATCCGGCGGCGATCCGCTTCCCGCGCGGGATGTGGGCCAAGGGGGGGCTGGACACCAGCTTCTCGGGGCTGAAGACCTCCGTGTTCAACCACGTTCGGCGCGAGGGCAAGCCACAGGACGGTGCCCTCGCCGATCTGTGCGCGTCGCTCCAGGAAGCCATCGTGGATGTGCTGGTCCACAAGCTGCGGCTCGCGGTCCGGGAGACCGGGGTGCGGCGGGTGGTGGTCAGCGGCGGGGTGGCCGCCAACGGCCGCCTTCGGGAAGCCGCCGGTCAGCTGGCGGAGCAGGACGGACTCGAGCTGTGGATGGCGCCGCGGGAGCACAGCACCGACAACGCCGCGATGATCGCGCTGGCGGGGCAGCTGCGGCTGGCGCGGGGCGAGCGGGACGGGCTGGAGCGTTCCGTGGACGCCGGCTGGGAGCTGGGGCAATGACCGGACCCAAGCGCTCGCTGGGCCAGAATTTCCTCGTCGAGCCCTCGATCTCCCGGCGGATCGTCGAGGCCTCCGGAGCGGCCGCGGGCGAGCCGCTGCTCGAGATCGGCCCGGGCCGGGGGGCGCTCACCGGGCTCCTGGCCGAACTGGGTCGTCCGCTGGTGCTGCTGGAGAAGGACGACGGACTGGCCGACGCCCTCGAGGAGCGCTTCGCGGACAGGCCGCAGGTGACGTTGGTCCGGGGCGACGCGATGCGGGTCGATCTGGACGGCCTGCCTCTCCCGGGGATCGGCGAACGGCGGATCCGGGCCGTGGCCAACCTGCCGTACAACGTGGCCTCGCGGATCGCGCTGCGGCTGCTGGCGTGGGGCGGGCTGCGAGACGCCACGTTCACCTTCCAGCGGGAGGTGGCCATCCGTCTTGCCGCCAGCCCGGCGAACCGTGACTACGGCGCGCTGACCGTGATGGCGCAGGTGTACGCGGATCCCTTCCTGCTCTTTCCGATCCCGCCCAGCGCGTTCCGTCCCAGGCCCAGGGTCGACAGCCACGTCGTGCGGTTCCGGGTGCTGGACCAGCCGCGGATCGGGCCCGACCAGCTACCCCACTTCGAGCGGGTGGTCCGGGGCGTGTTCCAGACCCGGCGCAAGACCCTCGCCAACGCCCTGCGCCGGGTAGCCGGCGAGGACCTGAGCGCGACACAGCTCGCCGAAGTCCTCGGGGACTGCGACCTGGATCCCCGCTGCCGCCCCGAGACGCTGAGCTTCGCGCAGTTCGTCGCCCTGGCCCGCCGGCTGGACCGCTGAGCTTGTCCGCGGGCGCGGCCCTATGGTAGTAGGAGCCGCCCGGGAGGGACCGTGCACAGGATCGGTATCGTCGTCAAGCTGGGGGAGCCGCGGGCCGCCGAGGCCGCCCGGCAGCTCTCCGCGTGGCTCTCCGAGCGTGGCCACGCCGCGTGGGTCCAGGAACGGCTGGTCGCCGATCTGACCGCCGCCGAGGATTTCCCCGCAACCGGCGTTCCCGACGACCAGCTGGCGGACGAGTGCGATCTGATCGTGGTGCTCGGGGGGGACGGCACGCTGCTGTACGCCTCCCGGCTGGTGGCCACGGCCGGGATCCCCATCTTCCCGGTGAACCTGGGCCACCTGGGATTCCTCTGCAACGCCGAGGTCGACAACCTGTTTCCCCACATGGAGCGGGTGCTGGCCGGCGATCACACGCTGGTCGAGCGGCTGTTGCTGGCCGGCGAGATCCGACGGGACGGGGAGCGGGTCGCCGGACCTTTCTGGGCCCTCAACGACATGGTGGTCCACCTCGGCAGCATCGCGCGGATGCTGGAATTGCGGGTCGCCATCGACGGGTTCGTGGCCGTCCCCTCCCTGAAGGCCGACGGCCTGATCGTGTCGTCGCCCACCGGCTCGACGGCCTACAATCTGTCCGCGGGCGGTCCGATCCTGGCGCCCACGATGCAGGCGATGATCCTGGCGCCGATCCTTCCCCTGTCGCTGTCCCAGCGGCCGGTGGTGGTGGACGGCGGCAGCGAGGTCGACGTGGAGCTGATCGGGGACGCGGAACGGGCGTACGTGACCTGCGATGGCCAGGAGCGACGGGCCCTCGAACCCGGCGATCAGCTGGCGGTGCGCCGCGCCGCACTACCCGCGCGGGTGGTGGACATGGGCGAGCGGACCTTCTACCAGGTCCTGCGCCACAAGATGGGCTGGGCGCTGAAGCCGGGGGAGGAGAAGGCCTAGTGCTGCTGGACCTCCGTATCCGCGATCTGGCGATCATCGACGACCTGCGGCTGGGGTTCGGGCAGGGGTTCAACGTGATCTCGGGGGAGACCGGTGCCGGCAAGTCGATCATCCTGCACGCCCTCGGCCTGGCCCTGGGCGGGCGGGCCAGCGCCGATGTGGTGCGAGCCGGTGCCGACGCGGCCCATGTGGAGGCCACCTTCGAGCCCGGCGCCGAGGCCCTGTCCCTGCTCGACGAGCAGGGCATCGTCTCGGAGCCGGGGGAGGCGATGGTGTTGCGCCGGGTGGTCAGCGCCGCGGGCCGCAGCCGTTCCTTCGTCAACGGCTCGACCGTGACGGCCGCGACCCTGCGGGGGCTGGGCGTGCACCTGGTCGACTACGCCAGCCAGCACGAATCGGCGGTCCTGCTCAACGAGGCCCGCCACCGGGAGATCCTCGACCGCTTCGCGGGCCAGGCGCCCCTGCTCGAGCGCGTGCGGTCGCAGGTGGAGGCGATGCGGACCGCCCGGGCCGAGCTGGAGCGATTGCGGGAGTCGGAATCGCGACGGCAGGCGGAGCTGGAGCTGGCGCGCTACCAGCGAGAGGAGCTGGAGGAGGCGGCGCCGGTCCTGGGTGAGGAGGTGGAGCTGGAGCGCGAGCTGGCCGTGCTGCAGCAGGCCGAACAGCTGCGCGACGCCGTGACCCGGGCCGAGCGCTCCCTGTATTCGGGGGCGGGAGCGGCCATCGATCAGGTCGGCGGCGCGCTGGCCGGGATCGGACCCTTCGCCGAGCTCGATGACGAGATGGAGCAGATCCGGACCCAGATCCAGGAGGCCCACTACGCCCTGGAGGACAGCGCCCGCGCCCTCTCCCGGGTGGCGGGCCGGCTCCACGAGGATCCCCTCCGCGTCGAGGAGCTGGAGGAGCGGCGGGAGTTGCTGCGCACGCTCAAGCGAAAGCACCGCACAGACGAGGCCGGACTCGTGGCACGACTGGCGGAGCTGACCGCGGATATCGATCGGCTGGGTGACGCCTCGGAGCGGGCGGACGGGCTCGCGGCGCAGGTCGAAGAGCTCGCTGCGACCGCCGCCGCCGCGGGCGACGAGCTGACCCGGACCCGGCGCGAAGCGGGGGACCGGATGGCCGCCCGGGTGGCAGCGGCCCTCGAGCAGCTGGCCATGGGCGGCGCCAGCTTCCAGGTGGCGGTGGAGCCGGATCCGGCGGGACTGGGGGTCGACGGCGCCGACGTCGTCGTGTTCCGCCTGTCGGCAAACCCGGGCGAACCGGCCAGGCCGCTGGCCAAGGTCGCCTCCGGTGGGGAGCTGAGCCGGGTGCTGCTGGCCCTCAAGGAGGTCATGCAGGACCGGGGCTACGCCGGGAGCTTCGTGCTGGACGAGATCGACAGCGGTGTCGGTGGCTCCACCGCGGATGTCGTCGGCCGCAAGCTGGAGGCGCTCGCGGGTCAGCGGCAGCTGATCGTGATCACCCATTTGCCCCAGATTGCTGCGCGGGCGAACACCCACCTCGTCGTGGGGAAACGAGAGCGCGAGGGGCGGACGCGGGTGTGGGCCGAGCGCCTCTCCGAAGAGGCGCGCGTGGACGAGCTGGCGCGGATGGTGGCGGGCGATCGACACACCGATCGGTCCCGTGCGCTGGCGGGTGAGATGTTACAAGGGTCGTCGGCCCGAACGGGGCGCGACGGCGTGGTAGAATGACCGGGCTCAGGGCCGCAAGACGGTCCTTCGAGCGGGGAGTGTAGCGGTGAGGATCACGTCCTGCGGCATCACCGATGTCGGCATGAAGCGGCAGCGGAACGAGGACAACTACCTCATCAACGACGAGCTCGGCTTGTACGTCGTCGCCGATGGTATGGGTGGGCACGTCGGCGGTGAATACGCCAGCCAGATCGCGGTCACCACAGTCGAGGAGGTGATCGCGAACATTCGCGACGAGAGGACGGTGGCCGGCAACGGCACCGCTCTGCGCGAGATGCTCGTCCAGGAGAAGCTCAAGTACGCGATCCGGCTCGCGGGCAAGCGGATCTACGAGCGCGCCCAGGACGACTCGGAGTTCCGCGGAATGGGCACCACGGCCCTGGTCATCTACGTGACCGATAACAAGGGCTACGTGGCCCATGTCGGTGACAGCCGTGCCTACCGCGTCCGGGCCGATGGCGTGGTCCAGCTCACCGAGGACCATTCGCTGGTCAACGAGCAGATCAAGGCGGGCCTGATCAACCGCGACGCCGCCAAGAGCCACAAGCTGCGCAACATCATCACCCGGTCCCTCGGCTACCAGGAAGAGGTGGAGATCGACACGGGTGTGTTGCAGGTCGAGCGGGGGGACTTCTACGTCCTTTGCTCCGACGGGCTGAGCAACCTGGTCGAGGACCGGGAGCTCATGGATCTGCTCCACCAGCACACCTTCCAGGAAGCCGCCCGGCTGATGGTCGACCTGGCCAACAAGCGCGGCGGAGACGACAACATCACCTGCGTTATCGCCCGGGTGGATTCGCTGGAGTGAGTCCCATTTCGGCCCAGCCCGGGTCGGAATCCTGTTGACATGGAGGGCGGCGATCCCGTACCTCTGTCCCGCCCGTGAGGCCAAAAAAACCAGAATCCGGCCGCTACGTGGTTTTCGTATTGCGTGGCGCCTCCAACGTGCCTACCCGGCGTCTCGCCGTGGATCGCATCCGTGCGAACCGCGTCGCGGCCGTGCTCGGTGTGGCCGTCGCGCTGCTGATGGTGGTCGGCGGGGTGCTGATCGGGCGCGGCCTCCAACGCTCAGCGGCGGTCGCGGACGAAAACCTGCAGCTGACGCGGCACATCGAGGGGCTGGACCTGCGGGTCGAGCAGGCCGAGAGCTTGCTGGGCCGGGTGCAGGTCCACGACGCCAAGATCCGCTCGTTGACCCGGGCCGACGAGGGGGTGCGGCCCTACGGCATCGGCCCCCTCGAGGATCTGGAGATCCTGGCACTGCGCGATGCGGACGCCGATGCGACCCTGCCCACGGGGCGGGCGGCGGGCGAGAGGACCGTGAGCCTCGAGGAGAGGGTCGACCGGCTGGCGGAGTCCCTCGTGGCCGAGGAGATCAGTCTGCAGGAGGTGCGTGGCTACCTGGTCACCCGCGAAGCCCTGCTGGATGCCTACCCGACCGACTGGCCGGCGGATGGATGGCTGACCAGCCGTTTCGGATTCCGCCGGTCGCCGCTGCCCGGTTCCAACCCGTTCCACGTCGGGATCGACATCGCCGCCGCGTATGGCTCCCCGATCCGGGCGACCGCCGACGGTGTGGTCGTCGACGCCCGCTTCCGCGAGGCGTACGGGTACGCGGTCGAGCTCGACCACGGGTTTGGCATCGGGACCCTGTACGCCCACTGCTCCCGGCTGCGGGTCGACGTGGGCGACGAGGTCGAGCGGGGCGACGTGATCGCCCATATCGGCCGGACGGGGCGGGCCACTGGGCCCCACCTGCACTACGAGATCACCCGGGACGGCGTCCCGGTCAATCCCGAGAATTTCCTGGTCGGCGACCTGGTCACACCGACCGTTCCGTAGATCCCGCCCTTCCCCGTCCAGAATTGACAATCCCGGGTCAGTGTCGATGATTGTGCCGGCCCTCGCGCGGGAGGGCCCGGACAGGTGCGCCCGCGCGCATTCGCGGACGCCGGAGGAAGCATGCGCAGCCCGCTGGACGCCATCAGCGGCGTCGCCAGGAAGATCTTCGGGACCAAGCACGAGCGCACCATCAAGGCGCTCGGGCCGCTGGTCGGGCACATCGCCAGCATGGAGCCCCGGTTCCAGGCGATGTCCGATCCGGAGCTCCAGGCGATGACCTGGGAGTTCCGGCGACGGCTGGACAACGGCGCGACCCTGGAAGACGTGCTGCCCGAGGCCTTCGCCGTGGTGCGCGAGGCCGGCTGGCGATCGGTGGACATGCGCCACTACGACGTGCAGATGATCGGTGGCCTGGTCCAGCACCAGGGGATGATCTCCGAGATGAAGACCGGCGAGGGCAAGACGCTGGTCGCCACGCTCCCGCTGTACCTCAACGCCCTGGCGGGCAAGGGCTGCCACCTGGTCACGGTCAACGACTACCTGGCGCTGCGCGACGCCGAGTGGATGGGAAAGCTCTACAACTTCCTGGGCCTCTCGGTGGGCACCATCCTCCATGGTCAGAAGCGTCGGGAGAAGCAGATCGCCTACGGCTGCGACATCACCTACGGGACCAACAACGAGTTCGGCTTCGACTACCTGCGCGACAACATGAAGACCGACTTCGGCCAGATCGTGCAGCGCGATTTGAACTACGCCATCGTCGACGAGGTGGACTCGATCCTGGTGGACGAGGCTCGCACCCCGCTGATCATCTCGGGTCCGTCCAACGAGTCCGAGTCCCGCTACGACGAGATCAACGCCCTCATCCCGCGTTTGCAAAAGGAGATCGACTACGTCCTGGACGAGGAGGCCCGCGCCGCCTCCCTGACGGAGGACGGCATCGACAAGGTCGAGCGGATGCTGGGGGTGCCCAACCTCTACGACCCGACCCACATCGAGCTGCTCCATCTCGTCGACCAGGCGCTGAAGGCCCACACCCTGTTCAAGCGTGACAAGGACTACGTGGTCAAGGAGAACCAGGTTACCATCGTCGATCCCTTCACCGGTCGGCTGATGCCGGGGCGGCGTTGGAGCGACGGGTTGCACCAGGCGGTGGAAGCCAAGGAAGGGGTCAAGATCGAGAACCCCAACCAGACCCTGGCCACCATCACCTTCCAGAAGTATTTCCTCAAGTACGACAAGCTGGCCGGCATGACCGGGACGGCGGACACCGAGGCCGCCGAGTTCGAGAAGATCTACAAGCTCGAGGTCGTGTGCATCCCCACCAACAAACCCAACGTGCGGCGGGATTCGGACGACCAGATCTACAAGACCGAAGAGCAGAAGTTCCGCGCCGTGATCCGCGAGATCGAGGAGATGCACGAGCAGGGCCGACCGGTCCTGGTCGGCACGGTCAGCGTCGAGAAGTCCGAGCTGCTGGCCAAGCTGCTGCGGCGCCGCGGGCTGCCCCACAACGTCCTCAACGCCAAGCACCACCTCCAGGAGGCCGAGATCGTCGCCCAGGCCGGTGCGCCCAGCGGCATCACCCTGTCCACCAACATGGCCGGCCGCGGCACCGACATCCTGCTGGGTGGCAACCCCGAGAACCTGGGCCGGTCGCGGATCGAGCCCAAGCGCGAGGACGAGGAGGACGAGGACTTCCAGGCGCGGCTCGATGTCGCCGTGGACGAGGCTGCCATCGAGTGTGCCGACAACCGCACCCGGGTCCTGGACGGCGGCGGGCTGCACATCGTCGGCACCGAGCGCCACGAGTCGCGACGGATCGACAACCAGCTTCGCGGCCGCGCAGGCCGGCAGGGTGACCCTGGCAGCAGCCAGTTCTACCTGAGCCTGGAAGACGACTTGATGCGCGTCTTCGGCGGCGATCGCGTCCGCAAGATCATGGAGTGGCTGAAGATCCCAGAGGACGAGGCGATCGTTAGCAAGCAGGTCAGCAAGGCGATCGAAGGGTCGCAGCGCAAGGTCGAGGGACAGAACTTCGACTCGCGCAAGAACCTCCTCGATTACGACGACGTCATGAACCTGCAGCGCAAGGCGATCTACGCGATGCGACGCGAGGTCATCTCGAGTGACAATCCGATGCCATTGATCGAGTCGATCATCGATGATTGCGTCTATGCAACCATCGACCGCTTCTGCGCACAGGAAATCCGCTCGACGGAGTGGGACATCGAAGGGCTCGAAGACGCCTTCTACCGGTTGACCGGAATCGATGTCGATCTGAACGATGTGTGCGGCGACTTCACCAAGATGGAGGAGGCGCTGACCGGCACGCTGCTTACCGAGTACAAGGACCGCCGCAACCGCATGGTCGAGTCGATCCTGCACAGTATGGACTACGGTGACGAGGACCCGCCTGCCGAAGAGGCCGAGCAACACTGGCGCTACTTCGAACGCGAGACGCACCTTCGAGCGATCGATTCGAACTGGCGAGAACACCTGCGCGATATGTCCGCCCTGAAGGACGGCGTCTTCCTCAACGCGTACGCGCAGAAGGATCCAAAACTCGTCTACAAGAAAGAGGGCTACGATCTATTCGAGGCGTTGATCAACCGGATTCGAGGACAGGTCGTCCACACCCTGTTCCACGTCGAGGTCAAGAGCAGCGCTGAAGTCGATCGGATGAAACAAGAAGCGGAAGAGCGCCGAGCCCGGTTGCGCAAACAGATGCAGGCCAATCACGCCGGTGTTGACGTGATGGCGGGAGGCCCCGATGGCGAGGGCTTCGAGGAGCCTGTGCAGGTGACGACGCTGCGCAGGACCCGGCCAAAGCTGGGACGCAACGAGCCCTGCTGGTGTGGTAGCGGCAAGAAATACAAGAAGTGCCACATGCGCACCGACGAGAGTGACCGCTATACGGGCGGTGAATCGAACGCTCCTCCAGCGACCTGATCGGCACCCTCGTCGATTCAGGAAGCGGTGGCTTCGACCTGGACCTGATCGAGACGAGCGAACTCCGCGGCGCGGATGTAGCCGGCGAAGCCCAACGCGATCAGCGGTC
>CAYTBN010000027.1:0-89463 GCA_964436045.1 uncultured Rickettsiales bacterium | reverse complement strand
TTGCCCTCCCGGTGTGCCGGACCATTGACCTCGCGAAAAATGACTCATTTTGGCCGCGGGAACCACGCCAGTCTCCATCCCGCATTTCGGGATGGAGACTATCTAGAGTCATCGACGGTGGCGGACCGCTACGATTCGGTCCACCCCGATCCTCCCCCTCATCGTAGCGCGAATGGGATCGACCCGCATCCGTCGCAGCCGGCTGTCCGGGGTGCAGCGGAGCCGGGGTTGCGATAGGTTCTGGCGGGGCTTCGCGCCAGCCACTGGAGGGACCATGCGCTCGCCGATATTGCTGACCTTCACCATCCTCGCCGCCCTCTCGTGGGTCGCGGGCTGCTATCCGGACGTGGTCGGCGACGACGACGACAACGACGACAACGACGATACCGGGGACGACGACACCGGGGACGACGACACCGGGGACGACGACACGGGCGACGACGACACCGGTGACGACGACACGGGCGACGACGACACGACCGGCGACGACGACACCACCGGCGACGACGACAGCACGGGCGACGACGACACCACCAGCGTCGAACCTCCGGACGTACCCGCGGGCTCGCTGGTCATCTCCGAGGTGATGTACGACCCGATCGCGGCCCTGGACGGCGACGGCGAGTGGCTCGAGATCTTCAACGTCACCGGGTTCGACTACGACCTGCAGCACTGCACCATCGGTGACGTCGACCAGGACGGCCACCTGATCCTCGATTCCGTGGTGGTGCCGGCGCACGGGCGGGCGGTGCTGGGCAAGTCCACGGACACCGGCATCAACGGTGACGTGCCCGTGGATTACGCCTACGGCGGCGATCTGCACCTGGGCCAGGACGACGACGAGATCATCCTGACCTGCCTGGCCGAGGTGGATCGGATCGAGTACGACACCGCCGCCGGCTGGCCCGGCGGCGAGGGCGTCACCATGAACTACGACGAGTCCAACGGGCTGTACAACGACATGGCGGAGCACTGGTGCGACGGCTTCACCGAGATGGCCAACGGCGTCGATCTGGGGACGCCGGGCCAGCCCAACATCGCCTGCGGTGTGGACGTGGACGGCGACGGCTACGCGCAGCAGGACGACTGCGACGACAACGACCCGGCGATCAACCCGGGCGCCACCGAGAACCCGGGCAACGGCGTGGACGACGACTGCGACGGCGCCGTCGACGAGGTGCCGATCCAGGCCGGTGACGTCGTGATCACCGAGGTCATGCAGAATCCGCAGACGGTGGCCGACGGCGACGGCGAGTGGTTCGAGCTGTTCAACACCCTGGGCCTGGACGCTTCGCTGGCGGACTGCGTGTTGACCGACCTGGGAACGGACACCCACGTCATCAGCGGCCCCCTCGCCATCGCGGGCCACGGCCGCGCCGTGCTGGGCAAGAGCACCGACCCCGGGATCAACGGCAACGTCGCGGTGGACTACGCATTCGGTGGCGAGATGGACCTGGCCAACTCGTCCGACGAGATCGTGTTGACCTGCGAGGGGATCGTGATCGACGAGATCGCCTGGGACGACGGGGTGAACTGGCCGGACCCGGCGGGAGCCTCGATGACCCTGGACGAGACGGAGCTGGCCCACAACGACGACGGAACCAACTGGTGCGAGGCCACGTCGGTGATGCCCAACGGTGAGCTCGGCACGCCGGGCGCGGCGAACGACCCGTGCTGAATCCCGCCCGCCGCCTCTCCCTCCCCGTGCGATAGTCTGTACCTGCGTACCCGGGGATCATCGACGAGGAGGATCCATGCGTGGTCCCAGTCCCGCCCTGCTCCCGCTGCTGGCCGTCGCCCTGGTCTGGGCCCTGTCCGGCTGCCCCGAACCCGACCCGCCGGCCCCGGTCGACGACGACTCGACCGGAGACGACGACACCACCTCCGGTGACGACGACACCTCGACCGACGACGACACGGGTGACGACGACACCTCGGGTGACGACGACACCGGGGACGACGACACGGGCGACGACGACGACCTGGCGCCCCAGCCACAGGAGGGGGGCGCCGTCCTGTTCACCGAGGTGATGTACGACCCCCGGGCCGCCAGCTTCGCGTATGGCGAGTGGTTCGAACTGCTCAACACCACCAACGAAGACTACGACCTGGACGGCTGCTCCCTCTCCGACCTGGTCAACGACGTGCACTACATCGATGGCTCGGTGCCGCTCCATTCCTTCGGGCGGGTCGTGCTGGCCAAGAACGCCGATCCGGAGATCAACGGCGGTCTGGAAGTGGACTACGCCTACGACACCGACATCGGGATGCACGACGTCAGCGACGCCCTGATCCTGACCTGCACCGGAGTAGCCATCGACCGGGTCGAGTGGGACACCAACGCCGGTTGGCCCGGCGCCTGGGGCGTGTCGATGACCCTGACCGAGCCCGACGGTCCGGGACCGGTCGATCCGACCTACAACGACGACGTGGACCTGTGGTGCAGCGGTGTGACGCCGATGGACAACGGCCTGGACTACGCCAGCCCGGGTCTGCCGAACATCTACTGCCCGGACTACGCGGACGGCGACGGCGACGGCGCCTACCTGATCGAGGACTGCGACGACACCAACCCCGCCATCTATCCCGGCGCCCCCGAGGTCCCCGGCGACGGAGTCGACGACGACTGCGACGGCGTGGTCGACGACGAGCCCATCGAGCCCGGCGACCTGGTGATCGTCGAGGTGATGGCCAACCCCGACGCCGCCGACGACGAGTTCGGCGAGTGGTTCGAGCTGCTGAACACCACCGGCACCGACATCGGCATCCGCGGCTGCGTCCTCTCCGACGCCAGCGGCGAGACCCACGAGATCGGCCTGCCGGTGACCGTGGCCCCCGCCAACGGTCGCGCCGTGCTGGGCCGCAGCATCGACGTGGCCGAGAACGGCGACGTCCCGGTGGACTACGGGTTCGGCGAGGACATGATCCTCGGCAACGGCACCGACGCCCTGATCCTGGAGTGCGACGGTCAGCTCATCGACGAGATCGAGTGGGACACCTCCGACGACTGGCCGGGCTCGGGCGGCCACTCGATGACCCTGGACGAGGACTACCTGCTGGTGAACCACAGCGGCACGAACTGGTGCGCCGCGACGACGCAGATGGCGAACCTGGACTGGGGGACCCCTGGGGGGGTGAACGATCCCTGCTAGGGTCTCGGCCTCGGCCTCGGCCTCGGTCTCGGTCTCGGTTTCGAGTCTAGTACCGGTAACTATCCGGCTTGTACGGACCCTCGGGCTTGACGCCGATGTACTCGGCCTGGGTCGAGCTGAGTTGGGTCAGGTTGACGCCGATCTTGGCCAGGTGCAGGCGGGCGACCTTCTCGTCGAGGTGCTTGGGCAGCACGTAGACCTGCTTGTCGTAGGAGTCCAGGTTCTGGGCCAGTTCGATCTGGGCCAGGGTCTGGTTGGTGAAGCTGTTGGACATCACGAAGCTGGGGTGGCCGGTGGCGCAGCCCAGATTCAACAGCCGGCCCTCGGCCAGGATCAGGACGGAGTGGCCGTCGGGGAAGGTCCACTTGTCGTACTGGGGCTTGATGTTGGTGTGGACGATGCCCGCGGTGGCCATCAGCCCGGCCATGTCGATCTCGTTGTCGAAGTGGCCGATGTTGCCCACGATCGCGCCGTCCTTCATCCGGGACATGTGGTCGGCGGTGATCACGTTGTAGTTGCCGGTGGCGGTGACGAAGACGTCTGCGATGGGCAGCACGTCCTCGACGGTCACCACCGCGTACCCCTCCATCGCCGCCTGCAGCGCGCAGATCGGGTCGATCTCGGTGACCATCACCCGGGCGCCCTGGCCGGCCAGGGACTGGGCGCAGCCCTTGCCCACGTCGCCGTAGCCGCAGATCACGCAGACCTTGCCGGCCAGCATCACGTCCGAGGCCCGCATCAGGCCGTCGACCAGGGAGTGACGGCAGCCGTAGAGGTTGTCGAACTTGGACTTGGTGACCGAGTCGTTGACGTTGATCGCCGGGAACAGGAGCGAGCCCTCCTTGGCCATGTCGTACAGCCGGTGGACTCCGGTGGTGGTCTCCTCGGTGACCCCGCGGCACCGCGATGCGACCTTGTGCCAGCGTCGGGGATCTTCGCCGTAGATCCGCCCCAGCACCCGCAGCACCTCGGCCTCCTCCTCGTTGGCCGCTGTCGAGGGATCGGGCACCGCGCCCGCCTCCTCGAACTCGAAGCCCTTGTGGATCAGCAAGGTGGCGTCGCCGCCGTCGTCGACGATCTGGTCCGGGCCGCGGCCGTCGCCGAAGTCCAGCGCCCGCGCCGTGCACTCCCAGTACTGGCGCAGCGTCTCGCCCTTCCACGCGAAGACCGGCACGCCCTGGGGATTCGAGGGGGTCCCGTCCGGGCCCACGGCGGCCGCCGCCGCGGCGTGGTCCTGGGTCGAGAAGATGTTGCACGACACCCAGCGCACCTCGGCGCCCAGCGCGGTCAGCGTCTCGATCAGCACGCCGGTCTGGATGGTCATGTGCAGCGAGCCCATGATCTTGAGTCCGGCCAGGGGCTGGCTGGCCGCGAACTCCCGGCGCACGGACATCAGTCCGGGCATCTCCTGCTCGGCGAGCACGAGCTCCTTGCGGCCCCAGTCGGCCAGCTGGATATCGCGAACCTGGTAGTCGATTCCGTTCGTCCGCGTCAGCGCGGGAGCGTCAGTGGTCATGGTCGATTCTCCTTGATGGGTGTCATCGCATTGGCCAGCAGCAGCGCGGGGCCCTTGGCCCCCGGCTGTGGCGTGAGGGTGGTGCACGAGACCCGCTCGAGTCCCGCCTGGTTCATCATCTCGGCCAGGTCGGCCGCCTCGAAGCCCGGCCAGAGCTGGCCCATCTCGCGGCGGAAGTCCTCGCGTTCGTGGCGCATCAGGTCCACCACGACGGCCTTGCCGCCGGGGCGCAGGATGCGCGCCATCTCGGCCAGCGCTTCGCCGGGGCCGGGCAGGTAGCTGAGCACCAGCTGCATCAGCGCCGCGTCGCAACATCGATCCGGCAGCGGCAACGCGCAGAGGTCGCCGTGGACCAGCTCGACGTTGCCCTTGCCCTCAGTGAGCGCCCGGGCACCGTCGAGCATGTCCGCCGACTGATCGACGCCGATCACCCGCTCGACCGTGCCGGCGAGCCGGGCCGCCAGATCGCCGGTCCCGCAGCCGAGGTCGGCCACGGTCCACGACGTCGGCAACAGGGCGATCACCGCGTCGAGGGGGTAGGCGTCGCCGTAGAGCTCCCGTCGCAACGCTCCCCAGTGCCCGGCCGCGTCGGCGAAAAATGCCTCGGCCCCGCTGCGCCGCCGGAGCTGCTTCAGCCGCAGCCGATCCTGGCCGATCTCCGCCCAGTCCGCCGTCTGCCGCCGGGTCAGCTCCCACAGCTCCGCCGCGCGCCCGTCCAGATCCTCCGGGTCGAGCCGGTAGAGGTTGGCCGTCCCCCGCCGACGGTGCCGAACCCAGCCCTGCTCCGCCAGCACCTTGAGGTGACGGCTGGCCGTGGACTGGGGCAGCTGCAGCACCTCGCACAGCTCCCCGACACCCAGCTCATCGTCCTGCAACAGGGCCAGCAGTCGCATCCGCGTGGGATCCGACAGGCAGCCCAACCAGCCGCTGAGTTGTTTATGTGGGGCGCCCGCGTTCATTCATCCGTCCATCCGGATAGAAGGATAATCCAGGTTTGGCGAGAGTCAAGCAGAAACCGCGACCGAGGCCGAGTCCGAGCCCGAGTCCGAGCCCGAGTCCGAGTCCGAGCCCGAGCCCGAGTCCGTGACCGAGCCCGAGTTCCTCTGCCCCCGTACAGAAAACCGAACTCCATCCGATGATGGATGTGGAGCAATGCGAGAGGGGCCGTCGTGCGCGCACGAATCGCCGTTGTTTTCCTTTGCCTCTGCCTCGTCGTGTTCGCCTGCCCCCAGGCGGTGACCCCCGGCGGATCAGACGAACCGTGCGGCGACGACGACGACGGGCCGGGGGACGACGACACCACGGGCGACGACGGCACGGGGGACGACGACACGGGTGATGACGATACCGGCGTACCCCTCGATCTGATCAGCGGGGAGTACGAGCTGGAGATCAGTAGCGTGCCGTCGGATTCCTGCGAATACGGAACACCCCCGCTCGCGCCGGGGGACACCCTCGATGCGTGGATCGACGTCGTCGACACGGACAACGGCACCAAGGTGTTCGTCGAACTCGAGGACTTCGCGGGCATCGAGTCAGCTCGGCACGCCCCCGATGGAGGGTCCGAAGGTGGGCAACACCTTCACGGTGGCTGGTTCCGGCGCGGTGTACATTTCCGAGCCGATTCTGATGTGTGACGAGGAAGACATCGAACTCGAGGGCGAGCTCACGAGCGATACCACCTTCGACTTCAGCAGCGAATGGGACAACCGGGAGATATTCGGTGATTGCGACACCGGCTCGGTGGTGGACAGCTGTTCGATCCGTTTCCGGGGCCAGGGCGTGCTCATCAACGGGCTCTCGGTCGATGATGACGGCGACGGGGCCACCGACAACGACGGCGACTGCGACGATACCGATGCCAGCCTCAATCTCCTCGACGTGGACGGGGATGGCGTCGATACGTGTGGCGGGGACTGCGCCGACGAGGATCCCGCGGTGTTCCCGGGCGCCCCCGAGGTCGAGTGTGATGGTACCGACAACGACTGTGACGCCGGCACCTCCGACACGCCGGACGGCGACGGGGACGGCGACTCGGTCTGCGACGACTGCGACGACACCGACGCTTCGCTCAACCTGGCCGACGCGGACGGGGATGGAGTCGCCTCCTGCGGGGGGGATTGCGACGACGCCGAACCCCTTGTCTCCCCGGCCGAGGGTGAGATCGAGTGCGACGGTCTGGACAACGACTGCGATCCCTCGACCGAGGATTCCCCCGACGGCGACGGGGATGGCGACAGTGTGTGTGTGGATTGCGACGACGGAGATCCGGACCAGAACCTCGCGGATGCCGACGGTGACGGGATCTCCACCTGTTCGGGAGACTGCGAGGATGGGGCCGCGCAGACCTATCCGGGCGCAGCGGAGATCTGCGATGGATCGGACAACGACTGTGATGGGTCCGTGCCCGGCGATGAGATCGACGACGACCAGGATGGGGCCGCGGAGTGCGAGGGCGACTGCGATGACGCGGACGCCGGCTGGAACCTGGACGACCTGGACGCGGACGGCTGGTCCACTTGCGCGGGAGACTGTGACGATCAGGACTCCGCCGAGAACCCGGACGCAGCCGAGTTGTGTGACCTCCTCGACAACGACTGTGACGGCGCGGTCGACGAGGAGTGCTTTTCCTGCGATCTCTGGATCCCCGCCGACCTTCCGACGATCAACGACGCGATCGATCAGGCACCGACGGGTGCCACCGTTTGTGTCTCGCCCGGCGTGTACGTGGAGAGCCTCGCGTTTCAGGGCGCCGAACTCCATATCATCGGAGTCGGTGGGCCCGGCGCGACGGTGCTCGATGGAGCGGGTGTCGGATCGACGATATGGATCGACGCTGGGGAGGGCCCGGATCTGGTACTGGAGGGCCTGAGGGTGCAAGGAGGGAGCGCGGTCCAGGGCGGGGGAATCTGGATCGACAGCGCGTCACCGACCCTGACGAGGCTCGTGATCACCGGGAACCAGGCTGCGGACGAGGGTGGCGGGGTCGCGGTGAATGGAGCGGCGTCACCTGCGATGAGCCGTTGCCTCGTAGAGGGCAACTCCGCCGCCGTCGGAGGTGGAGTCGCGGTGTTGACCGGTGCCGAGATCGCTGTGACCGCAACCGAGATCTCGAACAATACTGCCAGCGGGCGTGGGGGCGGCTTGTACGCCCAAGGGGCCTCGCTGAACCTCGAGGGGTCTCGTTTCGAGGCCAACGAGGGCAGCGACGGCGGTGGCCTGTCGATGTCGGGGGGCGCGGCCGATCTGAGAAACCTGAGGATCGTCGGCAACCTCGCTCACGGGAACGGCGGCGGAGTCCGGGGGCAAGGTGCCGATCTGGATCTTGCCCACGTACTCGTCAGCGAGAACACGGCCATGGCAAGAGGAGGGGCGGTCTACCTCGACAGCTGTACGACCCGGGCTTCCCACAACCGGATCACGGGAAACTGGGGGGTGATCGCGACGCTGTGCCTGAGCAACGGTACGTTGTCCATGTCCAGCTCCGACATCGTGGGGAATACCTCCGACAACTGGGGAACGGTCTACGCGTCCGGGGGTGCCCAACTCGACATCGAGAATACGCAGATTTCGTCGAACGTCAGCGGCGGCAACGGGGCGCTCCTGCTCTTCCTGCCATCGTCCATCGATCTGGAGCACGTCAACGTCTGGGGCAATACCCCGGCCAACTACTCGGGGATGAATGACCAGACGGGGACAGATGGAAACCTGTCCGTGGACCCCCAGCTGCTCGACATCGTGTCCCCCGACGCAACCCGGTGGGATCTCCACCTGGACGCCCAGTCCCCGCTGGTCGACGCGGGCCGCCCCGACCTTGCGGATCCGGACCTATCGACGTCGGACATCGGCGGCTTCGGCGGGCCGGACGCGGCGGGGTGGGATCTGGATCGCGATGGTGATCCCAGCTGGTGGCAGCCCGGTCCCTACGATCCCGTCACCTATCCCGCCCTCGGCCTGGACTGCGACGACCTGGATCCGACGGTAGGGGCTGTGTCGGGGTGCGGTCCCTGATTCTGGGCTCCCCTGGTGGATCGGTGCCCGCGCCCGAGTCCTCAGTTCCTCGTTCGACTCCACACCAGGTAGACCACCGTCCCGATGATCAACAGCCCCACGCCGATCGCCGCGTCCAGCGGCGCGAAGCGGATCACCCCCACCAGGATCCAGCCGCTGGCGATCAGGTACGCCGCGACCACCAGCGGGAACCCCGGGGCGCGGAAGGGGGAGGGGGGCGCGCGCAGCCGCTGGCGGACGGCGCCGATGACCACCAGGCAGGACATGGCGATCATCGCGAAGGTGACGTAGCCCACCAGGCGGGCGAAGGTGCCGGTGAACAGCAGGCCCAGGGCCCAGGCACCCTGGAGCAGCAGCGCAGCCACCGGGACCCGCGAGCGCTCGTGGACCCGGCCAAAGACCCCGAGGAAGTGCCCGCCGCGGGCCATGGCGTACAGGACGCGGGCGTGCGCCAGCACCATGCCGTTGAGGCCGCCGACGATGGAGACCAGTACGAGGGCGGTGATCACGGTCAGCGCCCGGGGTCCGAGGGCGGCGCGGCAGGCCGAGGTGGCGACCTGGATGTCACCCGCCATGGCCGCGGGTCCCAGGGCCCGCAGGAAGGCAGCGTTGAGCATCAGGTAGACCAGGGTCACCGCGGCGGTGCCCAGCAGCAGCCCCCGCGGCAGGATCCGCTGGGGAGACCGGACCTCGCCTCCCACGTACCCGGCGGCGTTCCAGCCCAGGAAGGTGAAGCTGATGGGGACCAGGGCCAGTGCCAGCCCCCAGATCGGGCCGTGGGCCGGGCCCTCGGCCGCCTCGCTCGCCAGCTGCCGGGCAGCATCCACCGGAGACGCATCCCCCCCCGCGGTCCAGGCCAGCCAGGCGACGGCTACCAGGGCCAGCAGCTTGACCGCGGTCAAGCTGTTCTGCACCAGGGCACCGGTCCGGAGACCTGCGACGTTGATCAGGGTCAGCGCCAGGACCAGGCCCGCGGCCACCGCGACACCGGGGATCCCGGGGCGCAGCTCGTGGGCGTATTCCCCCGCCGCAACGGCCACCGCGGCGATGGAGCCCGTGCCGGAGATGGTGAAGAACAGCCAGCCGTAGAGGAACGCAGGCAGCGGGCCGAAGGCGGCACGCAGGTAGACGTAGTCGCCGCCGGCCTCCGGCTCGGCCGCCCCCAGCTCGGCGTAGATCAACGCGCCGGTCAGGGCGATGGCTCCCCCCAGGACCCAGGCCCCCAGGATCCAGCCGGTGGAATCCAGGTGGCTGGCGACCACCCCCGGCGTCGAGAAGATCCCGGCGCCGATGGTGATCCCGGCCGTCAGCAGCGCCACGTCCAGCGTGCCCAGCCGGCGCCGCAGGTCGGGGGCGGTCACAGGATGTAGACCAGCCCCTGGGCTCCGTCGACGGCCACCTCCTGGCCGTCGTGCAGCCGCCGGGTCGCGTTGGTCACGTTGACCACCGCTGGCAAGGCGTACTCGCGGGCGACCACCGCGCCGTGGCTCAGCAGCGAGCCCAGCTCCATCACCAGCCCGCCCGCGGTGAGGAACAGCGGAGTCCAGCCCGGATCCGTCGCCCGGGTCACCAGGATGTCGCCGCGTTGCAGCTTGCGCGCGTCGGACAGGTCCTTGAGCACCCGCACCTTGCCGCGGATGCGGCCGGGGCTGATCCCCTGGCCGTGCAGCACCCGCCGTTCGTCCATCGCCGACGGTACGGGCATGCCGTCGCCCACCAGGAAGTCCGGGTGATTCACGTCACAATCCCGCTGGGTCTCGGCGCGGCGAGTGGCGATCCGCTCGGCGGCCACATCCGCCGCCAGCGTGCCCGCCACCAGCTCGGCGACCTCGTCCTGGGTCAGCAGCACCACGTCGTCCGCGCGGGCCAGCTGCCCCCGCTGCACGAGCTGCTCGCCCACCCGCATGTAGATGTCCTTGATCCGGAACAGCAGCCGGTCGAAGTAGAATCGCTGGTTCTCCCGCAGCCGCATGTAGCTGCGGGTCAGCTCCGCCAGGGCGCGGGTGGACGGCCCCTTCCACGAGGGCAGGCCGAGCCGGCCCGGTCGCAGCGCCCGCCCCAGCGTCTCCCGGGCGGCCAGGTAGGCCTGGCGGTGGCGCTCCTCGTTCAGGAACGGATCGGTGTGTAGCCCGCCTTCCAGGTAGCCGGCGATCATGCGCAGGACCTGCCCCGGCTCCTCGCACCAGCGCGGCGCGAAGATCTCCCAGGACGCGGACGAGCGATGGCCGTACTCGTCGAGGAAGGCTCGCACCGCGTCGACGAACAGCTGGCCATCGGGCAGCTGACCCAGCACCTCGAGGGAGGGCGGCCCGTCGGGGGCGGTCAACGCCCGGTCCACGGCCGGTAGCTGCTGGGCCAGGCTGGCGAGCTTCCAGATCGCCTTGTGTCCGTCCACGGTGCGGTTGCGGGTCGGCGCCGAACTGAGGGCCGCGAGGATCTGGTGGTCCCGGTCCCCAACCCAGCGTCGCAGGGCCACACCGAGCAGCTGGTACGACAGGTTGGCGAACAGCAAGCTCAGCAGGTGGATCTCCACGTAGCGCAGCACCAGCTGCCGCGCTCGCTCGAACTCCGCCAGACCGGCCTCCGGGCCCTCGAACGAGTTCGACAGCGAATCGATATCCCGTTCGAACTCGGGCAGGTAGCGCTCCCAGACCTTGTGGTTGGTCAGGAAGTTGTACTGGTACCGCCGCCAGCGCCGCTCGCGGAACACCTGCTCGAAGATGGACGCCACCAGCCCCAGGTTAGGCAGGTACAGCGGCTTGCGGCGGAGCTCGTCCTGCTCCTCCTGGGGGAAGAACTCGAGCATGAACTGGATCGGAGCCATCCCCGGCAGCCGGAACACGAGGTGGCGGAAGATGGTGATGTTGAAGTAGGGCACGCCCCGATAGAGCATGCTCGCCGGGGCGTCGTTGAGGTACCGCCGGCTGGCGTTCTCCCAGTGGATGAAGTGGTGGAGCACCGGCTGCATGATCGACCACCCCAGGGGGGTCGCCTGCTGGGTCCAGCGTTCGCCGCTGAACCGCTGGGTCCACAGGGTGGCCGGGGCCCGCGTGCGGGTCAGCGCCTCGCGCAGGGCCGTGATCGGGCGCGACTGGAGCAGCTGGGCCCGCCCGGCCTGGTCTACGCTGAACTCGATGTCCTGCGGCGCCCCCAGCAGGGCCTCGACTCGAAGGGCCAGCCGGGCGACGTCCAGCACCTCGTCGTCGGTCAGGCTGGGCTCGCTGCGGGCGGGGGCCAGCGCCCGCTCGACCACCGTCAGGGGTCCGCCGCGGCGGGCCCGGATCGGCCGGGAGCAGATCCACAGATCCGGGTGGACCCCGCCCGCCGCCAGGCGGTCGCCGACCCCGGGCGCCACCTCGGCGGTCAGCTCGCGCGGTGCGCCGCTGACCGGATTGACCGTGAACAGGATCCCCGACGCGCGGGCGTCTACCATCCGCATGACGAGGACGGCCATCCCACCCTCGCCGGCCCGGGCGTCCTGACCCCGGTAGGCTTGCACCCGCTGGTCGAAGTAGGAGGCCCAGATGTCCTGGATCGCCGCCAGCACCTGGGCCAGGCCCGCGCGATGCAGGTGGGATCGGTACTGGCCGGCAAACGAGCGTGCGGCGCCGTCCTCGTCGAGGGCCGACGACCGGACCGCCACCGGACCGCCACCCAGCCGCCGCAACGCGTCGGCCACCGCGGCCTCGAGATCGGGGCCCAGGGCCACCTGCCGCAGGGCGTCGAGACAGGCCGGATCGACGGGTGTGTCGCCGTCGACCCCCAGCCGCAGCAGGGAACGGCGGAAGGCGGCGGGCCCCAGGCAGAATCCCTCCGGGACGGGAAACCCGGCGCGGGCCAGCCGCGCGAGCCGGGCGCCCTTGCCCCCCATCTCGCGGGGGTTCGGCGTGCCGTCCGCGTGGAGCCAGTGGATGGGGGCGCTGAGGTGCATGGCGGGGTTTCGGGTGCGCGAGCTGGGAGGCTCAGCCGCCGAGGGTGCCCTGGCCCTCGACCCACCAGGCGTACCAGCCGGCGTCGCCCTGTGCGGTCTCGTAGTTGAAGTCGGAGCCGTCGATGGCGCCCTCGCCGTAGACCTCCAGGGTGCCTTCGCCGCCGTCGTTGCGCCAGAGGATGAACTCGGTCTCGCTGGACATCTGGATACCGTACAAGGCGTCGAAGTTCGACGCGCTGATGTAGGCTTGATCGAGGCAATCGGAGGCGGCCGGATCCGGATCGTGGTTGACGGCGAACACGAACGCGCAGACCGGGCACAGATCCTGGTAGTCCGCGGTCATCTCGACGCCGTTCATCTCGTAGGGGGCTCCGCAGTCGACCTTGCCCGCGTACTCCTCGGCGTACTCGGAGAAGTCCAGGATCACCTCCCGGCTGCCGGTCCAGGTGCTCATGTCCGGTTCGTCGGTGGTGTCGTCGTCTCCGGTGACGTCGTCGTCCCCCGTGGCGTCGTCGTCCCCCGTATCGTCATCCCCGGTGACGTCGTCGTCCCCCGTGGCGTCGTCGTCTCCGACATCGTCGTCGCCGCCCAGGGGGTCGCCCACCGAGAGGGTGCCAGCGCAGCCGCCGCCCGTCAGCGCGATGCCGCCGGCCAGGACCAGGATGACCAAGGAGGTGTCGGTCCAGCTCATCGCCCTGTCTCCCGTTGCGGGTTTGCACCATTATAGTTGCACGGGCGAGCGAACCCAGCGCGGGAGGTGTCGATGCCCAGTGGCGAGCGGCAGGACGTGGTGTACCAACGGCTGCAGGAAGCCGATCGGTTGCTGGCCGGAATCACACCCGACGATGGGGCACTGGCAGCCATGGATCCGCTCGAGGTACACCGGGCGCACGGGGTCGCGGGGCGGATCCAGGATCGCGTGATCTCCATCCTCACGCGGTTGACGATGGAGATGGTTTCTCGTGAGGATGGCAGTTGTGCCGGCAGTCCGGCCGGACCGGCAGACGGCAGATCGGGAGAGTAGCGTGTCCACAAAGACCATCGAGTTCTCGATCAACTCGGTGAAACACGGGCGCCGGCTGTATGGATCCGGGCTCAAGCACCGGATGCTCACCGTCCCGGTGGACGGCGACCTGGCCCAGGGGGACGCTGTCACCATCGCGCTGACCCTGGCGCCCACAAAAGATACGTTCCCGATACCGGCCAAGGTGGTCCATTGCGGCGGGTCGGCCACGATCGTCCAGATGGAAGACGTCCCGGCCAAGATCTACGCGGTCATCGGCGAGCTGCCACCGCCGCCCCCCAAGCCGGCGCCGGCAGAATCCGCTGCGCCGTCCGCGCCCGCGGCGCCCGAGCCACCCGCACCGGAGTCCACCGAACCCGCACAGCCACGGACCATTCCACCGCCGACGGCGGCTGCGGCGCCCGCCCCGCCGCGAGCCTCGTCGGGTGCGTCGACCTCCGTCGACGCCGCCCGATCGGGCCCCCCGGGCACCAGCACCCGTACCTTCCGTCTCAGGGGGCACAAGGCGCCGAAGACGCGGCCGATCTCCGGGCAGTCCGGCGCAGGCCCCGCCCCGGCCGCACCCCCCAGCGATCCCGCCGCCCCGGCCGCCGCCTCACCCGCGGATCCCGAGACGGGCCTGCCGATCCCCGGCAAGCCCCAGGCGGCGATCCGGGCGACCCCGCTGACGGAGGGAGCCCTGGCCGACAAGAGCATGCCCGACGTGTTCATGGAGCTGCTCAAGGCCCAATCCACCGGTGTCCTGGTGGTGGACGGCTACAAGGAACGGTACTGGGGATTCTTCGCCCATGGTCGCCCCCTGCGCTACCACCGCGAGCCCCAGACCCGAGCCGAGGCGCTGGAGTTCCATTTCTCCAAGGCGGCCCTGCTGGAGCCCGCGGTCTTCGAGCGGGTCCGGGAGCAGGCGGACCTGCTGGGCCTGCCCCTGGACGAAGCGCTGTTGCGCCGCGAGCTGCTCACCCGGGAACAGGTGGACGAGGTCCTGCGCTCCTGCGCGACCCAGGTGACCGAGCGGCTGATGGTGGTCAACTTCGGCCGCTTCCGGTTCTTCGAACTCGAGGACGTGCAGAGCCTGGTGCCGGGACGCCCAGCGGACGTGATGAACGTGCTGTGGGAGCGGACGCGGGCCAAGTTCGCCGGTCGCTCGGAGAAGAAGGTCAAGGAGCTGCTCGAGCGGTGGCACAAGCACCACGTGCTGATCACCGAACATGGCCGGGCCCTGGTGCCCGAGCTGACGATCCGGCACCGGGAGCGGGTGGTGATCGAACGCTACCTGCGGGGCGGCTGGCAGGTCGCCGAGCTGGTGGGTCGCATCGAGATCCCGCGACGGGAGCTGCTCGAGGTGCTGTTCACCCTCGAGAGCCTCGGGCTGATCAGCCTCTCGGAACGGGAGGGTGACAACTGGCGGCTCGCCCGCGCCGAGCGATTCCTCGTCGACCGCGAAGACTACATGGACAAGAATCGCTTCGCCTTCGTCGAGGCCCACTGGACCAGCCTCCCCGATGAGCTGGATCGTGCCTGCGGCCGGGTGGAGAAGAAGTTGCTGGACCCGGTTCTCGACGAGCTGGAGCTGGACGCGGCCGGCGCGATTCGGGACGCGATCCGCGCCAAGCTGGCGGAAGCCCGCACGGTGTTTGCCGACGATGAGCAGCGCCGGGAGTACCGGTGGACCCTGGTGGAGAAGGCGAAGTGCCGGATGGCCGCCGAGCTCTTCCATCGTCAGGGCGAGATGGCGCTGTTCAAGGGAGAGGGCGACAAGGCGCGGGAGTGTTTCGAGCGGGTGCAAGAGGTGGATCCGGGGGGTGGGCAGTCGACGCTACGGCTGGCTCGTGCCCGCCGAGTGAACGAGGATCTCAAGCGGGGGATCCTGACCCCGGCGGCGGAGACCGACGGCGACGAGGACGTGATGGACGTGGCAGCCGAGGATCTGGACGAGATGTGACGTAGCGTTCCGCCCGGGTGCTGTCGCGGCAGGTGGGTATAATCCCGTTCGAGCCCGGCGTCGCCCAGTGGCGCGGTGGAGGGAATAAGCTGGTGGTAGGCAAGCGGATCGCCTTCCCGATCAAGACCAAGGAGCAGGGCCAGCGGACCTACCAGTCCGGCCTCAAACACCGGGTGCTGACCGCGCCGTCCACGCCGGGCGTGGGGATCGGCGAGCAGGTGGAAGTGGAGCTGCAGCTGCAGTACGCGGACCGCGTCTTCATCCTGCCCGGCCAGGTGATGCACACGGGCGAGGTAGCCACCATCGTCCAGCTCGACACCCTGCCCGCGGAGGCCCTCGAGGTGCTCGGGCAGCGCGCCCAGGCGACGCCCCGCCCCGACGGGATCGAACGGACCGAGGACTCGCCGGACACCACGCGCAGCCAGCCCGTCACCCCTTCGTCGGAGCTGGAAGAAACCCTGTGTTCGGTACCCGCCGATCCCTACGGCGGACAGCCCGTGCCGTCCGCGCCCGTCGCGCCGTCCCCCGAGCCCGCGTCCGCGCCCACCGCGCCGCCGGTCGAGGTCGAGGCAGCGACGGAACCGGCGCCCGAGGCGCCTGTCGCGCCTGCAGAGCCGGCCCCGGCCGCCGCGCCGCGGAAGCCCCGATCCCAGCCCATGAGCGCCCGTCCGGCCAGCGCCGCACCCGCGGGTAGTCCACCCCCGAGCCGCCAGGCCGCCCAGCCCGCGACCCCGTCGGGGGGGATGGCCTCCGATCAGGCGCCGGCTGCGCCCACGTCCAGCGCGGGTGCGCGCGCGATTCCACTGCCGGGCCGCGCGGTCCAGACCGTACCAGGGGCCGCGCTGATGGAGGGCTCCCTGGGCGAGCGGTCGATGCGCGAGATCTTCATGGATCTGCTGCGCCAGTCGGCGACCGGCTTGCTGGTGGTCGACGGCTTCCGCGAGCGTTACTGGGGATACGTGGTCGACGGCAGGCCGGTTCGCTACAGCCGGGAACCCGCCAGCCGATCCGAGTCCATCGAGTACCAGATCTCCCGCCAGAAGCTGATCGATCCCACCACGCTGGAGCGAGTCCGCTACGTGTCCACGATCATGGGCTACGAGATGGACGAGGGCGTCGTGCGGATGGGGATGATCAGCGCGGCGAAGACCCGGGAGCTGGTGGCGGAGACCGCCAAGCTGATCACGGACCGGCTGCTGGCCGTCAACTACGGGAGCTACTGGTTCTACGAGGTCCCGGAGTTCGCAAAGCTGGCCGATGGGGATCCCGTCGACGTGATGGCCGTCTTGTGGGAGCGGTCGCGGCAACGTTTCGCGGACATCGAGGACAAGGCCGTCCGCGAGCTGGTCGACAAGCTGTACAAGCACCACGTGATCATGACCGAGGAGGGGCGCGCCCTGGCCGGGCAGCTCTCGATCGGAGGCCAGGAAGCGCGCTTCGTGCAGCGATATCTGCGCGGTGGCTGGCAGGTGGCCGAGCTCCTGGGACGGCTGGAGTTACCCACCAAGCAGCTGATGTCGCTGGTGATGTCGCTGCAGGACCTGGGCCTCATCAGCCTCGCCGAGCGCGAGGGCCCGCTGTTCAAGACCATGCGCGCCGAGCGTTTCCTGATCGACCGCATGGACTACATGGACCGGGACCACTTCGCCTTCCTCGAGGCCCACTGGTCCTGCCTCGAGTACGAGCTGGTGGCCGCCTGCGACAACATCGCCAAGACCCTCAACGAGCCGATCATGGACCAGCTCGAGATCGGGGACATCCAGGACATGAAGGCGGCGATCCGCGACAGGCTCGTCGAGGTGCGTCAGACCTTCTCCTCCACCGAGCGGCGGCGGGCCTACCGGGCCGAGATCATCGGTGAGGACAAGCGGATGATGGCCGCCGATCTGTTCCTCAAGCAAGGGGAGATGGAGCTGTTCAAGTCCGACTCTCGCAAGGCCAAGGACATCTTCTCGCGGGTCATCGAACTCGACCCCGGAGGCTCCGGATCCAAGGAGCGCGTGAGCCGCGCCAACAAGGTGCTCTCGGATCTGGCCAGGGGGATTCTCACCAAGCCCATCGGCTCGCAGATCGAGATCGAGAAGGAGATCGCCGAGTTCTCCCCGGAAGACCTGGATGAACCGTAGCGACGCGCTCGCCCGCCCCCGGTCCGCCACCCCGATCCTGCTGTTGGGCACCCTCGTGCTCCTGTCCGGCTGCGGTGCCGAGGAGCCGGACGGCGACGACAGCGCGGGGCTGTCGACCTCCATGGAAGCCGCCAATGCGGCAGCGGAACCGGCGGGCGAGGCACTGCTGGACGTGCCGCCTGCCGCCCCGACCCGCTGGCCGCGGGCGGAGTCAGACGCGGCCTACCAGACCGGCGAGGTCGCCTCCCCGAACACCGTGTCCGGGACCGTGACGACGGCGGCCGCGGGGCTGGGCCGGATCTACTCCGAGGAATGCCGCAGCGGCACGCCCGCGTTCGATCCTGGCCCGGTCCCGGACGCCGTCGTGTGGGTCCAGGGCATCGACAGCGGCGCGGCGCTGCCTCCGCGTGACGCGGCGATCGCTGTCGCCGGGTGTGATGCCAACCCCCGGATACAGCTGGCCGCGCTGGGTAGCGAGCTGCGGATCACGGCGGCGGATGGAGTGGCCCGGGGTGTACGGCTGATCCGCGTGGACGGCTACCGCGATCTGGGCCTGCTCCAGGTCCCGGCGAGCGGAGAGGTGATCCGCCGGTTGCGGGTTCCGGGCCTGATCCACCTGCGGGGCGAGGAGGGCGGCGGCGCCCGCGCCTGGATCTACGTGATGCGCGATCCCTACGCCGCCCTCACCGCAGCGGATGGCGGCTTTGTCATCGAGGGGGTTCCGAGCCCGCCTTCGGACGAGGATCCCGCCGACCCGGATCAGGGCGCAGCGCGGACGTTGCACGTCTGGCACGAGGCCTTCGACCACCTCAGCCAGGGTCTCGTGGTCGGCGCCGGGGGAACGGTCAGACTGGATCTGTCCCTGTCCGCCCCCCCCACCGAGTAGGCCCCGGCTGGCCTCGCGCCGCCAGTGAGGCGATACTGTGTCCATCCTCGAGGGAGGCACCACACCATGCGTCATACCGCCGCCGCCGCCAGCCTGTTCTCGCTCGTCGCCCTCGCTCCATCCGCCGCACTCGCCGTGACGGACATCTCCGTCGTCCCGGATTCGGTGTCGGGCGAAGACGAAAGCCCGATGCAGATCGAGGCCATGGTCTTTGGAGACTTCGACGGCGATGGCCAGCTCGACATGGCGGTCGGCTGTTGCTCGGATGCGCCCGGGCAGGTGGCGGTGATCTCCTCGGTGGAGACCGGGCACGGCCACGTCACGACCAGCTACATCGGTGCCGCCGTCGAAATCAGAGGCGACGGTGACTTCGACGAGTTCGGGACGGCTCTGGCCGTCGCGGACCTCAACGGCGACACCCGGGACGACCTGATCGTCGGCGCGCCGGGCGCCAACTCCGGTGCGGGCGAGGTCGTGATCTTCTTCGGCCTGCCCGACCCCTCGATCTGGGAGCTGCAGTATCCGCACAACGGCGCGATCCACATCGAGAGCCCCACCGCCGGAACTCGCCTGGGCGCGGCCGTGGCGGGCGGCGAGTTCCTGGCGTCGAAGGCCAACGACGAGGTCATCGCGTGCGCGCCGGGCTGGGACGGCCCGGGCAACCTTGGGGAAGGGGGGCTGCTGATCTGGGGCGAGGTGAACAACGGGCCTGCTCTCGATATCGGCAGCGCCGACATGGGCTTCGTCGGCGAACAGTCCCTGTGCACGGCCCTGATCGTGGCTCCCGACCTGGACGGGACGGGGAACCCGGACCTGATCGTGGGGGACGCCAATGTCCAGGATCCGACCGGCGAACCGTTCGGGGCGATCTACGTCGTCGACGGCGACGACGGCGTCTTCCCCGTGCGCCGTATCGAGAGCGTGGCCACCCGGGTCATCCGTGGCGACGGTAACACCCGCGACCTGGGCGCCCGGCTGTCCCTGCTCGGCGGCGTGGGGCTGGGGGGTGGCATCCACGTCGTCGGCTCCGCACCCGCGTCCGAGGACGGACGCGGGGCGGTGTACGTGTTCGACGTGGCCGGCCTGGCGGCCGGTGGCGAGTACGGGCCCGGCGACGCAATGGCATCGATCAGGGGGGAGGACCCCGGGGACTACGTCGGCCGATACCTGCGGACGGCGCCCTCCTACAGCGGTTCGAACGAGGGCATGCTCTGGATCGCCGCCCCTGGGGCGGATCTGGACGTGGACGGCAGCGGCGCGTTGGGTCTGGTGCGTGGCGAGGTATTCGCCGAGGCCGGTACCGATCTGTCCTTCAGACAGCTCCCGGGGATGTTCCGCGGCAGCGTCCAGGACGGCTCCCTGGGCAAGCTGATCGGCCTCAGTGATGGCAACGGGGACGACCTCTACGACCTGTTCGTCGTCGAGCCCGGTACCGCTTACGGGACCATGTGGGTCCTGGCCGCCGACGGGGTGACCGAC
The DNA here is from genome assembly GCA_964436045.1 of uncultured Rickettsiales bacterium. Classification (GTDB taxonomy): domain Bacteria; phylum Myxococcota_A; class UBA796; order UBA9615; family CAYRNR01; genus CAYTBN01. The sequence continues at coordinate 69,396 of CAYTBN010000027.1, read as the reverse complement.
GACGACGGCGACGGATGGTTCGCTCCGATGGAGGACTGCGCGGATCACCACCCAGGGATTCACCCCTTCGCTGAAGAGGTCTGCGACGGGTTCGACTCGGACTGCGTGGGCGGACCGGAGGAGGACGAGGTCGACGAGGACGGCGACGACTTCCTGGCCTGCGAGGAGTGTGACGACGGCGACGCCGCGGTCCACCCCGACGCGGGCGAGGACTGCGAGGACGGCGTCGACAACGACGGCGACGTGGACGGCGACGACGCGGACTGCAGCGGCGACGACGACACCGCGGACGACGACGACACCGCGGACGACGACGACACCGCGGGCGACGACGACGACGATGACGACGACGACACCGCTGGAGACGACGACGTGACAGGGCCGTCGGGGTTCGCCTGCCGCTGTCGTTCGGCTGGCGGAGGCCCCGCCCCGGCCGGGCTGCTGCTGGCGATGGCGGGGGTGCTGGCGCGACGGCGGCGCTGAGGAGACGGCGTGTCGACCTTCCGGTACCTGGAGCACGACGCGGACCTGGGGTTCGAGGTCGAGGCCGCCAGCTGGACCGGGGTCTGGGACGCATCGGCACGCGCCCTGTGCACGGTGATGACCGACCTCGAACGGATCGAACTCCGGACCGTGGTGAACTTGCGGGCCGAGGGGATCGACCTGACCGCGGCCTGGGTCGAGTCCCTGTCCGAGCTGCTGGCGAGCTTCGAGATCGACGGCCTGCTGCTCCGGGAGGTCCGATCGCTGACGGTGCAGGCCAAAGAGGGACATGTGGTCGTGGAGTTCACGGCGGCCGGCGAGCGCATGAACCCCCTGCGCCACCCGTCGGACGCCAGTATCAAGGCCGTCACCCACCACGACGCCCAGCTGGAGCGGGACGCAGACGGCCGCTGGCGGGGCCGCGTGTTGTTGGATCTGTGAACGCCGTGCGACTCGAGCCCCTGGACGGGACGCGGTGGCGCATCCCCCGCCACGGACAGATGCGGACCGACGCCATCGTCTACGCCAGCCGCCGGATGGTCGATGCCCTGGCGGGAGACCAGAGCCTGAAGCAGATTCGCAACGTCGCCACCCTGCCCGGGATCGTCGGTCCGGCGTTGGCGATGCCGGACATCCACGGCGGGTATGGATTCCCCATCGGCGGCGTGGCGGCCTTTGACCTGGACGAGGGTATCGTGAGCCCCGGCGGTGTGGGGTACGACATCAACTGCGGCGTTCGCCTGCTCCGCAGCGATCTGACCCGGGACGACCTGGCGGGGCGGGGCGAGAAGCTGCTCTATTCACTGGCGTCGGCGGTACCAGCCGGGCTCGGCGGCCGTACCGGGGGCCTGTCCCTGGACCGCCGCGAGCTCGAGCGGGTCCTCCGAGACGGCGCCCGCGTGGTGGTGAAGCGCGGCCTCGGGGCCCGCGCGGACCTGGATCGCACCGAGGCCCGGGGCCGGATCCCGGACGCAGACCCGGACGCCGTCAGCCCCCGGGCCAAGGAGCGCGGGTTGGGCCAGCTGGGGACCCTCGGCTCCGGGAATCACTTCATCGAGATCGGCTTCGTGGACCGGGTCGACGATCGCGAAGCTGCCGCAGCGATGGGCCTCGACGAGGGCACGATCACGGTCTCGATCCACACCGGCAGCCGCGGGCTGGGGCACCAGGTCGCCACCGACGCGATCCGCGTGATGATGGGTGCCGCCCGGACCCACGGTTTTTCGCTGCCCGACCGCCAGCTCTGTTGCGCGCCGGTCCGCAGCCCCGAAGGCGAAGAGTACCTGGCCGCCATGGCCGCCGCGGCCAATTTTGCCTTCGCCAACCGCCAGGTGATCGCCGCCCGGGTGGTCGGGGCGATGGCCAAGTTGCTGGGACAGCGCCCGGTCGAGCTGGGCCTGCGGACCGTGTACGACGTGGCCCACAACATCGCCAAGATCGAGCGCCACTCGGTCGACGGCCGCGAGCGCTGGTTGTGCGTCCACCGCAAGGGCGCGACCCGGGCCTTCCCCGCCGGACATCCGGAGGTTCCGCGGGAATATCGCAAGGTGGGGCAGCCCGTGCTGGTACCGGGCGACATGGGCCGTTGCTCCTTCGTGCTCGCGGGCCAGTCCGGCGCGATGGACCACAGCTTCGGGTCCACCTGCCACGGCGCCGGTCGTCTGATGAGCCGCACAGCGGCCAAGAAGCGAGCCCGCGGACGGGACCTGAGCGGCGAGCTGGCGGAGCGCGGGGTGAGGGTGCGCGCGGCGGGCCGGGGTACCCTGGCCGAAGAGATGCCCGAAGCATACAAGGATGTGACCGAGGTGGTGGAGATCGTCCAGGCCGCCGGGCTGTCGCGAAGCGTGGCCCGCCTGCGGCCGCTGCTGGTGGTCAAGGGATGAGCTACGTGTCCATCGAGAATCGGTCCCGGGACTCGGTGGTGGTGGCGTCTGCCGTCCTGGCGAACACCTTCTGGTCCCGGATGCGGGGGCTGCTGGGGCGGCCCTGCCCAGCGGCCGGCGAGGGGCTGTTGCTGGAGCCCTGCAATCAGGTCCACATGATCGGCATGGGCTATCCCATCGACGTGGCGTTCATCTCGCTGGACGGCAAGGTCCTCCGGGTGGTGCGCAACCTGAAGCCCTGGCGGATGACAGCGCCTTGCCTGGGCGCGCGCTACGCGCTGGAGACGGGGGCCGGCGGGCTGGCCGAGCTGGCGGAGGGGGACGTGGTCGCGTTCGAGTCCCTGGGCTGACCGCGGGGCTCAGCGGGGCTCAGTCGACCTGGATCACGTAGGGTTCGGAGAGCGAGCCGCGGGTGAAGGCTCGCCCGGCGCCGGATTCCTCCAGCACGGTCACCGAGTAGGCCACCCCCTCGGCCAGCTCGCCGCCGATACGCAGCGTCGCCGTGTAGCGGCCGTCGCCGCGGTGGCGCAGGTTCAGGTTGCGCCAGCTGGTGGCGGACATGCCCCGGTAGGAGATGGAGACCGAGTAGGTCTCGTCGCCGAACACGTAGACCTCGAAGCGGACCGGATCGCCGTCGGCCGCCGAGGTGACGATCGGGTGTTTGATCTTGGGCTTGTCCGAGCCCGTGGAACCGGCGACCGGCGCGGTCGTCGCGGAGCCACCCGTCGTCGTCTCGCGCTCGGTCCGCTCCTCGCGCTCCTCGCGTTCCTCACGCTCCTTGCGCCGTTCCTCGCGCTCGCGCTCGGCGTCGTCGCGGGCGCTGTCGTCCTCGGGGGGTTCGGCAGCGGGCTGGCCGTCCCCCGGCTCGTCCTCGATCACCAGCATCCCGCCACCGGAGACCACGTCCTGCTCGCCGATCGAACTTCCGTACCCGGTCTCCGGGGTGACGCGGGGAGGCGGATCGGCCCGGCCCAACCAGCCCCACAGCAACAGCGTCCCAGCCAGCGCCAGTCCGATCCCGCCGCCCACCAGCAGCAGCAGGAACAGCAGCAGCAGCTTCTTGCTGCCGCTGGCTGTCGGTTGGGGCTGCCGGGCGGCGACCTCGATGGCCTCGCGCATCTCCCCGGCCGAGGTGTAGCGGGCCTCCGGATCGCGGGCCATCGCCCGTAGCAGGACCGGCCGCAGGTTGAGCGGCAACTGATCGGCGCGCAGCACGCTGGGCAACTCTCCCAGCAGCATGTACGCCATGGTGGCGCCGATGCTGAACAGGTCGGAGCGCTCCGTGACCGCCTCGGCGCGGGACTGTTCGGGAGCCATGAACTTGATGGTCCCGACCACCGATCCGCTGGAGGCGTCGGTGTCCAGGCCGTCGGTCTGGGCGATGCCGAAGTCCATCACCTTGACCCGGCCCTTGTCGTCCAGCATCACGTTGCCGGGCTTCATGTCCCGGTGGATCACGCCCTCTCCGTGGATCAGCTCGATGGCGTCGAGCACCTCGCAGGTGATGGCCGCCACCTCGACCTCGCTCATCGCGCCGTCCTGGGACACGCGCTGGTAGAGGGTGCGGCCCTCCACGTACTCCATGATGATGCGCATCCCGGATTCGCTGGCCGCGAAGTCGTAGACCTGGACGATGTTGGGGTGGTTCAGCCGGGCGAGGATTCGCGCCTCGTTGACAAAACGCGCGGTCTGGACGTCGAGCTCCTCGGCGCCGAACGGGCGCGTCACCTTGACCGCCACGTTCCGGTGGAGCTGGCGATCGTGGGCCAGGTAGACCACCGACATGCCCCCGCGGCCGACACGGCGGATCATGTCGTAACGTTTGGCCAGGAACTCGTCGGACTGGAAGACCGCATCGGAGATGGTGTTCGCCCCCGGATGCTGGCGGGCGACTCCCTCGACCACCGCCGCCGGGATCATCTCGCCGTCGTCGGGCGGGCCACCGCCGGGTACCACCGGGATGCCGTCCACCGGAGTGGCCTGCAGCACGGGCTCCACCGGCTCCAGATCGGGCTCCAGCTCTTCGGCCAGCTCGCCATCCGTCGTCGACAGGTTGTCATCGACCGGTGTCGCCTGGGGCAGGCGGCCGTCGGCGGGCGGATCGTGGTTGGGCTGGCCTGGATTCAAGGGACTCCAGTCGGCTGGCGCGGCGCACGGTACGGCATCGATGCATCCTTGTGCATCGAGATAGGTCCGATTGATTGTAGCGCAAGCCCACGCGGGATCCGGCAGGGAACCGACAAGAATCTGACGGAATGGTCGCAGTTCACCCCCGAACGGGCGGGGGCAACAGCGCTAGGGTACGCGCGGACCGCCAGGGCAAACCCCGGCGATCGGCGCGGGCGTGAGGATCGGACCGACTAGGAGGTCGGCGCGACGTTGACGTTCTGCAGCTCCGTGTTGGTGCCGCGGAACAGTCGCTTGATCTGCTCCTTGAAGATGCCCAGCACGATCAGTACCGCGATCGCGATGAAGACCACGATCAGGATGTACTCGGTCATCCCCTGTCCGGTCTCGTCCCGGTGGAGCCTGGCCAGCGCGTTCATCGATCGACCTCCCATACGTTGTTCACATGATGGGCAGAGAGATCCACAGGGCTTGCATCGTGAAGTACGCGAGGACCGAGCGGGTCAGCGCGTTGCTGACCAGGATCAGTCCGACGACCGCGATCGCGACGACGAGGATGTACTCCGTCATCGCCTGACCCGACTCGTCGCGTCGCCTCACTGGGCGGCGCTCGGTTGCGTCGCTGCTCGGATGCACCTGTGGTACCTTCCCGCTATTCCGTGCAGCGGAACCATAGCACAGGCCATTGGGGATCCAGCGCACGTTTTCTCGGAGTCGTCCTCTTGTTCTCTACTCGTTTCACCATAGGCTGCGCGGGCCCGACCGATGCCCTATGAGGTCGCCGAAAAGGTGCTCTTGTACGGCGTGATGGTGCTGTGCGCGTTGAGCGACCTGGCGACCGGCAAGATCTTCAACCAGATCACCTACCCCGCGGTGGCGCTGGGGCTCGTCCTGGCCGTGGTGGCCGGCGGCTTGCCCGAGCTGGGCCAGCACGGCCTGGGGCTCGCGGTGGGCTTCGTGCCCTTCTTCCTGGTGTTCCTGTTCGGCGGCATGGGGGGCGGCGACGTCAAGCTGATGGGAGCTGCGGGGGCGATCGTGGGGTATCCCGCGATCGTGGGCGGACTCTTCCACACGATCCTGGTCGGGGGAGTGCTCGCGGTGTCGGTGATGCTGTGGAAGGGTGTGCTGTGGCGGGGGATCCGCAACACCCTGTGGACCGTGGTCACCTGGGCGATGCCGATGCAGACCCAGAAGCTGGATCCGGCCAACAGCCAGCGGGTTCCCTTCGGGGTGGCGATCGCGGTGGGGACGATCTGGGCCAGCCTGGAGAACCTGGACCTGCTGCGACACATGGACCTGTTCTGACAACCCCCACTGGGCGGCAGGTGCGGGCGGAGGCCATGGTCAGCGGTCGCGGGACACGGACGGCGATGCTGGCGGCCCTCGTGGCCGGGCTCGGCGGTCTCGGGCTGGCACTGGCGGTGCTCCCGTTTCAGCTGGATGACGCCTTCATCACCCACCGCTACGCCGCCAACGTACTGGCGGGGCATGGACCCACATTCGAGCCGGCGGCCGCGCCCGCCGAGGGGTTCTCGAGCCCCCTGTGGCTCGCGCTGGATCTGGCCGCTGGCGCGTTCTTCGGCGTCGAGGCGATCCCCCGGGCGGCGTCCGTGGCGGGTTGTCTGGCCCTGCTGCTCTCGATGGCAGCGCTGGCGGCGGTGACCGACCAGACCCGGAGGCCAGCGCCCTGGATCGCCTGTCTGTTGCTGGCGATCAGCGGCCCGGTGGCCTACCACACCGCGACCGGGCTGGAGACCCTGGCGTTCGTGGCGCTGACGCTGGTGGCGGTGGCAGGGCTGACGGGCCGCGTGCCCCTCTGGCTGGGTGCCGCCGCCGCGATGGGCGGGCCCCTGTGCCGCCCCGAGGGAATGTGGATCCCCGTGGCCCTCGCGGCGGCGCTCACCGTGGTCCGGGAGCGTGACGTGATCCGGCGGGGGGCGATCCTGGCCACCGCGGCCGCGGGCAGCGCGCTCGCACTGCTGGTGGTCCGCCGCGCGGTGTTCGAGGAGTGGCTGCCCAATACCTACTTTGCCAAGCCGCCAGATCGGCTCGAGGGCCTGCGTTACCTCCTCGATGGTCTGCTCGATCCCTGGGCGCTGCCGTTGCTGGCGCTGGCGGTGATCGGCGCCGCCGTGGGAGGCAAATGGCCCCGGGCGTGGTTGGCGGTGGCCCTGGCCTGGGCCCTCGCGGCGGTCCTCGAGGGCGGCGACTGGATGCCCGCCGGCCGCTTCCTGTTGCCCTGCTACGCTGCCCTGGCGGTCGCTGCTGCGGGATCGTCCGCGCTGCTGACCGGGTCCCGGAGACCGCGGCTCATCGTGCTACCCCTGATCATGCTCTGTATCGGCGGTGGGGCGCTCGAGGCCAGCCGCGTGGTCGGACTGGCGGACGCCAGCCTCCGCACGATCCGCCACGAGGATCGGCGGATCGAGGAGTGGCTGGCCGAAGCAGGCGCCGACAGCGTGGCCCTGATCGACATCGGCGAGATCGGCTTCCGGGGCACCCTGGAGATCACGGACCTGGGGGGGCTGACCGACCCGGTCATCGGCCGCGCCCCCGGTGGGCGGCTGGCCAAGCGCTTCGACCTCGACTATCTGTTCGACGAGCGGGCGCCGGACGCCATCGTGCTGCGCCTCGAGCGCGAGCCGCCGCTGGACCCGGGCTGCGAGGGGACGGTGGCTGCGGAGGATCTGCGCGCCAGCGTCGAACGCCGGGTTCACGGCGGTCCTCGGCTCGGCCGCGATTACCGGCTGCACCGCGCCCTGATCCCGGACTACGGGCGGACCCCGCTCTACGGCCGGTTGCTCTACCTGCGGCGCGATTCCGGGATCCCGCCGCCTGCGGGCGACTGCCGGGTCTCGGTTGCACCCCGGAAACGCTGAAACCCGCCATCTGCCCCCGTACAGTGCCGGCCCCAGGGGTGTTCTGTATGTAGTTCACTATGGGCCAGCCCCTCCCAAGTTACTGTAAATATTAAAGAAACGTGTGCGCCTCCGTGCGCAACCCCGTGCGCGGGCAGCGCGGATGCGAGGAGTTTGCAAAAAACCGTCCCGGCAGCGCCAGGGCCCCGATAAGATGGTTGCGGGAAAAATGCCGAACCGCTTGACCACAGTCCTCCGGATCCTGCTGACCTTCGTGGGGGTGTCCGCCGCCTGCTTCGCGAGCATCCAGCTGTTCGCACCCTCGCCTGCGCGCCTGCTCTCCGGGTCGGGGCCGGTGGCACCGGGGGTGATCGCCAACGTCTCGTTCACCGGCGCCCCGACCGGCCTCGCGATCGGGATCTCCCTGGCCGTGGGATCGCTGGTCCTGCTGGTGTGGCGGATGTCGCTGCTGGTCTCCAGCCCGATGTCGCCCTTCCGCGGGCTGGTCAAGCTGCGACGGGCCCAGGCCGGTCAGGCGATCACCGAGTTCGTGATCATCTTCTGGGCGCTGATGATGGTCGTGATGGGCGTGGCCCAGATGTCGCTGATGTACAACGCCAAGAACGTGACGCTGTACGCCGCCTACGCCGCCGCCCGCTCCGCCATCGTCTGGATCCCGATGGAGGCCGACGAGGAGGTCAACAAGATCACCCTGTCGACCGGCAACGAGAAGTACTCCAACATCAAGAACTCCGCGGTCATCGCCTGCGTGCCGATCTCCCGGCGCGCCAGCCACGTGCTGGCCGGGCTGCCCCTGGTGGGAGGGCTGGTGATGGACGTGGTCAACGCCATCACCAGCATGTTGTCGGTGATCCCGGGCGCGGTCCAGGTGCTCGACTATGCGGATCGGTTCGCCTACTCGTACTTCTGCACCGTGGTGAAGTTCGTCACCGTCAGCGGAGGCGGCACCTCGGTGGTGGCCGCCCCGGGCGACGTGGTCACCTTCAATCCCCACGACGACATCACCGTGCAGGTCACCCACTGCTTCCACCTCAACATCCCGCTGGCGGCCCAGCTGATCGACGAGATGGGCACCCTGCCCTCGGAGTTCTCGTTGCTGGAGTTCGCGCCGGGTAGCTACACGGCGATCAACGCCACCTGCACCCTGACCCTGGAGACCCCGTGATGCGCACGCTGGTTCGCCGGGCGATGTCGCTCCACCACAGGCGCGACGGCCAGACCATGGCCTTCGTGGCCCTGACCGGGTTCCTGATCTGTTCGTTCGTGATCCTGATGCTGAACAATGGCCGCCACCTGACCCACAAGGTGACGGCGCAGAACGCGGTCGACTCGGCCGCCATCAGCGCGGCCACCTGGGAAGCCCGCGGCATGAACCTGATCGCGATGACCAACATCATGAAGTCGATGTTGCTCGCCGAGGCGATCTTCACCGAGTCCATCACCTGGGCGGTGCTGGAGTCGGCCGACATGGCCGCAGCCAACGCCTCGTGCTTCTGCGATCCCTGGTGCGACCTCGACTTCGGCCGCTGCTGGCAGTCGATCATCGAGGAGTGGAACTGCGCGATGGTCGGGATCCAGCTGCTGATGGCCGGCTGGCCACCGCTGGACGATCAGATCGAGTTCCTCTTCACACGGATGGACGATCTGACGACCGTCGCCGAGGGGGTACGCGACGGCTTCGAGGCGATGGCGATGACCGAGGGCACGATGCTGGCCCAGGAGAACGGGCTGGACTACGCCTTCGTGTGGCCCAACGAGATGCCCCTCAAAGAGGGGGAGATGACCGATCTGTGCGAGACGATGGCCAACGGCGACGACGGCGGCTACGACCTGTGGGAGGACGCCGGCATCAAGACCGCCGCCGTGTCTGCGATGTTGTACTACGCCATCACGGCCTATCCCGAGGACGCGTACGCCCCGGCGTTGGCGGCCTATCCCCACTGGGCCAACGGTCCGCTGGGCAGCCCGACCCAGCAGCTGCCCTACCAGATGCTGTTCGGCAAGATGGCGCCCCTGGCCAAGGGCAACACGTGGTGGGAGACCAACGTGGCCTGGTACTACCTGGTCGAGTGCCAGGGGCTGTGGTGGTACCCGAGCCTGTCGGACTACACGGACACCGGCAAGGCCAATCCGCTGATCCTGGACGACGAGTTCCCGGACTCCGCCCAGTACGTCGCCATCGGCTACGATTCGCCCGAGCAGGGCGAGGTCATCGCCCTGCCCGACCACTTCAACAACCCGTACAACGAGGTGTTCGGGATGATCACGGTGGCCCAGGCCGAGGTCACCAACACCCAAGACGGCAACATGTTCGTCCCCCGCTGGCACGCCCACTTGGTGCCCGTGTCCAAGCTGGGAGACATGCCCCTGTTCATGACCGACTACATGCTGACGACGCCGGGGCTGCCGATGCCCCCGGACATCGGCGCGGCGGGTCGGATATCGTTGTGGGTCGCGGGCCTCAGTGACCTTACCCAGATCGTGATCACCCACTGATGAGAGCCATCCGCCGACTGCGCGAAGACGTCCGCGGGCAGGCCACGGTCGAGTTCGCCGTGACCCTGCCGATCTTCCTGGTCCTGATCATGGGGATCATCCACTTCGGCAAGGCCTACTATCAGGAGCAGAACGCCCAGATCGCCGTACGCTACGTGGCCTGGAAGGCCGGGCGCCACGACCCGAACCACAGCCTGTCGGCGGCGTCCGCCAAGGCACAGAACGACTTCAAGCTGGCCGGGGCGTCGATCTCCGGCAGTGCCTCCAACGACACCCTGGAGAACCTCAGCGACTTCGACCCGTCGATCTTTCTGCAATTCCCCGATCCGGGCGGCCTCACCAACCCGACCGGGCTGATCAACTACAGCCAGATCGCCACCATGCTGGCCACCGGGATCGCGCCCGTCGACACTCACTACGAGGCCACGGTGGTCCAGCCGATCCGCAACTCGCTGCTGCCCTACGCCAGCAACATCAACGTGACGCGCACGCACAAGATCGCGATCGGGAACTGGGACTACGAGGACATCGAGGGCAACGTGGTGCTCTGGGGCTACGAGGCGTACCTGGACATGTGGGCATACAATGAGATCTACGGACTCTGCGACTGGTGCTTCTAGTTCGGGCGGGTCCAGGTCGATCCTGGACCGGGCCTGGCGGCTGGCGGCGATCGTCGCCTTCGCGCTGGCCGTGTTCTGGTTCGGTCATGCCAACTCCCCGCTGAATCCGCCGGCCGAGGCCACGGTCTTCCAGTCCCTGGGAGACGCGTTCGCTGGCGTGCCGTCGGTGTGGGACCTGCAGGTCGATCCGGGCTCGGTACAGGCCGCGACCCTCAACGGAAACCGCATCTACTACACCCTCGAGAACGACTGGCGCACCGTCGACGAGGTCCTGGACTACTACGAGGACCTCTACGGGGGACCTCCCGGCGAACTGGGAGGGGACAGCCCGAAGAACCCCGACATCGAAGGCGAGGACTGGGATCGGCTCCGCGAGCAGATGAACGAGCGCATCGGCCGCCGCGGGACCCGCATCGACGCCGGCACCTGGGGGATCTACGGCACCGCCGTGATCCCGGACTGGGACGAGCCGGGCTGGGCCGAGGAGATGAACCGCCGGGCCGAGGCCGCCGCGGCCAGCGGGCGCATCTCGGACCTGGGCGACGCCAAGTTCGTCCTGGCCCTGCGCCAGCCCGGCGCCCGCTCGACCACCGTGATGGCCGCCTGGCCCTCCGAGGACTTCGACGTGCGCGCCGTGTCCACCGATGGCGAGGACGACGCCCCCGGTTCCGATCCCCCCGACGTACCCCGCGTACCCGGTGACGTGCGCCTCCTGTCGTTCTCCCAGGACAGCGGCTCGATGCTGGTCCACATGGGCCAGTATCAGTCCGCGCGCGACGCAATGTCGGTCCTGGACTTCTATTCGACCCAGCTTCCGCAGTACGATTGGTCGGAAGATTCCAGGGTCGCGGAGGCGGCAGCGGCGGGTGGCTCCGCCCCGTCGGCACTCTTCGTCCGCGGACGGCAGCAGTGTCATGTGACGGCGACGGAGGATCCGGAGACCCGCACCACGGTGACCACCGTGGTGGTCACCGGCCCGCCGGGCTCGCTGAACTGACGCCTTCGGGGCGTCCCCAATCCCCGCGCTCCTGGAATCCGGAATCGATCCCCAGGGAGGTCCTGTGGCGGACAACAAGCAGAATGCGACCAGCGGTGTACCCTCCAATCGACGGAAGGTGTTGCTGGTCTCCCTCGGTCTGGCGATCCTCGCGGTGCTGCTCTTGTACATCTATACCCAGCAGCTGGCGGCCAAGTACGGCGTCGCCGGTGAGAAGGTGACCCTGGTCGCCGCCAAGTTCGACATCGCAGCAGACAAACCCATCTCCCACGACATGCTGACGCAGATCGAGGTGCCCGAGTCCTACGTGCACCCGCAGTCGGTGTTCATCAACGAGTGGGAGCGGATCGTCGGCCAGCGGGTGGCCCATACCATCCGCGAGGGGCAGACCCTGCTGTGGACAGACTTCTCCGACCCGCGCTCCGACGTGGAGCTGGACCAGGTGGTCAAGGAGGGGTGGCGGGCGATGTCGATCCCGGTCGACCAGGTCTCCTCCATGGGCGGCCTGCTCCAGCCCAACGACCACGTGGACATCCTCGGCACCTTCATGAAGCCCGAGAAGAAGGAGTGGGTCACCATCACCCTGCTGCAGAACGTGACCGTGCTGGCGGTGGGTGCCCGCCTGGGCAGCAAGGAGCGGGGCTCGTCGGAGTCCACCTCGGGCCGCGGCTACCAGACCGTGACCGTGCTGGTCACCCCCGAGGAGGCGGAGCTGCTCACCTTCTCGGTCGACAAGGGCAAGATCGCGCTGTCCCTGCGCAACGAGAACGACATCACCACCGAGTTGGCGCTGCCGCCCAAGGACTTCAGCGACGTCTTCGGCGAGAAGAAGCGCAACCAGGTCCAGACGAAGCGCAACGAGCTGATCAACATCATCCGCTGAGGTTGACGTGAAGGTACGAAACGCAATCGCGCCGCTGTTGTTCCTCCTCCTGCTGATTCTCGCCGCGACGGCGAGCGCCGAGGAGGAGACACTCTCGATGAAGGTCGGGGACACCCACGTGGTCTCTGTGTCCCAGCGCACCACGGTGATCCCCGGCAACGAGAAGATCGTCAAGGTCATCGCCAAGGGGAATCAGGTGGTGCTCAAGGCGATTGCGGCCGGCTACTCGTCGGTCACCGTCGGCGACACGACCTACAAGATCACGGTCTATTCCGAGGACAGCCTCGACGAGCTGCGCGACACGATCGAGGACATGCTGATCGACGTCGAGGGCATCTCGGTCAACATCGTCGGCGGCAGGTTGCTGGTCTCCGGCGAGGTGCTGACCTCGGACGACATGGAGCGCATCAACGGGATCGCCGCGGCCTACGACGTGGTGGTCAACCTGGCCCGGCTGGATCCCAAGGCCGTGGACCTCAAGCCCATGTTCCGGCTGGCGTTCGACTTCGTCGAGGTCGATCGCGAGAAGGCCAAGGAATACGGGATGAACCTGTCGGGCAACCTGGCCACGATGGTCTTCAACTGGATGGACGTGGTCCGAAACGGCCCGACCGTGCAGCTGGATCAGTTGGTCAACTTCGACGCCCAGCAGGCCTTCACCCGGGTGTGGGAGTCCCACGAGGCCACGGTGCTCCACGGCGAGACGACCCACTACGAGTACGGCGGCGTGTTGCTGATCCCGGTGCAGACCCAGAGCACGGTCAACCTGGTCGAGCGGCCGTTCGGGGTCATCCTGGAGGCCACGCCGCGCATCGACCGGCGCGACAACGTTCACCTGCAGGTCAACTACGAGATCTCCGACATCACCTCGTTCGAGTCCGGTGTCTACACCCTGAGCAACAAGAAGCAGGAGACCACCGTGCTGCTCAAGGAGGGCCAGAGCCTGGCCCTGGCCGGGGTGGTACGGCACAAGAGCAAGCGTGAGGTCGCGGGCATGCCCTGGCTGTCCGAGGTCCCACTGCTCGGCGCTTTCTTCAGCACCCGGAACTTCAGCAAGGACGACACCGACGGCGTGATCTTCATCACCCCGTACCTGATCGAGCCCGACGGCGATGAGAACCGGGACCTGATCGACCGCAACATCGAGGAGTATCGCGAGATGAAGATGTGGCCCTAGTGGCCCGTCGGCGCGACGAACGGAGGATCGGTTAGCGATGCTCAGAGTGCGGTACCTCGGCTCGGATGGTCAGGTCCAGGAACGGGTGTTCGCCAATTCGCCCGTGCGCATCGGCCGTGATCCCAATGCCAACGAGCTCGTGCTCAACTCGCCGGCGGTCTCCCGCCAGCACGCACGGGTGTTCTTCAACGACGAGGAGGTGTCGCTGATCGACGCCAGCGTCAACGGCACGCTGGTCAACGGTGCCCCCATCGACTCCTACGTCATGCTGCGCGAGGGCGACGACGTGATCCTCGGCGACTGCCGGGTCGAGGTCGACCTGGTGAGCGCCGACGCGCGGGTCGGCGGCCCGTCCATCGCCGAACGGCGCGCGGACGACCCGGTTCTGCAGACCAAGCGCACGATGCACGACACGCTGCTGGACCACCTGGACCTCAAGCGGCTCGATATCGAGGCCCTGGGCGAGGAGGAGGTCTTCCGCCAGTCCAAGCAGGCCCTCGAGGAGATCATCGGAGCCGGCAAGGTCTCCATCCCGGAGCACGTCGACCGGGCGGTGCTGGTCAAGGAGATCCTCGACGAGGCACTGGGGCTCGGCCCGCTGGAGGACTTCCTCAAGGACGACGACATCACCGAGGTGATGGTGGTCTGCAAGGACCTGATCTACATCGAGAAGCTCGGCAAGATCACCCTGACGGACAAGACCTTCACCAGCAACGATGCCATCCGGGCGGTCATCGAGCGGATCGTCACCCCGCTGGGCCGGCGGATCGACGAGTCATCGCCGCTGGTGGACGCCCGGCTCAAGGACGGCAGCCGCGTCAACGCGATCATCCCGCCGCTGGCGATCCGTGGCCCGTGCATCACCATCCGCAAGTTCCGCCGCGACCCGCTGACGATGAAAGACCTGATCGGGTTCAACACGATGACCCCCCAGATCGCCCGCTTCCTGCAGCGGGCGGTGCGCGGGCGCTGCAACGTGCTGGTCAGCGGCGGAACCGGTAGCGGCAAGACCACCCTGCTCAACGTGCTGAGTACCTTCATCCCTGACAAGGAGCGGATCGTCACCATCGAGGACTCGGCGGAGCTGCGACTGGACCAGGAGCACGTGGTCTGCCTGGAGGCGCGGCCGGCCAACATCGAGGGCCGGGGCGAATTCACGATCCGCGACCTGGTCAAGAACTCCCTGCGCATGCGGCCCGACCGCATCATCGTCGGAGAGTGCCGCGGCGGTGAGGCCCTGGACATGCTCCAGGCGATGAACACCGGTCACGACGGCTCGCTGACCACCGGCCACTCCAACTCCACGTCGGACATGCTCGCGCGGCTGGAGACCATGGTGCTGATGAGCGGCATGGATCTGCCCATCTCCGCGGTCCGCCACCAGATCACGTCGGCGATCGATCTGATCGTCCACCAGGAGCGGCTGAGCGACGGCAGCCGAAAGGTCACCGAGGTCGCCGAGGTGACCCGGTTGGACGAGCACGGCGACTTCGTGGTCGAGCCGATCTTCCGTTTCCTGCGGCATGGGCTGGCCGAGGACGGCACGGTGATGGGGGAGACCAAGACCACCGGCTACATCCCGACCTTCATCCCCGACCTGGTGGCGCGCGGCATCATCACCGACGGGGAGTTCCTCTGATGTGGACCTCGACCCCGTTCCTGATCCTGGTGGTGCTGGGCTTCCTGGTGACCATGCTCCTGGTGGTGGCGCTCAACGGACGCTGGGTGACCCAGAAGCTCGACGACTTCTATGCGCGCTACGTGGACTGGGTCGGCTCCCAGCTGGACGACCTGTACATCGAGTTCTCGCCCAAGCGGTTCTTCGTCTACCACATCGCCTTCATGATCCTGGTCTTCCTGGGTGTGGCCAACTTCATCGGCTGGTTCGGGGCCATCGTGATCGCCGGGCTGGCCTACTTCGTGCCCACCTTCCTGCTGCGACGCGCCCGCCAGAAGCGGATGGAGAAGTTCGACCAGCAGCTGATCGACGCCCTGCAGTCGATGGCCAACTCCATGCGCGCCGGCCTGGTGCTGACCCAGGCAATGGACGTGGTCTCCGACTCCATGGAGCCGCCCATCAACCAGGAGTTCCGGCTGATGCTCAAGGAGCACAAGCTGGGGCTGACCCTGGAGGAGGCGCTGGTCAAGATGGGCAACCGGCTGCGCAGCCGGTTCTTCGACATGGTGATGACCGGGATCCTGATCACCCGGGTCCACGGCGGCAACGTGCCCCAGGTGTTCGAGGACACCTCGTCGGCGATCCGCGAGATCTTCCGCCTGGAGGAGAAGATCAAGACCATGACCGCCCAGGGTAAGCTCCAGGGCTGGGTCATCGGTGGCATGCCGGCCGCCTTCGCCTTCGCCGTCTATCTGATCGATCCCGAGTACATCTCCGAGCTGTTCACCGATCCAAAGGGCTACGTGATCATCTTCCTGATCCTGGCCTTCGAGGCCGTCGGCGTGTTCCTCATCCGGCGGATCCTGGCGGCGGACATCTGATGCTGTACATCTACGGCCTGTTCGCATCCGCGGTCCTGTTCCTGGCGGTCTACGCGGCCGTGCGGGCGATGGCCCCCGACGAGGACTGGGACGGCGAGGCGCCCGAGAAGGGGTTCGTTGCTTTCAAGCGCCAGCAGCTGGCCGACAGCAACCAGGCCTACGTGATGCTCCGGATCCTGATCTTCATCCCCACCTACTGGATCGGGACGCTGGATCTGGACAAGGTCCGAGCGGGACTCAAGGTCAAGCTGGCCCGCGCCGGTCACCCGGGCGGATTCACCCCCGACGAGTTCCTGGCCACCTGCGTGTGTGCCGGGATCAGCGGCATGCTGTTCGGCATCGCCTTCACCGCGGTGGGGCTCGGCGGCGCCAGCCCATTGCTGGCGATGATCCCGGGGATGATCAGCGCCTACCTGCCCTTCCTCTACATGGAGGATCTGATCATTCGCCGGCTGTCGGCGGTCAACCGCCACCTGCCCTTCGTGCTCGACCTGCTGAGCTTGAGCCTGGGGGCCGGGCTGGACTTCAACACCGCCCTGGACTCGGTGGTCAGCAAGGAGAGCCAGAAGGGCCCGCTGATCGAGGAGCTGCACTACGTGCTGCAGGAGATCCGGCTCGGTGTGACCCGGCGCGAGGCCCTGCTGAACATGTCGGATCGAATCCAGTCCGAGTACGTCACCTCCGTGGTCGGCGCGGTGGTGCAGGCCGAGGCGATGGGGACGCCGCTGTCCCGGATCCTCCAGGTGCAGGCCCAGGCCAACCGGTTGAAGCGGACCCAGCGGGCCGAGAAGATCGCAGCCGAGGCGACCATCAAGATCCTGTTCCCGATCCTGATGATCTTGATCGCGGTGTTCCTGACCATGTTCGGCCCGCTGATCGTGCGTTACATGAACGGGGACCTGGTGTGAACGAGCAGCGCGGACCCATGCCGGTGAAGATCCAGATCCTGGACAAGCGTGAGACCGGTCCGCTGGTGACCTTCCGCTCCCAGGTGATCCGGATCGGCAGGGATCGCGGCTGCGAGATCGTCTTCGACGACCCGTCGGTCTCCCGGGTGCACTGCGCGATCCACGCCCAGGCCGCCCGGGCGGTGCTGGTGGTGGGCCACAGCCGCAACCCGACCCACGTCAATGGCGAGAAGGTCAGCAACGTCGAGCTGAAGGCCGGCGACGAGATCACGGTCTGCGACTACAAGCTGCGCTTCGACCCCGATCTGAGCCGGCCGGAGCAGACCGGGCCGCGGACGCTGGATTACCGCGCCAGCCGGGGTGCCGGGGCGAGGAGCGCGCCCGATCCGCTGGCGCCCGGCCCGGCGATGCCCGAGATCAGCCTGGACGGCCTCGACGACGACGACGAGGACTCGCTGGATCTGGTGCCCAACGCACCGCTGGAGCCGGCGGACGACCTGGAGGATCCCGGACGGCCCGACGACCAGCACACCCAGGTGCTGCCGCGCGGCCGGTCCAAGGAGAGTGCCCCCGCGGCCCCCCAGCTCCTCGGCAGCCCGGTGGCCCAGCCCGCCGCAGCCAGCGGCGCGGCCCAGCTCGGCGTGCCCGGGCGCGGCGACGACGAGCACACACGGGTGCTGCCCGGCTGCGCGCCCGCGCCGGTCGCGCAGCCGGGCCCCAGCCAGGCGGTCATCCTGACCGATCCCAGCAAACCGGCCCAGGATCAAGCAGAGCTCGACGAGCTGGACCCGCGCCGATTGTCGGTGGCGATCCAGGAGGCGACCGACGGCATGGCCGACGGGGTCACCGCCCGCCAGAAGAGCAAGAAGTCCCCGCTGCAGAGCAACGGTGTGCGCGCCGCGATGTTGCTGGTGATGCTGCTGCTGGCGCTCTGGGCCTGGAAGGATGCCATCGTGCCGGGAGCCGGCACCGCCGGCACCGCGACCTATGACCGGGGCGAGGCGGGTGGCTCGTCGGCACCGGTGATCGTGGGCGACCGGGCGGGACGGTCGGACGCCGAATTGCGGGCGGACGCACAGAAGTACCTGGACGTGGGCAGCAAGAAGCTCGAGGAGCACCACCTCCAGGACGGGAACCTGACGCAGGCGATCCAGCAGCTGCGAAACTCCAATGCCACCCTGCAACTGCTGGGGGAGCCCGGCTCGCTGGTCGCGGACGTGGAGGCCAAGCTGCGGGAGGCCGAGGACCTGCGCGACCAGAAGCATCGGGACGCGCTGTTTCACTACCAGAAGCTCAAGCGCGCCGGGAACTACCGGGAGGGCCAGGAGGAGCTGGGATTCATCATGCGGCTCATCGACGATGAGACCGATGAGCGCTTCCAGTACGCCGCCCGCGAGCTTGCGCAGATCGAGCAGGCGATGAAGGACGCCCGTAGATGACGGCGCAGATCACCGTCAGTACGGCCGACGGGCGGAGCTTCTCCCGCCCGGTCGACCGGGACGAGTTCGCCGTCGGCCGGGACAGTCGCAACCACCTCGTGCTCGGCGACCGCCAGGTCAGCAAGTTCCATTGTCAGATCATCAAGCAGGATGGCGGGTTTGCCGCAAAGGACCTCAACTCGTCCAACGGCACCCTGATCAACGGGATCCGGGTCGACGGCGAGGTGGCCATCTCCACCGGCGACCGGATCCGGGTAGGCCCCTACGAACTGGTGTTCGCCGAGGGCGACGAGGGGCTGCCGGGCTACCTGCGGCCCAAGGGCAGCTCGCCGGTCCCCGAGGCCTTCGATCCGGGCGCCCCTTCGCCGGCGGACGCGGATGTCTCCGACCTGCTGGATCCCGTGGAGGCGGCACCGGCACAGCCCCCCGCCACTCCGCCGGGCCAGTTCGCCCGCTCGATGCCCATGACCGACCCCCTCGCCGGACGGGCGCCGGGGGGGGCCTCGCCGGCCGACGTCGTGCGGGCGACCGAGAGTGGAATGACCGCGCGCGAGGGTCACGCCTATCTCGAGATCGTCGACGGCGACGGCAAGGGGCACATGATCACGGTCGGGAGTCGGGGTGTGACCATCGGCGCCGGCAGCCGCAACAACCTGGTACTGGACGACCCGTTCGTGTCCCGCCAGCACGCCAGGGTCGACCTGGACGGCGGACGGTACGTGGTCAAGGACACCGGGTCCACCAACGGAATCCGGGTGGACAGCCAGGACGTCGCCCAGGCGGAGCTGATCAACGGGACGCGCCTGCAGATCGGCGGCGTGCTGATGCTCTTCCGGCGGCCAGGCGAGGCTGCGCCAGCGTCCCTCGCAGCCCAGATGAGTGCGGCGGCGCCGCTGCCGCCGTCCGGCCATCCGACCCAGGCACTGACACCCGGCCCGCCCTCTCGCAGCGGTCGCACCGCGGCGACCATGCGCGAAGTGAGCGCGTTGCCACCGAGCGTCCAGGCCGGCGCGACCCTGGGGCCCCAGACGGCGCCTCCGCGTCAGGCCGCGCCGGTTGCCCAGACCGCAGCCAAGCCCGCGAAGAAGGGGCTCGTGGCGGTGGGGGGGCTCCAGTTCCGCACCTGGCAGCTGGCGATCCTGGGATCTGTCGGCGTCGTGATCGTGCTCGCGCTGTTGTTCCAGGCCGCCGGCTACATGTTCAACTTCGGTGCGGGCAACACCCGCCGCGACATGGAGCCGATGTACCTGGCGGGGGCGGCCTCGTACGACGAGCAGGACTGGGACACCGCCGAGGGCTACCTGGTTCAGTTGATCGATATCGATCCCCGCTACACCGAGGCCCAGGCCTACCTCCAGAACATCGCCCAGGAGCGGGACAACCTGTCCCGGCTGGGGGACGTCCAGGAGTTCGTCAAGCTGTACAGCCAGTCCAGCGTGCATCTGGACTTCGGCCGTGCCTACGAGGCCTACAAGAGTATTCCGGCCACCTCCTGCTACTTCATCCAGGCCAAGTCGCTGGTGGAGCCGATGATCCCGCTGGTGGCCCGCCGGATGGTGGACGAGGCGGTGGTGGCCCTCGAGAACGACAACATCGACGACGCCCTCGCTTCGCTGGACGGGGCGGAGGCCTACGACCCCGCGGTCAGCGGGCCCGATGAGCTGAGGTCCATCGCCGAGGCCAAGCCGCGGAAGCGCAAGAAGCTGATCGAGCAGTACAAGGAGAACCTGGGGCGGGAGCTGGACACCGCTGGCATCCCCGAAACGGTGGCGACCGAGGACAGTACCCCCGCGCAGGAGGCGGGCCGTGACCGTGACCGCGATCGGGACCGTGACCGCGATCGCTCGTCGCGGGACGAACGCCGCTCCTCGAGCTCGGCCGAGAAGGTCGCCGAACAGGCAATATCGGCCTATACGGCGGGCGATGTCGAGCAGGCGCGATCCACCCTCGAGCGGGCCATCGACACGGCCTCCGATCCCGGGCAGAAGCTCGAGCTGCAGGACGTGCTCGGCCGCCTCGACCGCGTCGAGCGGGCCTTCGCCGCCGGCAACAAGGCGATGGACCGCGGTGAGCTGGACGCGGCGTTGGACCGCTTCGAGTCCTCGTACAAGAACGTCACGCGGATGGAAGGCAGCAACAACCGGCGGGACGAGATCCGACAGGGCTTGGCCGAGTGCCGCTACCGGCGTGGTCGGGAGGCCTTCGACAACGGCAAGTACGCCAAGGCCAACTTCGAATGGAGCTCGGGGCGCAAGGCGTGGTCGAGCCACAAGGGCATCTCGGCCGGACGCAAGGAGCTCGAGGAGATCGCCAAGGGTATCTACCTGGAGGGGTACCAGACCGAACGCGGCGGGGGCGTCGAGTCCGCGCGCGAGTCGTACGAGCAGGTGATGGCGATCGCCCCCCGTGGCGACGGGTTCACGTACTACGACAAGGCGGCCTCACGCCTGGGGGAGCTGTGACGTGGCGCAGGTATCCCTGAACGAGATCTTCGCGCAGACCCTGCGGGACCACCTCCAACCGGTGTCCCAGGCGCTGGCGGATCCCAAGGTCTCCGACATCCTGGTGAACGGCGCCAGCGAGGTGTACGTCGAGCGGGCGGGGCGACTGCACCAGACCCAGCTGCGGTTCCCCGACGAGGCCGCGCTGGATTCCGCGGTGCGCAACATCGCCCAGTTCGTGGGCAAGAGCATCAGTGCCGAGCAGCCCTTGCTCGACGCCCGCCTGCCCGACGGTGCCCGGGTGACCGTGATCATGCCGCCGGTTGCCCGGCAAGGCATCTACCTGGCGATCCGCAAGTTCCAGCGCGAGGTGATGAACATCGAAAAGCTGGTCCAGCTGCAGACCTTGTCGGAGGAGACGGCGGAGTTCCTCGGCGTCTGCGTCGCGAGCTCCCGCAACCTGCTGGTCACCGGTGGGACCGGCTCGGGGAAGACCTCGCTGCTCAACGTGCTGTCGACGCGCATCCCCCTCGACCAGCGGATCCTCGTGCTCGAGGACAGCAGCGAGCTCCAGCTGCAGCAGCCCCACGTGATCACGCTGGAGACGCGGCCGCCGGACCGGGACGGCAGGGGCGAGGTCTCCATGCGCGATCTGCTGCGCACGAGCCTGCGGATGCGGCCCGATCGGATCGTGATCGGCGAGGTGCGCGGTCCCGAGGCGCTGGACCTGGTCCAGGCGATGACATCGGGTCACCGGGGCTCGATGAGCACCACCCACGCCAACAACCCCCACGATGCCCTGGCCCGAATCGAGACCCTGTGCATGATGAGCGATGTGCAACTGCCGCTCCATGCGCTGCGGTCCCAGATCTCGTCGTCCATCGACCTGCTGGTTCAGATCCAGCGCTTCCCCGACGGGACCCGCAAGGTGACCCACGTCTCCGAGGTGCTGACGCTTACCAAGGACAACTCGTATCAGGTGACAGATATCTACCGGTACCGCGTGGTGGCCCGGGGCAAGGATGGCCCCATCGGCCGTCTCGAATGTCGCGGGGTACCCGCGTTCGCCGAGGACATCCGGCTTCAAGGGATCGCGCTCCCCAAGGCCATGGCCGACATGGCCGAGGCGGCCCGGCGCAAGGAGGATCTGAAAAAATGAACATACGATGGTGGTGGATCCCGGCGCTGGCCGGACTGGTGCTCGCCGGCTGCAACACGCCGTGCCAGACCTACTGCGACAGCATCACTGACTTCTACAATGGGTGTGTGGTGCCGCCCGACGACAGCGGTACCGAGGACCTCACGTGGCAGAGCGTGGGCGCGGATTCGGCGGAGGAGTACCACTCCAAGTGCCTGGACCGCTTCGAGCGCGCCCTCGTCGTGGCCCGGACCGAGGATCGCAACGCGCTCTACGATTGGTGTATCACCGCCAACCTCTCGGTGGCCGCGGCGCCGACCTGCGAGGATCTCGAGCTGCCCGAGCAGCCATCCTTCCAGGATCTGGAAGACGAGGATCCCACCGGCCCGAGCCTCTGATGCGCTAGCACCCGCCCACCCCGCGCTCCGGTTTCACCATCGGTGTCTGCAGACCCCACAGCCGGATGTGCTACCATCCGAGCAAGGGATTCGCGCGTCGTTCTGGAGGTCTCCGTGACACCTCGTCGCCCTTGGATGATCGTGCTGGCGCTGGTCGCGCTGGCGGTCTTCTCCACCCAGGCCCTGGCCGCTGGCACCCTGATCGGCAAATGGCAGATGGGGAACGCCGATACCGGAGCCATGCTGCGGATCGAGTTCTCGGCGGGTGGCGTCGTGATGTTCCAGGAACAGGTGGGCTCGTATTCGACCGCCGGGTCGAACATCACCATCGACGGCTGGAACGGCATGGAGGTCACGATGACCTACCGCGTGGAGGGCAACACCCTCTACCTGACCGATCAGAAGGAGGAGACCTTGATCTTCCAGCGGGTCAAGTACTAGTCAACCTCCCTACTCGTTCTCGCGCACGACGGCGATGGCCTGCAGGACGCCGATCAGGTAGACCTCGGAGAGGCGTGACCAGCCGCCGTCGCGCAGCGCGCGGATGTGGGCGGGGTGATTGTGGGCCGTGAGCACGTCGCGGATGGCCGCGATGTCGGCGGGGGAGAGTTGCTCGCGCAGCTCGGAGCTGACCTGTAGCGCCCAGATGCCCCACGAGAGCTCCGTGCGGAGGCCGTCGAAGTCCGCGGACGCCGGCGCCAGCAGCGCCGGGGCGACCAGCAGGTGGTGGTTCTTCTTGCCCCAGCGGGCCACGCTGCCGGCAGCCGAGTGCGGGGCGGCGGCCTCCACGGTCTCGGCGATGATCCCCTCGACGGCGGTCCGCCGGCCGGGGCTGGCCAGCGCCAGGGTGGTGCACGAGCGCCACAGCAGATTCTGGGCCATGAGCGCCTGCTGTCGGTGTACTCGCCCGCCCTCGTCGATGGCGTCATCCAGGATCCGCGCGTAGAGGTGGAGCTCCAGCGTGGCACCCCGGACGGTGTCGGCGGAGCCGCGGGCGTCCCAGGGTTCGGTCAGCGACTGGATCGCCTCGACGCCGGCGTCCAACGCTCGCCGCTGCCGCTCGCGCGCGAGCAGAGCGATGTCGTCTTCGGGCTCGGTGGGCCACTGGGCGTCGAAGGCAGCTCGCGCAGGAGACGCCCAGGTCGGGTCGCCCGAGCCGTCGCGCTCCGAGCGCCCGCCGCCCTCGAAGGCATCCTGGGCCAGGTCACACAGGACCGCCCAGTCCAGCTGGTCCAGCCAGCTCCCGTCGTCCCCGGTCCCACGGAAACACCGCTCCACCACCACCGCCAGCGACGGCCCCTTGTCGTTGGCCAGCTGTGCCTGGGCGGGGGAGGGTAGGGCGAGGAGGAGGAAGGTGGTTGCGAGCAGCCGCATCGTTCTCCAAGTCCGGAAAGAAGTTAACCACAGAGGGCTCAGAGGGCACAGAGGAGGGGTTGGGAAGGGGTAGGGAATCGTCGTTC
The DNA here is from genome assembly GCA_964436045.1 of uncultured Rickettsiales bacterium. Lineage (GTDB taxonomy): Bacteria > Myxococcota_A > UBA796 > UBA9615 > CAYRNR01 > CAYTBN01. The sequence goes on along the minus strand of CAYTBN010000027.1, from coordinate 45,568 downwards.
CCATCCCTCCTCTCGGTGTCCTCTGTGTCCTCTGTGGTTCATATTCCTTCTGGCTCCTTCTGGTGGCCGAGTCCGAGTCATGACTCCGGTTTGTGCCCCTTCGGCCACTTGATCACCTCGATCTCCACCTTCACTACCCCCGCTCGTACCATCTTGATCGCCGCCGCCGCCGCCCGGGACAGGTCGATGATCCTGCCCTCGCCGAAGGGGCCACGATCGTTGATTCGGACCCGGACGACCTTTCCGTTCTCCAGGTTGGTGACCTTGACCCGGGTGTCGAAGGGCAGGGTCTTGTGCGCGGCCGTCAGCCGGCAGGGCCAGAACCGTTCGCCGTTGGCGGTGTGCTTGCCCACGAAGCCCGGGCCGTACCAGGTGGCCTTGCCCTCTTCGGTATGGCGGTGGGCGCACCCGCCGAGGGAGGCGGTCGAGATCAGCAACAGCGCTGTCAACGGGAGCAGGGTGGGGAGGCGGCGGGGGGTTGCCATCATCGATCAGCGATGTTAGCAACCTGAAATCGGTATGGGGAAACGAAGTGCCCTGTTCAGGGCCCTCGACCCCATGCTAAATTGCCGCAAAATACGAGGCGTGTATCGACCCGTTCATGGGTCGGTGGGGAAGCCAACGAGAAAAAGGGAGAGGACCAAATGAAGAACACGAACCTGTTCCTCGTGCTGATGCTGGGCTTGGGATTGATCATGTGGGGTTGTCCGACCGTCGAGGATGACGACGATTCCGCCGGTGACGACGACGACACGACGGATGACGACCGGCCCGATTACACGGGCACCATCGACATGGGCAACGCGTATCTGGAGACCGGCTGCACGGTCGACGTGCCGAGCTCGTCGGACGAGCCGCCGCCCAGCGGCACGTTCGACTTCTTCGTCGAGATGGACGGTTGGGCCGAGGACTGCTGGGTCGAGATGTGGGACCTGACCGAGGACCCGGGCTACTGCGAGGGGTTCGACGTTGCCGGCGATCCCTGCAACTACGGCGGCATCGAGCGTCCCGGTTGGGAGATGGTAACGGACGAGTACAGCTTCGGCTGGGACGACCTGAACGGCTTCTGGGACAGCTGGTGGCTGGACCTGGACTACACGATGACCTGGCCGCCGCTGGTTGACGAGTCCCTGTTCGTCTGCGAGAATCTGGGCCACAACTTCGAGGTCTGGTACTGCTGCACCGATTTCTACGATGGGAACTTCGCGGAGTGCACGATGCACCCCATGGAAGACCTGTAGGGAACCGGTAGGGGCGGGCCCCGGCGGGCCCCGCCCACCGCCCCGCCTTCCGCTACCCCCCCGAGATCCACAGCGCGAAGTGTTCGCGATTGCCCTTCTTCGCGCCGGCGATCCGCGCGTCGGCCGAGCCCACGAACGCCATTCCGAGGGAGTCGCCGACACCGATCACAGCGTCGATGGCTTCCTGACGGACGGCCGGGTCCCGCACCACGCCGCCCTTGCCCACCCGCTCCCGTCCCACCTCGAACTGGGGCTTGATTATCGCCAGCACGCGCCCGGACCGCTCCAGCAGGCCGATGACCGGCGGCAGGACCAGGCGCAGGGAGATGAAGCTGACGTCGATGGTGATCAGGGGGTAGGGCCCGCCGGCCTCGGCGGGGTCCAGCTTGCGGATGTCGGTTCGCTCCAGGACGCGGACCCGCGGATCGGAGCGTAGCCGCCAGTCCAGCTGATTGGTGCCCACGTCCACCGCGGTCACCGAGATCGCCCCACGCTGTAGCAGGCAGTCGGTGAAGCCCCCGGTGCTGGCACCCACGTCCAGGCAGCGCAGGCCTGACACCGAGACGTCCAGGTCGTCGAGGGCCCCGGCCAGCTTGACGCCGCCGCGGCCTACGTAGGGATGGTCGGGGACCCGCAGCCGGATGGTGGCGTCCGCCGCGATCCGGGTCCCCGGCTTGTCCACCGGCCGGTCGTCCACCAGCACGTCGCCCGCCATGATCAGTGCCCGGGCCCGCTCCCTCGACGGCACGTCTCCCCGCTGCACCAGCAGGGCATCCAGTCGCAGCCGATCCCTGGCCACGGGGGGGCTCAGCTGCCCCCGCCGTCGGCGGGTCCGTCCAGATCCTGTTCGGCGATACCGCCCGCGCCATCGTCCGTCAGGACCCGGATCCGCTCCTCCGCCGCGTCGAGCTTGCCCGTGCAGTGGCGCGACAGCGCGGTCCCCTCCTCGAACAGCGACAGCGAGGCATCCAGCGTCACCTCGCCGGCCTCCATCTGCCCCACGATCTCCTCCAGCCGCACCAGCGCCTGCTCGAACGACAGCTTCTCCATCGTTTTTTTCGTCATGAGCGGCAGTATACGGCAGCTCCGGGAGGGGAGAGGAAAAGGCTGATTCAGCCCGCCCCAGGCCACGCTGCGCCCTTGTCGGTGGGGGGTGGGTGGGCCATACTGCGTGCCGGGTTCACGGGCCAGGAGGTGAAGATGAGTCGCTGGCACACCATGTTCGTGTTCGCTGTCGTGCTGCTCTTCGGACTGGCGGGATGCTCGGAGACGGGGCTCGTGGCACCTCCGGCCGATGACGACGACACCGGCGACGACGACACGCCGACCGACGATGACGATGACGACGACGACGACACAGGGGACGACGACTCCATGTGGGACGGCGCGGAGCTGGTCGTGTACTCGCCCGAGTCGGGCGACTTCGTGCCGCTGGGCACGCCGATGCTGCTGGACGCCGAGGTGCTGGACGAGAACGGCGATCCCACGGGCTACGACGAGATCCTCTGGACCACCGATCAGGACGAGTCCTTCGAGTACGTGGGCGCCAGCGGCGAGTTCGAGGACTTCCCGGTCGGCGAGCACGTGATCAAGGCCGAGACCGAGCTGCCCAACGGGGACCGGCTGACCTACGCGGTCGGTGGGATCCTGGTCCAGCACGAGTACGCCGGCGTCTACTCGGGAACGGTCAACGTCGGCATCGCCCTCGATATCCAGGGCGTCCCGATCTCCGGCGCCTGCGTGGGGGCCGTGGACTTCATCGTCGACCCCTACGGCGAGGTGCTGGACGGTACCGGCGCCTGCATCGCCAGCATCGCGGGCTACCTGGATCTGGATCTGGACCTGGTGATCAGCGGCGACATCCTCGGCGACTCCATCGACGGGGAGATCGGCATCTCCGTCCTCGGCTGGTTCGATCTGCCGACCGCTTACGCCGGTTCGTTCGTGGCCTCCGACGAGATGGAGGGCAGCTTCGAGGGTGAGATCCTGGGCGTCGTCATGACCGGGGACATCTCCGCCCACCGGGTTGCCCTGAGCCCCTGATCCGGGGGCGTGTTTCCGGGGTGTGCTAGGCTCTTGCCAGCGTTCGTGGACATGGCTGTGGGAGTGCAGTGCGTGAGCTGAGGTGGTTGCTGCCCCTGGTGGGGCTGCTGATCGGCGGTCCGGCGGCAGCGCAGGACGCCGACCGGTCGTACGAGGACAGCCCCGAAGACTACTCCCTTCCCCGGGGCGATCGGACCGCCCAGGCGGTGCTGGTCGTGCCGCTGCTCCCCGCCAACGTGGATTCGGTCGACGCGACCACCGGCATGACCCGGGTGCTGATCGAGGGCCTCGAGCTTCGCGATCACCTGACGGTCCGCCGACTCAGCGACGTCCCGGCGATCTACGACGGCAACTCCACCATCGGCGCGTCGCTCTACATGCGCGGCTGCCCGCCAGACCAGGAGCTGGGCTGCCAGCTGATCGTGGGCGAGAATGCCGAGGCCGACCGGGTGGTCAGCGGTTCCGTGCGACTGGACGGCGAACGCCGGATCGTGACTATCACCTTCCTCGGCGTGGGCCTCGCCGAGCTCGAGTACAGCTTCGAGGTCCAGCTGGGGGTCGAGGATGACGCCACCCTGATCGAGGCGGTCGAGCTCACCCTGGAGGAGCTCGCCGATCCCTACGACCGCAACGAGCTCACCGACGAGACGCGCCTCGACGGTCAGGAGCTGGATCGCCGCCGCCGCCAGAAGGAGCGCGCGGCGCTGCGGGTGCTGGACCTGATGCTCCCGGACAGCGCCTACCAGCCCCTGGCGGGCAGCATCGAGGTCCGGCGCACACACATCAGCGAACAGGACCTGGCCGAACAGGACGATGCCGAGCTGGTCTCCACCGTCTGGGAAGAGGCGGGCCTGACCAAGAGCCAGTACATCCGCTGGCACAACTCGCGTCTGGACCTGGACACCTGGAAGACCCGGGCCGCCAACCACTTCGGCCAGCCGATCATCGGCATCGAGTTCGGCTCGCTGTTCGGACCGCTGGAGCTGGACTTCACTGGCAGCTATATCTTCGAGCAGGACGATCCGCGGAACGTGGCCGACAGCGTGTCCACCCTGCAGCCGCGCCGCGGAAGCGGTTTTTCGATGGGCGCCACCCTCGGCTTCGGCATCACGCCCTTCCTGGACTTCGAGTTCACCGGCACGATGACCTTCAGCCGGCTGAACGTGATCCTGCAGAAATACGAATTCGGCGACGAGCCGGGCGCGGTCCAGCCGTACCCGATCCCCATCGAGAGCAGCAGCCAGATCCGTACCTACGGGATGGCCTGGAAGCTACGCTTCTACCCGGTGGCGGTGTGGCGCGTGAAACCCACCATCGCCGGCGGGTTTGGCGTGATGCTGTGGCCCGACCTGGGGAACCCGGAGCGCTACGAATTCAGCGGGCCCTGGTACTGGGCCCCGTCCGAGCGCTACAACGACCAGACCTTCGTGATCGAGCCAGGTGTGGTGATCGAGTTCACGCCCAACGTCGCGCTCACCGCCAACCTGCCGATCGCGGTGAGCGCGCGGCCGCCCCAGGCGCGGGTGTTCACCGTCGACCCCTATCCCGACTCGGCCCTGCTTGACGCCTACGTGGACCCACCCGCGCTACCCAAGCCGGGCTACGTGGGGTTCCGCATCGGCCTGCAGATCCGTCCCACCATGCCCCGGTTCCCCGAGGCGCCCACAAAGGACCTCATCGATGACGGCATCTAGAGCCCGCATTCACCTGGGCTGGCTGGCGACCGCCATCGCGCTGACCCTGGCCACCCCGACCCTCGCGCCCGCCAACCCGGAGCGCAAGGCCAAGGTCGAGTACCGCAAGAAGCAGCGCCTGCACGAGAAGGCGATCAAGGCGGTCCGCAAGCGCGTGGACGAGTACCTGATCGCCATGCGCTGGCGCGACTTCCAGGAGGCCTCCAAGTACTACGAGGACACCAACGACCAGGTGACCTTCCTGCAGCGGATGACGGATCCACTGGCCCAGCATCCCACGGTCGACGAGGCTGTCGTCGACTTCGTGCTGGTGGACGAGGAGAACACCCGCGCCGAGATACGCATCTCGTTACGCGAGGTGGAATCGACCACCCTGAACCTGGTGGATCGGACCGAAACGCAGCTGTGGTACCTGTCGGACCGCAGTCTGCCCAAGGACTGGTTCCTGGTTCCGGTGGTGGCTCTGGAACCCGAGTAGGGATCCGTCTCGGACTCGGACTCGGACTCGGACTCGGACTCGGCTCTAGAACGGGATGTCCTCGTCGTCCTCGTCCACGTAGGGGATCTCGGGCTCCTTGCGGGCCGGGGGGGCCTGCTCGCGCTGGGGAGGCGGTCCGCCGCGGTCCTGGGGCGGTCCTTGACGGTATCCACCGCCACCGCCACCGCCACCGCCACCGCCATCACCGCCACCGCCGTCACCGCCCTGCGGCCCCGCCTGGCGATACCCGCCGCTGCCGCCGCCCTTGCGAGCGTCGAAGGACGCGTACTCATCGTCTCCGTGCGGAGGTGGCCGGTTGGCGCCCTCACCGCGACCGGTGCCGAGGAACTGCACGTTGTGGGCGACGATCTCGGTGGTCTGCCGCTTCTGATTACTGCGGTCCTCCCACGAGCGGGTCTGGAGCCGCCCCTCGATGAACACCTGCCGGCCCTTGGTGACGTAGTTGTTGCACTGCTCTGCCAGCCGGTCCCAGACCACGATCCGGTGCCACTCGGTGCGGGCCTCGCCGCCCTCGCCCGCTCTGCCCTCGGAGGTCGCCAGCGTGAAGTTGGCCACGGCCTTGCCGCTTCCGGTGTAGCGAAGCTCCGGATCCCGGCCCACGTTCCCCAGCAGGAACACCTTGTTTACGCCCTGTCCGGCCATGACAACCTCCTCGATGAGGCACGCATCTTACCAGCGCTCCCAGGGGCCGTCACGCACCGGCTCGCCCTTGACAGCCTGCCCCGCGGCGGGTTCCATTCAGTAGATGCACGGGACCGTCGGTCACCGTGGAGGAACCGTCATGCGTGTCGCGATCATCGGGCTCACGTTCACCCTCGCGGCGGCCCTCGCGGGCTGCCAGGTGGGATTCGTGGCGGTGGACGGTGGCCTGGGCGGCGATCCTGCGAATGCTCCGGTGCTCAGCGAGCTCGAGGTGGAGCCGGACTACGAGAAGTGGTTGTTGCGGGCCCAGTTCGCCTGGACCGATCCCCAGAAGAACGTCCGCGAGGGCGAGCTGCGGGTGTCGGTGGACGGCGAACAAGTGGCGGTCTACGACCTGCCGGACACCGCGGTGGTGATGTTCTCGGACGTGGGCGAGGTCAAGACCGACTTGACTCCCTTCGCGACCAACGACTCTGTGCAGATCGGGATCGTGCTGGTCGACACCGACAGCAACGCCTCCGGCGCCCTGGCCGGAGAGGTGGACCTGGGGCGCACGTTCTACTTCGAGGTCGAGCCCAACGATATCCCCCAGGAATCCCAGAACATGGGGGGCGTCACGACCCCGATGGCCATCGTCGGCGACCTGACCGTGCTGGCGATGGACGGCCAGGGCGACTACGACGGCGACATGGACTACTACCGGTTTGCGCCGATCCAGGGCGGCACCTGGGCGTTCACCCTCTACTGGCCCACCAAGGACAACGACCTCGGGATGTTCCTGCTGGAGGGCAGCGGCGCGTTCAAGTCCGGAGCCGACGAGTACACCCTCTACCCCCCCGAGACCATGTCCTCGCCGCTGGAGGGGGGCAGCGCGTACAGCGTCGCCGTCTCCGGCACGTACGGCGCCCCCGTCACCTACGTCCTGCTGATAGACTGAACCTCCCTGCCATCCCCCGGCTGAGGCGGTACAATCCGCCCCTTCGACACGAGGAGTTGCGATGAGCGAAACGCGCTGCGCGATCGTCCTGGCGGCAGGCCAGGGAACGCGGATGAAGTCGTCCTTGATCAAGGTCCTGCACCCGGTGGCCGGGCGGCCGATGGTCCGGCGCGTCGTGGAGGCCGCCCGCGGCGCCGGCTGCGACCCGGTGATCGTGGTGGTCGGGCGCCAGGGTGAGCAGGTCCGCCGGTCCCTGGCCGACGTGCCGGGCGTGCGGTTCGCGGTGCAGGCCGAGCAGCGGGGCACGGGCGACGCCGTACGCTGCGCCGCGCCGGCCCTCGATCGGTTCGATGGCACCGCCCTGCTGTTGCCCGGCGATGTGCCGCTGATCCGCTCCGCCACCCTGGAGGCGCTCGCAGCGGCCCGGGAACGAGACGGCGCGCTGGCCACGGTCCTGAGCATGGAGATCGACGAACCCAAGTGGTACGGGCGGGTCGTCCGCGGGACCGACGACCGCGTGAGCGCCATCGTCGAGGCACGGGACTGCGATCCGGCCCAGCTGGCGGTCAAGGAGGTCAACAGTGGCCTGTACGCCGCGGATCTGACCTTCCTGTTCGGCGCGGACGGCAGCGGGGGGGCGCTGGCCTCCCTCAGCCCCGAGAACGACCAGGGCGAGCTCTACCTGACCGACATCATCGCGGCCGCCGCGGCCAGCGCCGGCGCCAGCGCCCGGATCCACGGCGATCCGAGCGAGGTGCTGGGGGTCAACGACCGGGCGGAGTTGGCCCGGGTCGAGGACCTGCTGTACGCCCGCACGGCGTCGGCCTGGATGGCCGACGGAGTGACCATCCAGGCGCCGCATTCCGTGCGCGTCGATCCGGAGGTGGAACTGTCCGCCGACGTGGTACTCGAGCCCCGGGTCCAGCTGCAAGGGGATACCCGGATCGCCACCGGCGCCGTGATCGAGACCGGCGCCGTGCTCCGCGATACGGTGGTGGGGGAGGGCGCGCGCATTGGCGTCGGCTCGGTGCTCCGGTCGGCGGACGTGGCCGAGGACGCCCAGGTGCGGCCTTATACGCTGATGGTCGGCATCAACGAGAAGGAACCCCACGAGAGCACCGACGCGGACCGGGTCCGGGTGGGGGCAGACGCCCGCATCGGTCCCTTCTCCCACCTGCGGATGCGGAGCCGGCTGGCCGCCGGGGTCCACCTGGGAAACTTCGTCGAGACCAAGAACACCGAGATGGACGACGGCGCCAAGGCCAACCACCTGGCCTACCTGGGCGACGGCCGCGTGGGCGCCCGTTCGAACGTGGGCGCCGGCGTCATCTTCTGCAACTACGACGGCCTGGACAAGAACCTCACCGAAATCGGTGAGGACGCCTTCGTCGGCAGCGACTCGCAGCTGGTGGCCCCCGTGCGCGTTGGCGATCGGGCCTACGTCGGCTCGGGCACGACGGTCACCCGGGAGGTGCCCGACGGCGCGCTGGTGGTGACCCGGGCCAAGGAGAAGATGCTCAAGGGGGTCGGCGACCGCAAGCACGACCGGATCCTGGCCGCAAGAGCCGCGCGGCGTGCGGATGTCGAGGGGGGGGGGAAGTGACGCCCCTCGACCTGTCGTCCCTCAACGACCCCCAGCGGGAGGCCGTCGAACACGACCAGGGTCCGCTGCTGGTGTTCGCGGGCGCGGGCTCGGGCAAGACCCGGGTGCTCACCTACCGGTTGGCGCGGCTGATCCACGACGGGATCGCGGAACCCTGGCAGATCCTGGCGGTCACCTTCACCAACAAGGCCGCTGGCGAGATGAAGCGGCGGGTCGAGTCCATCTGCGGTTCCGCCGCCCGCGAGGCCTGGGTCCAGACCTTCCACTCGGCCTGCCTGCGGATCCTCCGGATGGACGGGGAGCGTATTGGCCTGGAGCGCAACTTCGTCATCTACGACGACCGCGACCAGCGCGAGGTGATCCGGCGGGTACTCAAGGAGGTCGATCCCTCCCGCAAGCTGGCGCCGGGGCTGGTCCGGAGCCGCATCGAGCAGGCCAAGCGGAGCGGGGGCGAGGTCGGCGTGTCGGAGCGCGGCCGCCTACGGGGAACCCTGCAGGACGCCTTCGACGCCTACGAGCGGGAGCTGCGGGCGGCCAACGCCGTCGACTTCTCCGACCTGATCTCGCGGGTGGTCGAGCTGTTCGACGAGCACCCCGACGTGCTCGAGCGATACCAGCGACGCTTCCGTTTCCTGCTGGTGGACGAGTTCCAGGACACCGACGGACAGCAGTACGATCTGGTCCGACGGCTCGCCCAGCCCGAGGACAACCTCTGCGCTGTCGGCGACGATGACCAATCGATCTACTCCTTCCGCGGCGCCGACGTGGGCAACATCCGCGGTTTTGCCCACGATTACCCGGGGGCGCGGGTGGTCAAGCTGCAGCAGAACTACCGTTCGACCACGGCGATCCTCGCCGCCGCCGCCCGGGTCGTCAACAGCGGTGGCGGTAGCCAGGATCCCAAGCAGCTGTGGACCGATCGGGGGGATGGAGAAGCCCCGCGCATGCGGGAGGGCCAGGACGAAGCCGACGAGGCGCGCAAGGTAGCGTGGCGGGTGCGCGAGGAGATCGCGGGCGGCGTGTCGCCCGCCGACATCGCCGTGCTCTACCGCACCAACGCCCAGTCCCGCTCCCTGGAGGAGGCCTTCGACCACGCCGACCTGCCCTTCTTGCTGGTGGGGGGGATGCGGTTCTACGAGCGACGGGAGATCAAGGAGGCGCTGGCGTACTTGCGTCTTCTGATCAACCCGCGGGACCTGGTCTCGTTCGAACGCGCCGTCCGCGCCCCGCCGCGGGGCATCGGCGACACCACCGTGACCAAGGTTCGCGCCGCCGCGAGCGGACGCGGCCTGACCGCGGAAGAAGCGATGGCAGCGGTCGTTGCGGACCGCAAGGTCGGCAAGGCGATCGGCGGCCGGTTGACGGCCTTCGGCGAGTTGATCGCTGCCACGCGAGCCGAGGTCGAGGGGCTGGCCCTGCCCGAGGCGATCGAACGGGTCATCGAGCGCAGCGGGATGGAGGCCGCCTTCCGCGAGGATGGCTCCCACGAGGCCCTCGGCCGGGCTGACAACCTGGCAGAGCTGGTGCGATCGGCCATCGAGAACCCGGGGCACCTGGTCGGCCTGGACGCCATCGCCGAGATGCTCGACCGGTCGTCACTGCGGTCGGACGCCGACGACCTCGGCGAGGGCACAGGGGTCGAGGGCAAGTCGCCCTCCGAGCGTGTACATCTGATGACCATCCACTGCGCCAAGGGGCTCGAGTTCCCCGTGGTCTGCCTGGTCGGGCTCGACGAGGGGATCTTCCCCAACAGCCGGGCGGCGGCCACCCAGTCGGGCACCGAGGAGGAGCATCGTCTGTGCTACGTGGCCGCGACCCGGGCCCGGGACCGGCTGTACCTGTACCGCTCCCGCCGACGGATGTTGATGGTCCAGGGCGACCGGCAGACCTACCGACGCTGGCAGGCGACCCGCCCGTCGCCCTTCGTGCGCTGGCTGATGCCGCCGTCCGCCGGGCCCTCCCTTCCGTTCGCGTCCCCGGCGACCGTGGCGCAACCGGCCAACGACGGGGTGGATGACGACTACGTGGTCGTGTACGAGCCCGAGGGCGATCAGCCCTTCCGCCCGGGGATGCGGGTCAGCCACCCGTCGTTCGGCCTCGGTGAGATCCGCCATGTCGAGGGCGCGGGTCCGCAGCTCAAACTGAACGTATTCTTCCGTAACGCGGGTATGCGGTTGCTCGTCGCTCGCTTCGCCAACCTGGAGATCATCGGGTAGTTCGGGTCAAGGAAGCCTGGCGGTGGACGATGGATCCAAGTGCGAAATCCGCCCCCGGGGGGCCGTGGGGACGGTGCTGGGTGTGGTAATCTTACGAACTGGGTTCGCGGGGGAAGGGCACGGAGCGGCGGTTGGAACAAACGGCGCGACGGGGAGTCCAACGGTAGAGGGTCGAGATCGGCCACTCGGAGACGTTTCGGGAAACAAATGGTCATCACCTGTCCGAACTGCCAGGCGAAATACAAGCTCCCGGGCAAGAAGCTCGAGGGCAGGGGGGCCAAGATCACTTGTCCCCGTTGTTCTCACGTGTTCGTCATCTTCAACAAGGATCGGGAGGCGACGGGCCCCCACTCCGTGGTGTCGCTGGAGACCGACGCGATCCAGCCGGCCTCCCGGCGTGTGACGCCGCCCGGACCGGCCCGTGGCTCGGTCTCCGGCACGGCTCCGACGCCGATGACGGCCCAGCTCCCCGGCGGGCTCCGCGCCGAGGACCTCTTCTCGACGGACTACGCGGAAGAGGCCGATGCGCGCGGCGAGCCCGACGTGGTCCCAGGTGGTTCCCGCGAGCCGCCGAGCTTCGGCGTCCAGCGCGGCCGGCCGTCGCCCGAGGAGGTCCCGTCGGGACCGCAGGTCGTGACCGAGAAGGTGGTTGTCGCCGCCGACGTGGAGGGTCCATCCGGATCCCAGACGGTGCGGGCTTCCGAGGCCCTGGACTTCCAGGGGCTGGGGATCGACCGTTGGAAGGTCAAGGTCGCCATCGGCCTGACCTACGACTTCGCCGATATCGCGACCCTGCGCCGCTCGATCCGCAACGGCAAGGTGAACGCGGAGGACCAGATATCCCACGATGGCCGCGAGTGGTCGCGCATCGGCAACGACGACGAACTCGAGGACTACCTCGCCCGGCTCTTCGGGCAGATCCAGGCGGCCGAGGATCTGGCGGACGCCGCCCCAGCCAGGTCTGCGCCGACGCCGCCTGCGAGCGAGTCGGGCTCCGGGGAGGACGCAGGAGCTCCCGCCGAGGGGGCGCCGCAGAATGCCGCCGTCGCGATCGGGGCCTCCAGCGCCAGCCTGGCTGCGCTGAACAAGGCGGCCCTCGACGAGCTCCAGGGTGGCGACGCCCTGAAGGTCGACCTGTCCCGTCGCCGCCGCCCCCGCCGCAAGAAACCTGCGGCGGCCACCAAGCGCGGGTCACTGCCCCTGGGCAACCCCTTGCTCGTGGGCGTCGTGGTGGTGCTGGCACTCCTGTTGATCGGGGTCGTCGTCCGCAGCGCGATGCGCGGCGATGGCGACGGTGAGGACAACCGCACCCGATCGAGCATCTCGGAAGCCGAGCTGGAGAAGATCCGCACGGAAGAAGCCGAGCGGATCCAGCGTGAGCTCGACAAGCAGCGCGAAAAGATCCTGGCCGAGGAAGAGACCAACGGCGGTACCGCGGACGTGGCGGTCGACCCCACTCCCCAGCCCATCGAGCGTGAGGACGCCACGACCCGCGAGGATCCCACGCCCCCGCCCGCGCCGCTGGATCCCGAGGCCGAGGCCGCCGAGCGAGAGCGGCGGAAGGAGGCGCGCGAGGCGCGGACGGAGGCGGCGCGCGAGCGGCGCGAGCGCGAAGAGGCGGAGACCACGCCGGCCGAGACCGATGACGGCGACACATCCATCGATGGAGATGCCCAGACCGTGGAGATCGAGGAGACCACGGCCGAGGACTGGGCCTTCCTCGGGGACTCGGCCCTCGGCGGCGGTGACTGCAACGGTGGAATCAACAGTTTCCGCGAGGCCCTCAAGAAAGCCCCGGGGAACGCGAACTACAATTACAAGATGGGTCTGTCGTACCACCGCTGCGGAAAGAAGGACTCGGCGGTGCCGTACCTGGAGAAGGCGGCAGGATCCGTCCCGGCTGCCCAGGATCTGCTGGACCAGATCCAGGGAGCTGACGGAGCCTAATCGGAGGAGCCCAGCGTACCGCCGGCCGCGTCCGGCGGCACGCCAAGGGGGCCACGTACCACGGACCCATCCACCGGGGGTACAATCGAACCGTGCGTATCACCTGCCCCGATTGCCGAAGCGAATATGCCTTCGACCCCGACCGCATCTCCGGAGGCGGGACGAAGGTCAAGTGCTCCGCCTGTAGCCACGTGTTCACCGTGTTCCACCCAGAGGGGGCACGGAACGACGGTGACGAGGTGCGTCGGCTCGACGCCGACGCCACCGGTGGTCCTGGCCTGTTCTTCCGCCAGGAAGGCAAGACCTACCCCGTGCGGGACCTGTCGGTCCTCCAGCGCTGGATCGTCGAGAAGCGCGTGCTGGCCACCGACCAGGTCTCGGTGGACGGCGAGAGCTGGGAGCGGGTGCGACGGGTGGCCGAGCTGCGGCCGTTCTTCGACCTGATCCGTCTGCTGCGCGAGACGCGGCGTGAGCTTCAGTACACCCGGGACCGGCTGCGGGGTTACGTGACCGGCGAGCACCGGCAGGCCTCCGGAGACGAGAGCGGCGACGAGAGCGGGGACGCTGGCGGCGACGACGAGCCCGAGATCCATGCCACCCGCGAGGTGATGCAGCACGTGGAGGGGGGCCGTGAGGAAAAGCTGGTCCACCTCGCCCATCCCACCGCAACCCCGGATCCCGAGGATCTGGTCGAACCCGAGAGCGCCGAGTTCCGGGCGGCCCCCAGCAGCGGAGGATACTCCGAGGTCGTCGACAGCGGCACCGGCGACTCCAGCGGGGAGTTCGGTGAGTCGGACGAGATCGCCAGCCTAGAGCACCGCATCGTCGGCAGCAGCTCGGGGGAGGTCGCGCCGGACGGGGGCGACACGGCGTCGATGGCGCTCACCGGCGAACTCGAACCCAACACCGCCGAGATGGTCACGGCCGAGTCTCCGGAGGTCGTTTCCGCCCAGGCACCCACCGAGGCCGAACTGCAAGAGGCGTTGACCGGAGATGGTCTCCAGGGGCCGATCCCCCGGGCGGCCAAGGAGACCATGTCGCGGCTGGCGGCCCAGGGGATCGAGGAGCCGCGCTACGACCCGTCGGCACAGAGCGTGGTGGTGGAGCCCTCGTTGCAGGGTGACGAGGTGGGACGTGACGCGGACGACGACAGCGTCGCCGACGAGCCCGTCCCGGAACCGCCTCCGGTCGACGGATCGCCCATCGCCTGGTCGTCGGACGGCGGGGACGACAGCCTCGAATCCGCCGTGGGTGTGGGCCAGAGCCCGGACTTCAGCGCGTCCGGCATCGACTGGAGTTCGGACGATCTGGGGGCGACGGGGCATCCGGAGTCCGGGTCCGTGGCCGAGGCGGAGCCCGAGCCCGAGCCCGAGCCGGAGCCCGATGCGGAGCCGGAGCCCGAGCCCGAGCCGGAGCCCGAGCCCGAGCCGGAGCCCGAATTCCAACCCGAGCCCGGCTCCGATCCCGAAGAGCCGGGCCTCGACGACTCCTTGCCATCGCCGCCCGAGCCGGATCCCGGGGCGCCCGATTCCGGCCCCGTGCTCGACGAGAAGATCACGGCGATGTGGGACTCGATGGACGAGACCGCGGCCGGCTTCGATTCATCGACCGAGCCGTCCCCGGAGACGCCCGGCGAGAAGATGGAGCACCTGGGCCAGGAATTCGAGCGCTTCGAGCGGTCGTTCCGGGAGGGGATGGACGCGGAAGACGAGCCGTCGGTGGGTGCAGCCTCGTCTGCTGGAGACCTCTGGGAGGAGTCGAAGCCCGAGGAGTACGACCAGGGATTTGATCAAGGATTCGACTTCGACGATGACGAGGAAGAGGAGGGGAGCGGCGGCCGCCTGGGGTACTTCGTCGGCGCCGCGGTCCTGATCATCGCCATCGGCCTGGGAACGACCTACGTGGTCCGTTCGATGAAGAGCAGCACCGATCGGCAGCTGGACTGGGTGGCCGAGGACGGCGCGGCGGCCGCCGGCGGGGAGGCCGATCCGGAGGAGGGGAGCAGCGTCTGGGTAGGGGGAGCGCCCGCGGAGGGGGCCGGGTCCGAGGCTGGAGCCGAGACCGGAGCCGAGACCGGGGCCGAGATCGGAGCCGAGACCGGAGCCGAGACCGGGGGAGAGGCCGAGGTCGAGGACCCCACGCCCGAGCCGCCGACGCCCGAGCCGCCGACACCCGAGCCGCCGACACCCGAGCCACCGACGCCCGAGCCACCGACGCCCGAGCCGCCGACGCCGAGCCCGGCGTTCGAACTCGTGGCGGTGGGCGGGGACTCGGACCCGGTGGTCAACTACACCCAGGAGGGCGACGCGCTGGCCGCGAAGCGGCAGTACGCCGAGGCCATCCAGTCCTATCAGAAGGCGCTGGATGCCAACCGCAAGGACGCTCGCGCGCTGCGGGGGCTCGGCTGGGCCTACATCGAGATCGGAAGCGCGGTGCAGGCCGCGGACAACTTCCGCAGCGCGGTGAATCTGGATTCGATGAACGCCGAGTCGCACTACGGCCTGGGCCTGGCCTACGAGCAACTCGGGCGCAACGACCAGGCGATCAACGAGTATCAGACCTATATTGGATTGGCTCCCAACGGCCGCGAAGCCACGGAGGTACGCATCCTCCTGCGGCGTCTACTGGAAATGGACGGGGGCACCTGATCGGAGGCCTGTAAGGGCCCCGGCCACGGGACGAACGACATGATGGACGGTTCAAAGCGCAAGCCAGGCACGGACGAGCAGGACTACTTCCAGCGGGTCGAGCAGGAGAAGCTCTACAAGGCCGCGGCAAAGAAAAAAGACGCGGAGAAACGAGCCGCGGCCGAGCGGCTGCGCGAGGCGCACTGGATGTGCTGCTGCAAGTGCGGTGTCACGATGGAGACCGTGGCCTTCCGCGGCGTGGAGATCGAGCGCTGTCCCGGCTGCGGGGGGGTCTACCTCGACAAGGGCGAGCTCGAGACGCTGGCAGGCAAGGACCGCGGCGGGATCTTCTCCGATCTCGCAGGCCTGTGGGGGCGCTAGTCCGTACCGCCCAGGTTGGCGCCACCGGGATAGGCGTAGCTGACCTCCTGGTCATACCCGTATGCCACCAGCCCGACCTCCCGATCGGCGGTGAGGTGGTGAATCCCGGGCTCCAGGCGGACCCGCGCCAGCATGAAGTCCTCCGCCGAGAGATCCGTCCACAGTGAGTCCGCGACCTGCTGCTCGTCGATGCTGACCTCGGTGCCCGCTCGCGCCACGATGTTGGCGTAATCCGCCTGGTAGCCTGACGGGGTGAGGAACATGTACTCCGTCAGATACTGCTCCTGCGGCACCAACACGACCATCGCCGGGTCGCCCACGTCCGCCTCGCCCCAGGTGGAGCCGGTCATGTACTGCACCATCGCCACCGGAGCGCTCGCCGTGAGCACGAAGTCCTGGTCGGTGTCGAACTCCAGAAACTGACCGGCATCCAGCGTCGCGGGGATTCCGTCCAGCGGGGGGTCGGTCTCGACGGTGGTGCCGGCGGTGTCGGCGATCACCCGGTACACATCGGTCTCGCTTCCGCGGGCGGCGAACTTGACCGCCACGTAGCGAGTTCCCCAGGCCTGTACCGGCAGAAGCTGCTCCTCGATGTGGTCGCAGGCGTCGAAATCCGCCGGGATCTCGGCGCACTCGTTGCCCGAGAACACCACCACTGCCGCGCTGGCCTCGATCAGCGAGCCGGTCAGGTCGCTCACCCCACTGGCCGCGTTGTCGCCCTCGATCTGCAGCACCTCGCCCGCGTCGAGGGTCACCAACAGCGGCGTGCCAGCCGTGGTCGCGGGTACGGACAGACCGGCGCGGATGTCGGCGGTCGGAGTCACGGTCACGGTGGTGTCGGCGGCGGTCGCGACCACGGTCACGTAGTCGGCCGCACCGAGCAGCTCGGGATACGTGCCCTGGGGCCAGCAGGCGGCCCGGTAGCGCGTACCCAGGGCCACCCTCGGCAACAACAGCGAGGCGTCGTTGGAGTAGACCCCCACGTTGTTGGCAGGGTTGAACTGGTGGATCGCCACTGCGACGCTGCTGGTCACGTTCACCGACCGGTTGCCCAGGAAGCTGTCCTCCGCGTCCCAGCGGGGCATGTCGAAGGTCTCGAGGGTACCGGGTTCGATGGTCTCCTTGATGTACAGCTCCTCGCCCCCCAGCTGCTGTACCTCGACGGTGGCGCGCTCCTGATTGTTGGCCGGGTTGCTGATGGTCAGCGTGTAGGGCGCGGCGTCCGCCGAGGAGTTCGTGGCATCCCCGTCGTAGTTGTTCAGGTCCACCGAGTAGAACACCTTGCCCACGTAGTTCCCGGGCAGGGGCGACAGCTCGTACTCCTGGCAGGCCGACGTCGCGGACAGGAGAAGGGCGATAGCAACGAAGGTCAGCGTTCTTCTGGGCACCACAGCCTCCCGCGCGGCAGCATACCCAATCGGGCACCAGACCGCAGCAGGTGGCTACTCTTCGCTGCTGAACTCGCCGCTGGAGAAGATCGGGGCGTCCGGGTGGGGCATGGGGAGGCCCGGCTGGAAGATCACCACCCGGTTGCGACCCTGCTGCTTGGCCGCGTACAGCGCCTGGTCGGCCCGCTCGAGCACGGTCGAGGCGGTGGCGCCGTCCTCCGGGAAGGCCGCCAGGCCGAACGAGGTGGTCACCCGGCCTCCAGGCTGGACCTCGCGGTCGGGGAACTTCGAGTCGGCGATCTGCTCGCGGATCCGATCGGCCAGCTGGGCGGCATCGGCCTTGGCGGTGCGCGGCAGGATGATCGCGAACTCCTCGCCGCCGTAGCGGGCGACCACGTCCACCTCGCGGAAGTTCTGCTCGAGCAGCATCGACAGGTCGCGCAGCAGCACGTCGCCCCGGGGATGACCCCGTCGGTCGTTGTAGTTCTTGAAGAAGTCCACGTCCGCGATCAGCAGGGACACGGGTTCGCCGTAGCGTTCGCTGCGCTTGATCTCCTCGCGCCATTTCTCGTGGAAGTAGCGGTGGTTGAACAGCCCGGTCAGACCGTCGGTGATGGCCAGCTGGTGGAGCCGCGCGTTGGCCTCACGCAGCTTGCGAGTGCGTTCGGCGACGGTCTGCTCGAGCTCCTCGTTCTTGCTCTGTAGCTCCAGGAGCAGGCGATCGTTCTCCAGGGCCAGCGAGTAGGCCTCGATGGCGCGCTTGATCGTCATCGCCATCTCGTCACGGCTCCAGGGTTTGGTGACGTACTTGTAGATACGCCCCATGTTGATCGCGTCGATCAAACTCTGGTTGTCCGTGTACCCGGTCACGATGATCCGGATCAGGTGGGGGTAGATGTCGACGGTCCGCTCGAGCAGATCGACCCCGCTCATGCCCGGCATCCGCTGGTCGGTGACCACCACCGCGTAGGTTCGTTGTTCGAGGCGCTCGAGGGCCTCGGCGCCGCTGGTCGCGGCGTCGACGGTGAAGTCGTGGCGGAAGTTGAGCTGGAACGCGAGGATGTTCTCCTCCTCGTCGTCCACGACGAGGACGGGGTAGTCGCGGTAGTCGATCTTGGCGGCCGTCAGGGGTGACGGCCGGGGCGCATCCTGTTCGTCCACGTCCGGCAGGTTGTCGAGCTCCTGCAGCAGATCGTCGAGTGGCTTGACGTCGGTCATTCGTGTCGAGGCTCCCGGCGCGCGGCGCCGAAGATCCGTGTCCCCAGTGCGAAGCCCCGCCATTCTAACACGCGACACGGCCGCTGGCTCCGCCGGAATCGGTTGACAGCGTGGCATGGGCCCTCGATCGTGGGTCGATCCGGGAGGTGACGATGCGAGCCGTCGTGCAGCGAGTATCCGGGGCGCGGGTGACCGTGGAGGGAAGGGAGGTGGGGGCGATCGGCCCCGGCCTGCTGGCGTTGATCGGCGTCGGCCACGACGACCGCGAGTCCGATGCGCGGTGGATCGCGGGCAAGCTCGCGGGATTGCGGGTGTTCGAGGACGCCTCCGGCAAGATGAATCGCTCGGTCCTCGACGTGGGCGGTGCGGTCCTGGTCGTCAGCCAGTTCACCTTGCTGGGGGACTGCCGCAAGGGGCGCCGACCGTCCTTCGTCGCGGCCGCGCCACCGGCACACGCGAGCCCGCTGGTGACGCTGGTCGCCGATGATCTCGAATCCCGGGGTGTCCCGGTCTCCCGGGGCGAGTTCGGCGCCCACATGACCGTCCAGCTGACCAACGATGGCCCCGTCACCCTGGTGATCGACTCGCCCTGAGTCAGAAAGAGGGGCTGGAGATGACGGCGGCGAGGGTACCGTCGATGCGGGCCACGACCGGGGCGCCCACCTCGTCGGTACCCGGGAGCAGCAGGTTGAAGGAGCCGGCGATCTCCTGCCCCGGTTCCACCCGGCCGTGGATCTCGGCCGTACCCTGGGGTATGCCGTCCAGCAGCAACCCCGGCTCGCCGGCCCGGTCCAGCTGGATCAGCACCACGGCGTGATGTGAGAGGTCGATCGCGCCGGGCAGGTCGGGATCGCCCAGATCGAGCACCAGCGACAGCGCCATCCGGTCCAGGTCGCTGCCTGCGTGGACCACCAGCTCGCCCCCGCTCGCGGTCGGGTAGAGGGCGGCGATCACCTCTCGCTCGGCCAGGAAGGGCATCCCCCCGCCGTCCCCCAGCTCGATGATCGCTTGAACCTCACCGTCGCTTGCCGTCTCGGTGTCCACGGCGACGGGAGCCGGCCGGCAAGCGCCGATCAGCACACAGCAGCCGGTCGCCAGGGCTGCCAGTGGGAGGCGGATGGGGGCGGGGAGGGGCAAGACTAACGCAGGCGCACCTTGAATGCCTGCTTGGCCTTCTTCTCCTCGAGGACGGCCTTGGCCTCCGCCAGCTGCTCCTCGATGATCGCGTTGCCCCGCTCGAAGCTGAGGGCGAAGTGCAGGTTCATCGCCATGCTGTTGAAGTCGTTGTTGCGCTTGGAGGTCATCGCCAGGTCGTAGTACCGCCGGCCCTGCCGGGTCTTGCAGACCTCCTCCTCGGCCGCCTTGGCTTCCTCGAGTTCTTCCTCCAGCTCCTTCTTGTTGGCGTCCGGACCGGCGATGCCCATCTGGGAGTCGTAGCGGGCCTTGAGCTCCGGGTCCTTGAGCACCGAGTAGGCTTCGCTGGACTTGCGGTAGATCGCGGTGATCTTGCGCAGGAAGTGGGGATCGCGAACGCCGAAGTAGGCGTCAGGGTGGAAGCGCCGGCTCTCCTTGGCGAAGGCCTGTTCGATCTCGGGACGGCCCGCGGTCTTCGGCACCTGGAGCAGGGCGTAGAAGTCCACCTCGTCGAGAACCTCGTGCAGTGTCTCGATCTCGAACCGGGTGCGAAGGTCCAGATCCTGTGCCATCGGTGGGGCTCCTAGAACTCCAAGTTATCAAACTTCATGCCCTCGATCTCGTCATTGCTCAGGCTGGTGGAGGCCTGGAGATCGATGGTGCGGGACTTGCGGCTCTCGACGTCCTCGGCGGTCACGTGCACGATGCCGTTGGCGTCGATGTCGAAATTCACGTCGATGCGCGCCTCGCCACGGGGCGCCGGGTTGATCCCGCCGAGCACGAACTCGCCCAGGAGTTCGTTGTCGTCCGACATGCGGCTCTCCCCCTGGTACACCGAGATGCGCACCTCCATCTGGTCGTCCACGCTGGTCGTGAACAGCTTGGAGATTCCCGTCGGGATCGGGGTGTTGCGCTCGATGAGGCGCTCCACGTAGCCGCCGACCGTGCCGACGCCCAGGGATTGGGGCGTGACATCGATCAGCAGCGCGCTGGACTCGGGGGCGCTGCCGGAGCGCCCGCTGCCCGAGCGTACGGCCGCGGAGTGGGTCAGGTTGTGGGCCTGGATCGCCGCGCCGACGGCCACCACCTCATCCGGGTTGACGCCGGCCTCGGGCGTGCGGCCGAAGTAGGTGGCAACTGCCTCGATGATCAGCGGGCAGCGCGTCATGCCGCCCACCATGATCACGGCCTCGAGCTCGTGGGGGTTCAGCTTGGCCTCGCGCAGCGCGTCGTCGCAGACACCGAAGGTGCGGCTCACCAGCGGGAAGACCAGCTCGTTGAACTGGTTGCGACCGAGGGGAGCGGTCAGATCACGATCGAAGCCCCGGTTGTCCTTGAGGATGCCCTGGACATGGATCTCGGTCTCTTGGGTGCCGCTGAGCGCGATCTTGGCGTCCTCGGCGGCCTTCTTGAGCCGCTGCATCACCGGCAGGTTGGTGACGATCGCCCGGCGCTCGTCCTCGTTGAACATCGACAGAAGGTGCTCGATCACGTTCAGGTCGAAGTCGTCGCCGCCCAGGTACGTGTCGCCGGCCGTGGAGACCACTTCGAACACGTCGCCCATGATGCGCAGCAGGGAGATGTCGAAGGTCCCACCGCCGAGGTCGTAGACGCCGATGGTCCGGTTGATGCCGGCCCCGAAGCCGTAGGCCAGCGCCGCCGCCGTCGGCTCGTTGATGATGCGCAGCACCTCCAGACCCGCGATGGCGCCCGCGTCCTTGGTTGCCTGGCGCTGCTGGTCGTTGAAGTAGGCCGGCACCGTGACCACCGCCTGGGTGACGTTCTCGCCGAGGTAGCCCTCGGCCACCTTCTTGAGGTGGGCCAGGATGTAGGCCGAGATCTCCTGCAAGCTGTACGTCTTGCCCTGGACCCGGACGCGCACGTCGTTGTGGGGGCCGGACACCAGCTCGAACGGCAGGAAGTCCTGGGCCTTTGAGACCTCGTCCGAGAAGATCGTGCGCCCCAGCAAGCGCTTGGCCGAATACACGGTGTCCGTGGGGTTGTAGACCAGCTGGGCCTTGGCCGAGGAGCCGACCAGAACGGACTCTCCGTAGCCGAAGGTCACGATCGACGGGTGGATCTTGTTCCCGTCGGCGTCCGGGATCACCACGGGGACGCCCTCTCGGACCACGGAGACAACCGAGTTGGAGGTGCCCAGATCGATTCCGATTGCACTGGCCATGTAGGCCCCCTTACAGCGACGTGTCGACGCGTCCGCGACCGGCGCTGGTCGATCTTCGACGCCAATCGCGGTCCATCATCGTACGGTCCGCCCGCGCACCCGTCAAACGGTCCGAGCACGCGCGCGCGTTCGATTCCAGGGGTCCGGAATCCGGACTGCGGGACCGATTTCCGGACGGTGGCCGCCCGCTGACCTCAGATCTGGCGAAGCAGGCGTCGGATCTTGCGCAGGTCGAGTGTCTCCGCGGGTCCGACGGAGACCAGCGTGGCGCCCGCGCGGGTGATCAGCCGGCGGATCAGCACCCGGAGCCGGGCGGGCGTCCACGCCTCGAGTTCCCGCAGCCGCTCCTCGATGGTGCGGTCGACACCGTACAGCGCCGGGATGTGGTAGGAGGCCAGCGCGGTCGGGCTGTCGAGGGCAAACTCCAGGGCCAGGCGATAACGCCGTCGCGCTCGCTCGAGTTCGTCGGCGCTCGGCCCCATCTCCTTCAGCTCGAGGAGGGTGTGGATCACCTCTCGCATCAGCGGGACCACTCTGGCGGGCGCCACAGCGGCCTCGATGTCCAGCGCGCCTGCGTCCCCGAGCGCGTCGTAGTGAGCCTCGATGGTGTAGGCCAGCCCCTTCTGTTCGCAGACCCGCCATTGGAGCCGGGAGGTCACGCCGTCTGCGAGGATGATCTGCAGCAGGGCGACGCCCTGGGGATCCGGATCCAGCAGGCCCGGTGCCGGGAAACTGAGCATCACCTCGACCTGGCTGGCGTCGTGGTCGACGTGGTCGACGTGCGGTCCCGGTCGGCGATTTCGCAGGCGCCGTCGGGGCAGCGCATCCCCTGCGGTCATCGACGAGAACGTCCGCCGGACCCGATCGAGGGCGTCACCTGGATCCACCGGCCCCGCCACCGTCAGCAGACCGTTGCCCTGGCACATCAGGTGCTGGTGCCAGCGGCGGATATCCTCCACGTCGAATCCCTCGACGTTGCTCCGGCTACCCACGATCGGCAGTCCGAGGGGATCGTTGGGCCACAGCAGCTTGCGGCTGAGGTTCTCGAGGTTCAGCTCCCGGTCGTCCTCGTCCCGGTCCTGGAGCAACTCCTCGAGCACCAGGCTCCGCTCAACATCCAGATCGGCGAAGGTCGGCCGGAGGGTCGCCTCGGCCAGCAGCTCGATGGACTCGTCCAGGTCCCGGGGGCTGACGGTGAGGCCAAACAGGGACAGGTCGCGGCCCGTGCTGCCCTGCAAGGTGCCGCCCAGGCTCTCCAGCGCCCAGTGGAACGCGTGGGAATCGGGGTACTGCTCCGTGCCCCTGAACACCATGTGCTCGACCAGGTGGCTGAGTCCGCTGGTCTCGGCAGTCTCGAAGCGCGGTCCGGCTGACAAGGTGAGGCATACGTCCAGAGAGTTGAGACCCTCCCGGCTCAGGACCAGGACCGACAGCCCCCCCGGGAGCCGCTCTCGAAGTACGTCGTACAAGGACACCTCACGCGTGATGGGCGCGGGCCAGGGCGACCAGATCGACCCGCGCAGCGCCCGCGGCCCGCAAGGCCCTGGCGCAGGCGCGGACCGTCGAGCCAGTGGTCAGAACGTCATCCACCAGCACCACGCTCCGGCCGCCGATGGCGTGCCTTCGCCAGGGAGGTACACGGAACAAGCGCCGTACATTACGGTCCCGCTCCCGGGCGGTCAATCCCACCTGGGGCGGCGCTCTGCGGGTCCGGCGCAACGGATGGCCCAGGGGGGCGCGGGTAGCCCGTGCCACCACCCGGGCGAGATCGAGGGCCGGTGAGAACCCGCGCCGACCCCAGGCCGCCGCGGGTTGGGGGACGCAGGTCACCAGGTCGATCCGGCCGAGTGCGGGGTCACGGGCGATCCCCTCCTCGACCACCGCGGCCAGCGAGCGGGAGAGGACCGCGTCGGGGCGGAACTTCCAGCGGCCCACCATCGCCGGGACCGGGGTGCCGTATTCGACTGCCACCCGGGCCGTGTCCCACGGCTCTCGACGGCAGCTGGCGCACACGCCCCCCGCCAGCGGCAGCAGACAGAAGCCGCAGCGATCCGAGCCCTGCCAGGGGAGGGACGCGAAGCAGTCGTCACACCACCCCGCCGCCGTCCCGGCCGTCCTGTCACACGCACAGCAGGGATCCGGTGCGAGACACCCCAGACCCGCGTCGATCCAAGTCGCCCGCCAGCCCATCGCCCACCTCCTCCCGGAGGCGCAGCAATTCCCATGCCTCTTTCCTACCTGACGCCTGACGCCTGACGCCTATCCTCAATGGTGATACGGCTCACCGGCGAGGATGGTCTTGGCCCGGTAGAGCTGCTCGGTGAGGATCAGCAGGGCCAGTTCGTGGGGCAGGGTGAGGGGCGAGAGGGAGATTTGCTGGTGGCAGCGGCGGCGGAGCTCGGGCCCCAGGCCGAACGCTCCCCCGACCACGAGCTGGATCCGGCGGCCGTCGTCCCGAAGTCGCCCGAGCCAGCGCGCCAGCTCCCGGGAGTCACGTCGTTTGCCCCCCTCGTCCAGCGCCACGATCACCGCGTCGGAGTCCAATCGTTTGAGCAACCGTTGCTCCTCGGCCGCGATCGCGCGCTCGGGTCGGTTGCTCCCCCGGGGATCGCCAGCGCTGACAACGGACCAGTCGGTGCGGAGCAGTGGCGCGCAGCGGCGCAGGTATGTCTCGCACAGGCCGCTCAGCCCACGGTCGCGGGGCCGGCCGACGGTGAGGATCTGCACTCGCATCGGTGGTCGGTGGCTACCGCCCCCGGGTCAGCTGTTGGCCTTGGCTCCGGGCACGTCGTCCGGCTCGCCGGAGAGCTCCGTGCGCGTCGCGTCGCACCACAGGCCATCCAGATCGTAGAACCCGCGGGCCTCCCGCGAGAACAGATGCACGAGCACATCGCCGCAGTCGATCAACACCCAGCTCGTGCCGCCACGGCCTTCGACCCCCGCCGGCAACCCCGTCAACTCCTTGACCGTGCGCACGACCGCGTCGGTCATGGCATCGAGGTGGGGTGGACTGTTGCCCGTGGCGATGATGAAGATATCGGCGTAGGGGACGAGTTCGGTGACGCCGAGTAGCACGACGTCCTCGCCCTTCTTGTCCAGGATGGCGTTGGCCAGTTCGTTGGCCTTCTCTTCGATGGGAATGGCGTCTTCCTCCATGCGAGGTGTGGAGTCCCCGTCCGCGATCGATCGTATCGGGGCCTGGCCCAGCGCGCAATCTCGACGGGTCACGGGATGGTCTCGCCACCCGAACCGGGCGCCGGGGTGGCTTCCTCCTCCTTGGAGCGACGCTCGGCGAACATCACCGCGATCTCGACGGGGATGTCCAGCCCATCGGAGGGTCCGAGCGCGACCCGGGTCTCGGCGAGGGTGACGGTGACCGCGCCGCTCTCGAAGGACGCGCCGGATCGCTTGCGATAGCTGCCCTCGAGGATCACGTCGCGGCGGTTGCCGAACTCGTCGACCACTACCTCGCCGATGAGGCTCAGGGGCAGGGCGGAGTGGCCGCCCTTCCAGGTGTCGCGCTCGAGCTGCTCCATCGGCGACTCGCCCTCGGCGACCGCTGGGGGCGGCATGAGCGACAGCGAGTAGCGCGTCCAGCCGTCGGGATCCTCGGGGCGCAGGTCGACCGTCTCCACCCGCAGCCGGCTGCGGAAGCGGGCGATCAGGGTGTCGAAGGCGCTCAGGGTCTTGAGCAGGACGTCGGGGCCCGGTCGGGGAGACCGCCAGGTGTATTTCCCCGAGGCGAGCCGCTTTGCGGCCTGATCGCCCTCGCGGATCTCCAGGGACTTGAGACGTCCGTCGACATGGCGGGCCATCGAGTAGCGTGTCAGGTCCAGCCAGACGACCTCCAGCTGCTCCTCCTCGGGGTCGGTCGTGGTCCCGGGCTCGACGTCCACCACCACGCGGGCGAAGTGGCGATGGGGGCCGATCGCCTGGGCGGTCCCGACACTCATCGGGGGCAGCTCCGTGCCGCTCAGCTGTTCCGCGACTTCCTCGACCTCCCCCTCCGCCTTGCACCCGAACAGCGCGAGGGCCAGCGCCAGCACCAGCGCCCGTCGCCCGCCTGTCCGTTCATCGCGACCCGTCATGTCCGACTCTCCCGCTCCCGGTTCGTGGCCCGTGCCAGGGCACGCACCAGTTCGTCCAGCCCCTCGCCAGTCACCGACGAGAACGCCATGGTCGGCAGCCCGGTGCCCTCCTGGACCCGCCTGGTCAGCTCCTCCAGCTCTCCTCGAGCGTAGAGCGTATCCAGCTTGGACAGTCCGACCATCCCCGGCCGCTCGACCAGGGACGATTCGTAGGCCCGAAGTTCATCGTACACCGACCGGAAGCGCTCCACGGGATCGTCGCCCTCGTCCCCCGCCGTCTCCAGGCTGACCAGGTAGAGGAAGACCGCCGTGCGTTCCACGTGCCTCAGGAAGCGGTGGCCGAGTCCCCGTCCCTCGTGGGCGCCCTCCACCAGGCCGGGCAGGTCGGCCATCACGA
This sequence comes from uncultured Rickettsiales bacterium, assembly GCA_964436045.1. Taxonomy (GTDB): domain Bacteria; phylum Myxococcota_A; class UBA796; order UBA9615; family CAYRNR01; genus CAYTBN01. The sequence continues at coordinate 19,331 of CAYTBN010000027.1, read as the reverse complement.
AGGAGCCGAAGTCGTCGGTTTGCACCACACCCAGGGAGGGCTCCAGTGTCGTGAAGGGGTAGTCCGCGATCCGCGGGCGCGCCGCCGACAGCCGGGACAGGAGGGTCGACTTGCCGGCGTTCGGCAGGCCGACCAGCCCCACGTCGGCCAGCAACCTGAGTTCCAGGGCCAGGCGCAACTGGAGCCCGGGCTGGCCAACGCCGGCCTGGGTCGGCGTGCGGTTCGTGGGACTCTTGAACGCGGCGTTGCCCCGGCCACCCTTGCCGCCAGCGGCGATCACGACCCGCTGGCCCACCGCGGTGAGATCCGCGAGCATGCCCTCCCCATCCACCTCACGTACCGTCGTGCCCTGGGGCAGTCGGATCACCACGTCCTCCCCCCCGCGGCCGTTGCGGTTGCCCGTGCCGCCCGGCTGTCCGTTCCCGGCGCGGTGGTGGGGGTTGAAGCGGAGATGGAGCAGGGTGTTGCAGCCCTCGTCGACGGCGAGGATCACGTCGCCGCCTCGTCCGCCGTCGCCGCCGTCGGGCCCGCCCCGGGGGACAAAACGCTCCCTGTGGAAATGCACCATGCCGTCCCCGCCCTTGCCGGAGCGGACGTCGATGATGACCTCGTCGAGGAACTTCACGGGTCCACCGATGACCCGTCAGCGCTCGGCTGGCTGGAGCGCCGGATGGGGGATCAGGCTTCCGCGGACAGGATCGACACGCACTTGCGTCCGAAGCGGTCGGTACCGAACTTCACCTTGCCCTCGACCAGCGCGAACAGGGTGTAGTCCCGGCCGCAACCGACGTTCCGTCCCGGATGGATCCGGGTGCCGAGCTGCCGCACGATGATGTTGCCCGCCGGCACGTGCTGACCGTCGAAGCGCTTCACACCGCGTCGCTGACCATTGCTGTCGCGACCGTTGCGGGAGCTTCCCTGACCTTTCTTGTGAGCCATGGCGACCTCCCTTGCTCAGGCCTCGATCCGCTCGATGCGGACGTCGGTGAACTGGGCGCGGAATCCGACGCGCCGGTGATAGCCTTTGCGGCGCTTGAAATTGAGCGCAACGATCTTCGGTCCGCGACCGTGCTGGACAACGGTCCCGACCACCTTGGCTTCGGCCACGGTGGGCTTGCCGATGGCGACCTCGTCGCCACCCACGAGCAGGACGCGATCGAAGGTGATCTCGGCGCCGACCTCGGCCTTCAGCCGGTCGACGCGAACCGTCGAGCCCTGCTCGACCTTGAACTGATGTCCACTGGTTTCGACCACGGCGTACATGGACGTTCTCCGGGTGCATGGGTCCGCCCTCGCTGGACGAACGGCCGACGCAACTTACGCAGCAGGTACCTCGATGTCAAGAGAGATGTCGGGGGGCGTGAACGGTCCGTTCAGTCGCCGGGATCGCCGGCGTCCGGGAACAGCAATTCCAGCGGCATCATCTCGATCACGAGGTCCACGTAGGGGAACAGCAGGCTCCAGAACGACTCGGGTGCCTTGCCCGTGCGGTACTGGACCTTCTCCTTGGCGTGGTTGACCTCGCCGTTCTGGGGACCGGCGGCGGCCGGGGCGGCCACGCCAGATGCCACTCCGAAGGCCAGGCAAAGGGTCAGGACGATCAGGATTTTCTTGGTCACATGCATCGCTTTGTCCCTCCCTACTCCGGCTCGCCGTGCCATCCACGGGCGGACAGGAAGAACAGGGTCATCGGCTCCAGCGGGCTGTCCTCGGGGACCTCGCGCGCCATCTCCTCGTTGTAGATCGTCATGATCGCGTCGGTGACTTTCTGGGCGACCACCTCGACCCGATCCGGCGGGATGTTCATCCGGCAGATCGGGGCTCGAGACCCTGACTCGCCGCGAATATAGGAGCGGACCATCCGGGGAAGGGCCTGCACACGGCGGTAGATCGCCTGGGCACGTGACTCGGTGCGTTCGGGAGTATGGGTGACCCGCCGCCGCTCCGACGCGCGGTAGCGGTACTTCCCCGCCGGTTCGATCTGGCCCAGCTTCAGGTAGAGGTCGAGGATCCCCTGGACCTCCTCGGGGCTGGCGTCGATCTCGCGGTCGATCAGGTGGCAGACGATGTCCCTGCGGGAGACCGGCTCGGGGCTGCGGCGGCGCAGCAGGCCGATGATCTCCCCCTGCAGTTGCCGGTTGCGGGGGTTGGTGACGGCGTCTTCCTCGCCGTGCATCCAGCGCGACAGCGAGCGGGGGGTGACCCCCAGGTGCCGGGCCGCTGCGTCCCGGGGGATACCCGCGGCGCGGACCTGGCGGGCGATGGCCTGCTTGAGGCTGCCCACGGCGATCGGGACGTCTCCCGCGGTGACCGCAGCCGGCGCCGCGATCCCCCCGATCATCAAATCTCGCACAAGTTCGTCGACGTGCATGGTCGGCTCCGCCCGTTACTCGAACAGCTTAGAGGCCCGCTCCTGGGCCCCCGGGGACATAAATGTCTCCCGACGGATGGGCGATGTCAAAGGAAGTTGTGTGCCCGGTCCCCGTCGCGGGATCAGCGCGCGGCCAGCAGAGAGGGCCGGTAGCCGTCGGGGGCCTCGAGGCCGAGCAGGGCGAGGATCGTCGCGGCGACGTTGGCCAGCCCCGGTTCGGCCAGCTCCCGATCCAGGGCCAATCCGCCGCCGTCCCTGGGGTCGAACAGGACCAGTGGCACCGGGTTGAGGGTGTGGCTGGTCTTGGGCACGATCTGACCATCCGCGTCGCGGGTGAACTCGCCCGTCTTCTTGTCCCGCATGTACATCTCGTCCGCGTTGCCGTGATCGGCGGTGATCAGGGCGACGCCGTCGAGCTCGCGCACCGCGTCCAGCAGTCGGCCCAGACAGCGGTCGACCACCTCCATCGCCACGATGGCGGCGTGGCGATCGCCGGTGTGGCCGACCATGTCCCCGTTGGCGAAGTTCACCCGGACGAAGCGCTGGCCGCCGCGGTGCAGCTCGTCGAGCAGGGCGTCGGTGATCTCGGCGGCCTTCATCCAGGGGCGCAGCTCGAAGGCCAGCCGGTCGCTGGGGATCTCGATGTAGGTCTCGAGCGCCGAGCGCCGAACCCGGCCGTCGTACAGCTCGGCATCCAGTGCATCGGGGGTCACGTCGACAAACCGTCCGCTGGCGGGATCGAACAGGCCGGCCTTGTTGCCGTTCCAGAAGTAGGTCACGTGCCCGTACTTCTGGGTCTCGGAGATCGCGAGCTGGGTCACCCCGTTGTGGCACAGGTACTCGCCGAGGGTGCGGTCGATGGCCGACGGCCGCACCAGGTAGCTGGACGGGATGTGGCGATCGCCGTCGTACTCCATAATGCCGGCGTAGAGCACGTCGGGCCGCCGCACGCGGTCGAAGTGGGGGAAGTCGTCCGCTTCGAACGCCCGGCTGATCTCCAGCGCCCGGTCGCCGCGGAAGTTGAAGAAGAGCACGGTGTCGCCGTCCTGCACCGTACCCACCGGGCCGTCGCCATCGGCGACGACGAATGCCGGCAGGAACTGGTCGCCGATACCGCGTTGCTCGGCGCGGAACCCTTCCACCGCGGCCCGGGCCGACCCGAAACGTCGCGCGTCCCCCAGCACATGGGCTCGCCAGCCGCGCTCGACGATGGACCAGTCCGCCTCGTAGCGGTCCATGGTCACCAGCATCCGGCCGCCGCCCGAGGCCACCCGGTAGCGGCGACCGGCGCGCCCGTCGATGGAGTCGAGGACCGCCTGCAGGGCGTCCACGTACTCCAGCGCAGAGGTCTCGCCCACATCTCGCCCGTCCAGCAGCGGGTGCACGTACAGGGTGGAAACACCCGCCTGGTCCGCGCGGCGGATCAACGCCAGCAGGTGGTCGATGTGGCTGTGCACGTTGCCGTCGCTGAGCAGCCCGATCAGGTGTATGGCGCCACCGCGGGCGCAGCGCTCCAACGCAGCGTGCCAGACCGCGCCATCGAACAGCGCGCCGCTGGCGATGGCCGCGTCCACCAGCTTGGCCCCCTGGTCGAACACCCGGCCGCAGCCCAGGGCGTTGTGGCCCACCTCCGAGTTCCCCATGTCCTTGTCCGACGGCATGCCGACGGCGGTGCCATGGGCGCGCAGCGTGAGGGAGGGGTGCTGGGCCGCCAGCCGGTCCAGCACTGGCGTGCGGGCCAGGTGAACGGCGTCGCCCTCGTCGCGGCGGCCGACGCCGACGCCGTCGAGAATGGCGACCACCACGGGTCCCGGTCGCCCGGGAGCGTTCGGCAGCGGCTTCAGCGTCCAGTCCATGGTGGAGTAAGGTAGGCCGCTGCGGCGGAAAAGCAAACGCGACGCTCCCGGACCAGGCCTTGCTCGGCTATCGCCGGGCTCCGGCCGCCCGGAGCCTGGCGCTAGCGCGTAAGCAGCTGAGTCCGCATCAAGCGGATGCGGTTGTTGAGTTCGTCGGTATCGACCCGCTGGTAGCGTTCGGGGAGGAGCCGGCGGGACGAGCACTCGAACACGGCGAGCATCGCCATGTAGTCCAGCATCACCGTGTCGCGGCTGGGGATGTAGTCGGCGATGGCGTCGCGCACGTGCTTTTCGGTGATCTTGTCCTTGCCCTCTTCCTCGGCCAGACCGATGGCGGACAGCAGGACCGCCTCGATCTCGGCCCCGCTCATGCCGTCGGTGGCCTCGCCCACCTTCTTGAAGCTACGGATCCCGTGGTTGATCTTGTTCTTGTGCGCCAGGGCCCGGGTGATGTTGGCCCGCTCGTCGGTGGTCTGGGGGAAGAAGAACGGCAGCTTGAGGTCGAAGCGGCCCGGGCGTTTCATGTCCGCGTCCAGCTTGTCCGGGCGGTTCGTCATCATGATGAAGATGATCGAGCCCCGGTGGCTGGTGTCGCTCATGAACTCCTTGAGCCGTGCGGTGACCCGGGACGAGGTGCCGCCGTCGGTCTCCCCGCTGCCGCCGCCCATCGAGCGGTCGCCCTCGTCGATCATCACCAGCACGTAACCCATGGCCTTGATCACGTTGAGGATCCGCTCCAGGTTGCCCTCGGTGGAACCGACCCACTTCTCGCGGAAGTTCTTGAACTTGACGCAGGTCAGCTCGCACTCGTTGGCGAACGCCTCGGCCACGAAGGTCTTGCCGGTCCCCATCGGCCCGACGAAGAGGATGCCCATCGGCACCCGCGCCTTGCGCCCCTTCTTGAGGTTGTCCGACACGCGGTTCAGCACCGCCTTGTTCTCGTCGAGTCCGCCGACCGCCTTGAAGTCGTGGTCCGACCGCACGAACTCGATCAACCCGAAGCACTCCTGCTCGATGATCCGCCGCTTGGCCTCGCTGACCACATCGAAGGAGATCTTGCCACCGCCCTGTCGCACCTGGCGGAAGATGCCCTCGATCTGGACCAGGGTCAGCCCGGCGGTGATCTGGGCCAGCAGCTCGGCGCGGATGCCCGGGGCGGGGTACTCCTCCCGCAGGTGGCGGATGAAGGCCTTCCGCGCGTCCAGGTCCGGCATCGGGACCTCGATGGTCGACAGCTGGGGGCAGTGCAGCACCTTGCGATTGACGTCGGGCAGGCTCTCGGTCAGCAGGATGATCAGGTTGTCGCTGCCCAGGATCGCCGGGTCCGCGGTCCAGCGCTGCAGGGTGACCAGCGAGCTCCGGTCCTCGGCGCCCATGAACGAGATGTCGCCCGCCGGCACCACGGTTTCCACGTAGTCCATCACCAGCGCGCCGTGGGCCGCAGGATCGGTGACGAAGTCCTCGAGGATCGGGAACAGCCGCAGCGGGTCCTTGGGGAAGTCGTCGTCGATCTCCGCCTGGCCACGCAGGATGCGACGGGTGTTGGCGGTCAGCAGGAACTTCTCCTTCATCCCGCGCCGGGAGAAACGCAGTCCGCGGCTGTAGTCGTAGAAGCAGACCACCTCCTTGGTCCTGGCCAGCAGCCGTTCGATGTACTCCTCCAAGGTGGCGTAGCCGTCGCCCACGGGCACCAGGTCGCGCACGTTGCCGTGAACCAGGAAGAGGCTCGCCTCCTCGGCCAGGTAGCGCCGCCGCAGGGTGTCGGCCCAGGCGGGCGCCGAGGTCTCGTTCGTGGATTGTTTGCCCATCGTCTACCCCAAACTGACGGGGAAGCCCGCTTCCCCTCTTCCGCCCGACGCCTGACGCCTGACGCCTCTTCACTGCTTGAAGATGATTCGCGCCAGATCGTTCCACGTGACCAGGACGAAGACCGCCAGCAGGAACGCCAGTCCGGCCCACAGCAGGACGCCCTGGACCTCCTCACTCATCCTGCGCCCGCGGATCTTCTCGTACAGCAGGAACATGAAGTGGCCGCCGTCGGTGATCGGGATCGGCAGGAAGTTGACGATCGCCAGGTTCACCGAGATCAGCGCCAGTAGCAGCAGCAGGTCCCCCATGCCCTGGGAGGCCGCCGAATAGGTCATCGACAGGATGCCCACCGGGCCGGAGATGGTCTTGGGGCTGACCCGCCCCGTGAACATCGCCCGGAAGCCCTTGAGGAACTCGTCGAACAGGGTGAAGGGTTTGGCCAACGAGGGCCCGATCGCCTCGATGGGCCCCATGCGGACCTTCTCCTGCATGAGGCTGCCGTAGACGCCCACCATCCCCCGTCGCTTGCCGCTGGAGTCGGGTGTGACCTGGATGCTCTTGACCATCTCCAGGCCGTCGCGGTCGACGGTGACGCGAACCCAGGAGTCGTCCGGCAGGCGCGAGAGCACCACGTAGACGTGGTTCCAGCTGAACAGCTCGATGACCTGCTCACCTTGCTCGTCGTCGTCGTAGGCCAGGCTGACCAGCTTGTCGCCGCGCTGCAGTCCGGAGGCGTCCGCCGGTCCGCCGACCTCGAGGACGCCGATGCGGGGCGCGTCGGGCGAGCGGTGGACCACACCGAGGACCGGCAGGCCCCAGATCCCGATGCCCCAGTGCTGGGCGGCCTCGGGGACCACGGACAGTGCGAGGGGCTGTCCGCCCCGCTCCATGCTCAGCGCCCGCGGCTGACCCCCGTCGCCGTACTCGAGCGCCAACCAGACATCGCGCCAGTAGGGTGTGTTGATGCCGTCGACGGCGGTGATCCGGTCGCCGGACTGGAGCCCGGCCCGTGAGGCCGGCGAGTCCGACAGGACGGCGTCGATGGTCGGGTCCTCGCCCGGGCCCATCCCCAGGCCGCGGCTGGGGGCGTAGACGTCGTCCGCCTCGTCCAGGGTCAGCTGGATGACCTCCTGCTCCGCCCGACGTCCCCGGTCGTCGACGTGCTGGACCTCCAGGGCGACGGTCTCCCCCGGGCGGCGCGAGACGAGGGCGCTGAAGTGATTCCAGCCCGTCAGCGTCTCGCCGTCCAGGGCGACCAGGTGGTCACCGCCGAGGACGCCGTGCTCCTCGGCCGGCGAGTCCTTGACGATGCCGGCCACCTGCAGGCCGATGGCCCGCTCGAAGTCGGGGAAGTTGATCGGATCGGCGGGGTCCCGCAGCACGGGGAGCTGCAGCTCGACCCGCTCCCCATCCCGATCCACGACGACGTCCACGTCCTGGCCCGCTTCCGACAGCGCGTAGGCCATGAACAACTCGGTCCACGACTCCACGTGATCGCCGCCGATGCTCACCACCACGTCGCCCGGGCGCAGCCCGGCTTCCAGCGACTCGAAGCCCACCGAACCCACCTCGGGCACGTAACGGTGGTAGCCGACCAGATAGGCGCCGTAGCACAGGAGGAACGCCAGCAGGAAGTTGGCAATCACCCCCGCCGAGATGATCTGGGTCCTGGCCCAGACCGAACGGGTCATGAAGTGGCCGGAGGGATAGACCGGCTCCTCCTCCCCCTTCTTGGGCAAGTCCTCCTGGCCCAGCATCTTGACGTAGCCGCCCAGCGGGAAGGCACCGATCACGTACTCGGTCTCACCGAGGGTCTTGCGGAAAAGCCGGATCCCCCAGAAGTCGAAGCCGATGGCAAACCGAAGGACCTTGACCCCGTTCCACTTGGCAGCCAGGAAGTGTCCCAGCTCGTGTACGAAGATCAGGGCCCCGAAGCCCAGCACGACCTCGGCCCAGTACAGCACCTTCAGAGCCATGTTGGCGTCTTCCTTCCCTGTGCCGGAACACTATGGTCATCGGCGGGCCGATGGTCAAACCCGCCCGCCCTGTTCGGGTTTGCGTCGGGCCCGCGGTAGCATGGGCGTGACCGCCAGGTGCCCTCGTGTGGTCGCCGGTCGGAGGTTCGCATGCGCGCGTTGCTGATCGTTCCGCTCCTGCTGGGCGCAGTCCTTCTTTGGACCCCCGCCGCGGCGGACGCGTTCCGTCCGGACCACGTCTGTGGCCCGGCGTCCATCGAGGAGGCCAGGGTCTCCCCCGACGGCACCGCCGTCAGTTACGTGCTGCGGAGCTGCTCGCTGGAGGCCAACGAGATACAGCGGGACCTCTGGTACGTGTCCACGGCTCCGGATTCGCCCGGTCCGGTCCAGCTGACCACGTCGGCCAGCCGCGACCAGGCCCCCCGCTGGTCCCCCGACGGCACCTCGCTGGCGTTCCTGTCGAACCGCTCGGGGGGCATGCAGATCTGGTGCTTCGACGGCATGGTCGGCGAGCCGCGGCAGGTGACCGACCAGCCGGGTGGTGTCTGGCACCCGGTGTGGCTGCCCGACGGCAGTGGGTTGCTCTACCTGAGCCGGGGCGAGCCCGCTGCCGAGGCCGACGTGCTGGCCGGCGACGACGTGGCGGTCCACCGGGACCTGCTGTACCGCAAGGGCGCCTTCCGCGAACAGGGACGCTTCGCCCACCTCTACCGGGTGCCCGCCGCGGGGGGGGAGGGGCGGCGGCTGTCCCACGGGGACCACGAGCACGGCGAGTTTGCGGTCAGCCCCGACGGCGGGACCGTGGCCGTGGTCCGCGAGCCCGAGCACGAGGGCGATTTTTCCATCGACACCGGGGTCTGGCTGTTGCCGGCGACTGGGGGCGCGGCCCGGTTGCTGACCGACAACGGCGGCCCGGACCACTACCCGGCCTGGTCCCCCGACGGCGCGGTGGTCTACACCCGCTCGATCCTCGAGGCCGGCTACGAGAGTGGCCGGCGGCGGGTGCTGGCCTGGCCGGCGGGCGGGGGCGAGCCCACCGAGGTCACCGACAACCTGGACCACCACGTCTTCCGCTATCAGGTGGCCGACGACGGAACCCTGATCCTGTTGGTCGACCACGAAGGAACCTGGCAGCTGGGTCAGATCGATCCCGCCCACCCCGGGCAGATGACCCCCCTGACCACGGGTGCGGGCTGGCTCTGGGGCTTCCACACGTCCGGCGGCACCACCGTCGGCCTGGCCACGGCCGCCGATCGCCCCTCCGAGCTCTGGCAGCTGGAGCTGGGCGGTGAGCTGGTGCCGCTGGCCTGGGATGATCCCGCGGGCAAGCGGTTCCTCACCGGGCACAACGCGGGTTTCGAGGACGACGTCCGGCGGGCGACACCACGCCGGGCATGGGTGGAGAGTCCGTCGGGGGCCCGGATCCAGGTCTGGTACTACCCGCCGGCCTGGACGTCCAAGGTGCGGCCGCCACCGCTGGTGGTGACTCTCCACGGCGGACCGCAGTGGTGCTTCGGCGAGCGGTGGGACCCGGAGATCCAGGCCCTGGCCGGTGCGGGCTACGCGGTGCTGGCGGTCAACTTCACCGGCTCGCTGGGATACGGCCAGGCGTTCGTCGATGCCATCCGCGGCGACTGGGGCGGCGCGCCCTACCAGGATCTGGTCGCCGCGGTCGACTGGGCCGTGGACAACCACCTGGGCGACCCGGCCCGGCTGGGCATCACGGGCGGCAGCTACGGAGGCTTCCTGGCCGGTTACGCCATCGGCCAGACCGACCGCTTCGGCGCGGCGGTTCTGGCCCGGGCCGTGACCGAGCAGGTCAGCGAGTACGGCACCAGCGACGAGCAGTTCTTCGCCGAGTGGGACCTGGAGGGCACTCCCTGGTCCAACCCCGACGGTTATGCCCGCTGGTCGCCGCTGACCTACGCGCCGCAGATCAAGACTCCGACGATGCTGGTCCACAGCGAGAACGACGTCCGGGTGCCCCTGAACCAGGCCGAGCAGCTGTTCACCGCCTTGATCGTGCACGGGGTCGAGGCCGAGCTGGTGGTCTTCCCCGGCGAGGGACACGGGCTGTCGCGCAGCGGCACGCCGGTCCATCGTCGGGAGCGGCTGCGGCACATGATCCGCTGGTTCGACGAGCACCTGAAGTGACCCCGGACCCCATCCGCGGGTGGCGCTGGTGCCGGACGATCGGGACGAATGCCACGGCCGGCTGGAGCGGGAACCCTACCGCGGTGTCGAGGGGGATGGACCGCCGCGGGCAGCCGAAACCCCGATTGCGGTAGACTCCCGCCCATGGGTCTCTTCCGCCAGGTTCTGCGCACCACCCGCGGCCTCCGCCGCGCGCTGGTCGACATCAACCGGCTGCGCGAGATCATCCAGGTGCTTGTCAAGCACGGGTTCGGCCACCTGGTCGGCCACGTGATGCTCTCCGGCGCCATCGCCTACCAGGCCGGGCTCGTGGACACGGGACCCGAAGGCTTCTTCGCCCGCGCCCGCCGCTCGGTGGTGTTGTTCTTCGGCAGCGCCGCCGACCTGGTGACCTCGGTGCTGTCCACCTTCGGGCTGTGGAAGCGCAAGGAGGACGACGAGGAGGTAGCCAACCTGCCGATGAAGGCCCGGGCCCGCTCCACCCTGGTGGAGCTGGGACCGACCTTCGTCAAGATTGGCCAGATCCTCTCGACGCGCCCCGACCTGATCCCGGACGACTGGTGCCAGGAGTTCTCCTCCCTGCAGGACCAGGTGGATCCGTTGCCGCTGGAGGTGATCGAGAAGGGCATCTCCGACTCCCTCGGCAAGCCCAGCAGCGAACTCTACCGCAGCGTGGAGCCCGAGCCCCTGGCCAGCGCCTCCATCGCCCAGGTCCACGCCGCCGAGCTCCACGACGGCAGCCAGGTGGTGATCAAGGTGCGGCGGCCGGGTGTGCGTAAGCGCATCACCACCGACATCTCGATCCTGGCCTTCCTGGCCCGCTCCGTGGAGTCCCAGTTCCCCGAAGCGCGGATGGTCGACCTGCCGGGCATCCTCAGCGAGATCGACAAGTCGGTGCGGGCCGAGACCGACTTCACCATCGAGGCGGGCAACCTGCGGCGGATCCGGGACAACTTCGTCGACGAGCCGGACATCCACATCCCCGAGGTGGTCGACGATCTGACCGAGGCCGGCGTGCTGACCATGGAGCGGCTGGGCGGCATCCCGATCCGCGACGCCCGCGCCGCGGGCTACGACATGGACGTGGTCGGCCGGGCCTACCTGCAGTCGGCGTTCAAGATGCTGTTCGCCGACGGGTTCTTCCACGGCGACCTGCACCCGGGCAACGTGCTGGTGATGAAGGAGGGCGGCCTGGGGCTGCTGGACTTCGGCATGATCGGCCGGCTGTCCGAGGAGATGATCGACCAGATCGTGGCCATCATCTTCGCCCTGCAGCGGCGGGACTTCCGCACCATCGCGCGGATCTTCTACGCGATCGGGATCAAGGAGGTGCCCGTCAACTACGTGGCCTTCGAGAACGACGTGCTCGAGGTGATGGACCGCTACTTCGTCGGCAAGTCGATGCAGGACATCCAGCTCGGCGGCTTCCTGCGCGAGCTGGCCGCCGGCTGCATCCGCTACCGGATCCGGATGGCATCCGGGTTCACGATGCTGATGAAGGCGCTGGTGACCACCGAGGGGCTGGCCAAGACCCTCCTGCACGAGCTGAACCCGGTCGAGGAGATGACACCGTACATCCAGCAGCTCGCGGCGCGCCGGTTTGCCCCCGAGCGCGTGCGCCGCGATCTGCTGGGGATGTTCGCTTCGTTCACCACCGTGATGGACCGGCTGCCCGTGCTGGTCAACCAGGCGATGGACGACTACCAGGCCGGCCGGATGAAGGTGCCGGTGATCATCGAGACCCCGCGCGAGGAGCTGGATCTGCGCGAACGATCGGTCAACCGGATCATCCTGGCGCTGGTGGTGGTCGGCCTGGTCCTGGGTTCCTCGGTGGCCCTGCTGGACCAGAGCCTGCGCATCTGGAACATCCCGTTGCTCTCGATCTTCGGCTTCGGGCTGGCATTCTCCACATGGTGCATCCTGCTGTGGGGTATCTGGCGCTCCGGGCGGGTCTGACGTGGGCGCGGACAAAAAACGAAGCCCCCTGCGTACCGTCCTGCGAATCCTGCTCGCCGTCCTCGGGCTGGGCATGGCGATCTGGATCCTGGTGGACCTGGATCGCCGCGCGGGCGAGATGGCGCACTCGACCCTGCACCTGTCCTCCGGCTTCGCGCCGCCTCCGGTCCGGGTGCCCAGCGGCATCGCGGTCCCGGGCGGATTCACGGACGCCTACCCATCCCCCTCCCGTTCCTTCACGGCGGTGGTCAGCACGACCGAGAACGTGGTCTCGCCCGAGGTCCGCGTGTTCCGCGACCGGATGGTCTGCGGCGACTCGATCTATCCCTACACCTCCGGGGGCGGCATGTCGGGCCTCCCGGACACCCTGGTCTGGCTCGAGGGCGTGTCCGCGGGCATGGCCGGCTACCCGACCGCGGTCTCCCTGTCCAACGGCGGCTGCTCCTTGTGGCCCCATGTGTCCATCGCTGGCATCGGCACCACCCTGACCATCGAGAACTACCTGTACACCCCCGAGGTCCTGCGGGTGACGCTGCTGGACCAGGGGCAACAGACCGTGCTCGATCACGTCTCCCTGGACGAGATGAGCACCGTCACCTACATGGCCACCACCCACACGCTGACCCTCGACCAGCCCGGCCTCGTCCGCATCCAGTCCATGCTCCGCCCCTGGGAGATCGCCTTCGTGCTGGTGTGCGAGCACGGCTACTGCGGCACCACCGACTGGGAGGGGAAGTACTACTTCAGCGGCGTCCCGGACGGCAGCTACACCCTCCACGCCTGGCACCACCTGGTCGGCGAGACGACCACGCCGATGACGGTCCACCTGGGGGTGGAAGCGCAGGATTTCCCGGTGGAGTTTCCGTAGCCTGGGATCAGTCTTTTTTTCCCATCAGCACCACCCGCTCACCATCCGCCTTGGCCCCGGACTCGAGCACCAGCAGCCGCACTCGCCCGGTGGCGGCCAGCCGGTCGCGGTCGTCGTGGATCTGGGCCTCCCAGACCTGGGTGCGCCGGCCCTGGTAGATGGGCGAGGCGCTGCAGCGCAGCTTGCCGTCGCGGACGGCGTGCAGGAACGACGTGCTGTTGTCCAGGCCGACCGCGGTCTTGCCCTCGAAGAACACGCCGACCGCAGCGCCCACACTGCAGACGGTCTCGACCATCGACGCGTAGACACCGCCGTGGACCAGGCCGTAGGGCTGGAGGTGACGCTCGTCGACGGTGAGCTCGGCGGCGTATTCCTCGGGGGTGGCGCGGGTGAAGCGCAGGCCGAGGGTCTCGTTGAAGCCGCTGAGCCGGGAATTCACGATCTCGAGGATGTCGGCGGGTGGGTCGGTCATCCCATGGGTCTACCCATAGCGGTACCCGGAGCGCAACCGATCACTGGGGGTGATCGGCCCAGGCCCAGGAGTCGCGCTCGGCCAGCCAGTCGTAGAGGTAGGCGCGCTCCTCGGGGTAGGTCAGGTCGTTGTAGGCTGCCCAGTAGCTCAGGTAGGACGCCCCCCACACCGACCAGTCGCGCTGCGCCGAGGGATGGATCCGGGCGTAGTACTCGTCGAGCCGCGAGGTGAACCAGTCCGCGTGCAGGGGGCCGGATTCGCACAGCTCGTCGAAGCGCGTCCACAGCTCGTCGCTCGTCTCCGGGTGGGCCTGGAAGTGGGCGAAGATGCCGTTGGTCCAGGTGAAGTCGTCGTACGTGTAGGGTTCGATGCGGTAGGTGGTCCACCCCTGGCCGAAGGAGTGGTTGAAGTCCCAGGGGGCGTAGCGGAACTCCGGTGCCTCGAGGTCGTTGTACAGGTAGGCGTTCTTGCCACCGGAGTCGCCGGACGCCGTGTAGTGGACGAACAGCAGCCAGTCCATGAACTCGTCCACCCGGAACCAGCCCTCCATCTGGTCGATGAAGTCGGACTGGCTGGCGGTCGACGCCCACGCCACGAGCTCGTCCAGGTCGTCGAAGGCCCCGGGTTCGCCGTCCGCCGGCTCCCCCTCCTCCTTGGTGTACCCCTGGTGCAGGGTCTCCTTGGGCCAGCCCGAGTAGCCGGTGCTGTAGAAGTTGGCGTCGTGGTTGATCGCCTTGTAGAGGTTGCCCTCGCGGCTGAGCCCCATCTCCTCGGCGAAGTGGTCGTCGATGCGGTCGCAGGCGGTGAACAGGCCCCAGTACTCGCCGTTCAGATAGACCACCGCAAAGAACGTCCGCGGCGTCAGCCGGTCGCGCTGCCAGTGATCGGCAATGGCCGCCCACAGGTCGTAGGCCAGCTTCTGGCGCACGTAGCTGTTGTCGTCGAAGCTGGTGATCAGGACCAGGTGGTCCTTGGTGCCGAGTCCCAGCTCGCCGGTGTCCAGATCCTCGTCACCGAAGCGCAGGGTGTAGCTGTTCTTGGGGTAGTACACGCTGGCTGCGCCGCGGATCTTCATCTCGGCGTCGTAGGTCCGCCCCATGAACGTGATGATGGTGGGCACGTGTTCCTGGGTCAGCTCACCGCCCGGGAACAGGTGAAGCACCGGTAGCCCCCACTCCTCGGTGTAGAGCGACGGCACCACCGGCTCGTTCGCCGGGTGGCCGAGGGCGTCGGCGACCCAGACCGTGCCCACCGCGGTCTCGGGTACGGCGTCGTGGCCCACGCCCGCCGCCGCGGCGGGCCGCACGGACAGCAGGAACTCGTGGCGTCCTCCGTCCGCGAACCCCGTCGACCAGCTCACGGACCACGTCAGCGGGTCCAGCTCCGCGCCGTCGGCGGAGCTGATCAGGTCGGCCTCGAACGCATCGGCCGGCTCGCCGGATGCGCAGTGGAACGACAGCTGGACCTCGTCCCCCTCGGTCAGGAAGGGCTGATCGACCACGGCCTCCGGATCGCAGGACGACACCGCCGCGGGGCCCACCTGTTCCAGCGGCGGCTCCCCCGCCCCCGATCCGGGCATCAGCACGATCCCCCCCGGGCCCATGCAACTCGTCAGACCCAGCAGGCAGGCGGTCCAGATCGGCGAACGGAGGGGGGAAGCGAAGCGCGACACGGCTGGCGTCACGGTGGCCCGATCAGGGTGATCAGATCCGTCGCGCGGGTCTCGATCATGCCTTGCATCACCGCCTGGTAGTACGCCACATCGGAGTTGCTGTAGGGCTTCATGGTGTCCTGGGCCACCAGCGGTGCGATCTGGGCCTGGATCGTCTCGAACTCGCCGGCCCAGTCCAGGGCTACCGCCATGTCGTGCACCGCCCACACCTCGGCCTCCCAGGCCTGGCGGCAAGTGCCCGACTCCAGGCAGCGGACGGCCAGCACTCCGTAGACGTAGTCCACCGAGTTCGTCGGAAAGTAGAACGTCTCGTCCACGCCCCAGGGGATGAAGCGCAGCTGGCCCGCCTCGGGATCGTCGTAGACGTGGAAGTCGTCGCCGGGCCAGGTGTAGGGGTAGGCGTCGAACTGGCCGACCACGGCCCCCACCGCCCAGTAGCGCAGGAAGGCCTGCAGGTCGACGTACTCCTCGGCGACCTCCAGGGCATGCGGGCCCGGCGTCGCCAGCGCCTCGGCCAGCCCCCACAGGTTGTCTCGATCGTCCGGCCCGAACTCCAGCTGGAAGTAGGGGATGTACTCGGCGGTGAAGTCCACGTCCCAGCCCTCGAACAGGGTGCCGTCGGTGCGCTCGAACCAGCGCTCGATCATGTGGATGTCCGGGGTCTCGACGTTGGCGTACAGCCCGTACAGCTCACCGTTGACGGTCACCATCGCGTGGCCGGAGCGCGAGGCGGGCACGCCTGCCTCGCGGTAGATCCGGTACGCGAGCCGCTCGTGCATCATGCTGTAGTCGACCGACATGTTGTTCAGGGTCAGGCACTCGAGGCCCATGAAGCGCGCGCCGGGGGTGTACTCGTTGAACTTCACCTTGAACGCGGCCTTGTCGTACACGTCCAGCGCCGACCCCTGCCCCTTGAGCCGGATCCCCACCGGCTCGTAGACCACGCCGTCGTACTCGAACGAACCCTCGACGTACTCGGTGAACACGATCCCGGAGTAGATCCAGTCCAGGTAGGCCTGGTGCAGGGACTCCATCGCCGCGGTCGACAGGGTCAGGTGGAAGGTCGGGATCTCGTCGCCCGCGAACATGGGAGCGCTCAGATCGCCGACGCCCTCCACGGCCTCCAGCGGAGGCTCGCCCGGCTGGTCCGCGCCGCCCACGTGCTCCAGCGGGGCGTCGGGTGGATCCTCGGGTATGCCCTCCAGCCGCACCAGGCCGCCCGGGGTGCAGCTCGCGAGGGCGAGCAGACCGCCGAGCGTCACCGCAACGGGGATGCGCGCGCTCATTCGTTCGACAGGCCCGGGGTGGGCGTGGCGTCGATGACCCAGCCATCCAGCTCGCCGTCGGGCATCCGCGCCGCCGACCAGTCGGTGGCCTGCTCGTCGTACTCCAGGTGGTTGAGCACGGTTCCAGTCGGGTCGTAGAGGCCCAGCTCCTCGCCCTCGCGGGCCAGCTGGAACCCCAGGTGCTCGGCGCCCACATCGGGCAGACCGTCCGCCCACAGCAGCAGGTGCCCCCGGGCCGGCACGGTCAGGGGCGCGGCCAGCACGTGCTTGTCCGGATTGTCCAGGTTGTCCGTGATCGTGAACCCGGCCAGATCCACGTCCTCGTCGGTCATGTTGTACAGCTCGATCCAGTCCGTGAAAACGCCGGTGTCGTCCTGGATCGTGGTCGCGTTGGCCGCCATGAACTCGTTGATGCACAGCTCCCAGGCGAACGACGCGCTGTCGTCGTCGTCATCGTCGTCGTCATCACCCGCAGAGTCGTCATCGCCCGTGGCGTCGTCGTCGTCGTCCATCACGGCGTCGCAGCCCAGCAGGGCGAGTATGCCGATCCAGGGCAACAGTCCGCGCAACAGGGTCCAGCTTTCCATTCGTCTCGCCTCCAGCCCACTTACCCTACCTGAAGATACCAGGATCGCCCGATGCGGGCGAATGGGGGGTAGGCGGTTGCGCGGTGGTAGAATGAGCGGATGCTGCCCGAGCCGGCTTCCCTTCTCCCGATCGCCCCGCTGGCCATCCCGCTGCTGACGCTCTGCGCCTGCAGCCCGGTGGGCGTGATGAGCACCCCCGGCACGGGTGGAGAGCCGGCCGATGACGACACGGCCGACGACGACGTCTCCGACGACGACACCTCCGGCGACGACGACGCCTCGCCGCCGCTGGAGCACGTGGGCGGCGTCGACGATCCAGCGGGCTGGATGTTCACCCTCGACGCGGTCCACACCCTCGATATCCAGCTGGAGCCGGCCGCCGTCGATTCCCTGTGGGTCGACCCCTACGGCTACGTGCAGGGCGACATCGTGTTCGACGGCGAGCCGGTGGACGACGTGGGCGTCCGCCTCAAGGGACGCATCGGTTCGTTCCGGGACCTGAGCGCCAAGGCCGCGTTCAAGATCGACATCAACCGCTTCGTCGACGGCCAGACCCTCCACGGCCTGGAGAAGCTGACCCTGAACAACATGGTCGTCGACTGCTCCTTCGCCAAGGAGCGGCTGGCCTTTGCGGCGTTCGCGGCTCTTGGAATCCCCGCCCCGCGCGCCGGGTACGCCTGGGTCACGGTCAACGGCGAGCCCTACGGTCTCTACCTGAACGTGGAGACCCCGGATGACGTCTTCCTTGCCCGTCACTACGAGGACCCCTCGGGCAACCTCTACGAGGCCGAGTACCTGTGGTACCCCGACGGGAGCTACCTGCTGGTGGACTTCAACAACCAGTCGGACTTCCACTTCGAGATCGAGGAGGGGCTGGACGTGGGGCACGAGGATGTCCACGCCATCACCGTGGCCCTGGACCAGTTCGCCTACACCGGCGAGTTCGACGAGCACCTGGGCGGACTGGTCGACTGGGGCCAGCACCAGCGGTTCGTCGCAGCCGAGCAGTGGGTCGGCCAGCTGGACGGCTACTCCCTGAACACCAACAACTACCGGGTCTACTTCGACCCCGTGGACGGCAAGGCCGAGCTGCTGCCCTGGGACCTGGACTACGCGTTCCAGTACGACTGGGCCTGGGGGATGTCGTGGTACACGCCCCTCGGCCGGCTCAGCCAGGCCTGCTGGACCGACGCTACCTGCCACCACGATCACATGCTGGCCGTGGACGCGGCTTGCGACACCCTCGACGACCTGGACCTCTCGGCCGAGCTGGCGGGGATCGGCGAGCTGGTGATGCCCTTCGTGGTCGACGACCCGCGTCGGGAGTGTTCGCTGGACTACGTGACCTACTACCAGGACGTGATCCACGCCTGGACCCTGGCCCGCTCCACCGAGGTGCGCGGGACCTGGGGGCTGTGAACGACCCGGCCGCCCGGGCCCCGTTTCCGGTATGATGTTGGGGGGAGAGATCGGATCGAGGAAGATGATGTGGAAGCGGCTCCTGCTCCTGGCGACCTGCGTGGTCGCGGCCTGCCTGCTCGCGTGTGAATCCCAGCTCCAGACGCCGGCCGAGGGCGATGAACCGGGCGAGTGCGACGACGGCGACGACAACGACGGCGACGGCACGGTCGACTGCGACGACGCGGACTGCGTGGGCGACGGGGATTGTTCCGGCGACGACGACGACGACAGCACGGGTGACGACGACGACGCCACCGTCGAGGAGTGCACGGTCATCTGCGTCAACGAGTTCCAGGCCAGCAACGCCTCGACGATCACCGACGAGAGCGGCGCCTTCCCCGACTGGTTCGAGCTGTACAACCTGACTGGCGCCGACATCGACCTGGACGGGTACTCGGTCACCGACGACCTGGGCTGGCCGGACAAGTTCGTACTCGCCGACGGACTCGTCCTCGAGTCGGGCGGCTGGCTGCTGTTGTGGGCCGACGGTGACGTGGATCAGGGTGACGACCACCTGTCGTTCCGGCTACAGAAGGATGGGGAGCAGATCGGCGTCTTCGATCCGGACGGCGAGCCCCTCGATGGGATCGAGTACGGCCCGCAGCAGACCGACCAGTCCGAGGTGCGGATCCCGGACGGGGGAGAGGACTGGGAGATGACGGCGTCGCCGACACCGGGAGGATCCAATGGGGATTGAACGAGACCACGGCGCCCAGCCGCTCAGCCGGATCCTCGCGATCCTGATGACCGCGGCCCTTCCGTTCCTGCTGTTCGCCTGCCCCGACGGCGTGATCAGCGGCGGGGACGACGACGACGGTCCGGGCGACGACGACACCGCCGACGACGACGATGACGACGACGAC
>CAYTBN010000026.1:65680-90547 GCA_964436045.1 uncultured Rickettsiales bacterium | reverse complement strand
GGAATGCTGCTCCGGGGCTAACATGAGAAGTGGTCCAAACAACGGGGGCAGGACACCCCTCCTCGATGCAACGGATGTCATACCACTCTCGATCGGAATCCCACGCGACCACCCCGACTGTCGCGGTCTCGCGGCCGCGAGGGTCGAGGAGTGCCCTTACCGTCAGGTAGCCGCAATCCAGGGATTCAGAAGCGGAAGACATCCTGGTTGTTCCCCGCGTACGCGGTCATCCCGCACGCTGCTAGCATGGCGTGAGAAACCGATCCGTGGATCGTTGCGGTGATCTCGCTGTTCTTCCAGGGAGGGCACCGCGGGATCCCACCATCGGGGCCCTGGGCACCCGACGCAGCGCTAGCTGGTTCCCGTCCCGAAACTGCGTTTCGTGCCGGGAGGCATCAGGCTTCAGGCAGGTGGTCGTCTCGCCATCGCTCGACATCCATCAGGAAGGTCCCTTTGTCTTCCTGATGCCTGACGCCTGACGCCTGACGCCTTCCATCCTAAAAGCGCCATTTTGGGATGGAGACTAGCTGACCATCTTGGGTATCTGTGCCGGGAATCCCAAGGGTCGTCCCGACAGGGGCGCCCAGATTGAATGTCTGGCCAAGGGGCCTACGCCAAACGGACTGCTGGCGTCACCTGACACGTTTCACTTATAGCGCGGGCTCCTGTTCGGGGGCGTCTTGAGAAGTTCATGAGTTTTTCCTCCGGGGGGCCAGGCAAGCCGTGAAGGTCCTGGGGGGATCAACTTCCCGCCCTCCCGGTTTGAGGCTATGGTGTGTTGCCCTTCGCGGCGCCCGCGCGGGCGGGCTCCGGGGCTGGAGGAGACGCGCTCATGCGACTGATGCGGCGAGGCAAGCTCGCCATGAGCCACGAGGAGACGGCGCGGCGTTACCTGGCGCCGCTGACGCCCAACCTGCACCACTACCTGACGCCCCACAAGCTGGCCAACATCGCGCTGTGCGAATTGGACATGCGCACCCGCGCCCGCCACGCCCGGGGGCTGCCCTACGTCCTGCATCTGGAACCCACCAACGCCTGCACCCTGCGGTGCCCGCTGTGCATCACCGGTGCCCGGGACAACCGCATTCCCCCGGGCCGCCTGCGTTACGACGACTTCTGCCGGCTGATCTCCAGGGTGCGCGACGAGTTGATCCTGGTCCGCCTCGACGGGTCCGGCGAGCCCTTCATCAACAAGCGGCTGGTCTCGATGCTGGAGTACGTCCACGCCCAGGGTATCGGCACCGTGGTCTCGACCAACTTCCAGAACTCCGAGCCCCACGAGATGGAGCGGCTGGTCCGCAGCGGCCTGGACTACGTGATCGTGTCGCTGGACGGGGTGACCCAGGAGGTCTACGAGAAGTACCGGGTCGGCGGGGACATCCAGCGGGTGTACGACAACGTGGAGGCCCTGCTGGCGGCCCGTCGCCGCCTGGGCCGCTCGACCCCCTTCGTGGAGTGGCAGTTCCTCGAGTTCAACCACAACGCCCACGAGGTCGACGCCGCCCGCTCGCGCGCCGCGGCGATGGGTTTCGACCGGTTGCTGGTGACCAACGCCCGGCCGTCGTTCTGGCAGAACCAGATCGCGTCGGACGCCCAGCGGACCTGTTACTGGTTCTACAAGGCGATGAACGTGGCGTGGACCGGCGATCTGAAGGCCTGCTGCAGCGACGGTCTCGGCGAGGCGTACTCCATCGGCAACCTGCTGGCCGACGAGATGCCGGCGGTCTGGAACGGCCCCTCGATGCTGGCGCTGCGGGACCTGTTCATCAGCCCCGAGCCTTACGACGAGTCCGTGGCCACCTCCAAGTGCATCACCCACTGTCCGATGGTCAACGCGGCGCGCAAGGCCGAGGGGCTGCCGGAGTTCGAGATCCCCGAGAACGACGCGCCGGTGTTCACCGACGACTTCCTGGAGCAGGGGGCCGAGGCCTGACCCCCGAGGAGAGTCGATGGTGGCGTCCGCGGAACAGCTCCAGGTCTTCGACGTGCAGCGGTTCTGCGTGCACGACGGCCCGGGGATCCGCACCACGGTGTTTCTCAAGGGCTGCCCCTTGCGGTGCCGCTGGTGTCAGAACCCCGAGTCCCTGCGGCGGCGCCCCGAGCTGTCGTTCTCCGCCGACCGGTGCGCCGCCTGTGGGCGCTGCACGGCGGTGTGCCCGCACGGCGCGGCGGACCAGGTGGCGCCGGATCGGGACCGCTGCCGAGCCTGCGGCGAGTGTGCCGATGCCTGTCCCCACGAGGCGCGGCGGGTCGTCGGACACGACGCGGAGGTCGGCGCGCTGGTCGATGAGCTGCTCGCCGACCGGCCCTACATGGAGGCCAGCGGAGGCGGGGTGACCCTCTCCGGCGGGGAACCCCTGCTACAACCCGTCGCCGCCAGCGCGTTGCTGGGGGCCTGCCGGGACGCGGGGCTGCCGACCCTGGTCGAGACGTGCGGCGCCGTGCCCTGGACCGCGTTCGAGCAGGTCCTGCCAGGCCACAACGACGGCTCCGACGACGTGGACGGTGTCGCCGATCTCCTGCACGAGTTGGGACGGCCATCGCTGCGGCTGATGGTCTACCACCGGGCCGGCGAGGCCAAGCTCGAGGGGTCGCCAGCCAGATCACCCCCCTGGGGCTGGAAACGGCCGACGCCGAGGCCGCCCTGACCCGGGTCAGCGAGCAGCTGGCCGACCGGGGGATCCAGGTCGTCCGCGAGGCGGGGGACGCGGCCACCGAGCCGGAACGCTGCTTTCCCGATCGGGTGTGGCGACTCCGGGCCGCGGTCCAGGCCGCCGGGCCCGCGGTCTGTGTCGAGTGGGCGGTGTCGGTCACCCGTTACGCCCGCCGGCGAGCCAACCGCCGCAAGCCGGCGCCGATCCAGCGCGCCGAGGCCCTGGCGGCGGTGCTGGCCGAGCGGACGGTGGCGATCCACGATGACGAGCTGCTGGTGGGCAACTTCTCTGCCCACCGGGTGGGTGGAGCGATCTTCCCCGAACTGCACGGCGTGGCCCAGTGTGAGGATCTGCTGAGCTACCGCGGTCGCAAGCTGAACCCCCTGGCCATCCGCTGGCGGGATGTGCTGACCCTGGCCCTGCGGGTGATGCCGTTCTGGCTGCCCCGCTTCCTTTCGATGCGCTCCTTCCCGCCCTTGCGGGCTCTGCGTTTTGTGGCCGATCAGCTGACGGCCAAGCGGTACGTGATCAACGAGACCGGCGGCATCTCCCACTTCGTTCCCGATTACGAGACCCTGCTGGCGCTGGGCACCGAGGGCATCGCCGCCGATGCCCGCGAACGGCTCCAGCGCTGCGACGAGGAGGAGGGGCGCGCCTTCCTGGAGTCGGTCGTCACGGCCTGCGACGGGCTCGCGGCTTTCGGCGATCGGTACGCCGACGCCGCCCGCCACGCGGCCACCGCCACCGCCGACCTGGACCGCCGTGAGGAGCTGGCCCGCATCGCGCGGATCTGCGCCCGGGTGCCCCGCCGGCCCGCCCGCGGTCTCCACGAGGTGCTGCAATCCCTGCTGCTGGCCCAGATCGCACTGAACTCCGAGAGCCTGGACAACTCGGTCTGCCCGGGCCGGTTGGACCAGCTGCTGCTACCGTACTACCGGGCCGACGTGGAGGCAGGGCTGCTCGACGAGGCCGGCGCGCGGGAGCTGATCGGCAGCTTCGTCGTCAAGATGAGCGAGATCGTGCCGGTGTTCTCGCGACGCATCACCCGGATCCACGGGGGGATGTTCAACGGCCAGGTGGTGGCGGTCGGCGGGGTGGACCGGGAGGGGAACGACGCCACCTGTGAGCTGACCTGGATCCTCCTGGACGCCATCGACGAGCTGCGCATGCGGCAGCCCAATTTCCACGCCCGGATCCACGCGGGCAGCCCGCCCGGGTATCTGGCCCGGGTGGCGGACATGCTGCGCCGGGGTTCGGGGTCGCCCTCGCTGATGAATGACGAGTGTGTGGTGCCGATGCTCACCGATCGGGGCGCGTCGCTCGAGGACGCCCGCGACTATTCCCCCGTGGGCTGCGTCGAGCCCGTGGCCTGCGCCACCACCTTCGGATCCACGGACGCGGCGCTGGTGAACCTGGCGCTCCCCCTGGAGCGGGCGCTGGGGACGCGGGACGACGGGGTCTGCGAGGAGCCCCTGTCCGCCTGCGAGTCGATGGACGCCCTGTTGGCTCGGCTGGAGCGCGAGATCGACCACCTGATCGACGGGGTGATCGACGACCTGCAGCCCGTCGAACGAGCCAACGCCCGCTTCCATCCCACGCCCCTGACGTCGGCCCTGCTGCGGGGCTGCGTGGACGCGGCAGCCGATGCCTCGGCCGGGGGCGCGCGCTACAACAGCTCGGGCATCCAGGGGGTCGGCGTGGCGGACCTGGCCGACAGCCTGGCGGCCGTGGACGAGGTGGTCTTCCGGCGCCGGGAGTCCGACCTGACCGCCCTGCGGGACGCCCTGAGGGCTGACTTCCAGGGCCACGACATCCTGCGCGGCCTGCTACGGCGGGCCCCCAAGTACGGCAACGACGACCCCCGGGTCGACCGGCTGGCGGACCGGGTGATGGGCCTGTTCGCCGACTCCCTCGGACGCCATCGCAACACCCGCGGTGGCGCCTACCACGCGGGGTTCTACTCGGTGACCGTGCACGAGGCATTCGGCGAGTACACCGGGGCCCTGCCCTCGGGGCGGGGGGCGGGCAAACCGCTGGCCAACGGCCTGTCGCCGGCCAATGGCCTCGACCGCAGCGGGCCCACCGCCGCGCTCAACTCCACGGCCGCGCTCGAGCTGAGGCGGCGGGCCCGCAACGGGATCAACGTCAACGTGCGGCTGGCCGAGGGCATCCTCCGCGGCGAGGCGGGGCTGACCGACCTCGTGGGGCTCATCCGGGGCTATTTCGACCAGGGGGGGATGCAGCTGCAGGTCAACGCCGTCGACGCGGAGCTGCTGCGGGCGGCCATGGACGATCCCGGTTCCCACCCCTGGCTGCTGGTGCGCGTCTCGGGCTACTCGGCCTACTTCCAGGATCTGTCGCCGGGGATGCAGCGCGAGATCCTCGAGCGCACCTGCCACGGGGGGTGAGGGGCTGGCGCCCAGTCCGGGCCGTCGCTACTGTACCGATCGTCGCGCCGAGGGGGAGCCACCAAGGAGGAAGCATGAGTCGGGGAACGGTCGGGATGTGCGCCACATTTGCCGTGCTGTGCGCCCTGGGATTCGCCGCCCAGGCCCACGCCCAGGATGACGTCACGTGGACCATCGACGGCGCCCACAGCCACGTGGGTTTCAAGGTCCGCCACATGATGGTGTCCTGGGTCCGGGGCCAGTTCACGAAGGCAGACGGCACCATCACCTTCGACGGCTCCAACCTGAAGCGTGCCTCCGCCGAGATCTCCATCGACGTGACCAGCATCGACACCGAGGTCACCAAGCGCGACGAGCATCTGAAGAGCGCTGACTTCTTCGATGTGGAGAACCACCCCACGATCACCTTTCGCTCGACCAAGGTGAAGCCGGGAAACAACGACACCTTCCAGCTCGTCGGCGACCTGACCCTCAAGGGGGTCACCCAGGCGGTCACCCTCGACGTCGAGGGCGGACTGACCCCCGTCTCCGATCCATGGGGCAACACCAAGCTCGGCTTCACCGCCACCGCGGCCATCGACCGCCAGGACTTCGGCATCACCTGGAACTCGAGCCTGGACGGCGGGGGGTTGGTCGTGGGCGACGAGATTCACCTGATCATCGAGGTGGAGCTGAACAAGGATTCCTGAACTCGGCCTCGGCTCTAGTCCGTCCTGGCGCAGTCCTGGGGTACGCCGCTGACGGTGGCGACGGCGTGCGGGAGGGTTGGTAGCAGGGTCTCGATCTGCTCGCTGACGGCCCTCGGGCTGCCGGAGAGGTTCACGATCAGGGTCCGGCCGCGGTGGCCACAGATGGCGCGGGACAGCATGGCGTGGGGGGTCTTGGCCAGGCCGGCGGCGCGGATGGCCTCGGCGATGCCGGGGATCTCGCGATCGATCACGTCGCGGGTCGCCTCGGGCGTCACGTCGCGTGGCGCGAGGCCGGTGCCGCCGCTGGTCAGGATCACGTCCACCACCTGCGTCTCGCACATCCGTCGCATCACCGCCGCGATCCGCGCCTGCACGTCGGGGACGGTCTCGTGGGCCACGTGTACGGCGTCGAGGGCGCCGTTGACCATCTCGATCATCGTCGGACCGGAGAGATCCTCCCGCTGGCCGGCCGATGAGCGGTCGGAGACCGTGATGGTGGCGAAGCGCAGCCGATCGAGCTCGGGATCGGTGGTGATCCGGTCGCCCGGGACGATCTCGCCGCCCTTGCGAACCACGAAGAACATTCCCTCGGTGGGCATGATGCAGTCGCCGGTTGCGTGGTAGATCGCGCAGCGGTTGTGACAGACCTTGCCCCGCTGGGTCACCTGGAGCACCGCGTCGGCGCCCACCCGGAATCGTCGGCCGATGGCCACCTGGGTCCAGTCGACGCCCTGGGTGACCAGGTTCTCGGCGAAGGCGCCCCAGACGATGTCGGGGAGGGCCTCCTGCATGCGCTTGATGCTCTCGTCGGCCAGCGCGCTGACCTGGCGATGGCCCGGGCCGGCGTGGCCGTCGCCGTCGATCCCGTGGTCGACCAGCAGCGTGGCGCGTTCGATGGGCTGCTTGGGAGTCCCCTTGCCGTCGGCGGTGCAGATCTCCAGCAATTCTCCTTCGAAGCTCATCCTTCCCTCCGGAAGTGGCCGCTGCGGCCCCCCGACTTCTCCAGCAGGCGGACGTCGGTGAGCACCATGGTGCGGTCCAGCGCCTTGCACATGTCGTAGACCGTCAGTGCGGCCACGGCGGCGGCGGTCATCGCCTCCATCTCGATCCCGGTGCGGGCGAAGCAGCGGGCGGTGGCCTCGATGTCGACCCGGTCTTCGCCGAGCTGGCAGTCCACCTCGACCCCGTCGATGGGCAGCGGGTGGCACAGCGGGATCAGGTCCGAGGTGCGTTTGGCGGCCTGGATGCCGGCGATGCGCGCGATCTCGAGCACCGGACCCTTGGCCACCGTCAGGTCGCGGATGCGAGCGATGACCGCCGGGTCGGCATGCACCGTCGCTCCGGCCCTGGCCATGCGGTGGGTCGGCTGCTTCTCCGACACGTCCACCATCCTCGCCCTGCCGCGTTCGTCCAGGTGAGTGAAGTCGCTCATGTGCCGTTCCCTCCGGCGCCCGTCTCGGGATTGGGTCCCAGCAACCGGAACGCCACCTGCTGACCGGCGGTCAGCTCGTGGCGGCCCGCCGGGAAGGTGAGCAGGGCGTTGGCCCTGGCTGGCGTGAAGATGTCCGCCGATCCGCGGCCGGCGAGGGGGTGCACTCGCAGCTCGTCCCCGTCCGCTTCGGCGCGGGCGAAGAGGAACAGATCGCGCTTGCTCTTCACGGTCAGGTCCCTGGCCAGCGCACCGCTGAATCGCGGGTCCTCGGTGTCGCGCCCCACCATCTTCGCGATGGCCGGGCGCACGTAGACGTGGAAGGTCAGCGAGGTGGACAGGGGATTGCCCGGCGCGCCGAAGACCAGGGTCTGCCCGCGGGTGCCGAACCACAGGGGCTTGCCCGGTTTCTGGAAGACCTTGTGGAAGACCTGCTCGACCCCCAGCTCCGCGAGTGTCCCGGGGACCAGGTCGTACTTGCCCATCGATACGCCGCCCGAGATCACCACCAGATCGTGCTCCAGCGCCTGTCCCAGCACGTCGCGCAGCTCGTCTGCGTCGTCCCGGGCGTGCAGGCGGACCACATCGGTCAACCCCTCGGCCCGCGCCTGGGCGGCCAGCGCCCACGAGTTGGTGTCGCGGATCTGATGCCGTTCGGGGGTGGAGTTCACCGGCACCAGCTCGTCGCCCGTGGAGACCACCGCCAGCGACGGCAGCCGGGACACCCACACCTGGGCGCGCCCGCTGGCACCCACGTTGGCGATGCCCACGGGCCCGAGCACACAGCCCGGGGAGAGCAGAGTATCTCCGGCCCGCGCCTCCTCACCCCGGGGGGCGAAGTGCTGCCCAGCCCGGACAGGACTGCCGAAGGAGATCAGGTCGCCATCGCGGGTCGTCTGCTCCACCTTGACGACGGCGTCGGCGCCCACGGGCAGCGGTCCACCGGTCATCACCTGGACACAGCTGCCCGGCGTCAGCTCGACCCGGTCCGTGGTGCCGGCCGCTGACTCGCCGATCAGCGGCAGGGTGTCGGTGCTGGACAGGTCGTCGGCGCGCACCGCGAAGCCGTCCATCATCACCCGGTCGAAGGCGGGGAAGTCGTGGGGCGCCTCGAGGGACTCCCGCAGCACCCGGCCGATGGCCCGGTCCAGGGGTACCTGCTCCGCGGGCAACCGCGGTGCGGCCGCCAGCACGTGGTCGAGGGCTTGTTCGATGGGAATCACGTCTACCTCCCGCCCCGCAGCCTGCCCGGGGTCAGCCGCCGATGCGGGACATGGGGCCGGAGAAGGCCCGGTCCCCGCCGTCGAGCTGTCTGTAGCCGCGGGGCTTGCTGGCCACCGCCGCACGGATGGCGGCCTCCAGCTCGTCGTCGTCGGCGCCGGAGCGTAACAGCTCCCGAATCGATCGGCTCGGTGTGCCCGTTGCCAGGCAGGTCCGCAGGAAGCCGCTCGACGATATCCTGATCCGGTTGCAGCTGTTGCAGAACTGCCGGCTCATGGCCGAGATCGTGGCCACCCGGCAGCTGTGCCCGACGATGCGGAACCGGGTCGCCGGTCCGCCATCGCTCACCGAGCCGTCGGGCTCGAGGGTGAATCGCCGCTCGAGCTGGGCGCGCGTCTCGGCCCACGGCACCGCCTCGTCTCCGGAGGATCCGAAG
This sequence comes from uncultured Rickettsiales bacterium, assembly GCA_964436045.1. Classification (GTDB taxonomy): domain Bacteria; phylum Myxococcota_A; class UBA796; order UBA9615; family CAYRNR01; genus CAYTBN01. The sequence continues at coordinate 81,710 of CAYTBN010000026.1, read as the reverse complement.
GGCATGTACTCGATGAAGCGGACGTCGACGAACGCGTCCGCGTACCGTTCGACCATCCGCAGCGGGTCGTCCTCGTTGACCCCGCGCATTACCACCAGGTTGAGCTTGACCGGGGTCCAGTCCATCTCCAGCAGCCTGTCGATCCCCGCCAGCACAGGGGCCAGCTCGGCGCCCCGGGTCAGCACCCGATAGCGATCCGGATCGAGGGTGTCCAGCGACAGGTTCAGCCGCTTGAGCCCGGCGTCGCGGAGTTCCTGCGCCCTGCGGTCCAGGGTCGCGCCGTTGGTGGTCATCGACAGGTCCCGCAGCCCGTGGGTGGCGGCGAGGGCCGAGATCATCGGGATGATGTCCCGCCGCAGGGTGGGCTCGCCGCCGGTGAGCCGCACCTTGTCGAATCCCATCTCGCAGGCCAGCCTCGCCACCCGCGCGATCTCCACCTGCGTGAGCAGATCGGCCTTGTCGTGGACCTTCACACCCTCGGCGGGCATGCAGTAGCGACAGCGGTAATTGCAGCGGTCGGTGACGGACACGCGCAGGTAGCGGAGACGGCGCCCGAAGCGGTCCACGAGCAACCCACGGGGGGCGTAGGTCTCGGGGGCTCGGCCTCGTCCGCGCATTCCGTTCCTTCGGCTCGGGCGACGATCGATTCGCCGCCCCATCCATGGATAGTAGGCATTCTAGCGCCGGAGGGAAGCGCCGGAGTGTACCTTGGTGCGCCGCCAGTGTACCCGTGGATCTCCGTGCCCCCGCGCGGCGAGATCCGGTTCCAGCCACACTGGTAGACCGGGAGAATCGGCGTCGGCAGGGGGGTGACGAGGGTTCCGCTTCCCCAGGGGCGTCGGGAGCGGTTCAAATCCCGTGATCGCGAACGCCGAACAGGCTGGGCTCTACCGGTCCAGCGACTCGCGCGGCCCCCAGATGCGGCCGCCCGTGGCCGCCGCCATGGTCGCGGTCTGGATTGCCGCGGTCGTCGCGGCGATCGGCGCCAACGCGCTGGCGTTCCCGGCCCGACTGCGCGAGTACGTCGTGCCTTGCGCCTCGCCGGGCACGGCCGCCCTCGGCCAGATGACTGCCGCCGAGCACGAGGCGCTGCAGGCGATGGGCACGACGCCGGCGGCCGTCCTGATCTGGTGCGAGTCGGTGGTGGGGCTGACCTTGGTCGGCTGCCTGGCGGTCGGGGCGGTGATCTACCTCCGTCGGCGCACGAGCTGGATCGCCTTCGTGGCGTCGCTGTTCCTGGTCTTCGTGGCGGTCAGCATCCCGTTCAACCTCCCGGCTCTGGCCCGCGAGAACCCCGCGTTCCTCCACGTGGCCGACGGCTTCCACGCCACCTCGCTCGTCCTGGTCGCGTTGCTGCTGTACCTGCTCCCGTCGGGGCGCTTCACTCCGCGCTGGACGCGCTGGGTCGTGGCGGGTTGGGTGGTCTACCAGGCGGTGCGGGTGGCGTTCCCCGGCTCCCGGATCGGCGTCACCGCCAGCCACGCGCAGCTCGCGATGATCCCCGACGCGGCGCTCTTCGCCGGCGGGGTTGCGAACCAGGTCTGGCGCTATCGGCGGCAGAGCCGCGCGGTGGAGCGCCAACAGATCAAATGGGCGGTGGCGGCCTTTGCGATTCACGTTGCGGTCTTCGCCGTCGTCGTTACGACGACCTTGGTCTACCCGGCCCTCAACGACCGCCACCTGCTGACCAACCCCGCCCACAGCGTCCTGTACGAGTTCGCGCTGTTCCACGTCTACATGCTGACGTTCTTGCTGATCCCGGCGGCGCTGCTGTTCTCGATCCTGCGGTATCGCCTCTGGGACATCGACTACCTGATCCATCGGTCGCTGGTGTACGGGCTGCTGACCGCGGGGCTGTTGCTGCTGTTCGCGGTGACGGCGGCCGTCCTGCAGCAGCTGGTCCAGCTGCTGGACGCCCCGGGGGGGCTGCCCGTGGCGCTCGCGCTGGCGCTGGTCGCCGCCGGGGGGGTGTTCCAGCCCACCCGGCGCGCGCTGCTGAGACTCGTGGATCGATGGGTCTACGGAATCGCCGTCGAGGTGCGGCCGTCGTCCACCACCTACGCCGACGCGAACACCCTGTCGTTCACCAGCGCCGACTCGCGGACGCTCCCCGGCGAGCTACGTCCGCTCGAGTTGATCGGCAACGGGAGTATGGGGTCGGTCTACCGGGCGGAGGACCCGGTCAGCGGACGGCAGGTGGCGGTCAAGATCCAGCCGCCGGAGGTGGCCCAGCTGTCCCGGGAGTACGCCTAGCGCTTCGACCGCGAGATCCGCATCGTCCGGTCCCTGCGGCACCCCAATATCGTCCGCGTCTTCGACTCGGGCAAGACCGCCGGAGGGCTGCGCTACCTGGTGATGGACTACATCGAGGGCGGCACGCTGGCCAAGTACCTGAGCAAGCGCGGTGCCCTGCCGGTCGGCGCGGCGCGGACCCTGCTGGGCGACATCGCCGCCGGGCTGCACCACGCACACGAGCGGGGGGTCGTGCATCGGGACATCAAGCCTTCCAACGTGCTGCTGGACGGCGATCCGCTCGTGGACGCGCCGCCACGGGCCGTGCTGACCGACTTCGGCATCGCCAAGGTGGTGGATGGAAACAGCCTGTCGACGGCCAACGTCATCGGCACCCTCGACTACATCGCCCCTGAGCAGATCCACCGACCTGGCGTCGTCGACCGCCGGGCGGATGTCTATTCACTGGGCGTGCTCGCGTTCAAGGTGGTCACGGGGCGCAGGCCGTTCGAGACTCGCAATCCGACGGCGCTGATGCTGGCCCACATGCGACAGCCGGCCCCGGATGTGCGGGAGCACGTTTCGCAGCTACCGCGTCGGCTGGCGATGGCCCTGCGGCGGGCGATGTCCAAGCGCCCGCAGGATCGACATGCGACCGTCGAGGAGATGATGTTGGACATGTTCCGTCCGGCGTGACGAAGAGAGGGGGGGCATGACACCGGATCGCGACGCACGAACGCGCAACGAGAGTCCGGCACTGCTGGCGATCATCTCGGTGGGCGCCGTCGTGTACTTCGGGCTGCTGGCCCTGATCTCGTGGCACACGCTGCTGCCCGAGCCGGCGGCGGCGGCCACGAATGTCGGCATGATCGCGGCCACCTTGCTGTTCGCCACGCTGATGTACTTCCACGCGGTGCTGTGCCTGGGGCCGACCCGGGCGACCGCCTTCCTGCTGGTGTGCGTGGTGGTCTCGTACCCGGCCGAGGTGGCGTCGGTGCGGTTCGACTGGCTGTACGAGTCGGACCTGGTCTACCACGACGTGCTGGGCTGGAAGCCCCACGGCGTGCCCGTGCTGATGCCGCTGGCGTGGTTCATGATGATGTATCCGGCCTACATCATCGCCAACCTGATCGGCGACCTCCGGCTCACCTTCGGCTCCTGCCCCGCCGGTCGTGTCCTTTGGTTGTCGGTGATCTCCGCGGTCGTGATGACCGCCTGGGACCTGTCCCAGGATCCCTACAGCGTCCACAGCATGCACGCCTGGAGCTGGCTCTCCGGCGGAGAATTCTTCGGCATCCCGCGGGCCAATTTCCGCGGCTGGATCCTGGTCACCCTCTTCACGAACCTGGCGTACCGGAGCTGGGAGCGGCGAATCCCCCACGATCCGCCGACCCGGATGGTGCTGTGGCTGTCGCTGATCCCGGTGCTCGTCTATGTGGCATCGGGCATCTTCAATGTGATCGCGACCGTGCCCACGGACGTGCGGTTGCTGCCTCCGTTCACCATGGGGATCGCGTCGCTGCTGGCCGTCCGGCGCCTGGTCGGGCTCCGCGGGAGGACGGACGATCTGACCGCGAGTTCCGTGGTCTCCAGGCCCACCGTGATCGGGAGCCGTCCCTGGATCCGATTCCTGGTGATGGCCGCGTGGTTCGTGCTGTTGGCCGTGCTGGTGGAGGCAGGGCTCGCCCTGCGCCCACCCCTCGACGGCGCACACCTGCCTTTCTTGACGATGGCGCCGATCTTCGCCGTCGCCAGCCTGGCCAGCGGGTGGTTGATCCTCGGCGGGAAGCGGATCCTCGTCTTCTTCCTGCTATGCGTCGTGCTGTGTTACCTGGCCGAGGTGGTCGGTGTGGCGACTGGGGTTCCCTTCGGACGCTACAGCTACGCGGACGGGGCGATCGGCACGAAGTGGCTGCACGTACCGTGGACGGTGCCGCTTGCGTGGTTCTCGATGATGTTGCCCAGCTACGTGATCACCAACCTGCTGGTCGACCTGGCGCCCACGCCTCACCCCCGCCCGGAGTGGCACCGGTACCTATGGCTGGTGGGGGTCGGCGCGCTGGTGATGACCGCGTGGGACCTCGCGCTTGATCCCTACATGGTGAGTCAGCAAGGGGCCTGGACGTGGCTCGACGTGGGGTCGTGGTCGTTCCTGGGTGTGCCGTTCAGCAACTACGGCGGCTGGCTGCTCGTGACAGGGCTGTTCTTCCTGATCTACCGCCTGACCGACCGTTACCTGCTGACGCGCGGCGCCGGTCGGCGGGTGCCGATCGGGTCGTTGCGGGAGCTGGACGGACGGCCGGTCAGCGGCCGGTTCCGGACGACCCCGCTGTCGGACACGCGCCGGGTCCCCGGGCTGGAGCGCGGCCTCGAAGCCCTCCACGTCGACCCGGCAGCGGCCCTCGGGGAACAGGGGGTACTCGAAGCGCACCCGGTCGCCGTCGACCCGGGGGGCGCCCCAGGGCTCGTCGAAGGGCTCTCGCTCCAGCGGACAGGTGAGGAGGAGCGCCACGGCGAGCAGCGTCGGTGCGGCCAGCGCGGCGGCGGAGCGGACGATTCGGCGCGGAGCCTCCCCGAGGCCCCCTGAAGACGGAGCGGGTCGAGGAACTCGTCCCCCCCGAGACGAGGTGAGGCGAGAACCAGCCGCGTCGATATCATTCAGCTTGCCCGCCTCCTCCGCGACGACGATAGCATGACGTCCCTCGGCCACCGACCGACCGTCGAAGCGTCGCACCGGACCCGGTTCGATATCCACACCTGACCCCGGATTCCACACCCGGAGGATTCCCGGCCATAATCGAGTCCGATGAGAGCCCACCCTCCCTGCATCCCCTGTTTCGTCGACCTGGCCCTGGAGACCGCCAGGAAACTCGATCTGGAAGACGGGGCCACCCGGGCGTTGCTGGACCGGACCCTCGACATCCTGCGGGAGCTCGACTGGAGTCAGCCTCCGCCGCTGACGGGGCGAGCCCTTCACCGCCTGCTGGCGGAGTTCGCGGGAACGGCCGATCCCTTTCTCGACGCCAAGATCGCGGACACCGAGGCCGCCCTGGCGATGTTGCCCCGGATCGAGGCGCGGGTGGCGGCGGCCGCCTCTCCCTTCACCGAGGCGGTCCGGTTCTCCCTGGCGGGGAACATCATCGACGCCGGTGTCGGCCCGGGCTGGGATCCGGACGAGGCGGGCGGGTTCGAGGACCGGCTACCCGAGCTCCCGGACCTGGGCCCCGTGCGCGAATTCGAAGGCCGGATCGCGGAGGCCGGCACGGTCCTGTTCCTCGGCGACAACGCTGGCGAGATCGTGTTCGATCGACCGCTGCTGGACCGCATCGGACCGGATCGGCTCACGGTGGCAGTGCGGGGCGGGCCGATCCTCAACGACGCGACGCTGGACGACGCGGCGCGCTCGGGGCTGGTGGATCGCTACCGGGTCGTCACCAACGGGTCGGACGTCCCGGGGACCTGGCTGGACGAGTGTTCACCGGACTTCGTCGCCCGCTTCGAGGACGCCGACCTGGTGGTCGCCAAGGGTCAAGGCAACTTCGAGACCCTGCACGAGGTGGAGCGCCCCATGACCTTCCTGTTCCTGGTCAAGTGCAGAGTCCTGTCGCAGGTGCTGGGGCTCCCCATCGGGACACCGGTGGTGCGATCGAGCCAGGGCTGACGAAGGGGACGGGCTCCGAAACCGGGGTCATGTACGTTCCCTCTGGAACGTGGCTTTGCGATACCGTTTGGGGCGCGGAGACTGCTCGCTGATCGGAGACGTCCATGCCGACCCGACCTACGTCCATGTCCTGGGGTGTGTTGCCCACGCTGCTGGCCATGATCCATCTGTTCGGTTGCCCCACGGACGACGTCGAGGTGCCCTACGACGGCCCGCCCGTGGGCTTGCTCGACGACGACGGCATCTACCCCTACCCGTCGATCCACCTGATGACACAGGACGACTCGACGGCCACGGGCTGGCGGCTGGACGTCGACGTGCAGCGGTTTCCGATTCCCGAGGGGGGTTCGCCGCTGCCGGTGGAGCGCATCAACCGCCTCGACGGGTTCTCGGTCGCCAACTCCTCGGTGGTCCTGCTGCCCGATGCCGACATCGATCCCGACCTGCTGCCCAGCAAGAACGACCTCGCACCGTCGGTGCAGCCCGACTCGCCGGTGCAGATCATCGATCTTTCGTCCGGCGCCCGCATCCCGTGCTTCGCCGAGCTCGACGCCCACCCCAACACCACCGGCCCCGAGGACCGCGTCCTGCTCATCCGGCCCCTGTCGGCCATGGCCTGGGGCACGCGCCACGCCGTGGTGCTGACGCGCGCCCTGACCGATCGCGGCGGCTCGACCATCCCGACCCCTGAGCGCTTCGCCGCCCTGCGCGACGGCGGCGAGGTCCACCCGGGCCTCGGGGCGTACGTGGACCACTACGAGTCGATGTTCGCCGCCCTCGAGGACGCCGGCGTGGCCCGGAGCGACATCGTACTGGCGTGGGACTTCTGGACCGGCACCGAAGACGTGGTCCACGCACACCTGGACCAGATCATCGACGCCACCCGCGCCGAACTGCCCGCGGACCCGGCCCACGCGCCGGACTACGAGGTGGACTGGATCTCCGATACGGACGAGGGGTTCGAGCTCGGCGTGAGCCAGTGGCGACTGAGCCAGGGCAGCTTCGAGCTAACCAACTACCTCGACGAGAGCGGCATGTTCACCCTGGACGAGGACGCCAACCCGGTGCCCCAGGACGACGCGGATGTCTACTACATGGTGATGGTCCCGCCCTCGGTGCGCGACGCCCCCGCGGGCACGGTGCCGGTGGTGATCTTCGGACACGGCATCTTCGCCTCGCCCTACGTCTACATCGGCAAGGAAGACGACACCGAGTCGGTCTGCCTGCTGATGGACCGCCTGGGCGCCATCGCCATCGGCACCAAGTGGCGCGGCCTGACCACCGAGGACATGCCCGACGCCGTGCGTGTCGCCAACGACTTCGGCCTGTTCCCGCTGATCTCCGACAAGCTGACCCAGGCCGTGGCCAACGCCCTGACCCTGCCGCGGCTGCTGCAGACCGACTTCGCCGAGGCCGACGTGTTCCAGGCCCGGGACGGCAGCGGGTCCCTGATCGACCCCAGCCGCATCTACTGGTACGGCATCTCCACCGGCGGCATCGAGGGCGCGGTGACCATGGCAAACTCCGATCACCTGCAGTACGCGGTGTTGCACGTGGGCGGGTCCATCTGGTCGATCATGCTCGAGCGGTCCAGCAACTGGGCCCCCTACGAGAACTGGATCGAGGACACCGTGCCCGCCCCGCAGGACCGGCAGCTGCTGTACGCCGTGTCCCAGCTGATGTGGGACCCCGTCGACCCCATCACCCACCTCGAGGGCATGCGCACCAAGTCGTTGCTGATGCAGGAGTCCATGGGCGACGAGCAGGTGCCCAACATGACCACCGAGGCCCTCGCCCGCGCCGAGGGTATCCCCCTGATGGTGCCCTCCATCGACGAGCCCTACGGCATCGAGACCGACGAGGGACCGCTGGGGCCGGGATCGTCCGCGCTGATGCAGTACGACCCCCAGCTCGGCCGCCAGGACGACGCCAACCGCCCCGCCCATGTCAACGGCGCCCACGGGGCCATCCGCGGCACCGAGGAGGTGATGAGCCAGATCGAGGCGTTCTTCGCCCCGGGACAGGAAGGCACGATCATCCACCCGTGCGACGGCGAGCCGTGCGTGTTCGACACGGATTGAGACACAGCCGGGGGCACGGGGTCATGACCCCGGCTCCAGAGATCGGTGTCAGACACCTATCCCGCTACCCGGTGGAGCTGGGCCGATCCAGCCGACCCAGCAGCGCCTCGGGCTCCAGGCCGTGGGCCCGCAGGGTGGCCAGGACCTGGGACAGTCCCTGGCCAAGGAATCCCATGTCTCCCCCGGTGACCGTCACCTGATCGAAGCTGTCGCGGAATGCTTCGGCTACCCGGGGCAGCGTGTCGGTCAGCAGCAACTCGTGCAGACGCTCGTCGGAGATCGCGTCGTGGGCGGCGCGGAGTGTCCGCTCCACCTCGGCGCGCGCGGCGCCGGCCACCCGATCCGCCTCGGCCTGGAGCTCGGCCTTCCGCACCCCGGCGCTGGCCCGGAGCTCCTCCCGCGCGACTTCCGCGTCCTGCTCCAGCTGCAACAGCTCCGCCCGGTGGGTGGCTTCCTGCTTCGCGCGGGCCCGCTGCGCCGCGATCCGGGCCTCCTCCAGCTCCATCAGCTCCCGTCGCCGCTGCTCCGCCTCACGCTCCCCGGCCGCCGCGATGCTGGCCTTCTCGCGCTCGACCTCCGCCCGCGCTCGTTCCGATTCCAGGGCCAGCCCGGCCCGGTAGGGCGCCTGGAGCCGCTCGAATACCTCATCGGAGAGGATCCGCACGTCCTGGATCTCGATGGTGTCGATGGCGATGCCCCACCCCCGGTCGGTGCCGTCCTCTTGCCGACCGGACGCCCCCACCACCGGCGCCACCTCGGCCATCAGCTCGGAGGCCAGCGAGTCCTTGCGCCGCGTGATGCACTCCTCCAGGGTCAGGTTGGCCACCGGGCGGCGCGTGGCCCCCACGAACATCTCGCGCAGGATGTCCACGTGGCCGTCACCGCGCTCCAGATCGAGCATGCGGTACGCCATCTCCGGCTCCACCACCCGGAACACCGCCAGCCCGCTCACCTTCACACCGGCTTTCTCCCGGGTGACCTGGTCTGCGGAGAACTGCAGCCGGTGCACGCTGGTGTCCACCAGCGCCACGGTGTCCCCCGGCCAGCGGAAGTGGCTCCCCCCCTGTTCCGAGCGCACGACACGCCCCCGTCGAATGGCGATCAGATGCTGATGGGGCGCCGCCACCACCAGGCCCCAGCGGGATACGTCTGTTCCCATGGACTCCTCCTTCGGGTCGTTGACCGCAGGTAGCAGCAAGGTCGGTGCCAGCGGATCCGCGGGTATCTGAAGGGCAGGTGATCCAAAATGGATCAGTTTCGCTGCGGCGACCGATCCGTCCGCTCCGAAATGGGGACGCGCTAGGGTGGCGGCAGGGCGGGGGTCCAGGCGGCGAAGCCGTAGCGGATGCCGACCCCCACGTACACGGTGTCGGTGCCCGAGTTCATCATGGGCTCGCCCGCCACCTGCTCGGGGAATCGCGGGGTCAGAACAGCCAGGGGGGGATGCGCGTGCCCCACAGCAGGATCAGGGTGAGGATCAGCGCGGCCACGGGCAGCAGCGTGCCCAGCGCCAGCCGGAGGACCAGGGGCGCGGGATCCCACGGCGGCGACTCGAGTTTCGCCAGGCCGGCGTCGGACAGGTCGTCGCAGTCCTCGAGCGCGCGTCGTTGTTTCGAGGGACCGCCGAAGAGCAACCACCAGACCTGTTCGTCCGGCTCGTGATCGAACAGCTCCTGGCGGACCGCCGCCGGGATCCGCGCCACCGTGTTGCAGAACTCGCAGCGCACGGTGGCCGCGTCGCTCACGTCGCTCATGGCGGCGCCGCACCCGGGACAGCGCAGGACGGATGCCTCGCCGGCCTCCTGGCCGGTCACCTGCACCGCGAGCCGGTCGGTCCGCTGGTCCTCGGCCACCGCGGCGATCAGACCCGAGCACAATTGTCGCGCCCGCGGGTCGATGTCGTAGGACGCGGAACGCCCGCAGTCGGGGCACGAGGTGGTCGCGTGCCCGTCGGACCCGCGGATCTCCAGTGGGAGATTGCATCTCGAGCAGAGGGGCCAGCCGGGGGCGGCGTCGATGATCAGCGAGCGGGGCACCACCATCCCGTCCTCGACCCGGGTGCCCGACTGGGCGAGGCGCGCCGAGGTGCGGTAGCGGCCGATGGACGCCAGCGGATTGTCCCCGGCGATGGAGATCCGGGGGTGGGGATGGCGGCCTTCGGGCGAGGGACCCGCCAGGTCCCCCACACCGTGGGCGTGGTCGAGGGCGGCGGCCCAGCTGGCCACGTCGAACATCTGGTCGAGCCCGCAGCGCAGACAGCGCACCGTGCCGTCCAGGTCCAGCTCGTTCAGCGGGGATCGGTGGCCGCAGGAGCGGCACTGGAAGTGGCAGCAGACCACGACGGGATAGATCCCGTCCGGCCCGTCGGGGATCGACGGGCACCGGTCCAGAGGCGCCTCGCACCACTCGCACGAGCGCCTCTCCGCCGGCGCCATCACGCCGCAGGCGGGGCAGAGTCTTCGCTCGTCGGCGACCTCGTCATGGTGGCTCTCGTCGGGCATCTCGGCGGTGGCTCGTAGTATAGTCCAGCCCTCGTGAGGTCGCTGTGGATCGCTGGTTCGACGTCGGGTAGGAAGCCGAAGGGTTCATCGCCATCGGGCAGATGGCCACCGGTGTGATCGCCATCGGCCAGGTGGCCTTCGGTGTGATCGCCATCGGCCAGGTGTCCCGCGGGGTGATCGCCATCGGCCAGGCGGCGATCGGGATCGTCTCGGTGGGGATGGTGGCGGCCGGGGTGGGGTACACCGTCGCGTTGATGGGCGTGGGCGGAGTGGCTGGACCGGGTTTCGTGATCCCGCTGGTCCCCCGGCTCCCCAAGCGCGCCCAGCTCCCCTCGATGATCAGCGCCGCCGCTCTGGCCGCGGGCCGTGTCGCGGCGGGCTGGCTGCGGGTTCGACTCGAGCCGGTCGCGGAAGGTGACCTCCGGATGCTCCACGGCGACGAGGAGCTACCCGTCCGCTTCTCCCGGCGCGTGTGGCACCTGGCCCGCGGCCGGGCCGTCAGCCCGCGCCATCGGCGGGTGCTGGCCTACGTGGAACGGGGGGACGAGGGGCTGCTCTGCACGAGGCTGATGGAGATTCCCTCGCGCCGCGCCTTCGGTTGTTTCACCGCGCTGTTGCAGTTCGCGGGTCTGTGCGGCATCGCCATCGCGTTCTGGTTGGCCGTCGCCCAGCCCCTGGGGGCGGCCCTGCTGCACTGATCCGGGTCTTGACCCCTACAGGCAGATCCCCGCCGAGTTGCACACCTCGCCCACGGCGCAATCCAGATCCACGGCGCACTGGGCGCAGCTGGTGAGCCCCCCGTCTGTGGCCGCGACCAGCATGTCCCCGCCGTACACCTGGAAATCAGGGATCGCCTCGCCGTTGTTGTACGTGCAAGTGCCGTAGTCACATATGGTGTCCAGGTTGTCGTAGCCGGTCAGGAAGCCGTCGGCCCACACCAGCTCGGCCGGATCGATGGTGAAGGTGAAGTTGGTCGACCACTGGACCTCGAAGGCGTAGAGGCCGGGCCCCGGGAAGCTCAGGTAGCGGAACTTCTTCCACTGCCCGTCGTCCCAGTTCACGCCGACGATGTAGTCCTCCTCGATGTACAGCGCGAGGGCGTCGTTGCCCATCAGGCCGACGGTCACGTTGAGCGGATCGCCGCACTGCAGGTTGATGTAGCCGCGGAAGCGGGTGCCGCCATCCGAGCCCGTGGGCGAGATGGCGGGCCAGGGGTTGGTCGGATCGAAGTTGCCCGGGCTGCCGTCGTAGGCGGCGCCCGCCCGGTTGGAGTAGTCGAACAGCGCGAAGTTCTCGTCGGCGAAGGACTCCAGGCCGGCCTGCGCGCCGTCGAGCATGTCCATGAAGCTCGGCAGGTTGCTCAGCTGGTGGGGGTCGGTGCCCGTCGTGATCTCGCCGAGCCTCGCGCAGCCGCCGGGTGCGTCCGGTGACTCGACGGCTTCCCCGCTCGGCGGGGCGATCTCGTTGGGTTCACGCAGTCGTCGTCCGCCACCCCGTCGCAGTCGCTGTCGGCGCCGTCGCAGACCTCGGCCGCGTCCGGGTTGACCCGGGCGTCGCCGTCGTCGCAATCGTCGCCGTTCTCCACGTAGCCGTCGGGGAGCTCGCACAGCAGCGCGGCCGCCGCTCCGTCGCCGAACCCGTCGCAGTCGTCGTCCGGGAAGACCTCGATGCCGTCCAGGGGATCGTTGTCGATCACCCCGTCGCAGTCGTCGTCGACCTCGTCGTCGGGCACGAGGCCGTCGCAATCGTTGTCGACTCCGTCGCACATCTCGGGTGCCCCGGGGTAGCTCTCCGGGTCCGCGTCGTCGCAGTCCCCGTCCTCGAGCGTCCAGCCGTCGCCGTCCGCGTCGGTGGCCTCGGTGGTGTCGTCGTCCCCGGTGGAGTCGTCGTCTCCGGTGGTGTCGTCGTCCCCCGTGGAATCGTCGTCCCCCGTGGTGTCGTCGTCCCCCGTGGTGTCGTCATCGCTGGTGGTGTCGTCGTCACTCGTGGCGTCGTCATCACCCGTGGCGTCGTCATCTCCGGTCTCGTCGTCGTCCCCGGTGGAGTCGTCGTCGTCGGGATCCGGGCAACCCAGCAGTGGAAGAGCGGCGAGGCTGGCGGCGATCGTCAGCAGGCGCAGGGCGTGATTCGATGACATGGAATCCTCCCGGTCACCACCGTAGGCACCCCTCGCCAGGGGGGTCAAGGCCGCCGGATCCACTCGATGGGCGCTTGTGGCCAATCCGCGGTTGGAGTTCAATCGACGCAAGCACGAGAGCCGGAGGCAAACAGACCGTGGACGCCCCGCCACCGACCCGCACCGAATTCGGCGTGGTGCTGATGCTGGCACTCGCGGCCAGGGCCGTGGCGCTCCTGCTGGTACCCGATCCCCACCTCCACGACGCGGAGGTCTACGCGGAGGCCGGGCGTCGGCTGCTGACCGACGGGGTGCTACCGATTCACAACTGCATGCCGCTGGTGCCGCTGCTGTCGGGGCTGACCGGCGGCGGTCCCTGGACCCGGCTGCTGGACGTGTTGCTGTCCGTGGCCACGGTCGGGGTGGTCGTCCAGCTCGGCTGGCAGCTCTTCGCCAACCGGCGGGCCGCGCTGCTGGCAGGCGCGATCGCGGCGCTCTGGCCCCACCTGGTGATCGCGTCGGTGCTGCGGCTGACAGAGACCTCGTTCACCCTCCTGTTCTGCCTGGGTCTCAGCCTGTGGCTCGGCCGCCGCTGGGTCGCGGGCAGCGTGGCGATGTCGCTGGGTGTGCTGGCGCGGCCGACCTTCGAGCTGCTGCTACCCGTACTACTGATCGCGGTCGTGGTGGGGTACCACCGCCGGAGCTGGGGCAGGGTCGTGCGGCCGATGGCGGTCATGCTGGCCGTCTACGCCGTGGCGATGGGCCCCTGGTGGGCCCACAACCTGATCTCCTACGGGCAGTTCGTCCGGCTCCACGCTGGCGGTGGACTGGTGGCCTGCGTGGGGCACCACCCGGACAACGTGGAGGGGGGCGGGCTGGCCAGCGCCCCGCCGCTGGATCTGTCGCCGTGGCTGGCGATCGACGATCCCATCGAACGCGATCGGGCGCTGTGGCGTGCCGCCGCCGGATTCGTGAAGGACGACCCGGTCCGGGCCGCGCGGCGGGTTGTCGTCCGGGCGATGCGACTGTGGCGTCCGTGGCCGAACAACGAGGACTATCGCTCGCCCCTGGTGCTCGTGATCTGGGGCGCGAGCTTCCTCCCCGTGGTCGGCCTGGCGGTCGTTCACCTGGGGCGCCGCACCCGGCGCGTCGGTCGGTCCGCGCTGCTGCTGTGGCTCCCGGTGGCGTACCTCACCGCGATCCACGCGCTGACCGTGGCGTCGGTCCGCTACCGGCTACCCATCGAGCCGCTGCTGATCCTGCTGGCGGCTCATGCCGCATCGCTGGCGTTGCCGGGGCGCGATCCCTAGGCTACGCTAACTTCCTCGGTTTCCAGCTGCCCGATAGGGGGAATCCATGCGAACCGTATGTCTCTCGATCCTGATGTCGGCCCTGGTCGCCCTGTGGACCCTCGGAGCGTCCGCCCAGACCATCATCCACCAGGAGGTCGTCACCGGCGGCGTGGCCGTCGATGGCAATGGCGTCTCCACGCCCTACAACGGCGACGCCGTCTGGTACCTGGCCGAGGATCCCTACGATATCGTCATCCCGTCGACGGCCACCGTCACCTCGGTGTACGCCGTCATGCTGGCCAAATGGAGCGGGTTCCACGACGACCTCGAGACCGCCGTGGCGATCAACGGCATGGACATGACCTACGCCACCCTGGTCGACGACGCGACCTACACCCGGGTCTACGAGCTGGATCCGGCCACCTACGGCATCACGGGCGCGGGTTCGTACTCCTACGACGAGACCGGCGCCGCCGACAGCGGCTACCACGGCGGAACGGGCGTGGTCGGGACCACCCTGTTCGTGGTCTACGAGGACACCACGCTGTCCACCCCCCGCCAGGTCACGCTGGCCGTCGACGACCTGTACGTCAACGAGACGCTGACCCTGACCGGGTTGCCGGTCCCGTCCGCGGACGGCACGGCCGTGTTGTCGGTGGGGATCCTGTGGGAGTGCTCCAACGAGCAGAACGGCGCCACGACCGTGGACGGGGTGACCTACAGCTACACCGGCGGTCGTGACGACGGCGACACCTTCGACATCGACTGCGGATCCCAGGACTGGAACAGCCTCTACACCCAGGGATCGTTCGGCGTCGACGACAGCGACACGGTCGTGGGGGCCAACGAGGACGATCCCTACACCGAGCCCGCCACCGGGACGTCGACCAACTCGCGGCTGTCCGACGAGGTGTTCGAGGTCGCGTACGGGGATCTGGGCGAGCTGGAGATCAACTACTACGAGTCCACCAGCGACTCGCGCGAGGTCTGCTTCGCGGTGACCATCGACCTGCCCGACGCCGACGCCGACGGGATCCAGAACGCCGACGACAACTGCCCCGGCGATGCCAACCCGGGCCAGGAGGACGCGGACGGTGACGGTGACGGGGACGTCTGTGACGAGTGCACCGACGTGGACGGGGACGGCTTCGGCGACCCCGGGTACGCCAATACCTGTGAAGACGACTGCGATGACGCCGATCCGGCCATCAATCCGGACGCGGTCGAGGCCTGCGATGGCGTGGACAACGACTGTGACGGCGATATCGACGAGCAAGACGCCACCGGTTGCAGCGATTTCCTGATGGACGGCGACGGCGATGGCTACGGCGTGACCGGCGACGAGCTCTGCCTGTGCGCGGCCGCGGCGCCCTACACCGCCACGGTCGGCGGGGACTGCGACGACGGCGACGGAGCGATCAACCCGGCCGCCGCCGAGGTCTGCGACGGAGTGGACAACGAGTGCGACGGTGACATCGACGAGGGGTTCGACGCCGACGGCGATGGGCTCGCCGATTGTTTCGACACCGAAGAGTGCGACGGGGTGGACAACGACGGCGACGGCGACATCGACGAGGGCTTCGATGCCGACGGCGACGGCCTCGCGGACTGCTTCGACAGCGAGGAATGCGACGGGGTGGACAACGACGGCGACGGTGACATCGACGAGGGGTTCGACGCCGATGGTGACGGGGTGGCCGACTGCTTCGACAGCGAGGAGTGTGACGGCCTGGACAACGACGGCGATGGCGACATCGACGAGGGCTTCGATGCCGACGGCGACGGCCTGGCCGATTGTTTCGACACCGAGGAGTGCGACGGGGTGGACAACGACGGCGACGGTGACATCGACGAGGGGTTCGACGCCGATGGTGACGGGGTGGCCGACTGCTTCGACACCGAGGAGTGCGACGGGGTGGACAACGACGGCGATGGCGACATCGACGAGGGCTTCGACGCCGACGGCGACGGCGTGGCCGACTGCTTCGACAGCGAGGAATGCGACGGGGTGGACAACGACGGCGACGGTGACGTCGACGAGGGCTTCGACGCCGACGCCGACGGCCTCGCGGACTGCTTCGACAGCGAGGAATGCGACGGGGTGGACAACGACGGCGATGGCGACATCGACGAGGGCTTCGACGCCG
>CAYTBN010000026.1:536-65580 GCA_964436045.1 uncultured Rickettsiales bacterium | reverse complement strand
ACGAGGGCTTCGACGCCGACGGCGACGGCGTGGCCGACTGCTTCGACAGCGAGGAGTGCGACGGGCTGGACAACGACGGCGATGGCGAGGTGGACGAGGGGTTCGACGCCGACGGCGACGGCGTGGCCGACTGCTTCGACAGCGAGGACTGCGACGGGCTGGACAACGACGGCGACGGGCTGATCGACGAGGACTTCGATCTGGACCTGGACGGGGTCACGACCTGCGAGGGGGACTGCGACGACCAGGATCCGGCTGTGTTCCCGGGCGCTGTGGAGGTCTGCAACGGCGTGGACGACGACTGCAACGGGCTGATCGACGACGATGCCGTCGACGGCTCGATCTGGTACCTGGATGCCGACGGCGACGGCTTCGGCGATCCGGCGACCGGGGCCTGGGCCTGCGAGCCGCCGACGGACCACGTCGCCGTGGACGGCGACTGCAACGACAATGCCCCCGCGGTCAATCCGGACGCGGTCGAGATCTGCAACGGCGTGGACGACGACTGCGATGAGCTCACCGACGAGCTCGCCGACCTGGACGGGGACGGGTTCTCGCTGTGTGACGGCGACTGCGACGACGACGACGCGGGGGTCAACCCGGATGCCGAAGAGGTCTGCGACGGGATCGACAACGACTGCGATCCGGCGACGGACGAGGATGTGGACGGGGACGGCGACGGGGCGTCGATCTGCGACGGCGACTGCGACGACGACGAGCCGGCCGCGTTCCCGGGGAACCTGGAGGTCTGCGACGGGATCGACAACGACTGCGACGGCCTGCTGGCGGTCGACGAGGTCGACGCCGATGGCGACGGCACCCTGCTGTGCGACGGCGACTGCGACGACGACGACGCGTTGACCTACCCGGGCGCGCCGGAACAGTGCGACGGCGCGGACAACGACTGCGACGGCATCGTCGACGAGGACGTGGACGTGGACCTCGACGCCGACGGATTCAACGCCTGTCAGGGCGACTGCGACGACGGCGATGCCGACGTGTTCCCGGGCGCCGCCGAGCTCTGCGACGGCAAGGACAGCGACTGCGACGGCCTGCTACCCGCCGACGAGGCGGACGAGGACGGGGACGGCTGGTTGGCCTGCGACGGGGACTGCGACGACACCGACGCCGACCTGACCCCGGCGGACCTGGACGGCGACGGCTACTCGTCCTGCGACGGGGACTGCGACGACGACGGCGCCTCCCTGGAACCCGCCGATCTGGACGGCGACGGGTTCTCCACCTGCGACGGAGATTGTGACGACGACGATGCCGACCTGACCCCGGAGGACGGCGATCTGGACGGCCACTCCAGCTGCGACGGCGACTGCGACGACGACGATCCCGGCGCCTACCCCGGGAACCTGGAGGAGCCCTACGACGGCGTCGACAACGACTGTGACGGCGAGGATCTGACCGACGTGGACGGCGACGGCTACGACGGTGGCACCGCCGGCGACGACTGCGACGACGACGATCCCGACGTCAATCCGGACGCCGACGAGGTCTGCGACGACGGCGTGGACAACGACTGCGACGGCGATGTGGACGCCGACGACCCGGACTGTGAAGACCCCGGGGACGACGACACGACCGGCGACGACGACGACGACGACGACACCGATGATCCGGCGGACGACGACTCGGAGGTCGGCGGGGGCTGCGACTGCGAGAACAACGTCGCAGACACGCGCGCCGCGGGCGTGCTGGCGCCGCTGGCCCTGGTCGGGCTGGCGCTGCTCCGCCGCCGCCGCACCTGATACCGAAGGCCGCGGCTCCCCCCCCGCCGCGCTATCCTGGTATCCACCCAACCCGACCGATCCCCTGGGAGTGCCCCATGTCCCGACGCCTGTTCTCCTGCCTGATCGCTGCCGTGGCCGCCGCCGCCTGGACCGTGCCCGCCGCGGCCCAGACCGTCATCTTCCAGGGGGTGATCACCGGCGGCGTGGCGGTGGACGGCAACGGCGTGTCCACCCCCTACGACGGCAGCACCACCTGGTACGCGGCCGACGAGGACTTCGACATCGTGATCCCGTCGACCGCCACGGTCACGCGGGTGTACGCGGTGCTCCACGCCAAGTCGTCGAGCTTCCCGGTGGATACGGCGGCCAACGTGGCCATCAACGGCCTCGACCTGACCTACGGGACCCTGGTCGACGACGCCTACTACACCCAGGTCTACGAGCTGGATCCGGCGGCCTACGGCATCACCGCCGCGGGTCCGGTGAGCTACGAGGAGACCGGCGCCGCGGACAGCGGGTACCACGGCGGCCTGGGCGTGGGCGGCGCGGTACTGGTGGTGCTGTACGAGGACCTCGTCCTGGCCACGCCCCGCCACGTGACCCTGGCGATGACCGAGATGAACCTGACCGACACCCTGACCCTCGGCGGGCTGCCCACCGCCAGCGGCGCCAGCTCCGCCATCGTCTCGGTGGGCATCCTCTGGGAGTGCTCGGACGAGCAGAACGGCAGCGTGACCCTCGACGGCCTCACCTTCCCGGGCACCGGCGGCCGCGACGACGGCGCGACCTTCGACACGACCTGTGGACTCCAGGACTGGAACAGCCTGCACACCCAGGGTTCGTTCGGCTACGACGACACCGACCTCGCCGTCGGCGCCGACGAGGACGACCCCTACACCGAGCCCGCCACCGGTAGTGCCACCAACTCTCGACTGTCCGACGAGGTCTGGTCGGTGGACTACGCCGACGTGGGTGAGATCGTGGTCGACTACACCGAGACCACCAACGACTCGCGTCTGATCTCGGTGGTCGTCGCCATCGACATGGCGGACGCCGACGGCGACGGGGTCTGGGACGGCGAGGACAACTGCCCCGGCGACGCCAATCCGGACCAGGAGGACGCGGACCTCGACGGGATCGGCGACGCCTGTGACGAGTGCACCGACGTGGACGGCGACGGCTTCGGCGCCCCTGGTCAGCCCAACCTCTGCGAGGAGGATTGCGACGACGCGGATCCGGCGGTCAACCCCGACGCCGCCGAGGCCTGCGACCTGATCGACAACGACTGCGACGGTGAGATCGACGAACAGGACGCCATCGACTGCGCCGACTATTTGCTGGATGCCGACGACGACGGCTACGGCGTGACCGGCGATGTCGCGTGCCTCTGCGCCCCGACCGACCCCTACGACGCGACGGTGGGCGGGGATTGTGACGACGGCGCGCCCGCGGTCAATCCGGCCGCGATCGAGATCTGCAATGGCGTCGACGACAACTGCGACGGAGTCGCCGACGAGGGATTTGATCTGGACGCCGACGGATTCACGTCCTGCGACGGCGACTGCGACGACGACGATCCCGCCGTGAACCCCGGCGCCGCCGAGATCTGCAACGGCGCCGACGACGACTGCGACGGCGACGTGGACGAGGACTTCGACCAGGACGGCGACGGCTTCAGCAGCTGCGCGGGTGATTGCGACGACAGTCAGCCCACCGTCTACCCCGGCGCGGCCGAGGACTGCGACTCCCTCGACAACGACTGCGACGGCGAGGCGGACGAAGACCACGATCAGGACGGCGACGGAGTGACCGTCTGCGCCGGCGACTGCGACGACCTCGCGCCGGCCGTCAATCCCGGCGCCGACGAGATCTGCAACGGCATCGACGACGACTGCGATGGGACCATCGACCAGGGCGCCCTCGACGCGCAGAACTGGTACCTGGACGACGACGGCGACGGCTTCGGCGATCCGGGCGTGGTCGAGTCCGCCTGCGGGCCACCCGCGGGATTTGTTGCCATCCCGGGTGACTGCGACGACGCGGACGCGGCGGTCAACCCGGCCGCCGATGAGATCTGCAACGGCGTCGACGACGACTGCGATGGGACCACCGACGAGCTGGCGGACGACGACGGCGATGGCTTCTCCCTGTGCGACGGTGACTGCGACGACGACGACCCGGCCGCGTTCCCGGGCAACGAGGAGGTCTGCGACGGCGTCGACAACGACTGCGATCCGGCCACCGACGAGGACGCCGATGAGGACGGCGACGGCGCCTCGATCTGCGATGGCGACTGCGACGACGACGAGCCGGCCTCCTTCCCGGGCAACGTCGAGGTCTGCGATGGTCTCGACAACGACTGCGACGGCCAGCTGCCGATCGACGAGGTCGACGGCGACGGGGACGGCGTGATGCTGTGCGACGGTGACTGTGACGACGCCGAGGCGTTCACCTACCCAGGAGCGCCGGAGCAGTGCGACGGTCTGGACAACGACTGTGACGGCGAGGTCGACGAGGACGTGGACGAGGACCTGGACGGCGACGGGTTCAACGCCTGCCAGGGGGATTGCGACGGCAACGACGGCGATGTCTACCCGGGGGCGAGCGAGATCTGCGACGGCAAGGACAGCGACTGCGACGGCCAGCTGCCCGCCGACGAGGCCGACGTGGACGGCGACGGCTGGTCGCTGTGCGACGGCGACTGCGACGATGAAGACGCGGCCATCAACCCGGACGCCGACGAGATCTGTGACGACGGCCTCGACAACGACTGCGACGGCGACGCGGACGCGGACGATGCTGACTGCGAGGATCCCGGAGACGACGACGACACCACCGGGGATGACGACGACGACACCACCGGGGATGACGACGACGACACCACGGCGGACTCTGCGGATGACGACGACGACGAGATCGGCGGCGGCTGCGACTGCGAGAGCAACCAGGCGGTCTCCCGGCCCGCGGGATTGGCCGCGGTCCTGGCCCTGCTCGGCGTGGTCGCCCTGCGCCGCCGCGCAGGCTGAGCCCCCGGATCCCCCCCACTCGCGGTATCATCCCCCCAGGGAGGAACCCGTGATCCGCCGCTGCCTGCTGCCTCTGCTGCCGATCCTCGCCCTGGCCGGCTGCCCCGGGGACGACGACTCCACAGAACCCGAGGTCCCCGCGGCCCTGCTGTGGGGCGACGGGACCCCCGCCCGCGACGCCGACGGTGACGGCTGGGACTCCACGGTCGACTGCGACGACACCGACCCGCTGCTCGGGGCCGCCGATGCCGACGGCGACGGCTACTCCACCTGCGACGGGGACTGCGACGACTCGTCGGCCGCCCGCCACCCCTACGCTGGTGACTGGTGGGGCGACGACATCGACCAGAACTGCGACGGCGCCGATGGGATCGACGGCGACGGCGATGGCCACGGATCCGAGGAGTCGGGCGGTCCAGATTGTGACGACACCGACCCGGCGGTGAACCCCGACGACGCGGACGGCGACGGCCACTCGCCCTGCGATGGCGATTGCGACGACGCCGATCCGGAGATCCACCCCGATGCCGTGGATGTGGCCGATGACGGGGTCGACCAGGACTGCGACGGCGCCGACCTGGCGGCCTACGTCCAGCTCGCGGCAGGCGAGTACCACACCTGCGGCGTCAAGACCGACGGCTCGCTCTCCTGCTGGGGCGACGACAACCAGGGCCAGTCCACGCCCCCATCCGGGACCTTCGTGAAGGTGGCCGTCGGCCGCTTCCACTCCTGCGGCCTGCTCGACGACGAGTCCATCCAGTGCTGGGGTGGCAACCTCAACGGCCAGTCCGACGTCGTGGCCGGGGACTACGACGACCTGGCGGCGGGCGTGCAGCACACCTGCGCGGTGACCACCGCCAACGAGGCCGTCTGCTGGGGCTACGACTACGACGGCCAGTCCACTCCGCCAGCGGAAAACGTCGGCCGGATCACCGCGGGACTCGCGCACAGCTGCGCCCTGCGCACCGACGGCAGCGCGGTGTGCTGGGGCAGCGACGGATGGAATCAGTCGACCCCCGAGGAGGGCATCTTCTCGGGCATCGTCGCCGGCTTCGACCACACCTGCGCCCTGCGCCCCAACGGGATCGCGGCCTGCTGGGGGCGTCAGAACATGGGACAGGTCGGCACTCCGGACAGCGTCTTCGACCAGCTCGCGGCGGGGGAGATGCACAGCTGCGGCGTCACCCCGTCGAGTCTGATCGAGTGCTGGGGGGGCGACGCCGAGGGGCAGTCCACCGTGCCTGCCGGGGCCTATTTCAGCCATGTGGTCGCCGGAGGGAGTCACACCTGCGGGATCCAGCTGGACGGCACCGCCCTGTGCTGGGGCCGCAACACCGAGGGCCAGTCCTCGCCCCCTTGAGGGAGAGCGGATGAGTCAGGACGAAGAGGCCGCCCATCCACTGGGGTCCGGCCTGCAGAGCCCCCTCGTCGGGCTTTCGAGGACCTATAGCTCGCAGGCGTCCACGTCGAGTCCGGCCGCCCGCAGGTTGTCCGGCGAGAAGGGGTCGGCCGCCAGCACCGCGGCCAGATCCATCGGCGGGATCGAGGTGCCCAGGGTCTCGTTGACCGTGTCGACGAAGGCGTTGGTCAGGACCGCATACCCGGTGTCCGAGAAGTGCAGCCCGTCCACGCTCACCAGACCACCGAAGCGCTCGACCGTCACCAGGGAATCGCCCGCGGCGATCCCCTCGGCAGAGACCTCGGCGACGATGCCCGACAGGTCCACGACATGGACGTTGTCGTGCCCCGCCGCCAGCTCGTCGAGGATCCCGTTGAACTCCTCGGCCAGGGCATCGATGGCCGCCAGCTCGGCGTCGATGTGCTCC
Source organism: uncultured Rickettsiales bacterium (assembly GCA_964436045.1). Taxonomy (GTDB): domain Bacteria; phylum Myxococcota_A; class UBA796; order UBA9615; family CAYRNR01; genus CAYTBN01. The sequence continues at coordinate 58,986 of CAYTBN010000026.1, read as the reverse complement.
GCGGTGTCGTAGCCCTGGGCGATCAGCCAGCGCTTGCGCTCGGCGGCGGCCGGCAGCAAACCCGGGCTGGGCGCGTTGGCCACGAACACCTGGGCCCCGGTGGCCGCCAGCCGCGTCAGGGTCAGATCCAGATCGACCCGGAACTCCTCGACCGGGGTCACCTCGCTGGAGTCGATGTCGTTGCCCTGCACGTAGCCGTCGATGAGGTCGTTGCCGAACAGGTCGACCGAGAACACCAGGGTCGGGTCGGCAGCTTCCACCAGCTCCACCGGGCTGGCGGGCACCACGTCGTAGATCTCGGCGTAGGGGTCGTAGACGATGTGGGCCAGGAACTGGCGGTAGAAGTCGTCCTCGTCGGGGCCGTGGGTCACCTCGCGAACCCGGAAACCGCCCACGCCGAAGTTGCGGACCTCCAGGTCGGGATCGACCCTGGCGTGCTCGTAGCCGACGATCCCGGTCTCCGGATCCTGCATCCGGTTCAGCGCCTCCATCGCCGACCAGGCCAGGTACGAGACGATCAGCGGCACCTCGCAGTCGGGTGGGGGGCCCAGGTCGGAGACTCCCATCGCCGGGAACAGGTCGGGCACCAGCTGCGGCAGCGGCATGTAGGCGCCCATCTGCGTCGCGAGCCCGTGCGACGGGCTGGCCAGCACCGCGTGCTGGCTGGGGACCGCCGCCTGCACCCCCTGGGCGAAGCTGGCGCCGACGGAGAACACCCGCGCGAACGCCGGATCGAGGGGGGCGTCGTAGCGGAACGCGTCTTCCAGGACGAGGACACCATCGTCGCCGTGCAGCTCGACGTCGACGGGGCCCGCCTCGGGCTGGCCCTGGACGATGAAGGTCAGGGTGTCGTCGTCCAGGACTGTCAGCTCGTAGGTGGCCAGGTCGCCCACCCGCACCGCTGTGATCCCATCGACCGCGGGCCCGCCGTACTTCATGCTGAGCGTCAGTGGGTAGTAGCCCGACAGCGGACCGCTGGCCGGGACGACCAGCGGTCCGAGCGGTTCCTTTTCAGGCTCCTGGCAGCCACCCGCCAGCAACCAAACCCCGAGCAGCACCGCCTGCCAGACCGGCCGCCGCCCCTGCGCTTCGTTCGGCTCCATCGTCCTCTTCATCCCGGTCGGCCCCCGCGCGGATGGTACCAGACCCGAGAGGCTGTCTCTGAGCGCGCCCCCCGCTGCTTGGGGTACCCTGTCGCCCGTGCGCGGTGAACAGAACAGCTCGGTTACGCTGGCGATGGGCCCCGCTCTGCTCGCCCTCCTGACCGGCTGCGTCGCCACCTTCGACGCCCCCTCGCTGACGACGATCTCCGCTCCGGAGACCGTGGTTCCCTCGGACGGGCTGCCCGCCGAGGTGGTGCTGCAGGAGGCAGCCAACAACCTGGACGTGGTCGAGCACGGCGGCGAGGTGTTCTTCGCCTTCCGGGTCGCGCCCTCCCACTTCGCCTCGCGGGACGCGATGCTCTACGTGGTCCGCAGCGCCGACGAGCAGACCTGGAGCTTCGAGGCCAGCTTCTGGCTGGAGACCGACCTGCGGGAACCACGCCTGCTGTCCCTGGACGGCCGGCTGCTGCTGTACTTCGCCGTGCTCGGGGAGAGCCTCCTGGACTTCGAACCCCAGGGGATGATGGTCAGCGAGCGGCTCGGTGACGGGGAGTGGTCCGACCCGGAGTGGCTCTACGACGAGGGCTTCATCCCCTGGCGCGCCCGGGTGATCGACGGCACCGCCTACCTGATCGGCTACGTGGGCGGCGAGAACATCTACGACTTCAACGAGGCCAGCGAGCAGGTCCACCTGCTGACCACCGACGACGGCCGCGATCTGCGTCCGGTGATCCCGGACCAGCCCGTGGTCCACGACGGCGGCCTCTCCGAGGTCGACTTCGCCGTGCTGGACGACGGCACGCTGGTGGCGGTGGGGCGCAACGAGCTGGGGGACGAGGACGGCTGGGGATCGAAGATCTGCCGGGCCGAGGCGGGGGACTGGGGGCAGTGGCAGTGCTCCACCGATCCGCGCAAGTACGACTCGCCGCTGGTGTTTCGCACGGCGAACGACGCCGTCTACCTGGTGGGGCGGCGCAACCTGTCGGAGACCGGCAACTACGACCTGTTCCAGCGCGATCTGGACCCCGCCGACCAGACCCTGCAATACGAGCTCGATTACTGGCAGCACCCCAAGCGGTGTTCGCTCTGGCGGGTGGATCCAGAGGCGCTGACCGTCACGTTCGTGCTGGATCTCCCGTCCCGTGGCGACACCTGCTTCCCCTCGGCGCTGGACCGGGGCGATGGGCGGTTCACGATCTACAACTACACCTCGCCCCTCGATGGCCCGGACCTGAACTGGATCGAGGGGCAGACCGGCGAAACCCGCATCGTGCGGGTGGACGTCCAGGTGCCCTGATTTATTGAGTAGGATGCCGCAGCGATGGTCCTCGACGCCCGCAAGCGAAAAGGCAGCGTAGGTCCCCGGGGGCCTGGGCTGCGCGGCGTGGTGCGGGCCTTCTCCGCCATGATCATCGTGGTCTTGCTGGTGCTCGCGGCCTACTTCGCGATCCGTCTGGCCGAGATGAGCACCCTGGCCGTGGCCGAGGGCGACACCCAGGTGTCCCTCAACGAGCTGATGGCGTCCAACCGTTACACCCTGGCGGACGAGGACTTCGAGTTCAGCGACTGGATCGAGGTCCGCAACGAGGGCGACTTCCCGGTCAACCTGCAGGGATTTGGCCTGTCCGACGATATCCGCGAGCCGTTCAAGTGGCGTTTCCCGTGGTTGATCCTGCGGCCCGGCGAGCACCGCACCGTGTTCGCGTCCAACAAGGACCGGCGTATCCCCAGCGGCGAGCTGCACACCAACTTCCGGCTGCGAACCCGCGAGACCCTGATCCTCACCGCAGCCGGTGGCCAGTTGATCGACAGCGTCGATATCGACGAGATGCCTTCGGACGTGTCGATGGGGCGCTCGGCCGACGAACCGGAGAGCTGGATCTACTTCGCCGAGGCCACCCCGGGCGACGCCAACCTGACCCCCGGCTGGACCCGGGCGATGGACATCGTCCAGGTCGAGGACGCGCCGGTCTACGTGGCCGAGTACATGGCCGTCAACCGGGCGTCGGTGGTGGACGAGGACGGGGACTTCAGCGACTGGATCGAGTTCCACAACGGTTCCGACGAGCCCGTCGACATGGGCGGCTTCTACCTGTCCGACGAGATGCGGATGCGGGAGAAGTGGCGCTTCCCCGAGCGGATCCTCGCGCCAGGCGAGCGGCTGCTGGTCTACGCGTCGGGAAAGGACCGCCGCACAGAGGACTCTCTCTACCTGCACACCAACTTCCGCGTGTCGGCCGGCTCCGAGGTGGTGCTGTTCTGCGACGCCTCCCGGCGGATCATCGACCTGGTCGAGACCGAGGTCGTCCCCGCCAGCGTCTCGATGGGTCGCAGGGAGTGGGGCGGGGGCTGGCAGTATTTCCCGCGGCCGACCCCCGGGGAGGCCAACGACACCCACGGATTGGACGAACTGCCCACGGGGGAGGCCGGCGTCGAGCGTCCCCCCGGCGTGCGGATCAACGAGGTCCAGTCCTCCAACCGTAGCACCCACAAGGACGCTTCCGGCGACACGCCGGACTGGATCGAGTTGCACAACCCGACGCCGGTGGCCGTCTCGGTCGAGGGCTACTTCCTCTCGGACGACGAGGCCGATCTGTTCCGCTGGCGGTTGCCGGCCGCGACCATCGCCCCGGGGGGCCACCTGCTGCTCCATGCTGGCGGGCCCGGGGGCGACGGCACCGTCGACGCGGGTGGCGTGCCGCTGGCACCGTTCAAGCTCAACCCGGGCGGCGAGGAGCTGTTCCTGGTCGACTCCTGGGGAACGCTGGCGGATACCTTCGCCACCGGCAGGTTACGCTCGGACATGTCCAGCGGCCGGCTGCCCGGCAGCGGCGATCGGGTGTTCTTCCGCACCCCGACCCCCGGCGGCGCCAACGATGCGGATGTCTATTCCGGCTACTCGCCCGATCCCCGCTTCGATCCGCCGGGTGGCTTCCACGAGGGCGTCGTCCACCTCGAGCTGGCCGTCGACGATCCGGCGACCGAGATCCGCTACGCCATCGGCGGTGCGGCGCCGGGCCCGCGCTCCAAGCTGTACACCGAACCGATCGAGGTGAAACACGGCACCGTCGTGCGCGCGGCGGCCTACGGTGAGGGGCGGCTGCCCAGTTCGGTGGTCACCCACACCTACCTGATCGACGCCCAGCATTCGGTGCCGGTGATCGCGCTGACCACCACACCCGAGTGGCTGTTCGACGAGACCCACGGCCTGTACATGGACGGCCCCAACGCCGACGAGGTGTGGCCCCACCGAGGGGCGAACTACTACAGCCGCCGCGAGTTGCCCGCCCACGTGGAGCTGATCGAGACCGACGGCCGGTCGGGGCTGGGCCTGGACGCCGGCATCCGGATCTACGGCGCCTTCAGCCGGATCTACGCCCAGAAATCGTTCATGGTCACCACCCGGGACCGCTACGGGATCGAGGAGATCAACTATCCCCTGTTCGCGGACAAGGACGTGCTGGGCGTCAAGAAGATGGTCCTGTCCACGGGCGGATCGGACTCGATCTACTCGAAGATCCGAGACGTGGTCGTCACCAGCCTGGCGGTCGACCAGGGGCTGGACTACCAGGACCACCGGCCGGCGGTGGTGTACATCAACGGCGACTACTGGGGGCTGTACTACGTCCGCGAGAGCAAGGGTAAGTACTTCCTGGCCGACAACCGCGGGGTCGATCCCGAGGCGGTCGACATCGTCGAGCAGGAGAGGATCCAGGTCTCGGGCGAGACGGAGAGTTACGACGCCTTGCTGCAGTACGTGCGCGGCCACGACCTGACGGACGCCGAGCACTACGACCACGTGGCATCCCAGATCGATATCGACAACCTGATCGACTACCAGTCGTTCGAGATCTTCTTCGCCAACGTCGACAACGGGAACATCCGCTGCTGGCGGGAGCGATCACCTGCCGGGGTCTGGCGCTGGATCCTGTTCGACGTGGACACGGCGTTCTTCTACCCGAACGAGAACATGTTCAAGCGGGTCTTCGACCCGTCCGGCACCGGATACGGCCACAACGTGCCGTCGACCTTGATGTGTGGGCTGATCCGCAACGAGGAGTTCAAGCAACGATTCCTCGAACGTCTTGTCCACCACATGGACCACACCTTCACCACCGAACGGGTGGTGGCGCGCATCGAACAGGAGGCCTCGGAACTGCGCCCGGAGATGAAGACCCACTGCCGCCGTTGGGGCTCATCGATGAAGATCTGGGAGAAGCAGATCCGCAAGATGCGGTTGTTCGCCGAGGGCCGCCCCGAGGTGGTCCGGGCTCAACTCCAGGTGTTCTTCGGGCTGAGCGCCGAGGAACTGGCCGCCCTCGGCGGAGCCTGACGGGGACGAGCATGGGCTTCCGCCACGAACTCAAGTTCCAGGTCAACGAGGGGCAATACCGCCTCATGCGGGCGCGCATGCGACACATCCTGCGGGCGGACCGGCACGCGGATCGGCGCAACGAGTATCACATCCGCAGCCTCTACTTCGACGACTTCGCCAACCGCGCGTTCTTCGAGAAGCTGGCGGGGGTGCACGACCGGGAGAAGTACCGGATCCGCATCTACAACTTCAGCGACTCGGTGATCCACCTCGAGCGCAAGCTCAAGCGCGGCGACGTGGCCACCAAGAGCCGGGCCTCCCTGACCCGCGACGAGACCGAGGGGCTGGTCGGCGGGGACCTGCGCGTGTTATGGGGTAGGGAGGACGAGTTCCTCGGCGAGTTCTACGTGGCTGCGCGCCTCGGCGCGTTCCGGCCCGCGGTGGTGGTCGACTACGTGCGGGAGGCATACACGTACCCGCTGGGCAACGTTCGCATCACCTTCGACAAGCAGCTGTCGGCGGGATTCGACGTGCGCCACTTCTTCGACCGGGAGATGTTCACCGTCGGTGCGATGGACGGCACCGAGATGATCATGGAGGTCAAGTTCGACGAGTTCCTCCCCGGCTTCGTCCGGGGATTGCTGCTGCCGACGGTTCCGCCGCGGATGGCGATCTCGAAGTTTGCGCTGTGCCGCAGCCTGGCCGACCGGAACCAGTGGGAGGACATGTAAGTTGGAAGGGCTCGGAAAACTGGACGAAATCCTGAAGGAGGGACTGCTCAACCAGTTCACCTTCACCGAGCAGCCGCTCACCCTCTCCCGGGTGGTCGTCGCGCTGCTGATCACCTTCCTGGTCGGGCTGTTCATCTACTTCGTGTACCGCCACACCTTCAAGGGTGTGCTGTACACTAAGAGCTTCAACGTCTCGCTGATCATGACGGCGCTGGTGACCACCCTGATCATCATGCCGATCAACTCCAACATCACCCTGTCGCTGGGCATGGTCGGGGCCCTGTCGATCGTCCGCTTCCGGGCGGCGATCAAGGACCCGATCGACATCGTCTACATGTTCTGGGCCATCGCGGTCGGGGTGTCGTCCGGCGCTGGGTTCTACGTGGTGGCGGTGGGCGGCAGCCTGGTGATCGGGCTGCTGCTGTTCGCGATCAAGCTGACCGACTTCCGCCTCAACGAGCCCTACCTGCTGATCGTGCACTGCGACACGGGCAAGGAAGATCTGATCCGCCGGGTCCTGCCCCGCCACCGGCTGCGATCCCAGACCGTGAGCGACGAGGGAACCGAGCTGATCCTCGAGCTGCGGATCAAGGGCGACGACACCTCGTTCGTCAACGAACTGCTGCTGTTCTCCGAGGTCGCCGACGCGGCCCTGGTCTCCTACAGTGGCGACTTCATCACGCGGTAGTTATCCACTCCGACAGATGCTGCGTTCCCTGCTCACCGCAACGGCCGTCCTCGCCGCGCTGGCGCCGGGGCCGGTCCATGCCCGGGGCGAGACCCGCGAGGCGAGGAACGGCGAGGAGATCGACGTCCTGCCCGCCGCCGAGATCGTGACGTCGGTGGCGCTGGCAGAGATGGACGAGGACTGGTTGTTCTGGGCGCCCCTCGAGGAACCACCCCCGGGCTGGCCGCTGGCGGAGCTGCCCACCGACGCCCTCCCCATAGACGAGCTGCTGGCGCCCGCCAAGGTGACCACCGACCGGGTGGTGCCCATGGACGCCGCCGAGTTGCCGGACCGCTGGTGGTCCGGGGCGTCGGCGCCGTTCTCGGCCTGGGACGACGCCCGCCAGCGGGCGGTGACCCCCAAGCGGGAGAAGGACGCCCGCGCCCGCCGCAAGAAGGGCAACCCGCCGGCCCGGCGGACGACCCTGGTCTGGCCGGCGGGGGAGGGTGCCGAGGACGGCGACGGGGACGACGCGGAGGGCTGGAACAGCCTCTACTTCGTGCGCTCGTTTCCGGTCGAGGACCCGGACGCCCTGGTGTCGCTGCAGCTCGAGGCCAAGTTCGCCGGCGGGCTGGTGGTCTACCTCAACGGCAGCGAGGTCGCCCGCTACAACGTCGAACACGGCGCCGAGGGGGTCGACCAGCCGGCGACGCCGTTCCTGCTGCCCGATCCGGTCAACCAGACCACGTATGGCCACTGGCGACGCACCTGGAGCGGGCTGGACCCCGCCGGACTCGTCCAGGGCGAGAACGTGCTGGCGGTACAGGTCCACCGCCGGCCGGACGCGCCGAAGCTGCCGCTGTACCTCGACCTGCGGCTGGACGCCTACACCGAGGCGGGCATGGTCCGCTCGCCGTTCCTGCAGAGCGTGACGCCCGAGTCGATCACCGTGGTCTGGGAGACCAGCGTGCCGGCCTACGGCCACCTGGAGTACCGGCTCGCCCGCGGACGCACGCGGCACGTGGTCCGGCCCCAGGCCATCGCCGACACCCACCACGAGCTGACCGTCGAGGGGCTGGAGCCGGACACCGAGTACAGGTACCAGGTGTTCGTCCACCCGGTCCCCCCCGGGGGGGACGGCCCGCTGGCGCCGCGCTTCGCCAGCCGTGAACGTACCCTCCGCACCGCGATCGAGGATCCCGAGCAGCCGTTCACCTTCCTGGCCTACGGCGACAGCCGGACCCAGGAGGGGATCCACCAGCAGCTGATCGAGCTGATGTGGGAGGAGGTCCAGCTGGCCGACGCCCGCTTCGTGATCAACACGGGCGACATCGTCACCCACGGCTCACCCTGGCACGAGTGGCAGGACGAGTTCTTCGCCCCCACCCTGCCGCTGATGGGCTTCGTGCCCTTCTTCGTGTCCCTGGGTAACCACGAGCTCAACCACGAGTCCTACTACGACCACCTGGCGCTGCCCGGCAACGAGTCGTGGTACGCGTTCTCCTACGCCGACGTGGACTTCTTCGCCCTGAACACCAACACCAAGTTCATCCCCGGCAGCGAGCAACACGACTGGTTCCTGGAGGCCCTGGAGGCCTCGGAGGCCCGCTGGAAGGTGGTCTTCTTCCACCACCCGCCCTACTCGTGCACCCCGACGCGAAAACCCGGCGACAAGCGGGTCCGCAGGCACCTCATCCCCCTGCTCGAGGAGCACGACGTCGACCTCGTCCTCGTGGGCCACGATCACCTCTACGGCCGCTCCACCGACGTCAACGGCGTGCGCTACGTGATCACCGGAGGCGGCGGCGCCTGGACCTACCCGGCCCGCCCCGACGCGGTCAACGAGGTCTGCGTCCGCCAGTACCACTACTGCCGCCTCGACGTGACCCCCGAGTCCATCGAACTGGTCGCGATCGACATCGATGGGGAGGAGATCGACCGCTTCCGGCTGGAGAAGCCGCTGGAGCCGTGAGGCCGAGGCCGAGTCCGAGCCCGAGCCCGAGCCCGAGCCCGAGCCCGAGTCCGAGACCGAGCCCGAGTCCGGGCCCGAGCCCGAGCCCGAGTCCGAGTCCGAGCTCCCTACCAGGACGTGATGCAGAGCCCGTCGATGTCCATGTGGATCGAGTTGGCGTTGCCGGTGTTGCAGCCGGATCCGGAGTTGGGATCTCCGTTGTGGAACTGCTGGCACTGGCCGGCCTGGTAGATGTCGCAGTAGTGGTGCAGGGTCAGGTGGTTGTCCTCGCCGGCCATCAGCGAGAAGGTGCCCAGGAAGGTCGGCTGGGTGGGGGTGCCGTTGTTGTCCGAGTCGGCGACGATGAACAGGCCGCCGCAGTTGGGGTTGACCGGGAAACCGACCGGGTTCACCGAGTTGGTGATGGTCAGGTAACCGGTCTCGTTCATCTGGCTGGCGCCGCTCTCGGCCAGCTGGCTGTCGTAGAGCTCGTAGACGCCATCCACCGGTACGTTGACGATCGCCCAGTCGGTGGGGTCGGAGGTGGTGATGACCACCCAGCCGTCGCCGTCCGAGTCGGTGACCGTGGCCGTCACGCCGTTGGGGCAGTCCTCGTCCACCTCGTCGTCGTCGTCGTCGTCCCCGTCGTCGTCCCCGTCGTCGTCGTCCCCGTCGTCGTCGCCGGGTCCCGTGTCGTCGTCGCCGGGGCCGGTGTCGTCGTCGCCGGGTCCCGTGTCGTCGTCGCCGACGCCGGTGTCGTCGTCGCCTGTGTCGTCGTCGCCGATGCCGGTGTCGTCGTCGTCATCGCCGTTGTCGTCGTCGTCACCGAGGGGCGGGTAGGTATCGCCTTCGTCGGTCACGTCGTAATCGGTGCAACCCGCCGCCGCCAGCATCAGCCCGGCCACCGCCGCCAGCAAGGTTGTCCAGGTCGATCCGCCGCCTTCTGTCGATCGCCGCACGGAACAGCTCCCTTCGCCGTCTTTTCCCCGGATCAGGATACCGGCGTTTGAAGAGGTAGATGAACCGAAAGATGAACTCGCGCGCGCCCTGCGCGAAAGCCACGCCAACAATGCGGTCCCCCTTCGTCACCTTGACAGGTTCGGCCACGGGACCCAGCCTTGCCTCAAGAGAAGGTAAGATCGGCGCAGGAGGATGGAACATGCGGTACCTGTGGACGGCGGCCCTGTTCGGAGCGCTGTGTCTCGCGCTGGGATGTCCGGAACCGGAAGACGACGACGACGACACGACGTACCACGTCGACGATGACGTCTCGGACGACGACGACGACACCACCGAGCCGGATGACGCCGACGGCGATGGCTGGCCGGCTTCGGAGGATTGCGACGACAACGACGCGTCGCTCAACCTCGACGACGCGGACGGGGACGGGTACACGACCTGCGACGAGGACTGCGATGACGGCGACGATTCCCTCAACCTGGACGACGCCGACGGCGACGGGTACACGACCTGCGACGAAGACTGCGATGACGGTGACGATTCCCTCAACCTGGACGACGAAGATGGCGACGGCTACACGACCTGCGACGGGGACTGCGACGACGCCGACGACACCCTGAACCTGGACGACGCGGACACCGACGGCTACACGACCTGTGATGGGGATTGCGACGACGCCGACGACGGCCAGAATCTGGATGACACGGACACCGACGGGTACTCGACCTGCGACGGGGACTGCGACGACGCCGACCCCCTGCTCAACCTCGACGACGCCGACGGGGACGGGGCGAGCACCTGCGATGGGGACTGCGACGACACCGACGACACGCTGAACCTGACGGACGCGGACGGCGACGGTCACACGACCTGCGACGGGGACTGCGACGACGCTGACGACACCCTGAACCTGGACGACGCCGACGCCGACGGCTACACGACCTGCGACGGCGACTGTGACGACGCCGACGACGTGCTGAACCTGGACGACGCGGATGGCGACGGGGACACCACCTGCGACGGCGACTGTGACGACGCCGACGCCGCCCTGAACCTGGACGACGGGGACGGCGACGGATTCTCGACATGCGACGACGACTGCGACGACGCCTCGGCTGACATCTACCCGGGGGCGGCCGAGCTCTGCGACGGCCTGGACAACGACTGCGATCCCGCGACGGACGAGAACGCCGACGGCGACGGGGACGGTGCCGGCGTCTGCGACGACTGCGACGACACCGACCCGGCGCTGAACCTGGCGGACGTGGACGGAGACGGGGTCGACACCTGCTCGGGAGACTGCGCCGACGCCGACTCGGGCATCTATCCGGGTGCCTTCGAGGCCTGCGATGGCGTGGACAACGATTGTGATCCCGCCACCAGCGAGGACGGCGACCTGGACGGCGATGGCTGGAGCCTGTGCGACGGCGACTGCGACGACGCCGACGCCGCGCTGAACCTGGACGACGCCGACGCCGACGGGTTCCACAGCTGCGCCGGGGACTGTGACGACGCCGATGACTCGCTGAACCTGCAGGATGCGGACAACGACGGCGTCGACTCCTGTTCCGGCGACTGCGACGACAGCCGCCCGGACGTGCTGCCAGGTGCTCCGGAGCTCTGCGACGGCCTGGACAACGACTGCGATCCCGCCACCTTGGAGAACGTGGACGACGACGGGGACGGCTGGGGCGTCTGCGATGGCGACTGCGACGACGCGGACCTGGCCCTGAACCTGGACGACGCGGACGGGGACGGCTCGAACACCTGTGACGGGGACTGCGACGACGGCGACGCCACCGTCGAGGCCCTCGACGTGGACAACGACGGCGTGACCACCTGCGACGGGGACTGCGACGACAACAACCTGTCGGTCTATCCGGGCGCGCCGGAGCTCTGCGATGGTCTGGACAACGACTGCGACCCGGCCACCGACGAGGCCGTGGACGCGGACGGCGACAGCTGGGACGTCTGCGAGGGGGACTGTGACGACGACGACCCGGCGCTCAACCTGGACGACGTGGACGGCGACACCTACTCCACCTGCGACGGCGACTGCGACGACACCGATCCCAGCCTGAACCTGGATGACCTCGACGGCGACGGGTACACCAGCTGCGACGCCGAGTGCGACGACTCCGATCCCGACGTGTACATCGGCGCCCCGGAACTCTGCGACGGCCTGGACAACGACTGCGATCCGCTCACCGACGAGAACGCCGACGCCGACGGTGACGGCTGGATCCTGTGTCAGGACTGCGACGACACCGATCCGTCGGTGGGCGGCGACGACCAGGATGGCGACGGATTCTCCCAGTGCGAGGGGGACTGCGACGACGACGATCCGCTGGTCTTCCCCGAGGAGGTCGTCACCTCGGGCTTCGTGCGCGATTGCAACGTCTGGCTCGCGGCGGACACCGCGGGCACAGAGTGGTATTTCCACCGGGTCGAGCAGCCCAACTGGGTCTACGACGGCAGCCGGCTCGCTATGTACTTCCGCACCGGCTACAACCAGCCCGAGATGTCGTTCGGCATCTACTACACCGACGACGACGGCCAGAACTGGACCCTGGACGGGCCGGTATTCCAGGACGCGATCTTCCCCGACATCCACTGGGACGGCCAGGGGATCTCCAACCCCTCGGTGGTCTACGACCCCACCGACCTGGCCGCGCCATACAAGATGTACTACTCGGCCAAGGCGGAGTACCTGGACGACGTTCGTTACTTCGGCATGGCCTACAGCACCGACGGGCTGACCTGGAGCCGCTTCACCAACCCGGTGCCGCCCTTCGACGCGGTCAAGATCCTGGCCCCGGGCGCCGTCGGCGAGTTCGACGAGGAGATCATCAACACGCCCTACGTGTTCCTCGCCGGTTCGGACTACTTCTTGGCGTACGTCTGCCGTAATCCCGTCGATCGGGGCATCTGCCTGGCGATCTCGCCGGACGGCTACGTGTTCACCAAGTTCGACCCCGCGCCGGGCGTGGGCGACGATCCCCAGCCGATGTTCACCAAGGGCGGGTCGGGCGACTGGGACGAGAACTCGGTGGGCTACCCGATCCCGTTCAGCGACGGCGGCACCACCATGATGTTGCACTCGGGCCGCAGCGCCTCGGGTGTGCGGGCGGTGGGCGCGGTCCACGCGCCCTTCGGCCTCGACGAGCCGTTGACCAAGCTGTACGCCATCAGCCCGGTGTTCACCACCGCGGTCGATCCGGGCCGCTGGGACTACATCGACACCTACGCCACCGACGTGCTGATCGACGCGGGCTACGTGCAGCTGTTCTACACCGGCGCCTACAATGATCCGAGCTTCGGCGGCGGCCAGGTGGCCCACATCGGCCGCGCGACCAACGTCCAGCCGCTGATCACGCTGACCGCGCCGGCCGTGCAGCCGCACGCCATGCTGACCGCCGACGAGGTGACCTTCAGCGGCACCGTCACCGATTCCGACCTGCTGGACACCCTGTACATCGCCCTGTCGTCCAGCGCCGACGACTCGGTGTTCCTGTCGACCTACGCGAACGCCGCGGGTGAGTGGAGCCTGACGGCGCCGGCCAGCACCTTCGTCACCGGCCTGTACGCGGTGACCCTGACGGTCTACGACGAGGGTGGCATCGCCGACTCCACGTCCTCACTGCTCGAGGTGCTCTGACGCCCCGTCCGGTCAGCGGCCCGGAACCCCGGCGATGAAGAGCCTGGGATCGTCGGTCAGCCCGCTGCGCGCGGCCACGTCGCCCACAGTCTCCACCGCCGGATCGGCGATCCTTCGCTGGTAGTCCCGACCCCCGTGCACGTGGTATTGCCAGGCCCCCGTCCCCCCGGCGGGCACGGGCCGTCGTTCCAGGCGCTGGAGGACCACCGCCCGCGAGTCCAGGGGTAAGGCAGCCACCGCGTCCCGGAACGCGCCGGTCAGTGTCCCGCCCCAGGCGTAGGCCGTCGCCCCCAGATGGAGCACGCGGATCGGTGTACCCAGGTCATGGGCGGCGTTTCCCACGTCGGTCCAGCCGTCCCCGGCCGCGTCGGCGACCACCACCCGCGCCCGCCCCTGGGACCACAGACGGTGCAGGTGGGCGTAGTCATCGCCGTCGGTGAGCCAGGCAACGCCGGGATCGGGCTCGCCGCCCGCGCCCTCCACTGCGGCCGCCAGGGCCGACGAATAGGCCGCCCACAGCTCCCCGCGCATGGCCGCCAGCACGTCGGCCGGCCGGTGGATCTCCCCGGCGTCGGCCGGTATCTCCGTCACCAGCGCCAGCGAGTCCTCCAGCGCCTCCGGCGCCAGGCGCGCCACCAGCCCGTCGGCGGTCGGCGAGGCTGCGATCAGGGCGCCTTGCACGCGGTACAGCGCGGCACGGGCCGGGTCGTCGGTGATCAGCCAGGCCCAGGTCGAGCGTGCGCGAGCGGCCAGGGTCCACTCCTCCATGCCGCCGAAACCCACGTACCCCCCCCCGCTGTTCTCCAGATAGGGCACGAGGCGGGCCTCGCCCAGCCCGGCGGCCGGTGCGTAGGTCCACGGCTCGCGACAGGTCCAGGTCCGCCGCACGCCGTTGCCGTCCAGGGCGCAGATCGGTGGGCTCTCCAGGGCCTCGTCGGGGGTGCGGCGGAACCGGGCCAGATCGGCCGGATCTGGGGGAGGGACCGGCTGAAGTGGTAGCCGGATCTCGGTCAGCGCGGGCGCCGGGTGGGTGTTGAGCTCGGGCAGTGACGACGCGCAGCGGGGGAGGCCGTCGTCGAGGTGCTGCCCGTCGCCGCCGGTTCGCGGTTGTGCCGCCGCCCGCGCCCGTTCGGCCGCGCTGGCCGGACGTTTGCCCCGCGAGGCGCACCACTGGCCAAACACCTCGTCCTCGTCCTCCGCGCAGTAGTCCCCCGGACAATCTCCGTCCGCGGCCCGTTCCCGGGGATCGCGGTCGATGTAGAAGCTCCCGTGCCAGGCGCCATCCTCTGTTCCGGCGGGCACACAGGCCATTCCTTCCGGAGGGGAAGAACAGGGTAGGCCGGCGGGAAAGGCGAGCTCCGGGGTGACGGCCGTCGGCCCTCCCCAGGCGAGGGCCCCGGTCAGGTCGGCCGCGGGCTGGCGTTCGGTCAGCTTCTGCGGGCCCTCCCCGTCCGCGGGCGGGCGGGGGACGGCGGTGGGCAGCCGCACCGCCCGCGTCGCCAGCCGATCGTCGACACCGTCGCGGGTGCCCAGCCCGACCAGCAGCAACTCGGCCCCGGGCCGCCCCAGGGACGCCGCCACCCGCCACACGGTGGCCATCGGCACCCGCCCATCCAGGGCGAGTACCAGCGGGTCGGGCACCTCGTCCAGGGATCGCAACTCGCGCAGCGCCCAGTCGGCCAGGGGATCGTCGTCCGGAGCGAACGGCCCGCGCAGCCGCCCCTTGCCCGCCGCCCGGAAGCCGGGGGGGACGGCGCCGTCGTCCAGGACCATCAGCACCTGGTCACCCAGGTAGAGCCCTGTTGGGGTCAATACCAGCTCCACCCGCGCTGGCGCGGCTGGCGCGTCTGGACCCCAGCGGACCAGCTCGGTGCCCGGCGGGAGCAACACGACGGGCGCCCCGCGGAGCGATCGGGCGAGGGCGTCGATCCGGGCGGTGTCCTTCCGTCGTCCGGTCAGCCAGCTGGACACCAGCGCCGCCAGCTCGGGGGATCCGCTGGCGTGTATGTAGCCATCGGCCGTCGAGACGCCGAGGGCCGTCTCGCCGCAGGCCTGGACGGTCCGCCGCCGGGTCTCGAGGATCGGTGCCGAGGTGGCCGCCACCAGGTCGGGGCCGTCGGGGCACAGGTCGGCCCAGGCGGCGTGGATCGCGACACCCAATTCGGTGGAGGTCTCCGGCGCCAGACCGCGGTCGACCCAGCGCCGCGCGGCCGCGGTGAAGGTGGGCTCGCAGGCGCCCTCGATCACGCGCAGGGCAGCCTCGGGGTCCCCCGGATCGGCCAGATCCTCCCAGCCCCTGTCCAGCTTGATCGGATCGCAGGGTAAGCCGTCGCAGCCAGCAACGGCGATCAGGAGCAGCCCGCCGGTGATCAGCCCGGCTCGAGGTCCACGGTGTGACATGGGGGGTAATTCTACGCTCAATCGCTGCTTGACTGATCGGCCATCGGTAACGAGTCGCCGGGGACGCACATGCCGAGCCGCAATCACGCCGCCGTCTTCAAGAAGGCGGCGTGGAGTTCACCCGAGGAGCTGGACGGCTACGTCCGCGCCAACCAGGACATCTCCGACAGCGGCCTGCGCCAGCTGTTCGAGGTGATGGTCCAGCGCGGCGCCAGGCTGACACACGGCCAGCGGGGCGCCACCGAAAAGGTGCTGCGCGATCTGGCGGCGACCCGCACCGACGCCGCCCTCGCCAGCGATCTGATCGCGCTGGCGAGCCAGGCCGACGAGCGCGCCCTGCGGCTGCTGGCCGAGGTGCTGGTCGGCCTGCGCAAGGACGCTCGCTGGCACCTGCAGCTGTTCCCCCTGCTGGCCGACGCCGATCCCCACAAGCGGGCGTTCGCCGATCGGGTGCTGAGCCGCGTCGGCGGCAAGACCCTGCTCGCGCGGATCGACGAGACCGCCACGGAGGCGTGGCCCAGCCGCCTGGAGGCGATGCACACCCTGGTCGAGGTGGCGGGCCACTACGCGATCCCCGTGCTGATGAAGATGTTGCCGGCGTGTACGCGCGAGGAGCGGACACGGATCGCGCAACTGCTCGCGGACGAGCGCTACATGAAGGCCGCCCGCACGGAGGCCTGCCAGGCGCTGCGCGGGCTGTTGTCCCACGAGGATCCCAGGGTCCGGGGGCGCGCAGCGGGTGGCCTGGGACACTGGCAGGACGAGTCCGCGATCGGTCCGATCACCGAGCTGGTCTGGGACGAGAACCGCTGGGTGGCCCGCGCCGCGGTCGCCGCGCTGGCGGGCATCGCCAGCCCCGAGGCCATCGAGACCATCGGAAACGTGTCGCGCATCGACAACATCGAGATCCAGACCGCCTGCGTGGACGGACTGGTGGCCATCGGCACCGACGCGGTCGTGTCCGACCTGGTCCGCCTGCTGGAGTCCGAGATCCTGGCGCTGCGCAACAAGGCCGGCGAGGGACTGTCGACTCTGGGGCGCTCGGGCAAGGTCGATCTGGCGCGGATGCTGGTGCTGATGATGAACAGCTCGGACGTCCAGGTGCGCCGGGCGGTCATCGAGATCATCAACGACATCGGCGATCGCGAAGGCAAGCTGTGGCGGCGGCTGGTGCGGCACCTGCGGGACGAGGACTGGTGGGTCCGGGAGCGCGCCACCGAGGTGCTGGTCAACATCGCCGGCGCCAAGATGACCGAGCACGTGGTCGAGCTGCTCGACGATCCGTCGGACATCGTTCGGCGGTATGCCGTCGAGGTGCTGATCCGGCTACAGGACGTCCGCTCCGTGCCGCGGCTGGCCGTGGCGGCCAAGGAGGACGGCGACTGGTGGGTCCAGGAGCGGGCCATCGAGGCCCTTGGCGAGATGGGCGATCAGCGGGCGACCCCGGTGCTGGTCAACCTGTTGACCCAGCGCGAACTGCACTGGGTCTGCGTCGAGGCCCTCGGACGGCTGGGGGATCCCCGGGCGGTGCCCTACCTGGGCCAGCTTCTCAAGGGAGGCACCCAGGAGTTCCGGCTGGAGGTGCTGCGGGCGCTGGAGGGGATCGGCTCCTCCGAGATCGTCGAGGAGGTGCGCCCGCTCGCCGAGGACGTGGACAAGCCCGTCCGCGAGGCGGCGTTGCGAATCCTGTCGGCGATGCGGGTCGAGATCGACGGCTCGCGGGTCGATCAGCAGGTGGCGGCCTCCCAGTCCTTCATCGACCAGCTGCTGGAGACGGCCAAGAACCGCGGCGCCACCGACGTGTACATCGTCGCTGGCGGCCAGCCGGTGATGAAGGTGATGGGGGCGATCCAGCCCCTGCACGAGCGGGCGCTGACCCCCGAGGAGACCCGCCGGCTGGGCGAGGCCGTCCTGTCGGAAGCTCGAGGAGTTCCACACCAAGCGGGACGTGGACACCTCGTACGAGAGCCGCAACGAGCACTATCGATTCCGGGTCAACGTCTACCAGCAGCACGGCGGCGTGAACGTGGTGTTCCGCGTCATCGCCGACGAGATCTTTCCCTTCGAGAAGCTCGCCCTGCCCGACAGCGTGCTGGAGTTCACCGAGTACGAGTCGGGACTGGTGCTGATCGCCGGACCGTCGGCGTCGGGCAAGTCGACCACCCTGACCACCCTGATCGATCACATCAACCGGGAACATGCCCAGCACATCATCACCCTCGAAGACCCCATCGAGTTTGTACATTCCAAGGAGCGGCTGGCGCTGGTCAACCAGCGGGAGATCGGCACCCACGCCCGGGACTATCTGACCGCCCTGCGCGGCGTGTTGCGCGAGGACCCGGATGTCATCCTCGTGGGCGAGTTGCGGGACAAGGAGACCATCGGCTTCGCCGTGACCGCGGCCGAGACCGGCCACCTGGTCTTCGGCACCCTGCACACCATCAGCGCCGCGGCCACCATCGACCGCATCCTCGACGCCTTCCCGGCGCACCAGCAACCGCAGATCCGGGTGATGATCGCCGAGAGCCTGCGGGGTGTGCTCTGTCAACAGCTGCTGCCCCGCGCCGACGGCGAGGGCCGGGTGCTGGCGGTGGAGTTGATGCTGAACAACCACGCCATCGCCAACATGATCCGCAACGGCAAGACCCACCAGATCCCCGGCTCGATCACCACCAGTTACGAGCTGGGCATGCGGCTGATGGACCGCGAGATGCTGGGGCTGGCCAGCAAGGGCGTGATCGCACCGGAGGAGGCGTACGCCAAGGCGACCGACAAGAAGCTGTTCGCCCACTTCTTCGAGGAAGAGGGCGAGGGAGACGGGGTGCCATCGGCGCCCGGGAGCTAGGTCATGGCGCGCATCGACAGTTTCCTGAGGCTGGTGGTCGAGCAGAAGGCGTCCGACCTGCACTTCTGCGCTGGCAGCCGCCCGGTGATCCGCTACAACGGCGACCTGATCCACGTGAAGTTCCGCCAGCTCTCCGCCCACGAGACCCGGCGCTTCATCCACGAGATCCTGACCGACGAGCAACGTGCCGAGTTCGAAGAGGCCCAGGACCTGGACTTCGCCTACGAACTGCCCGATGTGGGCCGCTTCCGGGTCAATCTCTACGCCCAGTCCGAGGGCCTGGCCGCCGCTTTCCGCGTCATCCCGGACCGGCCGCCGACCCTCGAGGAGCTCAAGCTGCCATCGTCTCTGGAGCGGTTCGTCGACCTGGAGTCGGGGCTGGTGCTGGTCACCGGCCCCACCGGTTGCGGCAAATCGACCACCCTGGCGGCCATCGTCAACGCCATCAACCACCGCCACCGCAAGCACATCCTGACCATCGAGGACCCCATCGAGTTCGTCTACAACCCGGTCGCCTCGGTGGTCTCCCAGCGCCAGGTGGGCCGCGACGTCGACACCTTCGCCGCCGCCCTGCGGGCCTCGTTCCGCGAGTCGCCGGACGTGGTCCTGGTCGGCGAGCTGCGCGACAACGAGACCATCTCGCTAGCCATCACCCTGGCAGCCACCGGTACCCTGGTGTTCGGCACCCTGCACACCAACTCGGCGGCCCGGAGCGTGGACCGCATCATCGACTCGTACGCCGAGGAGCAGCAGGATCAGATCCGCGGCATGCTCTCCATGTCCCTCAAGGGCGTCGTCTCCCAGCGGCTGTGCAAGACCGTCGACGGCCTCAGCCGTGTCGCCGCGGTGGAGATGCTCACCTGGTCCTTCGCGGTCTCCAATCAGATCCGCGAGGGCAAGACCCACCAGCTCCGCTCCCTGGTCCAGACCGCCGACACCCGCACCACGGGCATGGAGACCATGGACCAGTGCCTGACGCGGCTGATGCACCGCGGCCGGATCACCCCCGAGGAGGCCCGCTCCCACGCCGAGGACAAGGCCGCCTTCGACGAGTTCGTGCGGTAGGGCTTGGTCATGGACGGGACCATCGGTGACGGCGATCGGGGGGCGACGGGGGCCCAGTTCGGCAAGTACCGCATCGTCCGCAAGATCGGTGAGGGCGCGTTCGGTAGCGTCTACGAAGCGCTGCTGCCAGGGCCGATGGGGTTTGCCAAGCGGGTTGCGATCAAGCGCATCCGGCCGACAGTGGTCCAGGACGATCCCAAGTTCGTCCAGTCGATGATCAACGAGGCCCGTATCGGCGGCCTGCTGCACCACGCCAACATCGTCGACATCTTCGAGTTCGGCCAGGAGGGCCCCCACTACTATCTGGCGATGGAGTTCGTCGACGGCGCCACCCTGGATGGGATCATGCGGCTGTGCAGCAAGCGCCGGGTTCTGTTGCCTCGTTTTGCCGTAGTGGACCTGGCGATGCAGGTCTGTCGAGGGTTGCACTACGCACACAGCTTCCGGGATCCAGGCGGCCAGCGGCTGGAGCTGATCCACCGGGACATGAAGCCGTCGAACGTCATGGTCGACCGGGAGGGGACGGCGAAGATCTGCGACTTCGGGATCGCCAAGGCGGCGTCCAACCTCTACAAGACCACCACCGAGGGCTTCGTCAAGGGCACGCCGCGCTACATGTCCCCCGAACAGATCACCGGACAGGGGGAGCTGACCGTGCGATCCGACGTCTTCTCGCTCGGGGTCGTGCTCTTCGAGGTGATCACCGGGCGCGGACTGTTCTCGGCCGACTCCTTGATCTCCCTGATGCACAAGATCCTGGAAGCGGATCTGGTGCAGCCGCTCGACGAGGCCGAGGCGGCCTTCCCGGGCAGCGCGGACCTGCTGCGGCAGGCGTTGGCGCTCGAGGATCTGGACGCCTTGTACACGTTCGCCGCGCCCTGACACCGGGCCCTCTGCCGCTGTCCGTCCCCGCCGATCCCCGCTAGAATCCCCCGAACAGGGGACGCCGTTGACCACCACCCGAGAAGCCAAAGCCCTGCTCGCCGCTGGAAAGTACCGGGAGGCGGGGCTGGCGTTCGAGTCGCGGGGGAATCCCAAGCAGGCGGCGCTGGCCTACGGGAAGGGGGAGTGCTGGGGCGATCTGGGGCGGGTGCTCGAGGTGCTGGGGCGGCACGAGGAGGCGGGGGCGGCGTATGCAAAGGCCGGGGAGTACGCCCGGGCGGCGGCGGTGGCCGAGAAGTCGGCCGTGCGGCTCCAGGAGCGGGGCAAGGCCGTCGCCGATCAGAAGAAGGCGATTCGCTGGGCGGTGCACTACCACGGCAAGGCGGGGAATCCGGGCAAAGCGGCCGAGCTGCTGGAGCTGATCGACGAACCGACCCGGGCCGCCGAGTGGCTGGCCAAGGCGGGGTTCTACGAGCAGGCGGCGGAGCGCTTCGTGGCGCTGGGGATGCCCGGGCAGGCCATCGACACCCTGGTCCGCGGTGGGGCGCCCGCGGCCGCGGCTGTCGCTGGAGTCTCGCATCGCCGAGACCCTCGCCCGCACCGGGCCCAAGGGGTTGGCCCGCAAGCTGTTCGATCAGGTCGGCACCGCCGCACGCGCCGAGGGTCTTCCGCATCTGGCCGCCCGGGCCGGGCTGGGCTGGGCCGCTCTGTTGCTGGAACGCGGGGACCGTCGCCGGGCGGCCGAGCTGCTCGATGAGTTGACCGGCGATCAGGAGTTGCCGCCGGTCCTGCGTGCCCGGGCTGCGCTGAACCGTGGATTGATGCACACCCTGCGGGGGGAGGCGGACGGGGCCCAGGACTGTTTCCGATTGGCCCTGGGGCTGGCGGCGCTGGATGGCTGGCGAGACGGCGTGGTGCGGGCGGCGCGGGCGTTGGGCTCCTCGTAGGCGAGGGCGCGGGATCAGGCGGCGCGCTCGAAGGCTCCCCGGGTCTCGGGGTTGGCCCAGCAGACCCACATGGCGTAGGCCGCATAGACCATCCCGATGGGGGGATTGTTGGCCGCCGAGATCACGGCATAGATGGTCTGGGGCCAGCGCCAGGAGCCGCGGGCAATCCGGCGGCCCATGGTGAACGCGAACGCCGCCAGGCCCAGGCAGATCGCCGTGCCCAGCGCCAGCCCACCGTAGAGGCCCGCCACCTCGCCGGGGCGGATCTCGGCGCCGAACAGGTGCAGTAGGCCGACGGTCAGGGGGGCGAGGACGATGCCCAGCGCGGCATAGAAGGCGGCGGTGAAGTAGTTGACCAGCTGGAGGTTTCGCAGGTGATTCATCTTTTCCTCCTCCGGTCGTCGTCCGACCGTGTGTTCGCGCCCAGTTACGGTGCGCGGGCGCGGGTATTCCGGCTCGACGGAAAAAATCGGCGAATGTGCCCCGTTGGTCACCATCGGCGTCCGCCTGTAACATCGAACCTGGGAACCGAGCCAGGCAGGTAACCACGTGGTCGTCGTCGTATCGCTTCCGGACCAGCTGGGGGTGGAATCCCCCGAGCGCTTCGCCATGGGCGGCATGGCCGAGCTGTTCCGGGGGCAGAAGAGGCTCCCCGGCGGCGAGACCATGCGCGTGGTCGTCAAGCACATGCTGCCCCAGTACAACGAGGACTCGATCCTGGTGGGGCGGTTCCGCGACGAGGCGGACCTGGGTCTGCGGTTGCACCACAAGAACATCGCCAGGGTGCTCGACTACCGGGAGGTGGAAGGCCACCACTACATGCTGATGGAGGAGATCGTCGGGCTGAACCTGGCAAACGTCATCGCCCGCGCCCGGCGGATCAAGGGCGGCATCCCCCAGGAGGTCGCGGCCTACTTCATCGCGGGTATCGCGTCGGCCCTGGCCTACATGGCCGACGCCACCACCGAGGACGGCCGCAATCTGAGCCTGGTGCACCGGGACATCAGCCCGTCGAACATCCTGGTCTCCGAGGAAGCGCTACCCAAGCTCATCGACTTCGGTGTGGCCCGCACCGCGTTCTCGGCGTCCCGCACCGAGACGGGGCACCTGGTGGGCAAGTACGCGTACATGTCCCCGGAGCAGATCCTCAACGAGGACCTGGACATCCGCTCCGACCTCTACGCCCTCGGCGCGGTCGCATACGAACTTCTGTCGGGCAAACGCGCGTTCCAGGGCACGTCGGACTTCGAGACCTTCAACATGGTGCTCAACGTCGATCCGATCCCCCTGTACGTGGTCCGGCCCGACACCCATCCGGCCCTGGTCGAAGCCCTCGAGCGCTGCCTGATCAAGGACGTGGACCAGCGCTACGACCACCCCCAGGAGCTGCTTCTGGTGCTCAACAAGTTCCTGCATCACACGGGCACCGAGCCACCGGGGAAGCTGGCGCTGCGATTCGTGGACGCCCTGCTGAACATGGAGCAGGCGCCCGGGGGCGACCAGGACGAGGGCGACACCCTGGAGCGGATGGCACCCCCGTCGGCGCGGCGGCTGCAGGTCCCGGTGGCGCGGGTCGAGGGGGCGAAGCCTCATCCCGGCCAGTCCCAGGGAGCGGCCTTCCACGCGCCCGGCCAGCGCCCGCAGGGCACGGAATGGTCGGTTCCCCCTGCGCCGCTCCCCCGCCGTCATCCGCGGGCGCTTCCCGTCGATGCCCTCGTCCAGCCGTCCCAGCCGTCGAATCCGGCGCTCCGCAGCGGCGAGCCCCGGGCCCCGACAGCGGCGGACGCTCCGGTGCCCGGCCGGCGCTCCCTGACCACGGTCATGCTGATCCTGGCGGCGGGGTTGGCGGTGGTCAGCGTGCTGCTGTTCGCGCTTCGGCACGCCGAGCGATTGGGCGGCCCGGCGACAGCCGAGCCCGCCCGGACCTCCGAGGAGCGCTCGCCGACCCAGCCCGCGGAACCGTCCGGCAGCGAGATCGTGATCGAGGACGCGGGCGGTGACGGCGCCGTCGTGACGCCCGTGGATCCGGCGACCGCTGCGGCAGAGGGGGCTTTCCCCCGCATCGTGAGTCTCCCCGACCTGGTGCCGATCACCATCCAGGAGGAGGAGGAGAAGGCCCGCAAGAACCGGCCCCGCGGCGCAGCGGAGGAGGAAGCCACTCCAAGGCCACCCCCGGTCATGGGGACCATCGCCATCTACTCGGGAGACCCGGTGGACGTCTGGGTCGGCGGGCACTTCATCGGCAAGACGCCGATCCACCTGCTGTCGCTACAGGTGGGCAAGCACGAGTTCGAGTTCATCAGCAACGATCTGGGCTGGTACCGCCAGCAGACCGTGGCCCTCTCCGCCGGCCCCAACCGCGACATCCGGCTCAGTCCCGCCGCCCGCTGACGGCCTCTACCGGGCCGCCGCCCTCGTCCTTGGTTCCCGCATCGAAACCTGGCAGAATCGTTCTGCGCCGCTGACCAGCGGTGCGTTTTCCGGATGGGGAAGGGAGCGATGATCGTCATCAGGCTCGAGGGGGACGAGGTCGCGGCGCAACACGGCCTCCGTGTGGGCCGGGATCCCGAATGGGCCGATCTGGTCCTCGACAAGAGCTTCGTCAGCCGCCGTCACATGGAGATCATCCCCGACGGCCCCGGCTATCGATTGTGGGACCTGGGCTCCCAGAACGGGACGCTGGTCAACGGGCGGGGCGTCGGTGCATCGGGCCAGGCCCTGCACGTGGGGGACGTGATCACCATCGGCGAGGTGATGGAGCTGAACATCGCGGCGATGACCCCCCCGCCGATGGAGGCGGCCACCACGGTGGCG
The DNA here is from genome assembly GCA_964436045.1 of uncultured Rickettsiales bacterium. Taxonomy (GTDB): domain Bacteria; phylum Myxococcota_A; class UBA796; order UBA9615; family CAYRNR01; genus CAYTBN01. Next base: position 34,648 of record CAYTBN010000026.1, on the reverse strand, counting down.
CGCCCCGACAGCACGGTGCTCAAGATCGAGCTGCACCCCGACCTGTTCGTGGTCGACTACCAGAACAAGGGCATCGGAATCCGGGACACCATCCCCTACCAGCTGGGGCTGGCCCTGTCCGTACTCGCGGTCTACCACCGGGACCGGCGGGGACCGGTGCCCGACGCCGACCTGCGGTCCATCGTCTGGCGAGGGGACAAGAAGCAGCAGGAGCACGGCGATATCAACCGGCTGTGGGCTCGCCTGCGCCAGTGGTTCCAGCAGCGGGGGATCGAGGCTCCGGTGATCGTCCGGCCCAAGCGGGCGGGGAGTTCCCGGCTGCTGCTGCCAGCCTCTTCGATCACCCTCGAACCCGAGGACTGGCTCTACCGCTTCTTGCAGTAGGGTGTCGCGCTACTCGATCGAACATCCCTGGGGGAGATCGTCGCCGCACAGCTCCGCGTCGGCGGGATCGTCGTCGTTCACCCAGGGGGGCACGTCGCCGCCCACGTCCAGCGCCACCTGGCCCGTGTCGCAGGTCGATTCGTCCACGACGATCAACCGGCTGGACTCCAGAACGGGCACGACGCGGTGGCCGCGGCGCACCAGCAGGGCCTTGTTCCACGCCAGGCGCAGCCGGAGGGTGGCTGCCTCACCGCGGGTCAGGTCCAGTTCGTCCACGTCGCACGACTCGGTCTCCCAGCTCTCGTCGAGGACATCCCCGAGCTCCCGGTCGTGGCGCAGGCCGCAGAACATCACGAAGAAGCGTTCGAGGTCGTCCGCGTCCTTGGCCAGGGGGTAGAGGACAACGTCGTCCATCATCCCCGGGGCCTCGAGGATGGTCTGCATCGTCTCGCGGCAGTTGGGGCAGTTCAGCGAGAACCAGATCGCGTAGTGAGCGGTGTCCGGATCGCCGTAGATCGGCCACGGCCGCGCCCGCTCCCGCACGGCGTCGACCCCGTCGACCAGCATCAGGCCGGTCCAGGCCAGCAGGCAGGCCCACGCCAGTCGGCGGAACAGGGGCCGGGGCGGTGACGGCGCTCCACCGGCCAGGATCGCCGACACCTGGGACAGGCCGATCAGCAGTGCGGCCACCATGCAGCTGGTGCAGGGGAGGAAGACGATCTGCCACACCAGGAATCCCAGATCGGCCAGCAGCACGGCGCTGGTTGCGGCCAGGAAGATGCCGGAGCGCCAGCGGTCCAGCGGTGCGCAAAGCAGCAGTCCCGCGAAGGCAACGGTGCCCCAGACCCAGAACGAGAGCCCCCCGAAGGTGTACTCGGCATACACCGTGCAGCCCGTGGTGACGCAGGCGATCTCGGCGCCCAGCGAGTTGGCGGCGCAGAACGCCAGCCCCAGGGCGGGGAACAGGTAGCTCCCCCAGCGGCCGGCGACGGGGGCGAAGGAAGGGGCCTGGGTCACGGTAACCTCACGGCTTGAACGCAGGGATGGTATTCGCTGGAACCCCGGACGTCATCCCCTTCGTGCTTGTCGGCCTGGGGAGCAACACCTACGCTGTGGGAGGGGCGCCAGCCCCGGGACGGAAGGCTTCGATGCGCTACTGCCCGAGCTGCGGCACCGAGTACGTGGACGAGGTGGTGTCCTGCGCCGACTGCGGAGTACCCCTGGGCGACGACCCCCCCATGGAACCCGACACGGTCGAGCTGTGCCCCGTGCTCAACCTCACCAGCGCGGGCGACATCGCGGTGGCCAAGTCGATGCTGGAAGGGGAGGGCATCGCCTACCACATGCGCGGCGAGGGCGTGCACGGGCTCTACGGCGCGGGTGTCGCCGGGACCGCCCTGTTCGGACCGGTGCAGGTACACGTGGACAAGTCCCGAGCCGACGAGGCGGTGGCGATCCTGTCGACGATGATCGAAGAAGAGTGGGGCGAGGGCGAGGGGGGCGAGGAGGGGTAGGACGGAGCTACTTGACCCGGACCATGGTGTCCGTCCCCGAGTCGTACTGGTTCTCCCACATGAACATCACCTCGTCCTGGCCGATGGTGTCGGTATAAAATCACAACCTGTGAGAGGCGATGCGTGTGTTGATCACCGGTGCGGCGGGATACCTGGGGCGATGCATCTGCGCGGCCGCGAGCCGGCGCGGGCACGAACTCATTGCCGTCGTTCGCGGGGGCCCGACCGGCGATCAGGTCGCCGCCGATATCGTGGATCCCCGGGAGATCGAAAGGGCACTGCGGGGGGCGGCGGCTGACGCCGTGATCCACGCGGCGGCGATCAACCCGGGCCAGGGCGACGACGTGCGGATGATGGCCGTCAACCGCGACGGCACGCGCAACGTGGCCCGGGCGGCAGCCGCGGCCGACGCCCACCTGATTCACGTCTCGTCGGACATGGTCCACGGCGGGGATCGCGCGCCCTACCCGGATGACGCCGAGCCCGCGCCGATCAACGTCTACGGTCGCAGCAAGGCCGCCGCCGAGCGCGAGGCCCTGGACGCCGTGCCGGGCGCGGCCATCGTGCGCACCTCGTTGATCTACGGCCTGCGGCAGATGGACCGCGGCACCGCTGGGTTTGCCGCGCGGCTGGCGGCGGGCGAGCCCCTGGCCCTGTTCACCGATGTGCTGCGGCAGCCGGTGTGGGTCGAGACCCTGGCCGAGGCGCTGGTGCTGCTGACCGAGGGACGACTGGGCGGCCGGTTCAACGTGGCTGGCGAGCAGGTCCTGTCCCGGGAGGGCTTCGGTCGCCGGCTGCTGGACTGGTGGGGAGTTCCCGGTCGCGAGCGACTGAGCACCGGCCTGGGCGCCGACGCCAGCGCGCACATACCTCTGGACCTGCGCCTCGACCTGGCCAAGGTCCGGCGGTGCCTGCCTCTCGACCTCCCCGGCGTCGACCAGGTCCTCTCCCGGATCCCGCCGCCGGGGGTCTAGTCGGGGTACCCCCCGTCGGGGGTCTAGTCGGGGTACCCGCCGCTCATCGGCGTGGCCGGCAGTTCGATGGCCAGCGGCCCAGCTCGTAGTCGTGCCAGACCTCGTCGCCCGCCGCCGCCAGGTCCGGCGGAGCGTCGTCCTGCCCCTTGGGATCGCAGTCCTCGCAGATCAGCGAGACGCCCGGCTCGAATTCGTCCGCCTTCACCGAGTCGCCACAGCTCTGGCAGATCACCAGGGTGTCTGTCATGGAACCTCTCTCCTTCGCGTCCCCCCCGCCCCGTCCCCACCCTCCGGTGGGGCGCGTTGGTTGTTGAGGCTATTTTAGGTCGCCATGACGAATTACGCCATCCCGCCGTTTGCCACCCGCGCTACAGTGGGGACATGGAGCCCGGACCACCCTCCGTCCCGCGACACTGCCTCCGCCAGCGCGACCGTGCCGGCCCCGCGGCACCGACCGGCGACCCCGATGGGGAATCCACCACCGACACCGAGCGGGCGATCCGTTGCCGCGCCTGCGGGGCGCCAGTGACCGATCGGGCGGCGGTCGGCGAGGTGGACGGGCAGCACGTACACACCTTCTTCAACCCGTCCGGAGTCCTGTTCGAGATCCGCTGCTTCGACCGGGCCGACGGCTGCGAGGTCGTCGGCGAGCGGACCACGGAGTTCACCTGGTTCCCGGGCTACGCCTGGAACTATGGAGTCTGCGCCGCCTGCGCCGAGCACCTGGGCTGGCACTTCGCCGGACCGGCAGGGGCGTTCTTCGGCTTGATCCGGGACCGGCTTGCGGAGGGCTGAGCACCCGGAGGGCTTTGACACGAAGCTCGTGTACCCCTAGAAGGGCAAGCTCTCGTTCCAGGTGCTCGCGGAGTTCTACGTCACCGTCACCCGCAAGCTGAGTCCGGGCATGGACACCGCCGACGCCCGCCGCGTCGTCCGCTCGCTTTACGCCTGGCAACCGGTCCGCGTCGACACCCCCATCGTGTCCGTGGACGACCTGCCCGGTTGAGTTTCCCCCAACGCTCCTAGAGAGGAATCCCGGCGACCAGGCAGTAGGCGATGGCGCCGGCGGCGGCGGCCATGGGGACGAGGAGGTTGTCGTCGATCTTGTGGGCGAAGAGCTCGGCGAGGGCGCCGGGGATGACGGCGGCGAGGGTGATGCCGACCATCGTCGACCAGCCAAGCAACGGGTGCCACAGGGTCAGCACGCCCAGGCAGCCGAGCGCGCCGACCACGACAAAGGCGGTGGTGCCCTCCAGCGAGCGGCCGTGGATCAGCTTGATGCGGCCGAAGCGGCGGCCCACCAGGCCGGCGGCGGGGTCGGCCAGGCCCAGCACGGTCAGGCCCAGCGCGGCGATCAACGACGAGCCGGTCAGGGAGAGCAGGAGCAGGGCAGACGAGAACCAGGTCGCGGAGTTGATCCGCCGCCGCTCGTGGGGGTGGCCCATCTTGCCCAGCACGGCCCAGGTGAGCTTGTCGACCCGGGCTTCACGACGTTTGCCGAACTCCATCGACCACGCGGCACCGGCCACGAAGAACGCGGCGATGGGCATCCAGATCCCGGTCAGGACGGTTTCCACCAGGACCAGGCAGAACAGCGCGTTGCCCACGTGGAACAGGTTGCGCGTGTAATTCGTGGGTCGCAGGGACGGCACGTGGATCCGCGAGAGCCGCAGGCTGTCGGCGAGTCCCTGGTAGGCCGGCTGGAGCTGCTGGCGGAAGCCCATCCACTCCCTGCGCAGATCCGTCCGCGACAGGTCCGCGGCCGGGGCGCACTCGTTCAGCAGGTCGGAGAGCGCGTCGAGGCACTCCTCGACCGCGGCCAGGGACTCGTCGGTGGCGGTCTCCTTGAGCGGCTCGAAGCGAACGCGGATGGTGTCGATCCGGTCCTCGATCTCCACCATCCGCTGCTGGAGGGCGGTCTCGACCTCGTCCTGCCAGCGGGCAGGATCCATGTCGCGGAGCAGGCCATGCAGGTCGATGGCGATGTCGCGGCTGTCGAGGGCCAGAGCGTGGGCCAACGGGAGCCTCCCGTGTGGGGCTGTCGTTCGGATCGGAGCAGGAAGCCGCGCTGTCTTAGATAGCTCCTTTTTTGCTCGCAGTCCAGCGATCAGAGAGCGTCGGCGGGTTGTCTGGCCCGCGTCCGTCCCTTGGGCGGCGGGTCGCCGAACGAGAATCCCAGCTCGTCACCGTCCACATCCACGCCCACCTGGCCGCCGCTCCGCAGGGCGCCGAAGAGGATCTCGTCGGCCAGCTTGCGGCGGATGGCCTGGTCGATGAGACGTCGCATCGGGCGGGCGCCAAAACGGCGGTTGTAGCCGTTGGCCGCCAGCCAGGAGCGCGCCTCCTCGGACAGCTCGACGGTGACCCGCTTGGCGGCCAGCTGGTCCTCGAGCTCGGCCACGAACTTGTCGACGATCTGGGTGATGACCGCCGGGGTCAGGTGGTCGAAGCCGATCCAGGCGTCGAGGCGGTTGCGGAACTCGGGGGGGAAGGTCTTCTCGATGGCCGACTTGCCGTCCTCGGCGCTGGCGCCCGCGCCGCCGAAGCCGACGCTGCCCTTCTCGACCAGGAACGCCCCGGCGTTGGTGGTCATGATCACCACCACGTTGCGGAAATCGACCTTGCGGCCGTTGTGATCGGTCAGGGTGGCGTGGTCCATGATCTGCAGCAGGATGTTGACCAGATCCGGATGGGCCTTCTCGATCTCGTCGAGCACCAGCACCGCGTGGGGGTTCTTGAGCACCGCGTCGGTCAGCAGCCCGCCCTGGTCGAAGCCCACGTAGCCCGGCGGCGCGCCGATCAGCCGCGAGACGGTGTGCTTCTCCATGTACTCGCTCATGTCGAAGCGGATCAGCTCCACCCCCAGCACGATGGCCAGCTGGCGGGCCAGCTCGGTCTTGCCCACCCCGGTGGGCCCCGAGAACAGGAAACTGCCCACCGGCCGCAGGGGGGGACCCAGGCCCGAGCGGGACATCCGGATCGCGGCGACCAGGGCGTCGACCGCCGGGTCCTGTCCGTAGATCACCAGGCGGAGGTCGCGGTCCAGGGTCTTGAGCCGCTCGCGGTCGGTGGTCGACACGGTCTTGGACGGCACCCGCGCCATCCGCGAGATCACCTGCTCCACGTCGCCGGGGCGAACGGTCCGCCTCCGCCGCGCGGCGGGCTCCAGCCGCATCATCGATCCGCACTCGTCGATCACGTCGATGGCCTTGTCGGGCAGGAAGCGGTCGGTGATGTACTTGTGGGACAGCTCGGCGGCGGCCTGCAACGCCGGCCGGGTGAAGGTCACCCCGTGGTGTTCCTCGTAGCGAGTCTTGAGGCCGGCGAGGATCCGCATGGTCTCGGTCACGCTGGGCTCGCGGATCTCGATCTTGCCGAAGCGGCGGGCCAGCGCCCGGTCCTTCTCGAACGCGTTGTTGAAGTCCTCGAAGGTCGTGGTGCCGATGCAGCGCAGCTCGCCGCTGGAGAGCATCGGCTTGAGGATCGCCGACGCGTCCAGGGTCCCGCCTCCGGTGGCGCCGGCGCCGACGATGGTGTGGATCTCGTCGATGAACAGCACCCGGTTGGGCTGCTCGACGATGGCGCCGAGCACCGCCTTGAGCCGCTTCTCGAACTGGCCGCGGTACTGGGTGCCGGCGATCAGGGCGCCCAGATCGAGGGCGTAGATCTCGATCCCCTCGAGCAGATCGGGCACCTCGCCGTCGGCCACCCGCTGCGCCAGCCCCTCGGCCATCGCGGTCTTGCCGACCCCGGACTCACCCACGAACACCGGGTTGTTCTTCCGTCGCCGGCAGAGCACCTGCATGGTCCGCTGCAGCTCCGCCTTGCGGCCCACGAGGGGATCCAACCGGCCGTCCCGTGCTGCTGCCACCAGCTCGCGCGTGAACGCCTCCAGCGGGTCGTCGTCGGGTTCGCCCCGGCGGTTGGCGGCGCCACCCTGGTCGCCGCCGGCCGGCTGGCGGTCGTCCCGGGTCGCGCCGTGGGACAGCACCTCCAGCACGTCGAGCCGGGTCACGTTGCGCTTGTTCAGCAGGTAGACCGCCGTCGAGTCGGGCTCGCGGAACATGGCGGCCAGCACGTCGCCCGCGTCGATCTCGTCCTTGCCCGACGACTGTACGTGGACCGCGGCTCGCTGAAGCACACGGGTCACCGCGATGGTCTGCGAGACCTCCACCTTCCGTCCCGCCGGGACCCGCGGCTGGTCGTCCAGGTGCTCCTCCAGCTCACCGGCGAGGTCGTCGGGTTCCACCCCGCAGCCGGCCAGGATCGGGCGGCCGATGGCGTCGTCCACCAGCGCCCGCAGGACGTGCTCGAGGGTGAGCAGTTCGTGGCGTCGATCGCGGGCGTCGGCCACCGCGCGGCCGAAGGTCTGCTCCAGGTCCTTGCCGATCATGCGGGCTCCAGGGTGCACAGCAGCGGGAACTCGTTCTCGTGGGCCAGCTCGGTGACCTGCGCCACCTTCGTCTCGGCGATCTCGCGGCCGTAGATCCCGGCCACACCGACCCCCTGTTCGTGGACGGCCAGCATGATCCGGACGGCCCGCGCCTGCGGGTGATTGAAGACGTCCATCAGGATCATCACCACAAATCCCATGGTGCTGTAGTCGTCGTTGTGCAGCAGCACCCGGAACATGGGCGGACGCCGGACGCGCTCGTCCTGCTCGGTGGCCAGGCCCACGTCACCGTCGTGGTGCTCGTCGGGATCCCGGCCGTCGGGGGGATTGGGTGCCATCGGTTCCGTTCTATCATCGGTCCGAAGGCGTGGGGTGTCAGCCGTCCTCCGCCAGCAGCTTCACGATCAGCGCGCCGACGCCGTCGAAGCTCTGGCGGAACTTGGTCTCGACGATCTTGGCGATCGCCCGGCCGACGACGGGGACGCGGATGTCGATGGTCACGTCGCGGACGATCCGTGTCCTGTCCCCGCCAGCGTCCACCAGCTTCGTGTCGCCGTGTACGTCCACCCGGTCTCCGTGGTTGCCGTGGTGTTGCCAGTACAGGGTCCGGGTCCCCTTGTCGTAGCGGTAGGCGGTGGTCGAGTTCTCGGTCTTGTTGCGGTCCAGCTTGCCGGTCCGCTTGTGGGCGTAGCTCACGAGATGTACCTCGAATTCGAGGTGGGTGTCGGTCTCACCCTTGGCCTCGTAGCGGGCGTCGACGCAGTCTTCCCGTGCCTTCTGCTGGGTCAGGCTGTAACGCTCGGAACACAGCAGCTCGGCCACCCTGTCTGGCGACGCGGAAACGGTCATCTCATGGTGCAGCGCCATCGGTCCTCCAGCGGCCAGTTCTAGCAGACCCCGCCCGACGCAACTATCCTTGGCTCCTCATCGGAGGGGCAACGTGAGCCAGGACAAGGTCGTCATCACCTGCGCGCTGACCGGCGTGCTGACCGATCCCAACCGTTTTCCCGTGCCTGTCACTCCGGAACAGATGGCGGCCTCGGCCAAGGAGGCGTTCGACGCGGGTGCGACCATCATGCATACCCACGTGCGCAACCAGCAGCCGGGGATGGGCTACCTGCCGTCGTGGGATCCGGACGACTCCGAGGCGGTCTGCGCGGCCATCCGCGAGGCCTGCCCGGGGGTGGTGATCAACCTCTCCACCGGGGTCATGGGCGATGACATCGAGGGACCGCTGGCCTGCCTGGACCGGGTGCGGCCGGAGATGGCGGCGCTCAACGCCGGCACCCTGAACTACCTCAAGGTCACCCGCGGGGGGACCTGGGCCTGGCCACCCCTGGTGTTCGCCAATCCGGTGGAGAAGGTCGAGGCGTTCGCCCGCTTCATGGCCGAGCGCGGGATCCTGGGCGAGTGCGAGTGTTTCGACACCGGCATCCTGCGGTCCGTGGACCTCTTCCGCCAGGTGGGGTTGCTCGAGCCGCCCATCGATGTGTCGCTGATCATGGGGGTCGCCTCCGGGATGCCGGCCAAACCGTCCTGGCTGCCGCTGTTGATCGACGAGCTGCCCGCGGGCGCCACCTGGCAGGTGATCGGCATCGGCCGCGGCGAGGTCTGGGACCTGCACCGCCGTGCCGCCGAGCTGGGGGGCAACCTGCGCACCGGGCTCGAGGACACCTTCTACCTCCCCGACGGCAGCAAGGCGCCGTCCAACGGCGCGCTGATCGAGCAGCTGGTGACCGTCGCCCGCGAGGCCGGCCGCGAGATCGCCAGCCCCGCCGAGACCCGCGAGCTGTTCCACATGCCGGCTCCCTGAGGCACCCCGGTGAGAACGCGTAGCGGGATCCAGCGCGCGAGGCGGCTTCGCCGGCTGGCCCGGCGCACGCTGTACTCGCTCGTACCCCTCGCGGTGCTGCTCGCCGGGGCCGAGACGGTGCTGCGCCTGGTCGGCTACGAGGGCCAGCCGGACCGGGAGGTCTCCTGGTGCCGGGAGCAGGCCTTCGACGCGCCGCCCTTCCTCACGGCGATGGCCCTGGACCGCGTGCCGAAGACCTACGTCGCCACGCCGTTACCGGCCCAGCCTCGTCCCTACCCGGCGGTCAAGCAGCCGCACGAGCGGCGGGTGTTCGTGCTGGGGGGATCAGCCGCCCACGGCTACGGCTTCTCGCGGAACGGCAGCTTCGCCGGCCGGCTCGAGGGGCTGGCTGGCGAGAACTTCCCAGGCCTGGACCTCCAGGTGATCAACATGGGCGTGATCGCCGCCTCGAGCCAGCAGGTGCTGCAGCTGGGCAAGGAGATCCTGGCGGAGCAACAGCCCGATGCGCTGATCGTGTACTCGGGCAACAACGAGCTGCTGGAGCTCTGGGACTGGCGTCAGTTCCTGTCGCCGGCCCAGCATCGACTCTACGTGTCCAGCCTGCGCTGGAACCTGCGGTTGTCGGGGCTGCGGACCGTCGGCTGGCTGCGCGAGCGGCTCCGCGGCCGGGGTGTCCCCGGCTGGGGCCAGAGCGAGTACACCCGTGACCAGATGCTGCCGTGGGAACAGCGGGCGCCGCTGACCGACCGCGACCGCTCCTACGCCCGCGAGACCTTCCGCCACAACATCGGCCGCCTGCTGGACCTGGCCGCCGCAGCCGGGATCCCGGTGGTGCTGTCGACCGTGCCGGCGAACTGGTCCATCGAGCCAGGGCAGTTCCCCCTCCCCGGCCACGAGCGCCACCCGGACGTGGAGGGCCTGTTCATGGAGGCCGAGCGGGGGCTCCAGGCCGCCCCCGGCGCCGCTTCGGTGGCCGAGTCCGAGCGGTTGTTCGACGACGCCTTCGACCAGCGCCCGCTGGCGCACACCCACTGGTGGTGGGGCACCCTGTACACCCAGGAGGGGTATCCCGAACGGGCGCTGGAGCACTACCTGGAGGCGGTGCGCCTGGACGAGAACCCCAACCGGGCACCGCCGTACATCAACGACGAGATCCACGAGATGGCGACGCGGCCGGCCGTGACCTTCGTGGACGGCGCGGCCGAGGTCGCCGCGATGGCCCCCGACGGGATCCCGAGCTACGCGGAGATCTTCGACCACTGCCATCCCACGCTGGAGGCTCACTGGACCCTGGCCGCGGTGATGACCGGGGCGTTGACCGCCCTGTGGCCCGAGGACGCCGATCCCGCCGCCGCCGACCCCGGGCTGGTGGCCGCCCGCGGGATCGCCGCCCTCGCCCACCCGGCCGTCGACCCATCGCGGGTGGAGACCTACCTGGGCATGCCACGGATCGGTCTGGACTGGCATTACGGCGGAGATCCCGAGTCGGCCGGCCCCCTGGAGTGGTCGAAGGCCAGCGAGCGGACCGCTGAGCGGTCCCAGGATCCGGCGGCCCACAATCTGCTCGGTGTGGTCGGGTTCCACCACCACAGCGCCGACTGCGGCAGTGGGCGCCCGTGCCTCCAGGGCGCGGCGGACGCCTTCCGCGAGGCGCTGCGCCTCGACCCGGGATTCTGTCTGGCCCGGGCCAATCTCGGCCGGCTGCTGGTGCAGGTCGGACGGACCGAGGATGGGCTGGACGAGCTACGGACGGCGCTGCTGTGTGATCCCGGGGACGCCGGCACCCGGGCGCTGATCGAGCGGGTCCAGTCCTGGCCCGCCCAGGCGCGCTGACCGTCGTTCCGCCGTCAGCGGCCGAACTCGGTCTCGCAGGACTCCGGATCCTCCTCGTCGCAGAGGTACAGGTGGGCGATGTAGTCCCACGCGGGGCAAGATAGCACCGAACCGGAAGAACGAAGAGTGCCGTTACAGGCTGCGGGGAGTCTTCTTGCGGCGGGGCTCGGCGGCGGGGGCGTCGTCGAGCGGGGGATCGAGGGTGCGCTGGGGAGGGGTCCCCTCGCTGGCCGGGGCGGATTCCCCGGGCGCCCCGCCGTCCTCCTCGGCCAGCCGCTGTTTGATCGCCTCCAGCTGGGCCAGGGCGGCCTCGCGCTTGCGCTCCCGCGCCTTCTGGGCGGGCGTCGGCCCCGCCGCGGGCGCTTCGGGGGTCAGCTCTTCCTCGGCCTCGGCGTGTTCGATCTCCGTCCGCAGGCGGTCCAGGGCAGTTCCCCGGTTGGCCTCCTTGCGCAGCACCTCCTCGGCCCCGCCGACCTTGCCGAACAGCCAGCGCTCCAGGCCGTCGAGCATCCCGTGGCCGGTCTTCTCGATGGACCTGCGCGCCGCGGCGACCGCGGCCTTGCGCTTGAGCTCGTCCAGCTTGTCGTCCAGGGTCTTCCCGCCCTCGTCGTCGGCCATCGTCCCTCCAGCGTGTGCGGCAAGGATACGCGAGCGGGTGATCGCATATTTCCCGGCCGCGTCAGTCTCCGATGGTCAGGCAGATCTTTCCGTGGTGACCCCCGCGGGCCATCAGCTCGAAGCCGGCCCGGGCCTGGTCCATCGGATAGATCTCGCTGACCTCCGGCCGCAGCTCGCGTTCGGCCACGAAGCTGTTGAGCGCCTCGAAGCTCGCCCTGTGCCCCACCAGGATGCCCTGCAGCCGCAGGTAGCCCATCAGGATCGGCGTCACCACGAGGTTGCTCTTGATGCCGGACAGCACCCCGATCACCGCGATTCGTCCGCCGATCGCCGTGGCCCGGATCGACTGCTCGAGGGTACCCGCGCCGCCCACCTCGACCACGTGGTCGACGCCCCGCCCATCGGTCAGCCGTCGGACTGCCCCGCCCCAGTCGGGCGTCTCCCGGTAGTTGATCGTCTCGGCGGCGCCCAGCGCCCGGGCCCGCTCCAGCTTCTGGTCGCTGGACGACGTCACGATCACGCTGGCTCCCGCGGCGTGGGCCAGCTGAAGGGCAAAGGTCGACACCCCGCCCGTACCCTGTACCAGCACGGTCTGTCCCGCCGCCAGGTCGCCCTCGGTGAACAGCGCCGTCCAGGCGGTCACTGCTGCGCAGGGGAGGGCGGCGCACTCGGCATCGCTCAGGTGGCCGGGCGGATGCACCAGCCCGCCCTCGTCGATCACCATCACCTCGCGAAGGGTGCCGTCCAGCGGCCCGCCGAGGGTCGAGCGCAGCTTGTCCCGCTCGGGCGCGCCGTCGTGCCAGTCCTGGCAGAAGATCGGGCACACCCGATCCCCCACCCCAGCCCGGTTGACACCCTCGCCGACCGCCTCGACGATCCCCACCCCGTCGGAGCCGGGCACCAGCGGCAGGGGCTGGCGCGGGTCGTAGTGGCCGCGGACCATCAGCAGGTCCCGGTAGTTCAGCGACGCGGCCCGCATCCGCAGCCGTACCTGTCCGGGCCCCGGTTCGGGGGCCTCCCGCTCCGTGAGGCGCAAGTTGTCCAGACCGAACGAGCCCTCGATCACCATCGCGCGCATGCCGGAAACCTCCGCGTGGACGAGGCATTGTATCGGACCGGATCGGCTCGCTGGCCACCCCCTGGAACAGAGACCGGCGTGTAGGGTTGAACCAGGGGCGGCGTGACCCGTCGCTCGGGGAGGCCCCGTGACCTGGCGGCGCGCCATCGTGGTCCTGATCCTGGCGGCGGTCGTGCCGTGGGCCACCCTGTTCGCCACCAACGCCTGGATGGGCGAGCCGGCGTGGTCACACGACTCCGAACGGTGCACCCGCCGCTGTCACGACCGGGGTTGCCCCCACGATCCGTGGCTGCCCGATCTGCTGGCCTCCGACGAGGGGCTGTACGGCGCGACGATCCTGGCCCTGTTCGAGGCCGGCCGGGCCACCGGCCTGGAGGTCGACGTCGGCTATGGCCTCGCCAACCTCGTCCTGTTCTGCGCGGTCTGGCCCGGGCTGATGTGGGCGCTGCTCGCCGTTGCCCTGGCCCAGCGGATCCGGCTGCGACGGCTGCGGAGGGAGGGATGAGCCGCACCCTGCTGCTGGCCGGTACCTGGCTCTACGAGCAGTGTGTGACCTTCGTCATCCACCTGGCCGACCTGCTCGACGTGACCTACCGGGACTCCAACGCGCTGATCTTCTTCCTGATCTGGCCCGGGATCACCCTGGCCCTGCTGGGCTGGGTCGTGTGGAACGCCGTGGCGTTGCGGGTCGAGCGCCGCCGGGCTGGGGGGGCGGCTACTCCTGGATCCAGACGGCGACCCCGTTCGCATCCAGCTGCACGCTGAGCACGGGCAGGTCGTCGGGGGTGGTGCCGTCCCAGAGGATCACCGCGGTGGCCGGCGGCGTGTAGCTGCCCGCACCCGCCGCAGCCTCGCTCTCCAGGTACTTGCGTGCGATCACCGCTTCGGAATCGACGGTTCCGGTGGCCCGCGCCTCCAGGGAGCGCAGGGCGTGGATCGACGAGGGATCGCCGATACGCACCAGCAGGTGAATCAAGGCGATCACGCCGTCGTCAGGCAGGTTGTCGTCCCGCAGCAGCACCTGGTGGATCGTGTCCACCGAGCTGGCGTCGGCCAGCGCGATCAGCAGGTCGACCGAGTGCCCCCAGGCGATGGGGTGCATCTCGGTCAGCACTTCGGAGTGGATCAGCGGCAGCAAGCCGGCGTGGGCGTGGAACTTCAGCGACTTGAGAGCCGCGGTGCGCACGTCACCCTTCTCGTCGCTGCGTACCACCTGCTCCAGAGCCGGGGCCACCACGCCGCTGGGCAACCCGGTGCGGCTCAGCCCCTGACAGGCGGCGATCCGCAGCTTCTTGTCGCTGTCGTCCAGGAGCGAGATGTACGCGTCGTGGAGCAGGGGATGGTTCAGCTCCTCGGCGGCCTTGAGCGCGTTCTTGCGGACCTTGGTCTTCAGGGTGCGGTCGCTGGCCACCAGGATCGTGAGGTCGGCGAAGTCCCGCAGGTCGCGCGACACCAGCGTATCGAGCAGCCGATTGGTGAACGGGGGCTGCAGCTTCCGATAGGTACCCAGCACACCCGGGATGGCGCCGTCGGCCCGGGAGGGATCGGCGTCCAGCAGCTTGTTCAGGGCCTTCTTGCGGCCGCCGTCCTCCAGGTCGCCGTTCTCGAGGATGACCACCAGCTTGTCCAGCGCCTCGGGGGTGCCGATATCGGCCAGGGCAGACACGGCGGTGTTGCAAACCTCCTGGTCCGTGTCGGCCGAGCAGGTGGCGGCCAGGGCGTCGACTGCGCCCTCGCAACTCTTCTCGCCGAGTACCTCGGCGTCGTCGGCGCGGTCGTCGTCATCCGACGCGGGGTCATGATCTCGACCAGCTCTTCGCAGGAGAGCTTGTCCAGGCTCTTGGCCCGGGCCGGGCTCGGGAGAATCAATGCGGTCAGGGCCGCGCAGGTGAGGAACTTGTGCATCGGGGATCGCCTCCGGATTCGGGGTCGGGGTCCAGGCCGGGGGGCAGCCTACTCGCTCCCGTTCCGCTGGGGAAGCCCGTCGCGGTACAGCGCCAGATAACCATCGCGCAGAGCAGCGCTGGCCTCGATGACACTGTCCTTGTAGGCCTGTTCGTTGTGGGTCATCAGCCGGAAGTGCTGGATGTCGGCGCCCGAGCGGACCATCGCCCCGGCGGGGATCATGGTGTGGGACGGCACCGTGGCGCGCATCACGATCGCGCCGATGCCGACCCAGACCTTCTCCTCCAGGTCCGAGTTGTAGATCGAGGCCCGCAACGCGATGAAGCACTCCTCGCCGATGGAGCACGGACCGTGGATGATCACCCCGTGGGCGATGTTGGAGCGGCAGCCGACGGTCACCCGCGATCCGGCGCGGGCGTGGATGATCACCCCGTCCTGGATGAAGGCGCCCTGGTGGATCACGACGGGCTCGACGTCGCCGTCTTCGGTCAGTTCGTCCGCGCGAATCACCGCCTGCGGGCCGACGTAGACCCCTGGGCCGATGTACACGTTGCCCATGATCTGGGCGCTGGGATCGACGAACGCGGTGTCGTCGATGTTCGGCCAGTCGCCCGCCGGGTTGGGTCGGATGCCGCTGATGGGCGTACGGAACTCCATCGTTCCTCCCTCCGGATGCTCGACGCACCCGCGCCCTTCCGCATACGCGATCGCGGCCCTGTGGGCAAGCGGAGGACGGGCTATCCGGGGGGATGGAAGATCAACGGGTACTCGAAGTACATCCCGTCCGCCAGGTCATGGGCCGGGAACTCCACGTAGGCCAGCCGCTCGCTCAGGCAGTCGATCATCTCGGGCTCGTAGAGCTCGTCGTCCACCAGCTCGACCCCCTGGACGACGCCGTTGCAGCCGACCTGGATCCCGAAGACCACGGTGCCCGAGTGGTCGTCCCCGTCCACGGGCTGGCAGTTGGCCAGCAAGGAGTGAAAGGGCTGCACCGCCGCCGAGATCTGGGCACCATCGAGCCCATCGCCGACCTGGGCCATCGCCATCTCCTCGCCATCGAGGTCCACGGCCGTGGGGGTCAGGCAGCGCTTGGGCCGGGGGCGTTGCATCCGGACCGTGGAGCGCAGGGCGGATGCCCCGCCCAAGGAGAGGGGTTCGACCACGGCGACTGCGTCGGCGCGCGCGCGGGCCCAGCGATACGCGGGTGGGACCACCAGCAGCGACAGCGCGATCACTGCGATCGAGACAAGGGCGACGGCGAGCGTGATGGCGACTGCGGTCCGGCGCATGTCGACCTCCGACGGGTTCCAGGATACCAAGCAAGTCCGGGGCTGTTGAGTTCCGTCCTGCGGCGACCGTCAGATCCCCTCGAGCCGGAAGTAGGTCTCGCCGGCCCCGCGCAGCGTCCGCTGGCGGTCGCCGTCACAGGGGAGGTCAGGGCGGCTACGAGCAGGGAGGAGGCGGCGAGGAGCGGACCGAGGGCGCGGGTCACGTCCGATCGCGCTCGGCCAGCAGATCGTCCACATAGTGTTCGTAGGCCTCGCGGCCCATGGCAGCGTCGAAGGTGAGGATTTGCAGACCCGCGCCCCGCCCAGGGGTGGACTGCTGGCCGCCTCCGTGGACCCAGCGAACCTCCGCCATCAGGCCGACCAGCATCACCGAGTGCCTCGTGGGTACGGGGAACTCGATCCGGACGGTCGCACCCGCCAGCGGCAGCGGCGTGTCCTCGGGGATCGCCAGGTACATCCCGTGCCGACTGAAATCCTGCACCACCCCGCTGCGGTGACGACCCTAGATCAGGTAGGCGACCGGCGAGTTGCTCATGATCCGCGTCTCGCGCTTCTCGAACGTCCGCAGGGGGGTTTGCGCCTCCCCCCACGGGGTGACCGCCTCCTCGCGGCGCGCCAGCGTGGGCCGGTATGCGGCCGGCAGCGACAGGCTGCGCTTCGGTCCCGGTTCGCCATCGGTGGGCGTCAGGGCGAACGCGCCGCGGGCGATGGCGCGCGCGCGCTCCATACGGGAGCCGTGGCGGCTGGTCGGGGGTTCCGTCCTCGGGCGAGATCTTGTCGGCCGAGTCCTCCATCGAGTAGCTGAACACCTCGATGGAGACGGACTCGTGGTCGAAGGTATCGGGCCCGTCGTGCAGGTCTGGAGCCCCGACCGAGGCGAGGGCGGCCCGATCGACGAACTCGAGCAGCGCCAGGTCCACCGAACGTTTCCAACCCCGGGCCGTGCCCTCCGAGTGGACACGCTCGACTCGGGTCCGGATCCACGCCCGCTCGCCATCCGTCGGCCGGTCGATCTCCAGGATCGCCGGCAGCCCGGGATCGAGGGGTGTGGCCAGGGAGATCCGGGCCCACGCGCCGCCCAGGCGGGTCACCGTGACGCGGCAAACCACGTCACCGGCGGTGAGCCGGGCCGGTATGGAGCAGGGCATGGTGTCCGGTAGCGGGACGTCGGTCATCCGGCGCTTTCCTTCGCAGTGTCGACGTACGGCACGACGCCCTAGGATACCCAATACCAGGGCGGCGGTCCTCCAGGCCCGCCGACTCAGTCGACGTAGCCCAGCGCGCGGAGTCGCTCGAGCAGCTCGGGGTCCGTGATCTCGGCCCGCGCGGCGCCCGTTGGCAGGGGACCGATCCTCGCGTCGATCAGCGTTCCGAGGTGGCCGCTGTCGCGGTCGTCGGACAGGTCGTCGAGTTCGGCCGGGTCGTGTCCCAGATCGAACATCAGCGAGCGGTCCTTGGACCGGATCAGCTTCTGACCCTCGGACAGCGCCATCTGGAGGTGCTCGTCCCGATCGGCGACGTAGACCTCGGACACGACCTCGCCGCTCTTGCGGGACTGGACCTGGCCGGTCAACACCTCGACGAGCGCCCCGTTCCCCCCCGCAAGATCGTCTGCCCCCTCGACGTCGTTCCCCGCCGCGATGCTGGTCAGTGCGGCGGTGAGATCGACCTGCTCGACCGCCATCTGGACCACCGCGCCGATGTCCAGATCCGGACCTCGGGCGATCAGCGGCACGCGCACCTGGTGCTCGTAGGGCACCTCCTCGTGTTCACGGATGCCGTGATCGAACAGCCCCTCGCCGTGGTCGGAGGTGACGACGACGAGTGTGCTGTCGGCCAACCCCAGGGTATCCAGGTGGTCCAGGAGTCGGCCCAGGTGGCGATCGGTGTAGCGCACCTTCTCGTCGTACAGCTGGCGGACGCGGCTCCGGTCCGCCTCGACTCCGGTGCGGACCTTGGACCAGAAGTAGGGGTAGACCCGGGTGTACCGGCGACCCACCAGCGGCAACACCTGCTCGAGGTGGGTGACCACGTACCCCTGGTAGTCCGAGCCGGCGAAGGGATCGTCGGCTCCCCGGGGTAGCAGGTAGGGGGCGTGGGGGTCCATGTAGTGGACGTAGAGGAAGAAACGGCTCTCCTGGACCTGATCGAGGACCTCGATGGCCAGATCGGTCATGTCCTCGGCCGACGGATAGAGGGGGATCCCGCTGCGGGCCAGCTTGGGTTCGGTACGGGCCTCGACAAAAAGATCGAAGCCCCGGCCGAAGCCGGCCTGTCCCAGGTTGGCGTTGCCCATCACCGCCGTGGTGACGTAGCCCTGGTCGGCCAGCAGCTCGGGGAGGTACGGGGAGGAGGCGGGGACGCCGGCGTGGACCCACGAGCGGACGCCGTGTTCCGAGGGCATCTGGCCGGTCAGCATCGAGGTGACCGAGGGAAGGGTCCACGACGAAGGCGCGTAGGCGCGCTCGAAGCGCAGCCCACCCCGGGCCAGGTCGTCCAGGTTAGGGGTCAGGCTCTCGCCGGAAGCCGCCGGCCCCACCCGGTCCGCCCGCAGGGTGTCCACCAGGATCAGCACCATCGAGGGCGGGCCGGTCGGGGGTGTCCGCAACGCGGTATACGAGGCCGCCAGCGCGACCACCCCGAGGATGGCAGCCAGGACCAGGAGCCGTCGTCGCCGGCTCACGGCCCCTCCGGCCGCCAGACGAAGACACCGCCGCCGTAGCTCCCGAACCACATCGAGCCATCCGGGGCGGGGGCGGCGGCCACGATCAGCGGGTGGCCGGGTCCGGCTCCCGGGGCTCCGTCCGGAGTGCAGACGCTCCAGCGCTCCCCGTCGACCACGGCGATCCCCTGGTGTGTGCCCAGCCAGACCCAGCCCCGGCCGTCCACGGCGACGGCCCGTACGTCCGCGTCGGGCAGCGCACTGTCGGCAGGTGTCCTGACGGTCCAGCCATTCCCGTCGAACACGGACACCCCGATCCCGGTCCCGACCCAGGCCCGCCCGTGCTGATCGAAGGCGATGTCATGGACATAATCGTTGCCCAGCCCGCCGTCGGCGCTCCGGTGGTGGGTCCAGTGCCCGTCGGTTCCGCGCACGGCCACGCCCTTACCCTGGGTCCCCACCCAGAGCTCGCCCCCCGGTGCCAGGGCCAGCGCGGTGATGAACCGGGAGTGCAGCCCGTCGTCCGCGGCCGACGTCCCGAACCGCTGCCAGCCACCGTTCTGGGCCACGAACAGGCCGTAGGTGGTGGCGAACCAGGCGCGGCCACCCCCCTCGACCGCGATGTCGACCACGTCCGCCAGCGCGAAGGCCCCGACCGGCTTGCGGGGCAGGGCGGTCCAGCGGGGATCCGGGTCCCGCGGGTCGGCAGCCAGTTCGAGCCGGTCGACCCCGGCCAGCGAGCCCACCAGCAGCCCCCCCTCGGATACCGCCAGCGAATAGACGCTGTTGCTCGCCAGGCCGCCGTCCTCCATCCGGAAACGTATCCACTCGCCGTCCGGCTGCCGGATCGACAGCCCGCCCCCGTGGGTCTCCGGCGGGTGGATGTCCCCGGTGCCGAAGTAACCCCGGCCCGCGTCGTCGAAGACCACTGCGTTGACGAAGTCGTTGTCCGGACCGCCCCCCTCCCGGGCGAACTGCTCCCAGCTCCCCGCCGGACAGGCGTTCGGGGGCGCGGCGGTCGTGGCGGGGCCGGCCAGGAGGAGCGTCAACCAGACGGTGATCGGGGTCACGGCAGGGTCGTGACCATCGCGCTGGCCACCTCGGCGGCCCTGGCCTCGCCCACCAGCAGGCGGGCGAGGGTGAGCGCGAAGGGCAGCGCCGTACCGGGTCCGCGGCTGGTGACCACCCGGCCATCGTGGACCACGGTCTCCTCGAAGCCCTCGGCCAGGGGGATCAGCGCGCGGGTCATCGGCTCACCTCCTCGAGGGATCGGCCCGGCCGGGAACCAGCCACGACTCAGGGATAGAGCGTTTCCCAGAGCGCGGCGCCGGTCACCGGGCCCACCAGGGTCACGACGGCCGCCTTGACCCGGTCGTGTTCCTTGGCCTTCATCACCTCGGCGTCGGCCGGGTTCTGGCCCGCGGCGACCTTGTTGTCGATGTCCTGGAGGATCGCGAGGCTCTCCCCCACCACGTTGCGCAGGGAGTCGGCGACGACGGTGTCGATGGCGTTGGTCTCGATGAACTCCTCGAGGCTCTTCATCACCGCGCTGCCCTGCACCGCGGCCGCGGTGGCGGCGGGAAGAGTGCCGGACCCCATCGCCCCGACGGTGCCCTCCGGGTTGCCGCCCGCGCCCGTGGCGGTGCCCCAGCCGGTCGAGCCGCCGGCCGCGTCGGCGCCGGGCTCGGTGGTGCCGCCGGTCTCCCCCGGGGGCGCCGTGCCCCAGCCGCCGGTGGTCGGCGTCGCACCCCGACCCGCGCCGGTCGTGCCGGTTTCGGTGGGATCGGCCCCGGTGGTGCCCGCGCCGTCGGTGTCCGCGCCGTCGGTGGTGTCCTTACCCCAGGCGCTGTCGCCGCTGTCGCCCCACGACATCGAGCCGCCGGTATTCTGGACCGCGTTGGCCGGCGTGCCCGTGCTGGCCGCACCCTCCAGGTCCTTGACCCGGCTTCGCAGACGCAGGATCGAGACTCCCTCGACGATCACCAGCAGCGAGAGCGCGGCGACGATCGCCCAGATCAGGGTCCGTTCGTCGAATTCGATGCTGTACCGCTTGCGCCGGAACTCGTCGAGCCCCTGGGCAGCAGGTGGGGCGTCGATATCGTCCGGGACCGGCGGGGTCTCGTTGGTGGTGGCCGCCTGCCAGGTATCGGACCGCGGCTGCGCCCCGATACCCTGGGTCTCGAGAGTCTCGGGCGCGGGCGGATCAGTCGCCTCGGACGGCTGCCTCGTTCCACCCTCGTTCGTGTCGCTCATCGCTTCTTTCCTCCTGGCTGCCGCCCGCCCCGGATCCGGCGCGGGTGGCCATCCGCCACTCAGGGCGAGACATCCAGTGTAACCGAGATGACGCCGGCGAGGCCGCCGCCATCGTAGGCGCTCACGGTGACCACGTACGGGGCCGGGTCGTCGACGAACGTCCCCGCCGGGGCCTCGATCTCGAAGTCGCCGTTGGCGTCGCAATAGCCCGTCAACAACACGCCTTCGTCCCTCTCGCTGCTGACCACCATCAACAACTCTTCCAGCGGTCCGTCGTCGAGGGCGAACCCAGCGAACGTGACCGCGTCGGCTGTGGTCATCGCGTGGGGATCCGACGGGGTGCTCAACAGCACGTCCGGCCGCTCGGCGACCGTCCGGCCGATCTGGGTCACCTCGCCGCCCGGCACGGCCCCATCCACGCGGGTCCCGCTGTAGAACACCTCGATCTGCCCGCCGTCTTCCCTGCCGTCTCCGGCCAGCGCCCGGGCGTCGTCCCAGCGCCCGGCCTGGGTCGCGGCGGCCAGGATGGCCCCGATGTCGTCAAGCCGGGTCACCCCGGCGGCCGGTCCGAACGGGGCATGGGCGACACCGCTGGCCCAGCCGGCGTGGCTCCGCCCGCCGTAGAGCAGCTCTCCGCCCGTGCCCGTCTCCAACCACAGGGGCCAGCCCAGTTCCAGCTCGTCCCATTGATCGGGCTCGCCCGGGATCAGCAGAGGCTCCGGATCCATCCCCTCGCCGGGGGACGGGTCCCACTTGGTCCAGCTGTAACCGCGGTCGGCGGAGGTGGCCAGGCAGATCCCGATGGCGAAGGTGTTGGAGCACAGGTAGAGCATCGAGTACGCATCACCCTCGACCCATACGTAGGGGTCCGCGGCGATGATCTCGTCCAGCTCACCGGCCTCGCCGACGGCGATCGCCCGCAGGGTCTGGCCGGGCGAGCCGGGGTCGTCGAAGGGGGTCCAGCTGAGCCCATCGGCGCTGACCGCCAGGCCGATCTCGGTGGTGCCGGCGTCGGGATCGGCGGCGGCGAAATACAGCTTGTACGGGTTATCTCCGTCCAACGGATCATAGATCGCCCGCGGGCTCGACAGGCCACGGCCGTCCCAGGCCGCCGGGTCACCGCTCTCCTCCAGGATCGGGGCGCCCGCATCCTGCCAGCTGCTCATGTCGTCGGTGTAGTACAGCCCGAAAGCCGAGGCCCCGTCGTCGGTCTCGGTGCGATAGACCAGCCCCAGCCGGGTGCCGTCGTCCAGCACGGACGGTTCCGAGACCCGGGGACCGTACCAGGCCGTGTCCCCCAGATCGGCGGCGAACCAGGGTGCGCAGTCGCGGGTCCAGCCGGAGTCCGCGGCGGGTTCGGGGAAGAGGGCGACATCCCCGTCGTCGCAGTCTCCGTCGCAGGTCGAGTACCCGTCCCCGTCCAGGTCTGCGGGGCCGACGGTGTCGTTGAAGTCGTTGCAGTCCCCGTCGCAGGGGGTGTAGCCGTCGTTGTCCAGGTCCAGCAGGGTCATCTCGTTGTCGGTGTCGTCGCAGTCCCCGTCACAGGTGGAGAACCCGTCTCCGTCCAGATCCATGCTCTCGACGGCGGGATCGTTGTCGTCGCAGTCCCCCTCGCAGGTGGTGTCGAAGTCGCCGTCGACGTCGTCGATGTTCAGCGCCGGGTCGCCGTCGTCGCAGTCCCCGTCGCAGGGGCTCGCTCCGTCGCCGTCCTCGTCGAAGGGGGTCACGCTCGGGTCGGTGTCGTCGCAGTCCGGTGGATCGTCACAGCCGCTGGCCCCGTCGCCGTCCTCGTCCCCTGGGGTGACCAGGGGATCGCCGTCGTCGCAGTCGTCGGCACAGAGCGGATAGCCGTCGCCGTCCTCGTCCTCCTCGTCCGGCGCCTCTCCGTCGCAGTCGTTGTCCACGCCGTCGCAGACCTCATCCGCGCCCGGGTGGACCGCCGGGTCGGTGTCGTCGCAGTCAGCCTCGCTGGCCCCGCCGGGACAGGCGTCGACCCCGTCGCCGTCCCGGTCGTCGGGGTAGGCCGCCGCGTCGTTGTCGTCGCAGTCGTCGGCGTTGTCGGCGTGGCCCCCGCCGCACCACCAGCCGCCCGCGTCGGCCCCGTAGCCGTCGGCGTCGCGGTCGCGGTACCCCTCGAGGGCCGTCCCGCCCGTGTAGGCGTCGCAGACGCAGGCGTGATCGTAGGGGGGGGCCCCGTCGCACAGGTCGATCTCCTCGCAGCCGCCGATCCACAGCGCCGCCATGCAGGCGAGCGCGATCCAGTGTCGCACCGTCGTTCCCTTCTCGCGCGAAGCCGCGCGGCTACAGTCCCAGCAAGGTGTCGGGGTCGCTGTCATCGGACGAGGCCCAGCGACGGATGATGGGGACCTCCTCCATCACGTCGATCACCCGGTCGAGCAGCCCGGCACGCTCCGCGGGCATGCGGGCAGGCCGGTCGGGCATCTGGTCCACGATCTTGATGCCGTGGCGGCCCAGGATCTCCTCGTATTGCTGCCGGTTGCGCTCCAGGACAGAGCGCGTCCGGCGATAGGCGTGTTCCGCGATGATCAGGCGCGCCGAGTATCGCATCACGTTGTAGCGGAACATCACCATGTCGTTGGCGTCCGGCTCGAACAGCAGGTAGTCCACCTCGGGGAACCGTTCCTGGGTGGCTCGGAGCCGGTACTGCATGCGTGTGTGCACCAGGGTCCGGTAGATCTGGTCCAGCACGGCGCCGCCACCCCGGGTGCCCAGGTAGGGCGCGCGCTTGCCGAACAGAGCCCACGAAGGTGTGTCCGGGACGTTGAGTACGGGCACCAGCGGGTTGAGCGCGAACACCAGTTCCGCCCCGTGCTTGACTGCCACGTCCACCGGCAGGTTGCGTTCGAAGCCGCCGTCGACGAAGTCCTGGCCTGCGATGCGGGTCGGCCGGAAGACGAAGGGGATCGACGACGACGCCCGCACCGCGCGTCCGACGCTCACATCGGTGGTCCCCGTCTCGCCGAACACGACCAGGTGGCCCGTATCCAGGTTCAGAGCCGGTATGTACAGATCGTGGGGCATCCCCTCGAAGCTGCCGTCCATGCCGCGCAGCGCCAGCATGCGGTTCGCGTAGGTCTCGAGCGGGGAGTTGTCGAGCACGCCGGAGGGTACGACCTCGGTGAGGCTGTACACCATGTCCGAGACGCTCATCTCGGCGCCCGGCGTCAAGGTCTGCAGCACACCCCGTGCGAGGATCCGGGGCAGCGCGGTCATCCGGAAGCCCCACTCCTCGAGGTTGAGTCCGTAGACGTCCGACCGCAGGAAGGGCGGGACGGCTCCCCCCCTCCGGGACGCCAGCGCCGACATCATCACCCCGGGCGTGTGTCCCGAGCAGACCTGCGCGGCGACCAGCGAGCCGGCGCTCACCCCCACGTACATGTCGAAGTCGTTGATCGAGATGTTCTCGAGGTAGTCGTTCAGCGCCATCAGCGCGCCGATCTCGTACACACCCCCGGTGATGCCCCCGCCGCCGAGAACCAGCGCGATGCGTCCGCTCTTTCGTTGGCTGCGCTTGCTCAAGTGCGTTCCATCAGTTCGTACAGTTCGGTGCGGTGGCGGGCGTGTCGCTCCGGGTCGAGCATCAGCTCGTCCCCGTCCGCCCGGCGCCGCAGCACGCCCAGCTCCCGGTAGCGGCGTACGGCGTTGCGCAACACGGCCTTGGAGATGGCCTCGAACCGGGTGACGTCCTCGATCATGTACCGCTTGCGACCCTCCTTGAGCAGCTGATCCAGGAGCTTCTTCTCGGTCAACGCCTCGCTGGCCAGCATGCCAACACCCCGCACCGCGATCAGGTAGGACTCCAGGACGTTGGTCAACAGCGCGCGGAACAGGGCGGCCCGCCGTTCGCTCGCGACGACCACTGTACCGTCCTCGTCGGCCAGCACCCCGGCCGCGGTCAGCTCGGCGAGGGCAGCGTCGAAGCTGGCGTCTGGATCGGCGTCCGGATCAAAACGGATATCGATCGCGAGCAGGTCCGCCAGCCGCCCGAAGCGCTCCGCCACCTCCCCCCGCGGCCGACCGCTCGGCCCCGTCGCGATCGCCGCCATCGCCGGCCCGGCGAGGTGGTTGGCGATGTTGTTCTTGTAGTAGTCCAGCGTCATCCGCCGCTCCGGCACGATGGCGATGATGTCGTCGCCGTCATCCTCGGCGAACATCTGGACCAGCTTGTTGTCGGCGAAGCGGCGCAGGGCTTGGTCCAGCGCGTCCGCCGGCTCGGAGGTCAGCGAATTGGAGAATACGGCGCCGCGATCGGCGAGGAATCGCATCAGGAAGCGACTGCGCCGGGCGAACTCCCTCACCTGCATTCCGCGACGGTCGTGGCTGAGCAGGATCACCGCCGCCACCGCGGACGGCGTGACCGGTGTGACCCGGTGGATCTCCCAGAGGATCTGCTCGCCCGAGCGCTTCAGGAACGCCTTTCGTTCCTCTCCGTCCAGTTTCGGCATCGGTGCGGGAGCCTGGTCGAGCATGCGCCGGGCGGACAGGGGCTCGCCGACCCGCACGTACACACGGCCGTAGCGCCGGGAAAGCACCTGCGACGTGGCTGCCAGCCCGCGGAGGTTCTCCTTCTGCTTCTCGCCGCCGGTCAACTCCTTGTGGTACTCGGTCTCCTCGACCACCTTCTCGTAGCTCAACGAGATCGGAACGAACATCACGTCCGGGGCGACCCCGTCGGCGGCCGCCGCCAGGTACATCGAGAGCAACCCGACCTTGGGGGGTAACAATCCACCGGTGCGGCTGCGGGTGCCCTCGATGAAGAACTCCTGGGGGACTCCCTCCCGCACCAGCTCGCGGACGTAGGTCGAGAGCACGGCGTGGTAGAGCTCGTCATCGCGGAACGACCGGCGCAGGAAGAATGCGCCCCAGCGCCGCAAGACCGGGCCCAGCGGCCAGAAACTCAGGTTGGCACCTGCGGCCACGTGTGGCGGCTGCAACTGCTGGTGGAACACGCACCACGAGATGAGGATGTAGTCCAGATGGGAGCGGTGGCAGGGCACGAACACCAGCGTGCCACGGCGTCCCGCCCGGCGGATGCGCTCGGCGTCGTCGCCCCGGAACTCCACTCCGGCGTAGATCCGGTTGAGCACGAAGTCGAAGAGGATCCGGGCGAACACGATCCAGTTGAAGCTGAAGTCGGCGGCCGTCTGGTCGAGCATCTTGTCGACCTTGCGCTCCAGCGAACCCACGGATCGGCGGTCGCGCTGGGCGACCTGCTCGATGACCTTCTCCACCCGCGGGCTGTGCCGGATACGAGCCAGCAGCCAGGCCCGCGGCTTGACCGTCGGCCCCTTGATCAGCCGCTTCTCCCGGTAGAGGTAGCCGCGCAGCACCAACCTCAGCTTCTTGGCGCGCTTGGTCAGCGGCTGACCCGGGAGCGCGTCGGCGAAGGCTCGCAGGTCCACCGGCTCGCCCATCCGCACCACCGCGCCCCGGTGATAGACCAGGAAGTGCACCAGCTTGCGGAGCCGGCCAGGGTGGTCCCGTTCGCCGAACAGCAGGTCGACCAGGTTGCGCTGCGTGTATTCGGGCCGTCGCTCCCACACGATGATCTGTGGGACCACGAAGATCGGCCTCTCCTCGGACTCCTGCAGCCGCAGGAGCTGCTCGATCATGTCCTCGCGGGACTGCTGGGGCCGCCGAAAGAACCAGGATGGCGGGCGGCGCAGGAACAGCAGCACGGGCTGGCCGGCGGCCACGGTACGGATCATGAAGCCCGCGTCGATGGGGTCGGGCATCGGCCCGTTGTTCCAGCGGTCGCGAAACTTGTGCCAGGTCTTGCGTGCCACCTCGACGACGGTGCCGAACCACAGGGTGTTGACCCCGTTGCCGAAGCGGGCCAGCGGCAGGCCGTAGCGGGCGAAGTACCAGTTGAAGAACACGTAATCCAGGACCGAGCGGTTCCGCATCACGTAGACGATCAGCCCGTTGGCGGCGGCCTTGCGGACGGCGGGGAGGTGTTCGAGATCGGGCTTGATGCGCGTGAAGGTGAACGCGAAGAACCGCTCCAGCAGCCAGGTGAAGCGCCCCACCATCGACGAGCGATACAGGGCGGTTTCATCCGCCAGTTCGAGGGCGCGCGCGGGCGCGGTCGGGAGGCTGTCCTCGCTCACCTTGTCTCCAGGGCGCTGATTCTCGCACACAACGCGGCCGTCCACTATGCTGGCCCGAGCGTCGCAAATCCGGTCTCGCGACGCGGGAGGACATACGGTGACCGACGAGCTGTTTCCCGGTTTCGAGTTCGAGGAAGGACTGTACTCGCCGCCCGTGGACGCCGTTCGGCTCGGGAACGGCTTTCCGATCACCATCGGTCGCCGGTCTAGCAACGACCTGGTTCTGCACCACGCGTCGGTCAGCGGCGCGCACGCGCGCCTCGTGCGTGAGGAGACCGAGGACGGCGTGGTGTACGCCACCGACTCCTTCGAGATTCCAGGGCCGACCACGTTGCTCTAAGGATCGAGCCCGCGCGGGCGCGAGGCTCAGAGACCTGCCAGCGATTCGGCGAGCACGCGATCCCAGGTGTGCTGTTCTGCCCGCCGCCGGCCTTCCGCTCCGAGCCGCTGGGCCAGCTCGCCATCCTGCCGGATCCGGAGGATGGCCGCCCCCAGCGCGGTATCGTCCCCCGGCGGCACCAGCAGCGCGCCCGGGGCCCCGCCGCCGCCCGCCACGGCCGCAGCGTCACCGATGTCGGTCGCCACGACCGGACGGCCCATGGCCATGCCTTCCAGCAGCTTGAGCGGTGAGAAGTAGAAGTCCGGCGTCGGCGGGCTCGGCACGCAGATCACGTCGCACAGGGCCAGCTGGTCCGGGATCTGGTCCGCAGGAAGGGCGCCAGCCCAGACCACCCGGTCGTCCAGCCCCAGCTCGGTCGCCAGCGCCCGCGCGGCCGGGCCACCGGGGCCGTCGCCCACCACCAGCAGCGCCACGTCGGCCAGTTCGGGGGTCTTGGCCAGCGCCCGGAGAAGCACCGCCGGATCGTGCCAGGGTTTGAGGCTGCCGCAGAAACCCACGATGAATCGGCCGTCGATGGCGGCCAGCGCCGGAGGCGCCTCCGGCCGGGGGCGGGGCGCGAACGCCCGCGCGTCGACGCCGTTGGGCTGCACCGTCACCCGCTCCGGCTCGACCCCCAGCGAGACCGCGTGGGCCTGCAACCAGCGGGACACCGCGACGATCCGGTCCGCACTCCGTAGCACCTCTCGTTCCCGGCCCGTGGCGTGGCGACGGGCCCGCAGCCCCTCGTGGCGCTGCCGCTCGAGGGCCAGCGGTGCGTTGACCTCCAGGACCGAGGGGATCCCCGCCCTCCGTGCCGTCCGCATCCCGGCCAGCGAGAACAGGCTGTAGCGCTCGTAGACCAGGGTCGGCTGGACCTCGCCGACCAGCCGGCGAAGGAAGCGTCCCAGCCGCCGGTCGTAGACCGTCTCGTCCACCGACGGCAGCCGCTGCAGGAATCCGGGCAGGGTCCCCTGGGGAAACCGGCGGATCTCGCACGGCAACTCCGGTGGCGGCCCGGCGGCCGCACGGGTCACCCGGCGGGCCACCAGGATCACGTGGTGCCCGGCCCGCGCCATCGCCCGGATGACCTCCTGGAGGTGGCGCGAACCACCGCCGTCACCATCCAGTGGGATGCCCGGCGCGGCGTGGACGAAGAGCACCCGGTGGGAGGAAGACGGCATCGGTGGGACCCGGCCTTTGTTGTACCACGGGGCGCCCGTCGCTTTGCCCGGGGCCAGTGATCTGTGGTAAAGCCCCGCACGCTCCCCGGATCGGCCATCCGGGCGGGACCGAGCTGGCCCGCAGAACCCCGGGGAGAGGAGACGTCGAAGTGCACCGGATCGCAGTGCCCGCCAAGGGGGACTACATCCACGGCAGCTTCATCCGTCCGCCCGGGGCGAACGGGTCGTTCCAGGTGTGCGATCCGGGCAACCTCGACCACCTGGCCGGCACCTTCCCGTACACCACAGCGAGCGTGGATTCCGCGGTCGAGTTCGCCGGCGTCGCCCTGGACGGTTGGCGCGAACTCCCGCTGGAAGAGCGGGTTCACCACCTGGAGTCGGTGGCCGATCAGCTCCTGCAGGTCACCGATCAGCTGGCCGCCCGTGTGACCACCGAGGTGGGAAAGCCGCAATGGGAGTCGCGGATGGAGGTGCTGGCGGCGGTCCGCCAGTGCGAGATCCTGTTCCGCGAGGGGCCCGAGTTGCTGGCGCAGAGGCAGATCGAGAGCATCGGCGGTTGCTCCCGTCGGCGCGCCCTCGGAGTGGTGGCGGCCATCGCCCCGGCCCCACTGCCGGTCTTCGTGCCGATGGGGTACGTGCTGTCGGCGCTGCTCGCGGGCAACACGGTGGTCTTCAACCCATCTTCGCGCACGCCCGCGACCGGACAGCTGCTGGCCGAGGTCTTCGACCGCAGCAACCTGCCACGCGGCGTGTTCAACATGATCCAGGGCCCTGGCCACCCCATCGGCGAGGGCCTCGCCGCCCACCCGGACGTGGACGCTGTGGTGGTGGCTGGACATCGGCGCACGGCGAGGCAGATCGTCGCCCACGCCGGGGATCACGTTCGCAAACGGATCATCTCCCAGACGGGCGGCAAGGGCACCGCTGTGGTCCTGGATGACGCGAACCTGGATCGAGCGGTCTACGAGGTCGTCACCGGCGCCTTCCTCACCGCGGGCCAGCGGTTCAACTCCACCGCGCGGGTGGTGGTCGAGGACGCGGCGTACGATCGCTTCCGCGAGCAGCTCCTCGCCCTCACCGCGTCGCTTCGCATCGGTCATGGATTCGACGAGGACGTGTTCATGGGCCCGGTGCTCACCGAGGCCTTGCGGGGCGAGATCCTCGAACGCGTCTCCGTGATGCACGGCAAGGGTGCGGCGTTGCCCCTCGCCGGAGAGATCCTCGAGCGACCGCTGCGCGGCCACTACCTCACGCCCAGCGTGCTGGAATACGACAACGGAGCCGCCAACGGCGCCATCCCGGAGGAGGTGCCGGGCCCGGTCCTGGCCCTGGAGCGCAGCGGCTCCCGCGAGGAGACCTGGGAAGCGGCCGACCGGTCGACCTACGGCCTGTGCGCGGCGGTGTTCACCAACTCGCGGGCCAACTTCGAGGACGCCAAGCAGCGGATCCACGTGGGCACGCTGAACTGGAACCGGGCCACGGTCGTGGCCTCGGGGCGGCTGCCGATCTCGAGCTGGGGCCTGGCCGGCAAGGGCAGTGAGGGCAACATCTATCTATTGCGCGCCCTGAGCCACCCGATGAGTGCGCTCGCGCGGCCGGACGCTCCGTTCGATCCCTCGCGATTGATGCCGGGCGTGGCCTGGCCGGCCGGGGACTGAGCCGGCCGACAGATCCGTCTACTCCCCGTCCTCGTGCGATCCCAGCAATACCCGGTCGCTGTCGTCGTCCGCCAGGCAACCCAGCTCCTCGAAGGGGTTGGCCAGCACACGAGAGATCGCGTCCATGCCGAAGCGGGCGCCCAGGCCATCATCGATGCGCTCGTCGTAGGACCAGCGGATGTGGAGCGTCGGCTGGACGACGATCTCCCCGTCGACCACCACGGGTCGGTCCTCCACCTTTCCGACCATGCAGAACGCCGGGCAGTTGCCCCACTCGTAGAGGTGGTGGAAGCCAGCGCCCATACCCAGGGAACCCAGGTTGGCCACGAAGATGCTGCAGTACATGCCGTCGCTCTCGATGAAGGAGTGGGGCAGCACGTTGTGGTAGTCGAGCCAGCGGAACAGGGTCACTGCGGCGTTGAGCACCGGCCGCGGCACCATGTTGAACAGGTCGTATTCCTTGTCCGCGTAGGTGCGATCTCCGGAGCGCTCGACGCCGATCTTGGCCGTGACCCGCCCACAGAAGTCGCGGAAGCTCTCCGTCTCCGGGATCTCCAGTTTGACCACCGCCAGCTTGGCCCTCTTGTCCAGCTGCTTGCGCTTCGCGCTGAAGGCCATGTGGGTGCCCCGCCGCTGGTACAACCGGCGTCCCATCACGAACTGGTTCATGGTCGGCACCTCGGCCAACCCGACCGCGCCCGCTGCGACAATGCAGTGCGTCATGTCGGCGCCGAATTTTTCCTTGGCCTGGGCCACGTACTCGAGCAGCTTGGTCGCGTCGACGTAGTGATCGAAGTAGACCACCGACTCGGTGCGGGTCCGCATGATGTAGGGCATCAGCCGACGGTAGGGATGGATCCGGCCCAGGTAGGTGCCATCCTTCCGCGAGGTCTTGAGGTTCAGTAGCGCCCAGGCCACGAACAGTGCGGCCGCGACAATTGCAATTCCCCAGCCCATGATCACCCCTCCGGAAGGTGGCGTTCCGCGTGCGCGGTGCCCGTACAATCGGGCATGCGAGGTCGTTCGTCAACGCCATCGACCCCAAGCGCAGCACAGGTTCTGGTCCAGGTTCCCGGCCAGTGTCCGATTGGATCGTGAGCCCCGGCTGGCGGTATGATGTCGATCTGGCGATCCGGGCCCGATGATGGACCTTTGGATCGCCAGCTCACAAGAGGGAACCGGGTCGGGTAGGGGCAAGGCGGCCCCCAAGCTCCAGAAGGTCCAAATCGGGAGGAATCCATGCGAGGGAAGTTGATCCTGCGTGCCACGTTGGCCGCGTGTCTGTTCTGCCTTTGGGGGTCCGCGGCGTCCGCCCAGACGATCCTGGTCTACGAGGATTTCGAGCTCGGGACGTTGCCCACCGGCTGGTCCCAGTGGACGGGTGGGGCGAACCCCCAGTGCTCCGATGTGAGCTTCTCGGATGTGGGCCTCGACGGCCTGTCGCTGGTGGCATCGTCGAACCAGTCGGGGTGCTTGCAGGCGACCGGTGTCTCGACGGACTCGGTCTCCATCCAGGGCTGCAGCTCCGTGGGCGTGTCGGTCTGGATCATGGACCTGGGTGAAAACCAGGACTCCTGCCCGGGGGCGTGGACGGCCAGCTCTCCGCCCGAGGGCGATTGCTTCGGCTTCTCCATCGATGGCACCAACTTCCAGCTGGCCGACGACATCGTCAGCCCGGCCCAGGACGAGGATTTCCTCCTGTCCGCCCTGTTGCCCTGGTTGCCGGTCAACACGGTCTGGCTGTATCTGGCCGAGTACGACGACGAACCCGCCCCCGACGCGGGTCTCGCCTTCGACGACCTGTTGGTCGTCTGCGATCCGCCGGCCTCCGAGTCGACGTGTGACGACGAGGTGGACAACGACTTCGACGGGCTCGAGGACTGCGGCGACTCCGACTGCGCCGCCGACCCGGTCTGCACCAACCCCACCGAGGACTGCGGCAACGGCGTCGACGACGACGGTGATGGCGACATCGACTGCGATGACGAGGACTGCGACGTCGACCCGATTTGCGGCGGCGGCGAGATCTGTAACAACGGCATCGACGACGATGGCGACGGCAACATCGACTGCTGCGACTCCGAATGTGTGGGTGATGTCGCCTGTTTGGTCGAGGACTGCGGCAACGGCATCGACGACGACGGCGACGGAGATGTCGACTGTGACGACTGCGAGTGCCTGTGCGACGGACAGTGCGCCAACGAGTGCGGCCTGTGCGACGACGGAGTCGACAACGATGGCGATGGCGACATCGACTGCGACGACGAGGAGTGCGATCTGATGGAGCCGGCTTGCGGAGCCGGCGGCGGCGAGGACTGCGAGAACGGCGTGGACGACGACGGCGACGGCGACGCGGACTGCGACGACGAGGACTGTGAGTTCTTCCCCGCCTGCGGCTCCGAAGACTGCCTCAACGGGATCGACGACGACGGCAACGGCCTCGTCGACTGTGACGACCCCTTCTGCGAGAACCAGCCCATCTGCCTGGTCGGCGGTGAGGACTGCGAGAACGGCGTCGACGACGACAACGACTTCCTGATCGACTGCTTCGACCCTGAATGCGCGGGCGACCCGGCCTGCGGCGGCGGTGAGGACTGTGGCAACGGGGTGGACGACGACGCCGATGGTGATGTGGACTGCGCCGACGCCGACTGCGCGGGCGAGCCGACCTGCCAGGAGGACTGCGGCAACGCCATCGACGACGACGGCGACGGACTCGTCGACTGCGACGACGACGACTGCGACAACGACCAGGCCTGCGGGGGCTACTCCGAGATCTGTTCCAACCTCGTCGACGACGACGGGGACGGCCTCATCGACTGCGACGACGACGACTGCGACCTGGACCCCAACTGTCTGGGCGGCGGTGAGACGTGCGACAACGGCGTCGACGACGACGCCGACGGCCTCGTCGACTGCGCCGACGACGACTGCGACATGGACCCAGCCTGCGGCAGCTTCGAGGTCTGTGACAACGGCGTGGACGACAACGGCGATGGCCTGGTCGACTGCGACGACGTGTCGTGCGAGAACCACCCGGCCTGCGGCGGCGAGGACTGCGAGAACGGCGTGGACGACAACGGCGACGGCCTCATCGACTGTGACGACGCCGCCTGTGCGTTCTTCCCCGACTGCGCCCCCGAGGACTGCCTCAACGGGATCGACGACGACGGCAACGGGCTGATCGACTGCGACGACCCCTGGTGTGCCAACGACCCCGCCTGCGGCGGCGGTGAGGTCTGCGACGACGGTCTCGACAACGACAACGACTTCCTCGTCGACTGTCACGACGACGACTGCCTCCTCGACCCGGCCTGCAACGCCGACCCCGAGGTCTGCGACGACGGTCTCGACAACGACGGCGACGGGGACACGGACTGCGACGACGCCGACTGTGCCTCCGACCCCAACTGCTCGACCCCCGAGGTCTGCGACGACGGCCTCGACAACGACGGCGACGGCCTCGCCGACTGCGACGACGACGACTGCGACCTGGACCCGAACTGCCAGGTCAGCGGTGAGACCTGTGACAACGGCGTGGACGACGACGGCGATGGCCTCGTCGACTGCGACGACGACGACTGCGACTTCGATCCCAACTGCGTCGTGATCGAGGTCTGCGACAACGGCGTGGACGACGACGGCGATGGCCTCGTCGACTGCGACGACGACGACTGCGACAACGACCCGCTCTGCGGCGGAGAGACCTGCGACAACGGCATCGACGACAACGGCGACGGCCTGATCGACTGTGACGATCCGACCTGTGCCCTGCATCCCGACTGCGGAACCGGCGAGGTCTGCGACAACGGGGTCGACGACGACAACGACTTCCTGGTCGATTGCCACGACGACGACTGCTTCAACGACCCGGCCTGTGCGGCCACCGAGGACTGCGCCAACGGCGTGGACGACGACGGCGACGGGGACGTGGACTGCGACGACACCGACTGCGCGAACGACCCCAACTGCTCGACGCCCGAGGTCTGCGACAACGGCGTGGACGACGACGGCGACGGGGACGTGGACTGCGACGACACCGACTGC
>CAYTBN010000026.1:0-436 GCA_964436045.1 uncultured Rickettsiales bacterium | reverse complement strand
CCAACTGCTCGACGCCCGAGGTCTGCGACAACGGCGTGGACGACGACGGCGACGGATTTGTCGACTGCGACGACCAGGACTGCTTCAACGACCCGACCTGTCAGGGCGGCGAGGACTGCGGGAACGGCATCGACGACGACGAGGACGGGTTCACCGACTGCGACGACCAGGACTGCTGGGGCGAGCCCGAATGCTCCGGCGAGGACTGCGGCGACGGCATCGACAACGACGGCGACGGCATGGTCGATTGCTGCGACACGGACTGCGCGGCCGAGGCCGATTGCCTGGCGGAGACCGACTGCGGCGACGGACTCGACAACGACTGTGACGGCGACGTCGACGAGGACGACTCGGACTGCGCTGGTGACGACGACACCGGGGACGACGATACCGGGGACGACGACACCGGGGACGACGACACCGGGGACGACGACAC